>WRMH01000004.1 GCA_009777235.1 Oscillospiraceae bacterium
ATATAAGCTACTCGTTTTCCGTCGCTTTTCTTTTCTCACATTAAATGCACCTTGATTTTTAGCCATTTCCCAGAGTAAACGCAATCCACCATTCTACTGTTGCTCTTACTTTGGGAATTTACGCTTTTTGCAAGACTGTATTGCCAACACGGACATCACCGTAGTATAATGTTTTCGGTCGCACTAGTCGGGGAGTTAGCGGTGCCCTGTAGCCTGCAAACCGCTACAGCAGGGATGAATCCCGGTTCTCGGACTTGTGATGTGTCGTCAGCTCCGGGTAAGCAGCGTTGACGGGCCGGTCTTGCGCAACGTGAATTTGCGAACCATGTCAGGCGGGGAACCGAGCAGCATTAAGCAAAACCTCATGTGTGCCGCAAGGGTGCCGGCTAAGAGCCGGCTGCCCGGCCAGCGGGTATATCACATTTTCAAAAACCGGTGTGCGGCTAAATTTATAAGATTTACTCGGAGCGCGGCTTGGCAAAGGAGTCCAAAATGTATCAGGCTTTATACAGAAAGTACAGACCAAGCAGCTTTGACGATGTTGCCGGGCAAAAGCACATCACGGAGACATTGCGCCGTCAGATTGTGAGCGGCAGATATACGCACGCATATTTATTTGTCGGCACTCGCGGCACGGGTAAAACCACCTGTGCCAAGATTTTAGCTCGCGCAATCAATTGCCAAAATCCGGAGGACGGCAATCCCTGCAACAAGTGCGCCTCTTGCGTGGGCATTGAAAACGGCACGATACTTGATGTGCTTGAGCTTGACGCCGCTTCAAACAATGGCGTTGACGATGTTCGCGCCATGCGAAACGAATCTATCTACTCGCCCGTCTCTGCGCTAAAGCGCGTGTATATAATTGACGAGGTTCATATGCTTTCAACTCCGGCGTTCAATGCCTTGCTCAAAACATTGGAAGAGCCGCCGGAACATATTGTTTTTATTCTTGCCACCACAGAGCTGCATAAAGTGCTTCCCACCATCCAGTCACGCTGCCAAAAATTTTCCTTCCGGCGGCTTAGTTCCGAAGAGATCATCGGTTATCTTACCAAGATAGCGGCAAGTGAAAATTTGACCCTCACGCAAGAAGCCGCCGAAAAACTTGCAATGCTGGCTGACGGCTCTATGCGCGACGCCATATCGCTCCTCGATCAATGCGTTTGCGATAAGCCCATTGACTTAGAGCATGTGCTTGATACCATCGGGCTTGCGGGTGATGATGACCTTTTGAGCCTGATTGACGCAATCATCTCTTGCGATACGGCGTTAGCGCTCCGCATACAAGATCGGCTATACAACGACGGAAAGGATATGGCGGCGCTTATAGGGGAGCTGTCGGGCATTATCCGCGATTTGATGGTAATCAAATTAGACGCTGATACTTCTCTCATTTGCAGCAATGTTTCCCGCGCAGCTCTTTTAGATATCTCGGGCAAAGCGGCTTCGGAACGCTTGTTTTACTGTCTTGACATCTTGAAAAACGCAATCTTTGGGCTGTCACGCGCGGGTCTGTCAAGGCTTGCTTTGGAAATGTGCATTATCAAAATGTGCGACGAGCGTTTGCTTGACGATACTTCGGCGCTTGCCGCCCGTGTTGCAAGGCTTGAGGGATGCTCTTCGTCGCTGACCGCTGCGGTCAGCGTTGTTGGCACCCCTGTTTCTAAGCCCGAATCCAAGATAGCTGCTCCGGCTGCTGTTTTTGCCCCGCCTCTCGCCGCGCCCATTGCACCCTCCGCGCCCGCCGCCGATGCCGTCCCTGCTGCCTCCGCTTCTGCGGCAAAGCAGGCGGCGGAAATCTCACCCGTGAGTTTCGACAAGCCCGACCCGAACGCAGATATTCTCACGCAAGTATTGAGCCAAATTGAAGATCGCGCAGTACATACATTTTTAAGCAACAAAAACAAGGCTGAGGGTTTTTTGGATGATAATACATTTGTTATAAAATTGACCGATGCGTTTGGCGTCGGCGTGCTTAAAAACTCATATATGGACACGCTCAAAACCGCTGTGTGCAAAGTCTTAAATAAAGATGTCGCGGTTCGCTTAGAAACCGCAGAAAGTGCCGCAGCGCAAGATAACGGCGGCAAAATAGAGCGGTTGAAGCAATTTGACATCGTAAGTTTCGAGTAATTTACGGTAAATATAGGCGGATGTGACATTCAAATATAGCACAATTAAGAAAGGAACGGACTGTAATTATGGCAAAAAACAGAGGAGGATTTCGCGGCGGCGGTTTTGGCGGTGGCTCCGGCGGCGGCAAGGGCGGCGGTATCAATATGAACATGATTAAGCAGGCTCAAAAGATGCAAGAGGATATGCTGAAAATGCAAGCCGAAGAAGAGGAAAAAACATACAGCGCACAATCCGGCGGCGGCGCTGTGACCGCCGTGGTTACAGGCAAGCGCGAGCTTGCCCGGATTGATATTTCACCCGATGCCGCCTCTCCCGACGATGTGGAAATGCTGCAAGACCTCATCGTGGCGGCTGTCAACGAGGCATTGCGCAAAGCGGAAACAAGCATGAGCGAGTCCATGGCAAAATTGACCGGAGGACTTAGCGGAATGGGTCTCGGTTTTTAATAAAATCATAATTCCCCGCCTCTATTCCTTCGCTGTCATAAAATCATTCCTCCCCGAACCACTGCGTCATCCTTGCGCAGACGGTTCGGACGCTCCGCATCCATGCTCCGCTCTCGGAATGAATTTTATGACAGCTTTACTATGGTTAATCAGCGAGGCGGTACATATGTGCCGCGCACTATGCCCGCGGCTTTGCATAAACCGTCAAATTCGACCGAGTTTACAAAGCCCGCGAATATCGTTTCGCGAGACTCTCCGCTATTTAACCGGCCCACCCAATGCGCTTTTCCGCCGGGGTCGGAAGCGCGTCCCAAGAGCATTTCATATAGTACTTCAACAAATGCCGCATTTGCCAGGTTGCGGTTTTTCATTTCTGTACTAAAGACAAATCCATAAGCCACCGTTGAGCCCGGCGTCCCGGATATAAGGTGGTCTGTCCAGTTTTTAAACCCGCCGGAATCCGGAAGCCTTTGTAGAGCCTTGTCGTATAGGCGCGTAACAAATTCCTCTATCAAATTGGTCTGTAGCAATGAAATAAAGGTGTTCGTCGCGGTAATGGCCGCAAAATGCTCCGTTATCTGATTTATTACGTGAAGAAATTTGCGTGTCAGCGCGGTGTTTGGCTTTGAAATAATATACTGCTTTGTTTCGTCAGGACGTCTGACGAGCCTGTCAATGATTTCGGCATAGTCCTCTTCATATTTTGTCGATCCGTAGTTTGACGCAAAGACATCACTGTTGAATGTACCCCCGTATCTGTGTCCGCCGTTGTAATTTGCAAGCTCATTGCTTACTATGAGGGTGTCGAGTTTTCCGCGAAGTATCGCCAAATAAAAATCTATGGCGTGACCTACCTCATGAGCCAGAGCCTCATGCTGCGTCAGAAAAATTTCCATTGTGCCGCCTGTGACGATTTCCTTTCCTCTGTTGTCTCTGTAATAACTTATAGAGATAGTCGCCGACGAAGCTGATCTCGCCCCTATATTGTGCGTGATGGTCGGGGAGACGCCGCGCTGCTTGTAGCCGTCGTTCATTTCCTTAATCATTCCGGCGGGAAAAAGAGAAAGGGTTTCCATTGTCCTTTGCAAATGAGCGGCATTTGTGCTGCTTGTGGAAAACCCGTACTTGGAGAGCAACTGCGCCCTTAAATCCGCAGCGGAAACCGAGAAATTTTGGACTGTGGTGGTTGAGGTTGAGGCCGATGCGCTTGGAGCTTTTTGCTCCCTGTCAGTGCTTAACGCATGAGATAAGGCTTTACATTCTCCGCTATAGGCGCACGTTACCGACACGGAAAATATATGCTCGGACTCTTCTTTTTCGCCTTTATGTTGGGCGGAGACAAACGCCATACTTGTTGCAAGCAATGCCGCAACAAGTATGACGCTAAAGATTTTTTTCATAAACAAACTTTTTTTCATCAGCTATGCTCCTCACTGCCATTGTAGCATATTGCAGCAACTATGGCAATGCTTTGAAGCATATTGCACCGCTGAATCTATAAGCCTTGTGATCGCCTTTCGTTCATGGCATCTTTGCGCGAGAGATTGATACGCCCGCGGTCGTCAATTTCCATGACCTTGACATAAGTCATGTCACCCTCATTGAGCACGTCCTCCACTTTCTCAACGCGGCGGTTTTCGAGCTTTGAGATGTGCACCATTCCGTCTTTTCCGGGCACAAGCTCCACAAACGCTCCAATCGCAATGACGCGCACAACCTTGCCGTAGTAGATTTTGCCGATTTCCGGCACAAAAATAATGTCGTCTATCATTTTCTTTGCGGCACGGCACGCTTCGATATCCGCGGAAGCGATAAATATGCTGCCGTCGTCTTCGATGTCAACCTTTGCTCCCGTGTCTGCGCAAATCTTCTGAATGACCTTGCCGCCGCTGCCAATGACTTCGCGGATTTTATCCGGGTTGATTTTCATCATAATCATCTTTGGCGCGGTCGGTGCAAGCTCGCTGCGCGGGGCGGATATTGCGGGCAGCATCACTTCGTCTAAAATTTGAATACGCGCTTCACGGCACATTTCAAATGCCGACTTGATTATGTCCATCGTAAGTCCGTCATTTTTCAGATCCATTTGGATAGCGGTGATACCTTTTTTTGTGCCACCGACCTTGAAGTCCATTTCGCCGTGAAAATCTTCAACGCCTTGAATATCTATAAATGTCGTCCAACTGTCGCCGTCGGAGATCAAGCCGCAGGATATACCCGCAACCGGCGCTTTTATCGGTACGCCGGCATCCATCAAGGCCAGCGTGGAGCCGCATATCGCGCCTTGCGACGTAGAGCCGTTTGACGATAGCACTTCGGACACGACACGGATTGCGTAGGGAAACTCATCAATGCTCGGCAGCACCGGCTCGAGGGCTTTTTCGGCGAGAGCCCCGTGACCTTGCTCGCGTCGGGATGTGCTGCGTGCGCCGCGCGCTTCGCCAACGGAAAACGACGGGAAATTATAATGATGCATATAGCGTTTTGTTTCTTCTTCGTATATCGTGTCGAGCTTTTGCACGTTGGAAACCGTGCCGAGCGTCACAACCGACAGCACTTGCGTTTGACCCCGCGTAAATAATCCCGACCCGTGCACCTGCGGAAGCAAGCCGACTTCGGACGCGAGCGGGCGGATTTCATTCATTGCTCTTCCGTCAACGCGCTTGCCCTGCAAAAGCCAGTTTTTGACGACCTTTTTTTGAAGTTTGTACGTTATTTCTTCAAGCTGTGCCGTGATCTCGGGATAGTTGACCTCATATTCCTCTATCATGCGAGCCGTTACCGCGTTGTAGCGTTCTTCACGTATGTTCTTGTCATCCGTATCAAGTGCATATTGCACATCGCCGTAGTATTTTTCGACGATTTTCGCGAAAAGCTCCTCGTTGAACGCCGCTTTTGCATATTCAAATTTTGGCTTGCCGATTTCGGCGACCATTTGATTTATAAGCGCGATGACGGAGCGGTTAGCCTCATGCGCCGCTTTTATGCCTTCGAGCATCACATCTTCGGAGATTTCCTTGCCTGCGGCTTCGATCATGACGACTTTTTCCGCCGTGCACGCGATGGTGCAATACATTTTTGTTATTTCGCGCTGGGCTGCCGTCGGGTTGATGATAAACTCCCCGTCAATGAGGCCGAGCCCGACTCCGCTTATCGGTCCGGCAAACGGAATGTCGGAAATCGAAACGGCGGCGGACGCGCCAATCATAGCCGCAATTTCGGGCGAGCAGTCGTGGTCAACCGCCAGAATCGTACAGGTGATCGCGACGTCGTTTCGCAGATCGTCGGGAAACAGCGGACGCATTGGCCTGTCTATCATGCGTCCCGCGAGTACCGCGCGTTCCGCCGGTCTGCCTTCACGCCGCAGATAACCACCCGGTATTCTGCCCACAGCATATAACTTTTCTTCAAAATCCACCGACAGCGGGAAAAAGTCTACGCCGTCTCGCGGACGCGGGGCTGCTGTTACCGCTACAAGGACTACTGTTTCGCCATAGCGTACCAGTATTGACGCGTTTGCCAGCTCTGCAAGTTTGCCCGTTTCAAGCGTAAGTTTACGCCCGGCAAGCTCCATGCTGTACGCCTTAGTGTTTGGGAACTCTCTTTTTTTGATAATCATGTAACCTTTCCTTCTTTCTCTTCGTACCATCCGTAAGCCCGAATATTTCCGGCCAAACCGTTTAAAATGGCTTTCCGTCTGAGGCTTATCAAGTCAAGCCAAACCTTTGGTTTGGCAAAGTCAAATCTTTAATTTGACTTTCAATAATAACAAAACCGAACTGAACCTTTCAGTCCGGCCTTGATAAAATACGTTATTTTCTGATACCCAGCTTTGTAATACAGGCTCTGTAGCGTTCGATGTCCTTATTTGCCAAGTAGTCAAGGAGATTGCGGCGGCGTCCGACCATTTTTAATAGACCAAGTTCGCTGTGCTTGTCTTTTTTGTGTACCTTGAGGTGCTCCGTGAGCTGTTTTATGCGTTCGGTGAGTATTGCGATTTGGACTTCGGGAGAGCCGGTGTCTGTCTCATGCGTGCGGTTGCTTTCTATGACCGCGTCTTTTTGCTGTCTTGTAATCATGATAAAATAAACCTTTCTTTTCGTCGAGCCTCGTCTTGTGCATGGCTTGCCGTCAAGCTGGCGGTGCTGCCTGTGCCATAGATGTGACCCTTTAGTGTTTCCGATGGCTGAGTATCAGGCGGAAAAGATTCTTTGTCCCGAAACTAAGCGCATGGCGTTGAGATGTTTCTGCGTTGAGATGTTTTTGTATCGTCGCGACATTCTAACATATAATTTTGCGCTTGTCAAACTCGAGAAAATATTCTGCCAACAACTGTGCAATATTAAAAACACACCGGGAAATATTTTTCTTGACTTTTGGCGAGCTATGCAGTAAAGTCATATCAAAATTTTTCGATATGAGGTAGAGCATTGGCAAGATACCACGATAACGCAAGAGTGTTCATGGCGTTTTCCGATATCACGCGGCTAAAGATTTTGGATTTCTTGCAAGGCGACGAAATGACTGCCACCGAATTGCAGGAAAAAATCAAGATTGGGCAGTCCACGCTTTCACATCATATGAAAATCCTCGTAGAGAGCGGAGTCGTGACCGCCCGCAAGGCAAAAAAATGGACATACTATTCTATCAGCGAAAGCGGCGGACGTTATGCGGCAGGGCTTGTTAAGCTGCTGACAACTAAAAGCACGGCGACCGAAGCAAATATAAAACACGTAAGCTCAAAAGGCAAAAGGAGAACTCGCATGACAAAGACATTTAGCATTATTACCGACACAAGCTGCGATTTACCCCGCGAATACTTGGAAGAAAACGATATTGAAGTGCTGCCCGTACCGTTTACGCTAAACGGTACAGTCCACAGTATGGGCTACTGGCAAGAGGTCTCCGATAAAGACTTTTATGATGCCCTTAGAAACGGGGGTACTTCCAAAACATCTCAAATCAACCCCGACACCTTTACCGAGTCCTTTGTAAAATACGCAGAGCGGGGAGAGGATGCGTTATATATAATTTTGAGCGGAGCGTTATCGGCCACATATCAAAGCTCATTGATCGCGCTCGACGATGTAAACGCATTATATCCAGACTGCAATATATACCCTGTTGACGGTATATGCGCCACCACTATAAACGCGGTATTGGTCAAGCTGGCCGTGCAAAAACGCAGCGAGGGGCTGTCTGCGGAAGAAACGGCGGCGATTTTAGAAGAGAAAAAACATCAAATCTTGGGCTTTTTTACCGTGGATGATTTGATGTTTCTGCATAGGGGAGGGCGCTTGAGCAAGCTGTCCGCGATTGGCGGCTCTATCATAGGAATAAAACCAATACTTAGCATACAGCCTGACGGCAGTCTCGCGCTAAAGGGCAAAGCCCGCGGCCGCGAGGCGGCTTTAAAGCAGCTCGTCACTCAATTGACGCAGGGGCTTGACTCCAACGCCGCTGTTGACACCGTTTATATTTCACATTCCGACAGTGAGAAAGATGCCCTCACGCTCGCCGAAATGGTAAAAGCGGCAGTGTGGGTAAATAATGTTGAACTTATTACGCTCGGGCCGGTGATAGGCTCCCATGTCGGTCCCGGTGCTATTACATTGGTTTTTGAAAGCCATATGACGCGCCGTGAGTACGAAAATAAGTACCACCCCGCAAAATGAGCATTACTTCACAAGCAGTGTATTAACTTTATCATTAAGCGGCGGTCATAGGGGCGGTCATAAAATCATTCCTCCCCGAATCACTGCGTCATCCTTGCGCAGACGATTCGGACGCTCCGCGTCCATGCTCCGCTCTCGGAATGATTTCTATGACCGCCGCTTATTAAGTGAAGTTTTATAATTTATCGGGTAGACATCAGGATTCTATCTCCATTGTACTGAGCAACGCGTAGAGGGTGTCTCTTTGGTCATTGGTTGAATAACTGATAATAAACGCAACGGATATGTCGCTGCCGTCAAGAGGGTGAAACCACGCTTCATATATGACAGAGCCGCTGTCGTCGCTTACATGATAGCAGGCTATGGGCACTGTGTGCATTGATTGCAATAGCCCTTTGTATTCGGCGCCGTTTCCGCCGGAGCGGTTGTTTAAGAATATCTCGGCCTCGCTTGCCACACCCTGCGGCGGCAAAAGGGCAAAGGCTATGTCAAGTTTGGCGTTGCCTGTACCGCTAAGCAAGAAGCTCCAGCTTAAATCGTTTTCGACAAACTCAAACAATGATTCCTCCGCGTATATTATCAAATTCATTCTCGGACTATCGGACAGTATGATGTCATATTGCTCGCCCTGCGGCGCCGGGCGGTTATTTTGATTTTCGCCGTTTAGTCCGCCGGACGTTCCGTCGTCGGTTTGACCGATATTGTTACCCAAATCGTCATTTTCCGGCACTCCGGGAGTCGGCGTGCTTTCCGATATCACGGAGTTAAATTCCCTTGGCTCTACTCCGACATTTAAGATTATGAGCTGTACAAAGAAAATGATGAGGGCGACCGCGCAAATAAGCGTGAGTGCCATAAATGAGTTTTTATAAATATTTTTCATTTTCTTATTTCTCCGTGTTTTCTTGTGCGGCGGGGGTTTGCTGCGTCGCTTTTTGTATTTTCTATATGCGTTTTCTATATCTATGAGGATTGATTAAAGGTTTTTAGAAGTACACTTATGTTTCCTGTGCCTTTTGGTCTGCTTGCAGGGCTTTTATACCAATTTCAATCCGCCTTAGCGTTTCCTCGCGACCCAATATATGGCATATCTCCACGGCGCCGCCCGGAGTAACCGCCACTCCGCTGACAGCTATGCGAACAGGCCACATCAGCGCGGCGTTTTTGACGCCGAGTTTTTCCGCCAGCGACGTCAGTATACCGTAAATGGCCTCATTTGTCCATAGTATCTCTCTTTGCGAGCCGCCAGCTCGCGTTTGTCCGCCGCCCGCTTCAACTTGCAAGCCGTCTGCCCGCGCCTCGCGCAAACCCGAAGCCGTAAGCGTCTCAAATTCGTTTTTTGCCGCCTTTAACATCTCAAGGGCAATCGTCTTATCCACTTTTGATTTTTGATGCTCAAACAGCGCGGTATCATACTCGCGCAACGTATCAAAAAAGCCGATTTTACCGGGAATGTCGGACAATTTTTCAAGGCGCGGCTGTAAAAGCGCCGCAATCGCGCCGACAGAAATATGCTCATTTTTTACCGCTTTGCGGATATACGGCCCGGCGAGTTTCGCAAACTCCTCCGGCGGCATTTTTCGTATGTACTCGCCGTTAAAATGCTTGAGCTTTTCAATATCAAAAACAGCCGGAGACTTTGAAATCCCGCTCACATCAAAGATTTGGACAAGCTCGTCGAGCGTAAAAATCTCACGCTCCCCGCCGGGGCTCCACCCAAGAAGCGCGACAAAATTGAGCACGGCTTCGGGCAAATATCCTTGCTCAAGCAAATCATTGTATGTCGGATCGCCGTGCCGTTTGGACAGTTTGTTATGCGCGTCGCGATTTATCATTGACACCGTGATATATTCCGGTATTTCCCACCCGAACGCCTCATATAATAGATTGTACTTGGGCGCGCTGCTGATATATTCGCTCCCCCGCAGCACATGCGTTATCCCCATCAGGTGGTCATCTATAACATTCGCGAAATTATATGTCGGCATACCGTCACGCTTCAATAATACCATATCGTCGAGAATTTTATTTGGCGTCGTGACCTCGCCAAAAACCATGTCAACAACCGTTGTCTCTCCCTCTTTTGGAGCTTTCATGCGCACCGCAAAAGGCTCTCCCGCATCCGCTCGCCGCTTTGACTCTTCATACGGCAAGCCGCGGCACGGGTCGTCCGTATTTTGCGAGTTGGTTTCTAATCCGGCTTCATCGCTCGCGCAAAAACAATAGTATGCGGCGCCGGAGGCGCAAAGCTCTTTTGCGTGACGCCCGTATATTTCCTTACGCTCGCTTTGCACATATGGTCCGACCGGACCTCCCACATCGGGACCTTCGTCATAAACGAGCCCTGCGTTTTTTAGTGTTTTGATGATAATTTCCGTCGCGCCCTCTACGAGCCTCGCTCTGTCCGTATCTTCTATGCGCAAAATGAACGTCCCTTTGTTCTTTTTCGCGATCAAGTACGCATAAAGGGCAGTACGCAAATTGCCGATATGCATATACCCGGTCGGGCTTGGCGCAAAGCGCGTCCTTACATCATTTTTCTCAAACATATTTTATACACCCCTTTTTTGCAATTCTTCTTTTTCCAGTTCAATATATGCGACTTTTCCTACCAATGTTCGCGGAAGCTCCTTGCGATACACGATTTCGCTTGGCATCGCGTACTTTGCAATGTTACGTTTGCAGTGCTCTAATATAGACGCTTTGATTTCATCTGTCGCTTCCGCGCCGTCGCGCAGCGTAATAAACGCTTTTACTTTTTGCTTTTTGTATTCGTCAGATACTCCGATGACGCAGCTTATCAGCACATCCTCATGCGCTTCTATGGCATTTTCAAGCTGTGTCGGGTAAATATTATATCCCGCCGAAATAATCATCCGTTTGATCCGCTGGCGAAAATATATAAAGCCCTCTTCGTCCATTATGCCAAGGTCGCCCGTATGCAGCCATACACGCCCGTCGGCGTGGGTCTGTAACGCCTCGTTTGTTTCCTCGTCGTTATTGTCGTACCTGCCCATCACCGTAGGCCCCGAGATCACTATCTCGCCCTCCTGACCATATGGCAGCTCTTCTCTCGAGTCTTGACTCACGATTTTATAGTACATATCAGGATAAGGTATGCCTATGCTGCCTTCCTTGTGAAATCTGCGCGGAGTCAGGCAGCTTGCCGTGACACATTCCGTGAGCCCGTAGCCCTCGCGCACTTGCTCTGTAGAGCCGTGCTCGCGCAAAAATGCGTCAACCTTGCGTTTTAGCTCCACCGTCAGCGAATCCCCTCCCGAAAACACGCCGCGAAGCTGCGACAAATCAAGTCTGTCTATCCCCTTGAGCCTTAGCATTGCTTCATATAGGGTCGGTACTCCCGCTATATAATGCGGTTTGCTCTTTTTCAGCAGCTTTGCGTATGATTTTATCGAAAATTGCGGCACTAATACCGCCGTTCCACCGGAAATCAATGCCGTATGAATACATACGCCAAGTCCAAACCCGTGAAATATCGGCATTATCGCAAGCATTCTCGTATTTGGCGCAACACATTCGCTTGCCGCCTTTGTTTGCAGTGCCAAGGCATTGATGTTGAGATTTGTCAGCAAAACGCCCTTTGTTTTTCCCGATGTCCCTCCCGAGTAAAGTATGGTGGCAACATCACCGCCCCGTTTGCCGGCGTCGTAGTCGCCGGTGCGTTTGTGTCCGCTCTTTAGCATATCTTCATAGCGCAGCACATTGCCTCTGGTCGGATAACGCGGTATTTTTCTGCCTTTTGTCAGCCTATACGCAATCTTTTTGATGCCCGAAAGAGCGTTGTCCGCACCGGTCAATATCAGAAAACGCGCTTTTGTTTGCGGCAGTATTCCCAGCAGCTTATCGCTAAATTGATCGAGCGTGAGAACCGCAACGCTATGGCTATCGTTGATATAGCCAATCAGCTCCGTTTCCGCCGATAAGGGGTGTACCATGTTTGAAACCGCGCCCATAAGGTTTAGCGCATAAAACATGATCACCGCTTGCGGCGTGTTTGGCATACATATAGTGACCCGCTCGCCTCTTTTTATACCGGAGGCAAGAAGGCCGTAAGCGCAGAGCTTTATCTCGTCCGTAAATTCGCGGTAGGTTTTCTTTACGCCAAAAAACTCATATGCCGGTATTTTGGGATGTTCCTCCGCCGCCTTGAAAACCATGCGAACCATCGAGCAATCGGGATAATCCAGAGTGCTCGGTACATCACCATATGATTTTAACCATGGCGCGTTGATTTTCATGTAAATGTTTCCTCTTAATCAGCCTAATCAGTCCGCTCTTCCTACGAGCTCGACGCCTACTTTGTAAATATCGCCCGCGCCAACCGTAAGTATGATGTCGCCTTCCCGCGCGATAGCCGCAATCTCATCGGTGAGCTTGGAAAAATCCGAAATACAGCGGGCGCCGGGCACTGCCGCGGCAAGGTCTGTTGATGTTATGCCGACCGTGTTTGTTTCGCGGGCGGCGTAGATTTCCGCGAGGAAAACAATGTCGGCCCGTTTGAGCACTGCGGCAAATTCGCTAAACAGCGCTTTTGTGCGTGAATACGTGTGCGGTTGAAAGGCAAGTATGATCCGCTTATATGTATCAATGGTGGAGATGGCATCCAGGAGCGCGCCAAGCTCGCGCGGGTGGTGCGCGTAGTCGTCATAAACTCCGGCGCCATTATAGCTGCCTTTATAGTCAAATCTTCTTGCAACTCCCGAATAGCTTAAAAGACCTTCTTCGATTATTTTTGGCGAAATTCCGATGTTAAGGCACACTGCGGCCGCCGCAAGCGCATTTGTGAGATTATGCATACCCGGAATTTGCAGCCTAATCTTGCAAATATCTTTTCCGTCTCTTGTTACAGTCATGCTCGGGTTTTGTCCCGCAAGCTCCAAGTTGGTGCCGCGTATGTTTACGGGAATATCCGTGATACGCGCATTTTCGCCAAATCCAAAGGTTATAAGTCCGCGATTTAGCCCGTTTAGCGCGGACATGGTGTTTTCGTCGTCGCCGTTACATATTACTCTGCCGCTTTCGGGCACTAAGGACGCAAACTTTCTGAAAGAACATTTCAGACCATCCAAATCCCCAAAGAAATCAAGATGGTCTGCGTCTATATTTAATATTACCGCTGTGGTTGGGCGGAAATTATGGAAAGAGTTGTAGTATTCGCAAGACTCTAAGACTATAATGTCCCCCTTGCCTATGTGACATCCTGATTTAATGACGGGGAGAGTCCCTCCGATCATGATTGTCGGGTCAACACCCGCATGGAGCAAAATGTGCGATGTCATAGACGTTGTGGTTGTTTTTCCGTGTACTCCTGATATACATATTGCTTCCCTATACCGGCGCATTATATAGCCCCACGCTTCGGCGCGCTCAAATACCGGTATGTTTTGCTCCCGTGCCGCCATTATTTCAATATTGTCTTCGCGGGCGGCTGCCGTGCGTATAATATAACCCGCGCCGGATATGTTTTCGGCGCTGTGGCCTATTTCTATTTTTATGCCTCTCTCACGAAGCTCTTTTATCGCGGGATTCTCGCTTATGTCTGAACCCGTGACCGTTTTTTTCATGTCATGCAAAATCGCCGCAAGCGGAGACATCGAAACGCCTCCAATTCCCACAAGATGAGGGCGGTCACTGCTTGCTAAATATTTACCAAAAACGTCTAAGCTCATTGCTCTCCTTATGGCATGGGGCATGGGGTTGATTAAAGGCAACCTCCCAAAAAACTATCACGGCAATCTATCTGCGTTTTTTCGCCATACTTCGTTAAATTTCCTTGAAAGAAAGCAATTATTCCTGCGTAAATTTGCCTTGTACAACCTGCCTGCCGGCAGGTAGGCAAAAAATCACTTGGTATCTTGCTCGTTTCTGGTTTTTGGAGGTTGCCTGATTATACTACTACTTTTTACATATTACAACACAAATTTTTCCGATGACTGCCCAGACTCTTTTGCTCGAAAGGCTGCCTCTTATCCCTGCGCAGGGACGAAAGGCGCATAGATGCGCCATTCAGAGAGTGTGCTGCTTAGAGCTTTTTAGCGGAGTAAATTAGAGACTGTAGGCGAAATAGCGGATAAGGTCGAGCACTGTTTGAGCGAAGTAAATTTCATTGACAAAGCTAACGAAATTCGATTTTGAAAATGAAATTTACTTTGCGAGTTTGCGAAGACCCCGCTATGAGCCATACAGTCACTTTTTACGTAGGTCAAAGCTCTAAGCAGCACACTCTCTGAATAGATAACTAAAATATAGAACTTGACAGAGGGCAGCTGTCTGTGTTATCTTTATTTAGGCAAATATATTTTTATAAAAAATAGGAGGACAGAAAATGGCATTTTGTGCAAAGTGCGGCGCTCAAAAGCCTGATGGTTCGGCACCGTGCGGTGCTTGCGAGACCGTCGTGGCGCAGCCACCCGCACCCCCCCTACAGCCGCAAGGCTACGCACCGCCGCCACCGCAGGGCTATCAGCCACCGCAGCAACCCGCTTATCCGCCACAGCAAGGTTATCAGCCACCCGCGCCCCCGCCCGGTTATCCGCCCTATCAATACGGCCCTGCCGTAAAAGCGGTTGACTTTGACGTAGCCGAAGAAGATAATGCAGCACTCATAATACAAGGCAAGACGAAGGTTAAGATTTCGCTGATCGTCAGAATTGCCGCTGTTGTGCTGTGCGTTTTCTTCTTTTTACCGATGTTTTCGGTAAGCTGCTCGGGCATGACGCTTTTATCCTTTAGTGGATTAAATTCTACGATTGGCGCATCAATTTCCTCGCCATATGGCTATGGAGAGCCTGAAAAAATTGACGGAAATTTTCTCGCTATTTTACTGTTTTTAATTCCTGCCGCATTATTTATTGCTTATCAATTTAAAAGTAAACTTTCTTTTCTTCACGGAAAGCTGTTTGCTGCAGGCACCGTGCTGTCCGGCTTGGGAGTGCTTAATTTGATCATCTTCGCCGTTTTAGTAAACAGCAAGATATCAGGAGAGACCGAAGGAATGTCTCTCTCGAGTGTGGGTGCTTCCCTCGATTTCTCTTTCTGGTACTATTTTTCATACTTTTTGTATGTTGTTTCGGGGGCACTCGCGTTTATGTGTATGCAGACGGCAAAGAAGCTCGGCATTAGATATGCGCCGCCTCCGCCCAAATACGGCCCCCCTCCACCGCCTCAGGGATACGGATACGGGCCGCCTCCTCCGCCGCAAGGCTACGCGCCTCCTCCGCAGGGCTATCCGCCGCAGCAGCCCGCCCCGCCTCCTCCCCCGCCGCCGGGATATACACCGCCTCCCCCGCCCGGTCAATAATTTGCAATATCAATAAAATATTAAGCAACACACGCTGTTTTTAGCGTGTGTTGTTTGTGTGTGCTTGTGGGTGGTAAAATTGGTGGATATTTCCCCGCGCTCAAACAGTCGCGGGGAGGAAATGTTTTAAAATGAAACAATTCCTCAAACTATTGCAATTGCTACATTCCTTGTTATAAAAATGGAGTGTTATGTCAACCGGGCAGATGCAAAACCCGTACTCGCCGGGGTGGGGCTTTATGATTTTGTTAAAATTCGTCCATATCTATTTTCAAAAACAACGGTATAATTGTCATTTATGTAATCGCGAAATTTTTCTGGTAACCACTTGTTTCCATAAGCGATTAGACGCGGGTTTTTTAATGCAATTTCATCAATGTAGCTATCAATAACAGCAGGATAATTCATTGACTCTGGAGCATAGTACGGATAATAACCCGCAGGAGCACGGTCAGACTGAAGATATATGTAGCAATTTAATCCAATATATAATATCGGTTCATCTTGTGCAGTATTTTCTTTAATAAATGAGGCTAAAACATTACGGTCAGCGTCCGTTTTCAACGTGAGCTCTATCATACCTTTCCCAATACTGAGTGATCCATTAAGGACAAGGCAAATTATTATCCAAATAATTATGGGTTTGATTTTGACATGGTTTATAACTTTTTGTATCATCCACGCTACTGGCAAAAGCAAACAGGGAAGATATGCCATATAATAATGCGGAAAGCTAAATCCGCTGAGAGACGTCAATAAAGCTGTTGCGCAAAATGCAGCAATCATTGACAGTATTAAAACGAAATCGTGATTTTTCCGATTATCTTTTTTGAAAAGCAGCGCAATTAGAATTGCGGCTACAATCGGCACTATTGGATATTTTAGGCCATTGCGCATACTTTCAATAACTGCCATTAAAGGAACATGCACATATTCAAAATTAAATTGAATATAACAACGGTAAAAATCGTTTAATAAACCTTTTGCACCCAACCAAATAATAAACGGTAATACAGATGCCAATATTCCGACTATGAAAAATAAAATATACGAAAATGCAAGTTTAAATTTGCGAATTATTAACGAATGTATAAATATTACCGCGCAAAAGCCAATCCAAAGCCCGATCATATTCGGCCTGAGCATCAATACGCCGCCCATACAAAGCCCTGATATTAAAATCTGCTTATGCTTTAATTCGAAATTTTGAACAAAATATCCCGTCAGGCAATAAAGGGCACCAAAAAACAGTGGAAGCGCGTAGCTCTCAGTCAAGTTGCCTCCCTCAAACCATGAGAATAACGCAATAAACGTGGCTACTGTCCCCAAAAAAGAAGAGGCTTTGTCAAAAAATCTTCTTGCGGTTTTATAGCAAAATAATACCGCTATAAATATACACGCAAGCTCAATCAGCCAAACACCCGTAAAACCTATTAACATCCCCAGCCAATTTATAACATACAGCAAAGGCCCTTTATGGTCAAATAAATCCCTATATGGCATAATGCTTTGTGACATAGATTTTCCGATAAGAAGAAAAACAGAAGAATCTTCGGCGGGCGTGTTCTTTGCAAACGGATGCAAAGGGCTGCATAAGCTAATCAGTAGAGGCATAATGCCTAATAACGCGGGATAAAAATTAAATTTTGATTTTGAAATCATTTTTTACTGCCTTTCTTAAAGAAATAAAATCTCGGGCGGCTTTTTTGCCAATTTTGAAAATACGCTTCATATTGATATAATTTACACCGCCTTGCCGTGGTCTGAAAGTTATCTTCAAATAATGGATTTTTACTTTTGCTTTTTCCATCAAAACGGTCAAAAGCACATTTGCTAAGTTATAATCCTTAGGAATCCGGGGGAGTAAATTTTCCAATGTATCACGATTCATCAGCCGAAAAGGCGTATTAGCATCTTCGGTCCAAAGTCCAAAACATATAAGCAATGTTACTTTTAATGTTTTGGCTACAAAAATTCTACTTATTCCGTCTTTGCGGTTTTTGCGATGACCTATTAGAGCGTCGTATTGTTCGCGCAATTCCCAAAACTGCCAAAATTCATCAGCATCCGTCTGTCCGTCAGAATCCGTTTGGAAAATATAGTCCGCTCCGTTTTCAAGCGCGTGACGGTATCCGTATAAAATGGTAGACCCATGTCCACCATTTGGTTTTGTGATTGCTTCTAACTGCGGCAATTCCTTTTGCAATTGTTGAAGCTTTGCGTATGTGCTGTCACAGCTGCCGTCGTCAATGATCGCGATACGGCTTTGCTCATTTGCTTTTCGGGCAACCTCATGCCATTCGCGCGCGACTGTTTCTATATTTTCTTCTTCGTTATACGCGGGGATTATTATGTATAATTTGTCCATAAATTACACCCATTTCATTTGCCAAATGTTATTATTTTATTGACGACAAATTGGATTGCCGCCACAATGAATATTGAAATCAATTTTACTGTAATGACCGGCAATAACATGATTGTGCCGAGCCAAAGTATGCCTTGTGATAACGCAAGCCCAAAAAGTCCGGTCAAGTAAAAAGATATTGAGCGGAACAGAATCCTATCGTTTTTCTTGAAATTAAATTTTCGATTTAAAATAAAACTCATTGCGATTCCGGCGTGAATGCTGATACCGTTTGCAAGATATTCATTTATCCCGAATTGTTTATAAAATAAAGTGAATAAGATAAAATCAAGGAGCGCGCTTGTGCCGCCGATAACTGCATATAAAAGAACTTGCCTTATAAGCTGTTTATCAATTTTCGCGGCCCAGCTCCTTTTTTGCCCTGCTCCGACAACTGAATAATCATCACATAATATGTTACGCTCATTACTTACACTCTTAGACATTTTAACCTCTTTGGCGCATTATATGGCTATGCTCAATAGCATATTTTTACGAAATTTCAGCCGCATATTCTATCCAATCATCAAAACATAGCACTTTGGGTAGTCTCAAAAGGTACACCTTTTGAGACTGGGCTGTTTTCATTGAAATAATAAGACTTTCGCACAAAAAAACGTAAAATTGACAAAAATTTTGTTGCATTTTGCTTAAGTTATGTGATAAAATCACCAAAGCTCAACAGCGTTCCAAAAGGTGTACCTTTTGGGTCTTTATTTTTGCCACCTGATTATGTTTTGCCGCCGAAAAAGTTACCGCAAAAATCACGGCACAGCATAAAAATTTTTATGCTTGACAAGCATGAGCAAGAGTGGTATTCTATGTTTAGCACTCTCGAGCGTCGAGTGCTAAGACGATGGTAAGATTGCGCTTTATCCTGTCATAAGGGCAACGGAGATGGGGTACGGCGAGTCTTATCGGGCGAGGTTACAATGAATCTCAGCGAGCGGAAAAAAGGCATATTATCTGCCGTTGTCGAGCTATATGTCAAGACAGCGGAACCCGTCGGGTCAAAGGCTGTTGTTGAAGCTCTCGGCTCTGCGCTATCATCGGCTACCGTGCGCAGCGAAATGTCAGAGCTTGAATCCATGGGACTGCTTGAGCAACCTCACACTTCAGCGGGCAGAATCCCCACCTCACCGGGCTACCGTGTATACGTCAATGAGCTGATGCGAAACCAAAGCATATCAAACGACGACGCAATCGTCGTAAACAACGCCCTTGACGGCAAGCTCATAACGCGTCCGTACATGCTTGATGAAGTAGGGCATCTCACATCACGGCTCACCAAATACCCCGCATATGCAATGGCGGGCGTGACCGGAATGATGAGCATCGCAAGGTTTGATTTTATCAACGTGGACTCATATACATTCATCATAGTTGCGCTCTTAAATAATGACACCGTCAAGAATAAATTGGTTCATCTTACAACTCCATATAATCCGGCGATACTGCCAAAACTTTCAGCGATATTTAACGCGAGCTTCACAGGCATACCGGAAAACAAAATAACGGCGTCTCTGATTAACGCTACCGAGCGGGCGGTCGGCGATACGGGTGGCATAGTTGCCATAATCGCCGGATTCGTAATCGAATTGCTGGTTGAGGTAAAAGCGTTGGGAGCCCGGGTCTCGGGAGCGGTAAACCTGCTCGACCATCCTGAGTACAAGGATGTCAGAAAGGCGCAGCAGATCATCCGTTATCTCTCTGACACCAACGAGCTGAAAAAACTGCCGGCTCCTCTTGAAACAGGCGAGGTAAAAATCACCATAGGCTCGGAAAACCTCGCAAATGAATTAAAAGATTCAAGCGTTGTCGCGGTTAAATATGATGCGGGCGGAGATACGCAAGGGCTCATAGGCATAATCGGTCCGACAAGAATGGATTACTCAAAAATCGCGTCCCACCTTTCATACATTGCTCAAGGATTAAGCCTGTTACTGTCAGGCGCGGGAGCATACCATGCCGGATTATACGCAAATGCCGACAAACCAAGAGATGAAGATTTTAACAAGGAGCATATCCACGCAGGACACACGAAAAACAACGTAGGAGATGATGATTTTGGCGAAGACTAAACCCACGCAAGACGCACAGAAAGCGGCAAAAGGGAAAATAGATACCTCGCAAGGCAAAGAGGCAAATGATTTGGAAAGCTCTGCCGGCGATTGCGGTACAGCGCAAAACCCCGATAATTGCGGCGGCGATAAGAACGGGTGCGAATGCAAAGATAGCTGCTGTGACGCGCAAAAAAGCGAAGAAACAGACGGTTTGATTATTGACAAGGACAAGTATCTGCGCCTTGCCGCGGAGTATGAAAATTTTCGCAAACGCAGCGCAAAACAAAGAGAGTCAATATACAGCGACGCCCGTGCGGACGTCATATCAAAGTTGCTTCCCATATATGATAATGTAGACCGCGCATTAAAGATGGATTGCACAGACCTTGCGTATTACAAAGGCGTAGAGATGATAATGACGCAGCTTGAAGAGACGTTTTCGATTTTGGGCGTAAAA
This sequence comes from Oscillospiraceae bacterium, assembly GCA_009777235.1. GTDB lineage: Bacteria > Bacillota > Clostridia > Oscillospirales > Oscillospiraceae > WRMH01. Next base: position 20,506 of record WRMH01000004.1, read on the forward strand.
CACATACCTGCGGTTGGGGAGCAATTTGATCCAAATCTGCATAACGCGGTCATGAAAATTGAAAATCCGGAACTCGGCGAGGGCATAATCGCGGAAGAATATCAAAAAGGATTTATATTGGGAGAGCGGGTTATACGTTTTTCTACGGTGGTGGTAGCAAATTAACCCCGCGTCACCCTAAGCATATAACATATAAAGAGTAAAACAAACATAGTCCGCTTGCATATACTTAAAATTCAACTATATAGCAACCGGAAAGGCGAAATTTTTACAGGAGGAATAGAACAATGGGAAAAATCATAGGAATTGACTTAGGAACAACAAACTCATGCGTTGCTGTTATTGAAGGCGGAGAACCCGTCATTATAGCAAGTGCAGAAGGCAACCGCACCACGCCGTCGGTTGTGGCATTTTCGCCGGAAGGCGAGCGCATGATAGGGCATGTCGCCAAGCGTCAAGCCATCACAAACCCCGATCGCACGATCACATCAATCAAGCGCGAAATGGGCAGTTCGTACAAGGCGGCAATCGGCGACAAACAGTACACGCCGCAAGAGATATCCGCAATGATATTGCAAAAACTCAAAAGTGACGCCGAGGCTTACCTTGGAACAAAAGTAACCGAAGCGGTAATCACTGTACCGGCATATTTTACCGACTCTCAGCGTCAGGCCACCAAAGACGCGGGCAAAATAGCGGGGCTTGAAGTAAAACGCATCATCAACGAGCCCACGGCTGCGGCTCTCGCATATGGGCTTGACAAGGAACAAGATCAGAAAATCATGGTCTATGACCTTGGCGGCGGCACATTTGACGTCTCAATTCTCGAAATCGGCGACGGCGTTATTGAGGTGCTTGCTACTGCCGGAAACAATCGTCTCGGCGGTGATGACTTTGACAATGCGATCATGGATTACCTTCTCGCGGAGTTTAAAAAGGACAGCGGCGTGGATTTATCAACAGACAAAATCGCTGTCCAACGCCTGCGCGAAGCCGCCGAAAAAGCAAAGACCGATCTCTCGGGCATGACCACCGCGGCGATCAACCTTCCGTACATCACGGCGGATGCCACAGGCCCGAAACACCTTGACTACACGCTGACAAGAGCCAAGTTTAATGAGCTGACGGCTGATCTTGTCGAAAAAACCATGACCCCGGTAAAACGCGCCATCGAAGACTCCGGCGTCAGCGCAAATCAACTGTCAAAAGTGCTTCTCGTCGGCGGTTCGACGCGTATCCCCGCCGTACAGGACGCGGTCAAAAAAATCACAGGAAAAGACCCGTTCCGCGGCATCAACCCCGATGAATGTGTTGCGGCGGGTGCCGCGATTCAAGGCGGAGTGCTTGGCGGCGACGTGGAAGGAATCCTCCTTCTCGATGTTACGCCCCTCTCGCTCGGTATCGAAACAATGGGAGCCGTATGCACAAGGCTTATCGAGCGCAACACGACCATTCCCACCAAGAAAAGCCAAATCTTCTCCACGGCAGCCGACAACCAAACATCGGTGGAAGTACATGTACTGCAAGGCGAGCGTGATATGGCGCAGCATAACAAATCTCTCGGGCGTTTCCACCTCGACGGTATTGCTCCGGCTCGCCGCGGCATACCGCAAATCGAGGTCACATTCGATATTGACGCAAATGGCATAGTTAATGTTTCGGCAAAAGACCTTGGCACCGGCAGAGAGCAGAACATCACGATCACGGCTTCGGCAAACCTCTCTAAGGAAGACATTGAGAAAGCCGTTAAGGAAGCCGAGCTATATGCCGAAGAGGATGCAAAACGCAAGGACGAGGTTGACACACGAAACCATGCCGACCAAATGGTGTATCAAAGCGAAAAAACCCTTGATGAAATGGGAGATAAGATAGATTCAGGAGACAAGGACACTATTGGAGCCGCCATTGAAAAGGTAAAGTCCACGCTTAGCGGTACTGATACGCAGGCTATCAAAGATGCGGTAGGAGAGCTGGAAAAGGCATTTTATGCCGTCAGTGAAAAACTGTATAGCCAGTCCGCTCCGCAGGGCGGCGAGCCACAAGGCCCGATGCCGGGAGGCGAAGATTCTTCAAACGACGACTACACCGATTATGAGGTAGTGGACGATTAGTGGTATTAAGGTCATCTCCCGCCCGCGCTTCGTCAAGAGGCGGGAGATGTCTTTCGCGATAACGCGGTGAGTTAAAATCAAAAACTTGTGAGGATAATGTGGCAAACGAAAAGAGAGATTATTATGAGGCGCTCGGACTGAAAAAGGGCGCCTCGGATGATGAAATAAAAAAGGCTTTCCGACAGCACGCCAAAAAGTATCACCCGGACGTCAATCCGGGGAACGCTAAGGCCGAAGCGCGCTTTAAAGAGATAAACGAAGCCTATGAAATCTTGTCAGATTCCGACAAGAGGGCTCGGTACGATCAATTTGGTCACGCAGGCGTTGATCCAAACTTTGGAGCCGGGGCGGGAGGTCCGTTCGGAGGCGGGTTTAGCGGTTTCGGAGGCATGGACTTCGATCTCGGCGACATATTCAGTTCTATTTTTGGCGGAGGCGCCGGTCGCGGATCAACCTCAAGCCGCAACCGTAATGCTCCGAGAAAAGGAGAACGTGTTCATGTCGGTATTTCCGTCACATTTGAGGAAGCCGCGTTTGGCTGTGAAAAAGACGTTTCGGTGCAACGTGTCGAAATGTGCGATGAATGTACCGGGTCAGGCTGCAAAAAAGGCACAACAGCCGAAAAATGCTCCCAGTGCAATGGCAGCGGCGCAGTGACCACCCAGCAGCGTACAATGTTTGGGGTAATGCAAAGCCAGTCGGTTTGTCCAAAATGCAGCGGGCGTGGCAAAATAATCCATCAGCCTTGCGAAAAATGCAAGGGTCTTGGCATGGTGCGCCGCAATCGCACTATCAGAGTGAAAATACCGGCAGGCATTGACGAAGGTCAAACGATTTCAATGCGGGGAGAAGGAAGCTCCGGTATAAACGGCGGCGAAGCGGGCGATCTGTATGTAACTGTCTCTATAAGACCGCATGAGTCATTTCGCAGGGAAGGCACATCGGTACGCCAAAATATCAAAATTTCATTTGTGCAAGCAGCGCTCGGAGCCGACATAGAAGTTTCAACGCTCGACGGCAAAGTAAGGCACACCATACCATCAGGTACTCAAACGGGTACGACATTCAGGCTCAAGGGAAAAGGCATACCAAATCTTCGCGGCAATGGGCGCGGCGATCATTTTGTAACCGTGACACTCGAAGTGCCCACCTCACTGAGCTCAGAGCAAAAAGAACTGCTTGCCAAATTTGCCGAAGCCGGGGGCGACACCACAGTTTCAAAAAAGCGCCGCAAGTAGTGCTGTAAAATATACCGCTTTCGCCGAAATGACCGAACCCGTAGCAAAGTGCGGTGTTCGGCGAAACCACCCGCGCAAGAGGCGGGAGACTTATGGTTTATCTATTTTTTCCGTGACTGCGATTACTAAATAAGTTACGGTTGCCAAAGGCAAACAAAAGCCCAATGTATATTGGTACGGTACAAGCGCACATGCCGATTGCCAGCAATATGCTGCCGCCGGAGATTGCCTCAACGACATACCGGGTGACCGTTCCGTCATCGGCAATCTGAGCCGGGATATTCGAAAAGATTGCAAACACGATAATAAAACCGACAAACAGCGTAATAATAAGCGCGGTGCGCAGCGCGTTGAGCGGGACGCATATTTTGTAGAGCATCATAAAGCCCACAAACGCAATGATTATCAGAGCCATTGTCGCCCTGGCGGTAGAGAGTTCCTCGGCAGGCATATCCCAACCCGAAGTAAAAAAGTACATGCCGACAAGCCCCAAGAAACTCGTAAGACCGGAAGGCAAGGCGTTTTTAAACACGTTAACGAGAAATTTACCGCGCACAAGACTTTTGTTTGCTTCCATCGCGAGCACAAAAGACGGCAACCCGATAAGCAGCATATTATATGGCGTAAGCTGTGAGGCTTGGAGCGGAAACAATGCTCCGAGAGGTATTGTGGCGGCAACCACAAACAGGAAAGAAAAAATATTTTTCGTAAAGAAAAGGGCGGCGCTGCGTTCAAGATTGTTTATGACTCGCCGGCCTTCCATTACAACGGTGGTCATCGCCGAAAAGTCAGAATCGAGCAAAACAATATCCGATACCTGACTTGCCACTTCGCTGCCCGACGCCATTGCAATACTGCAATCGGCATCTTTCATCGCAAGCACATCGTTGATGCCGTCGCCCGTCATGGCAACGGTATTTCCGGCGGCTTTCAAGGCTCGCACAAGCCTTCTTTTCTGATCGGGCGTGACACGCCCAAAAACGACATATTCACCGACTGCCCGTTTTATATGCCTGTCTGTCGTGAGCTCGGCCGCGTCAATATACCGTTCCGCTCCGGCAATACCGGCTTCACGGGCTATTTGCGATACGGTCATGGGATTGTCGCCGGATATTACAATGATTTTTACGCCTTGCTTTTCGAAAAAAGAAAATGTAGCCGGAGCCGCAGGCCGTATTTTATTGGACAATAATATCAAAGACAACGGCATGAGCCTGTTTACATCAAGCGGCTCATCTATTTTTCCGCCATAATGCGCCAAGAGCAGCACGCGGTAGCCCCGGGCGGAATGGGCTTCAACTATGCTCTGAAACTTATAATATTTTGACTGCAATATTCTCTCCGGCGCGCCAAGCAGATAAGATTCATTTTCGCTAAACGTAACGCCGCCGTATTTTAGCCTTGAGGAAAAACTCATAGTTTTTGAGGCATAACGCCTTGGCTGTGCGTTTATATAGCCCTTTATCGCCAGCATGGTTTCATTTTCGGGCGGCATGTTCCCGGCGTAGTCGGCAAGAATACCTTTGATATCATCCGCATTGAAGCGATCTTCGCACAAAAATTCAATGCTTTTCACTTCCATTTTTGGCTCGGTTATTGTGCCCGTTTTATCCACGCACAAAACATTGACCCTCGCAAGCGTTTCCACACAGCCTCGGTCTTGCACAAGCGTACGCCTGCGGGCAAGGTGCAGGACGCTGACGGTGAGCGCGACCGATACGAGCAAATATAGTCCGTCGGGTATCATGCCTATAAGCGCTCCCACGGTAGCATCCATTGCTTCAGTGACCGCCGCCGTGTGTGGGTCGTTTCCAAGCGACGCTATCCTATTGGTAAAATCCGGGTCGCTGAGCCGTGAGGTCAGTTGCCGCACAAACATTGTAATACCTATCGGAACGATGATTATACCAACGATTTGCACATATCTTTTTAGCGTGAACACCATGCCGATTTTTGACTTGGTTTTTGTTTTCTTTGCGTCGAGCGTGAGCTGGGCGACAAAGGAATCGCGGCCAACCTTATCTAATCGCGCGATACATTCTCCCGAAACGACAAAGCTCCCGGAAAGAAGCGTATCTCCCGGTCTCTTGGTTATTTCATCGGCTTCTCCGGTGACGAGAGCTTCATTTACCGAACACTCGCCGCTAAGTACAATTGCGTCGGCATAAATTTGCTGGTCTCCCGAAAAAATAGCAATATCATCAAGCACGGTGTTGTCAGCGGGAATGACAAGACGCTGACCGTCGCGGATAACGGCCGCGCTTTGTGCCGTAACAAATGACAGTTTCGCGAGAGCGCGTTTTGAGCGAAGCTCTTGAATGATACCTATTACGGTATTGATGATAATAACCGGTAAAAACACTAAGTTTGTGAATGTACCGAAAATCATGGTGCACAAGGTTAAAATCGCGATCACGAGGTTTAGATATGTGAAAATATTGGCTTTCAGTATCTGGCATATCGTGCGCTCTGCCGAATCCGGCTTTAGGTTTGAATACCCGTTATCAAACCGCTCACGGGCTTGCTGCATGGTGAGACCGGTTCTCATGGGCGCTTCAAATCTTGGGATTACTCTGTGTAATCTGGGCGTATCATTTCCGATAGTCATATGGTTTTATTGTTCCTCCATGAGGCTTCATGTTCAAAAAAGAGGCAAAGTGAAACAATTTTACCACAATTTTACTTGACAAGCAAAGATATATGCGATTAAATTTTATAGTAGCTGCAAAGATTAAACCAAATGGTGCAGTGAAAAGAGGCAGGAGGCGTTTTATATGGATAAGCAGTCGGAGCGGCAATATCAAATGATATCGGAACGTATCCGTGAGCTGCGCGAGATTTTCGATATGACGCAAGAAGATATGGCAAAAGAGCTTGGCATTGATCCGTCCGTTTACACCGTCTATGAAGCGAGCGGGAAAGACATTCCTATCAGTGTGCTATACCACATATCGCAAAAATTCAATGTTGAGCTTTCCGAAATATTAACGGGAGAGGCCGCCCATATATCCACTTTGCAAATATGCCGCCGAGGTAAGGGGCAGACGGTTGACCGCTACCCCGGCTATGTGTTTGAGAGCCTTGCTCCGCGTTTTGGCGGAAAAATTATGGAACCTCTTTTGGTCACGCTCACGCCGGGCGAGTTGGAAGCACCGCTTGTTACGCATATCGGTCAGGAATTTAACATAGTGCTTGAGGGAATGATAGCCATCACCTATGACGATAAGGAAATAATTCTCGGCGAAGGCGACGCCGTGTATTTTGACCCAACTCACCCGCACGGTCAAAAAGCCGTCGGTACGCAAAAAGCGCGTTTTTTGACGGTGATAACGGAGTCAAATATATAATACTACAAGGAAATTTACACAATATGCTGGATAGATACCTGCCACGAACAGAATTTGAATCATACGAAGATTTCATGGAAAACTTTACTATAAAAATCCCCGAAGGGTTTAACTTCGGCTTTGACATCGTTGACGAGTGGGCTTTGCGCGACCCTGATAAGCTCGCTTTGTTGTGGTGCGACGACCATGAGAATGAGCGGCGTTTCACCTTTGATGATTTGTCAAAGCTCTCAAACAAGGCGGCAAACTTTCTGACCGGCTTAGGAATCGGCAAGGGCGACGTCGTCATGTGCGTGCTGCGCCAGCGGTTTGAGTATTGGATAATGGCCATTGCTCTTTGCAAAATGGGGGCAATAATCATTCCGGCCACAATGCAGCTGACCGCTAAAGATATTGTTTACCGGGCAAACGCGGCAAAAGTAAAAGCTGTCGTTTGCTATGACGATGCCGAGAGCTTCATAGCGGCGCAAATGGAAGAGGCTTTGCCCGAGTGCCCGAGCGTAAAAACAAAAATCCTCACGCCCACGGTATGCGGCGGCATATCAAAAGCGCGTGCCGGCTGGCTAAACTTTACCGATGAGATAAATAAATATCCGGATGCTTATCCGCGCCCTGCCGGAGAACTTGCTGCAAAAAACACAGACCCGATGCTGATATATTTTACATCCGGCACTACGGGTATGCCAAAAATGGTGCTCCACGATTTCACCCACCCGCTTGGGCATATAGTAACGGCAAAGTATTGGCAGCAAGTGCGCGAGGGAAAACTGCACAATTCCATGTCGGATTCGGGCTGGGCAAAATTCGGATGGGGCAAGATATACGGTCAGTTTATATGCGGGGCTCCGGTTTTTGCGTATGACATGGAAAAATTTGTGCCGTCAAAAGTCATGCAAAGGCTCGAAAAATACCGTATAGCCACATTTTGCGCACCCCCGACCATGTTTCGGTTTATGCTTGCCGACGGCATGGATGCTTATGATTTTTCCGGTATTGAGCATTGCGGAAATGCCGGTGAGCCGCTTAGTCCCGAGATTTTTGATAAAATCAAAGATGTGTGGAATCTTGATATGCACGAGGGCTTTGGTCAGTCAGAGTCTACAGTGCTCATAGCAAACTTCCCTTGGTTTCGGCCAAAACCGGGTTCTATGGGTAAGCCCGCGCCCCTATATGATATAGATTTAGTTGATGCCCACGGCAACACATGCGAGGATGGCGAGGAAGGCCGCGTCATTATAAGAAATGCGAACGCGACAGGGTTGTTTAAGGGCTACTATATGGATGAAAAGATGACCGCGGAAGCATTTTGCGGCGGCGTGTATGACACAGGCGACACGGCTTGGCGCGACATGGACGGATATTATTGGTTTGTCGGCAGAAATGACGACATGATAAAATGCTCCGGTTATCGCATCGGCCCGTTTGAAGTGGAAAGCGTCATATCGAGCCACGAAGCCGTGCTCGAATGTGCGGTCACCGGACATCCCGACGAAAAACGGGGGCAGGTCGTAAAGGCGACGGTCGTTTTAAACAAGGGCTTTACTCCCTCAGATGATTTGGCTAAGGATATTCAAGATTTTGTAAAAAAAATGACCGCCCCTTACAAATATCCGCGCATTGTAGAGTTTACAAGCGAGCTGCCAAAGACGATAAGCGGAAAGATAAAAAGGGCGCAAATCCGCGGACGAGGGTAAATCCGCTCACAAATTGCCCGTGTGGTACATGATTGCTCCAAGCACAGCGACGGGAGCGGTGTCGCTGCGCAATATGCGCTCGCCCAGCGATACGGTCAAAACACCGTGCGTCTTTGCTGTCTCGGCTTCACGCTCTGTAAAACCGCCTTCCGGGCCTGTTATGATAGCTGCCGTTTTTGCCTCTGGATTTCGAGACATGGGAAACGCGCCGTCAAGCGCTGCCTTTATATGCAGCTTAGTTTCTTCTTCGTAGCAAAGCAAAGGCAAATCATATTCGGCCGATACGGTCGTTATTACTTTTTCAAACAACCCCGCGTCTGATACTTTGGGGATTTTGCCCCTGCCGCTTTGCTTTGCCGCCTCAAGAGCGATTCTTTGAAGCCGCTCTATTTTTTTTGGAATATTATTGGGAACGGCAACGCATCGCTCCGATTCATAGAGCACAATCTCATATGCTCCAAGCTCAACGGATTTTTGCACGGCATAGTCAAGCCTTTCGCCCTTTGCGTAAGCAATATATAGAGTACACTTTACAGACGGCTCTGCGCGTGATCTGTTTTTGCTGACAATATACGCAACCGCCGCGCCCGTCACACCTTTTTCGCCCGATACATTCTTTTTGCCCGCAGGCTTAGAAAGGCGGCACAGATAATCATTTCCGCTGCCGTCGCATACCACAAACAACTCGTCCGGGCGCAGCCTGAGCGAGCGTATATGCTCGCAGTCGTCCCCTCCGAGTTTAATAGTATTTTCTGAAATATCGTCAGGTTTGGCAAAAAAACGTATCACAATATCCGCGCGCTCCTTAGTATAAAATTTAATCCGGCAAGGCCGGAGGCCGCAGAGGGTCTATTACCTCCGCCACTATAAAGAAATCCCTATCCAAAATATCAGACCAGTATGTATAAGCGTAACCGGCTATCTCCAGCCTGCCTTGTACAATAATATCATCTCTGATATCAAGGGGCTGTGCGCCCGTGCTTGTGTCAATTGCCACCGAACAATATATATCATATCCGTCATCTATCAGCACTTGCATTGAAGCAGTCGGAAGCACATATCCGCCCGGCGCGATGAAAATATTTGTTTTCCCGAGTATTGGCCGGACTACCTCATTCCACCGTCTCGTATCATATCTGATGGCTTCGGGATTGCTGCCCGGCCCCCAAAAAACGCCCCGGGAGGTATTGACGCCGGTATTGTGTGTGAAGCTGTGACTGGCAAACTTCCATCCGTTTTCTTTTATCTTATCGGCAATGGCTGTCGCTATAGGGATGGTATCAGGATTTTCTTCCACATCATAACCGAATACCCCGATATATCCCGTCGAGGCAATGACCCCTTTTGCCCCGCGCCACGAAAATTCGGGGTTTTCATTCACAAAATTGTCAATTATCAAGAAAACATCGCCGTCGTTGGTGATGATGTTCTCACCGCTTGGAGTGGTCACTTCGGTCGCGACATCGCCGTTTTCATCGAGAACTAATCTATCGGCAAAGCCAATATTTCTTGCCCGGTTGTAGTGATATGACGGATCGTCAAAGGACACTAAAAGAGGCATCTTTCCGGGAGGCAAATAAATATCGTTTTGCCGCATTTTTCCGTCCGCGCCTTTGCTGAACACGTCGGTTATGTCATACAAAACATATCCGCGCTCCATCAGTTGCGGAAGCATTTTATAGACCTCGGACTGCGTCGGCATACGGCTGTTGGGAAAACCCGTTTTCTCGGTCGCCCCTATCCTCCAGCCGTCCCGCTCAAGCCTCTCGGGATAAATGATTGCGCTGTGAAAGAAAATATGCCTGATTTCTCCGGTATAAAGCACAAGGCTCTCCCGGGCGTCCTCAATTTTAGCTTCTAAATGCTCCGTATCGTCGTTTATGAGTTTTTCATCCTCGCGCAAAAGCGAAAGGGCTTCATCATAGAAATATCCCAAATACAAGGCTTCGGCTTGCTTTAGCATGGCTTCCCGCCTATCTGCTATCTGCTCTGGCGTTTCTTTGGGCGTCGGCAGGGGCGTGTCGCTATTGTCGGGATTGGCGCCGCTGCCGGGAGTTGTTTCGGGCGGCAAACTTTGCTCGAGGTCATGGCTCGGCGGGGACGTGCCGCCGCCCGCAGAAGAGCCTCCGCCTTTTTCGGGCAAATACGCCCAAAATCCCGCAGCAATCCATGCAACAAAAATGGCAATAAGAAATATCAGAACAATTACACGCGATTTCATAAATCTTATTATATTTCATAATTCACGGTAAATCAAGACGGCATGGTTTTTCACGCCTTTTACCTTTGATGAAAAAATTTTTTTATGTAGAAAAACTGTGTAAAAATGCTGATTGAAAGTGTTTTTTATATGAAAGCTGTAACTATTGAGTATATATTATTGCATATATTTACTCATTTTTTGTTATGTATTATTATCGTTATTTTGATATTTTGTTGTTGACATATGGATTTGAGTGAGTGTAAAATCGGTTTCCCGAAAGAGATAGAACCTGCCGTTGACCATTCGTGTTATAAGCGGGAAGAAAGGAAAAATCGTAAAAATGAGAATAAAAACGCTCGTCGCAGCCAAAGATAAAGCCTACACCGGGAATTTTTGCGAATATATATCGGAGCATCACGCGGATACGATTGACATCAGCGCGGTAAATACCGCAGAGCATCTTAGAAAAACTCTATCGGCAAGAAAATATGACGTAGCTCTTTTAGATATGGCTTTTATCGGAGAGGCTGACTATAAATCCATAAATTTACCTCTGTTTTTGCGATCGGAGCAGGACACGAGGGACACATCGGCGCCGTGTACGTTACCGGGCGCATCTATCCGAGCTTTGCCTATAAAGCATATACAAAAACATCAGCGCATATCAAGAGCTGTTGCCGGCATTTTGGAGGAATATGCCACAGCAAACGGAAATATACATATTTTGGGCGAAAAAATGAGATCAGTCACCGCGGTTTGGTCGCCTGCCGGAGGAGTCGGAAAAACAACCGTCGCGCTCTCTTATGCCGAGGCAAGCATACTTAAAGAAAGGGATGCCTTCTATCTTGATTTGGAGGATTTTTCAAGCGCCTTAGTATATTTTGACGAAGACGGGAAAAGCATAAGCAAAGTATTTGAAATGCTCGAACGAAACGACGGCAACGTAAAAATGTACATACAAGGTATAGCAAGCTCTAAAAACGGCATCAAATATTTATGTGCTCCTGATAATTTTGACGACATCTCTATCCTTTCGGCGGATAACACGAGGGAGCTTGTAATATGCTGCGCCGAAACAGCCGGAGAGCTTGTGGTAGATTTGCCGTGCGCCTGCAATGAAGTCACGCGGCAAGTATTCGATTTGGCGGATAAAGTGCTGCTCGTTACAGACAGGTCAGAAACAGCGCAGACTAAACTGGCGCAATTTATCACTCAAAATTGTATTTATGAAAACATAAACGAAAAGGTCACGCTGGTTATAAACAAAGATACACAGGCAAGCGGGCGACGCGGCGGCCTTGACCCAGCCATCAAAACACAAAACGCAATCAAAGCAAATAGCGCAATAAAAACACTGGAAGACTCGGCAATAACGCTTCCTTACGTGGAAAAGCATGACGCTCAAAGCGTATGCAGAGAATTGGCGGCGCACGGTTTTGGTATGTACATATAGCTTATCATAGCGGTTCGCGCGTCTTATGCGCTTTTAGTTTACGAAAATGGAGATTTAAAATGATAGCACAAAAACACGGTGATATTATCGCTTCTTTAAAACAGGAAATGCAAAACCACGCTGATCTGACCAATTTGGGCGATGCCGAGTTGCAAAATTTCATAACAGACGCGCTAAATAGAAATATCCGTGATATGTGCACAGGATTTACAAACTTAAACTTCAAAGAAAAAAAGCTCATTGCGGCCGCCGTGTTTGAAGCCATTCGCGGATTGGGCGTGCTTGGCGGGATTATTACAAACCCGGCTGTAACCGAAATCATGATCAACGGCTACAAAGATATTTTCATAGAAAAAGAAGGCAAGCTATATAAGCTCGACAGCGAGTTTGAAAGCCGCCGTGAGCTTGAAATAATAATTACAAAATTTGTTTCGCGGGCAGGCAGGGCGGTAAATGAAAGCGAACCGATTGTTGACTTTCGCTTAGATGACGGCTCGCGTGTAAATGTAGTGATGCAGCCTGTGGCTCTAAACGGACCCATTGTCACAATGCGGCGTTTCCCGCAGGAAGCAATGACGGTAAACAAGCTCATAGAATTTGACTCTTTAACAGACGAAGCCGCCGATATGCTAAAGCAGTTAGTAATCGCAAAGTACAACATATTTGTCTGCGGAGGTACGGGCAGCGGCAAAACCACTTTTTTAAACGCATTGTCAAACTTCATTCCATCAGATGAACGGATTATAACGATCGAAGACTCGGCAGAATTGCAAATAAAAAACATTGATAACCTTGTCAGGCTTGAGACCCGAAACGCGGGCGTTGACGGAAAAGGGGCAATAACTATCCGAGACCTCATTAAGTCGGCTCTTCGAATGAGACCCGAGCGCATTGTGGTCGGCGAGGTGCGCGGCGCGGAAGCTCTCGATATGCTCCAAGCGATGAACACGGGTCACGACGGATCACTGTCTACCGGACACGCAAATTCCACAGCCGATATGCTAAGCCGCCTTGAAACGATGGTGCTCCAAGGCGCCGGAGGCTTGCCGCTTGAAGCTATTCGCCAGCAAATAGCCTCGGCTATAGACATTATTATTCATCTTTCACGGCTTAGGGATAGAAGCAGAAAGACAATGGAAATTGCCGAAGTGATTGGCTATGACGCAAACACGCGCCAAGTCAAGCTAAATAAGCTGTATGAGTTTCACGAGCATAAAGAAAGCGATAAAAGAAAAGTTATAGGCGCTTTGAGGCGCACGGAAAATCCGATGATAAACACCTATAAGCTGCAGGCCGCGGGCATAACCATTGATTAGCCGCCATTATTAGAGGGAACTTAGAGCAAAGGAGCATTGAAATATGAATACGATCACACCGGACTACAAACAAAATCCGACAACGGCGGCGGACAATATCATAGCGTTTGCATTGGGATTTGCGGCAGGATTTTTCGTTTTATTTATTTTCTACAAACTTTTCGCGATAGCCGCCATAGGCGGAGCAATCGTCGGAACGGCCAATATATTTGTGACGGTTCACTCGGCAATAAATAGGCGTCTGCTAAAATTGCGCACACAGTTTTTTGATTTGCTCGAAGCCATGTCTGTCGCGATGAGAGCGGGAAATCCAATGCTAAAATCATTGGCGAGCGCCAAAAAAGATTTGATGCTCATATATCCGGCGGACAGTGACATCATAGCGGAGCTGAATTTAATAATTGGAAGATTTAATAATGCCGTTCCGCTTTCCGAGTCATTTTCAGAGCTTGCCGAACGCAGCGGCCTTGAGGACATAACAAGTTTTGCGACTATTTATAAAACAATAGAGGGCAAATCCGGCAGAGCCGATGAAATAATCCGGCAAACGCAGCAAATAATATCAGAAAAGATGGAAATTGAAATGGAAATAGATACAATGATGACCGCGGCAAAGACAGAGGTTAAAATCATGCTTTTTATGCCGCTTGTGATACTCGGACTCATAGGTTATGCCGGAGCGGGCTTTATGGATGCCATTTATACAACGGGAGCAGGGCGCATTGTTTCAACCGCCGGATTGGCCGTATTTGCCATCAGTTTCATTCTGGCGCGCAAGTACAGCAATGTCAGCTTATGAGATACCACGCGAAGAAACAAGAAAAAACGAAAACTTCAAGGAAAGGTATATAACCCATGCCCATAATCATATTGATATTCGCGACACTCTTGCTTATTCTTTGGCTGATCCTTTTTTATAGGGCGAACGCCGAAGATATGATTGACATAGCGTATGCGCAAATCGCGGATAAACGCATGGCCGTTTTAAAGCTGCAAGCAAAAGAAAAAGTACGAGGTGCAAAGCTGTGCGCATACGGCGAAGGAGCGTTATATGGCAAAGCCGCATTAGTGCTTGTGAAACTCTTTTCGGGTAAGGGCAAAAAGCGTGAGATAGCAAAGATAAACAAAGAAATTGACTCTTTGCAAAGCGGGATGTACAAACACATCAATCCGTTTTTGCTTCCGGGCTATGTTCTTCAACGCGAAATGGGGCGGATTGCCAAAAGCGGTATTCGCAAAACTTTGCTTTCGAAATGCTTTGAGCTGTACGGAAAGAAAAGCGCACCCATAAAAACCAAGCAATTGCTCGCAAAAATGCTCTCATATCCCATGATCGGAATCTCTGTCACGTTTATCATTGGAGCTATGCTGATGATATCCGGCAATATAACGCTTGGGCTGACAGTTATCGGGGTCGGCTCTGCTCTGATTTTGATCGTTGCATATGCGATATATGACGAGCAAAATGAGCTGGTAAAAAAGCGTCATGCCTCTATTTGCAAGCAATTTCCGAGTGTAGTGTCTAAATTAGCGTTGCTTGTAACATCCGGGATGATTATGGACAGGGCGTGGAAAGAAACAGCCTATAGCGCAGAATCGGTACTGTATACGGAAATGCGAAAGACGTCAAAGGAGTTGGATAACTTGGTCAGCCCCGAATCGGCGTTTGGCAACTTTATCAATCGCTGCAACACCAAAGAAACCGCAAAGCTCGCCGCCGCGATAATGCAAAATTTATCCAAAGGCAATGCCGAAATAGGCAGGCTTTTAAGAGATATGGCCCGCGAAGCATGGCAGGAACGCCGCCATAGCGCAAAAAGAGACGCGGAAAAAGCAAACTCAAAGCTAATGATACCGACAATGCTCCTCTTTCTGGCAATCCTTGTAATGCTGATGGTACCGATAGCTATGAATTTTTCGGGAATATAACGCAGTTGTATATTTTCCGAAACGCTAAAATCAATGTGCCTTATAAGTACGAATATCTGTCAAGGGAGAAAGGGTATGTAAATGAGGCCGGAAAGGAGGAACTTCTATGTGGAAGAAAATTACAAATGCCTTTTTGGGCGCATATCACAAAGCTGCGGAAACAATAATCAGCTTCAAAAAAGACGAACATGGGCTATCCGGCGTAGTCGTGGCGATTTTGCTGATATTGGTCGCGGTACTCGCGGTCGTGATTATCTGGGCATTTTTGAGCGACTGGCTGGTAGAGCTATGGGAACGGATCACAAAAAGCACAAACGCGCTGGCCTGGTTCTGAGCGAGTCGGGCGATGCCATAGTTGAAGCAACCATTCTCTTTCCTATTATGACAATGATTTTCGCCGCGCTTGTACTAATATCAGTATATCTGCCGGCACAAGCGGCATTGCAGAGAGCAACTCAATACGCGGCCGTCGCCATTGCCACAGAGCTTAGCGATACTTGGCTATTTTATGATACAGACGATAATTCGTACTACTGGGAAGCGGATAAAAACAACATGGCAAACGTATACGGAGAAATATTCAGTAAAGATATAAACGGCATTCATGAAAAAGTTGTTGCAATTGTGACGGAAACGGAAAATCGCGCAATCAGCTCAAAAGCGGGTGAACTCACGGTCAAAAGCTATGTAAATGATTATATCATCTACACAGAAATTATAGTTACGGCATCTCGCGAATACAAACAGCTCATAGACCTGTCATTTATAGGGTTTCCCGAAACAATAACCGTTTCCGCAACCGCAACGGCCGTAGTTCAAAATGCCGAGGAGTTTGTACGCAGCATAGACATCGCAACTGATTTTGCGGAATATATCGCCAAGAAATTCGGGTTAAGCGATGTGGGGAAAACTATAAGCTCTTATGGCGAAAAGATTCGGGACATTTTTGGCTGGTAACGGTGAGCCTCAAATGAAATATCAAAGAGAACCCCGCGAAAATGAATAGAGGGGGAGAACCCCGCAAAATCGGTTTTGAGAGAAACAGAGGGAGGCGCGAGGCAAGATGAAAAAACTGATCTATGAAGTAAAAGGCGCGGTAACGGTATTTGTAACACTACTGCTCATACCTGCCATTCTTGTAAGCGGTACGGCTGTTGACCTTGTGCGATTGCACACCGCAAAAAGCATAGTGCAAGACGCAAATCAGCTCGCGGCAAACTCTGTTCTCTCTCAATACAATGCCCTTTTACAAGACCTTTACGGTATTTATGGCATTGCCGAAGACGACCCGATTCTCGCAGAATTGCTCGACGAGTATATAAGCATAACCATATTTGGCCGGGACAATCGGGATGTTTCATTGGGCACATTACAACTGTTTTATGGCAGCAACATTACGCAAGAAGAGTTTTGCTTCACTGATGGCAAAGATTTAAGTCAACCCGATGTACTTAGGCGGCAAATAGAAGAATACATGAAGTATCGCGGTCCGGTGCAAATAGTTCTCGAATTGCTGGAATTATTGTCTTCGGGAACATTCAAAGAAGATGCCGAAGTTATTGAGGATAAATTAAAAGTTGATGAGACAATTGCCGAAATATATGAGCTTTATCGAAATCTCTATGATGCAATAGTATTAGCAAACGGATGCGTAACAGTAGGGAAAACCGGCAATATAGCAGGCACCGTTGGCAATGTATCTACACATTTGGGACTTATTTTAGATGCGTTTAAAACATTAAGGGACCGGGGTGAAGCCTGGCAAGAAGAGGAAGACCCCGAAGAGAAGGAGAAATTGGCATCAATATATAACGAATTGCTGGTAAATGTTAAAATACGGACAGTCGGAGGAAAACCCGTTAGTTTTTCGGACGACGGAAACCGAAAAAGCTCTTCATCTACTGTTGAGGGGCTAAATAAAATTATAGAAAACTCTATAGAAAGAGCCGTCAACTTCAAACCAAATTTCGACAAAGTTGTAGAAATAGCCAGAGAAATCGATTTAAAAAAAGAGGACTTGAGACGCCAAGTTGACGTTCTGGAACAGCGTATAGCAAGCGGCGACTGTAACGCCGAGCTAAAAGAAGCGTTGACAGAAAAAACGGGAGAGCCGCCAAAATCAATGATAGAGCGGTATCGCGACATATTAAAGTGGAATGATATTGAAAGCATGGCACAAGTCTTTAAAGACGGGGGATACCATTACATTGATGAAATCTTAATAGATTTGCTCGAATCTGTGATGTACAGAAATAGAAGCAACTCATCCGCTCCAAGCCTTAGCCGGGCTGAGCTCGAAAAAGCGCAGTCAGACTCAAGGTTTGCGCTGTCGGGAAACATATCAGGCAGTCTTGTGGCGAGGCTTGCCGGATATACATCAGATAATATCGCGTACAAGATTCCGGAAGGTTTTAAGAAATTTGCTGAATATACGGGCAACGCAGATTTTTGGGACGAGCTTGTAAAAATGATGGCTCAACCCGATTTGCCTCCGATTTCGCTTTATGAAGAGCAGGAGGATGCGGGCGGCGGCGATGCCGAAGAAAAACAGCGAAATATAATTGATGATTTGCTAAATATAGTAAACAGCGCTTACGATGGGTTGACAAACAATCCCTTGGGTGCGAAATATGTAAATATAGAGACTTCCGAAAGCAGCTCCAATGACGAAATCGGTGTGGCACAGTCAGTTTCGCAAGCAAACAGTCACCCCGTATCTTCCGTTATATCAAGCCCTTACAGTAGCGTGAAAAATGCGGCGGATTATTTATTGCTGCTCACATATTGTACGTCAATATTCTCCAACTACACAACATCGAGACCCGAAATAACAGGCAAAAGCATTGACGATATATCTGACGTCGCCTTTGGAAAATCTATAACGGGCATCCCTATCAGTCCTCATGTAAACTATTTTTTCCAATCAGAATGGGAGTATCTGTATCACGGCGACAGTGACGCGGCCAACAATTTGAGCGCGGTATCAAAGCTGATATATATCGTGCGCATTATTTTCAACTATATAACTGTTTTTAGCGTCACGGAAGTCACGTCCATAGTAAACGCGATTCGGGCAGCTTTCTCCTTTTGTCCGCCGCTCGGAATTGTATTGGGGGAGCTGGCGCGCGGCGTGTTTGTGATGGCGGAGTCTGCTGTTGATCTTGCCACGCTTCGCGCCGGATATAAAGTGCCTCTCATAAAAAGCGCGAAAAACGGACAGTGGGTGTGCAGTCCGAGCGGCGTTGTAAATGCGCTCTCTAATGCTGCGAGCGGCACTTTCGGAAACAGTGACGAGGACGGCAAAGGCATTACATATTCCAATTACTTGCTGTTTTTCTTTATTGCAAAGGGGCTCGGCGGCGACGCTGTTTCGGATGAATTGGCAAGACGCACCGCAACCCTAATTGAATTGAACGTAATAAATTATAAGGACAATATATTGTGCGACGAAGAGAAAATGACACAGGCACTGTCGGAAGCGGGGCGGTTTAAATTAAGCGACATGAAAACAGATTTTTACCTGACGACAACGGTTGATATGAGGATGCTTTTTCTGTCAATGCTTTTCGCTCAAAATTTCTCCGACTCAAGAGGCTTGGGTATGCCCTCCCAAATGCCTGTATCGGTTACGGATTACAGAGGGTACTAAGCGTGGCTATCCGGATTGAGGTGGTTTGGCGCGGAGTGCTGTCAAAAATGTATTATGCATTATATGCATTAGAAGAGGATATTGCGGTGAATAAATCTCAAAAACAAAAAAACGAATACGGATATATTGTTGTCGAAACGATAGGTGCATTTATTCCGTTTGTCTTATTGGTCATTTCGATTCTCAGCCTAATCAATATTATCACCGTGCAGGCGCGTATACATTTTGCCCTGACGCAGACGGCGGGGACATTATCTATGTATTGTTATACGCTCCATGCCACAGGTCTCGCGGACAGCCTTATGTCTCAAGACGCCAGAGCCAGTGAATTTGGCGAAAACATAAGCGATGTGCTTGAAGGCATATCCGCGTTAAAGGGCGGCAGCTATGACTTTCAAAATATAGGCGGCAGCTTTGACGCAATCTCGAATATGGCGGCAAACCCAAAAGATACACTGCTGAATTTTATTAACTTCGGCATAGGCGAGCTGCGCAGCAGAGCCTCGGCCGCATTGGTTTACCCTATGTTTTCGCGATACTTGACGAGCGGAGAAATGACCGTCGAACAATATTTTGAAAAAGCGTATATAACAAATTTTGAGCTGACCGACTGTGTGGTCTTAGACGGTAACGAAAATGTAAGGATGACGGCGGAGTATGAGGTAGAGTACACATTCGGAGCATTACGGCTGCCATTTGCACCGACGCTGCGCATATCTCAAACAGTTGTTACCAAGGCATGGCTCGGCGGGAGCGGGGAGGGGTACAAATAATGTCAAACGGAAAGGGGCGTAAATAATGTATAGTTTAAGTATCATAGTGTTTGCCGGCATTGCCGCTGTCACTGATATACGGACAAAGCGCATATCAAATAAGCTCATATTGCTGATGTTTGCATCATGGCTTGCTTTAATCGCGTTTGATTTTCTGTCAAACAGCGCGGCAGCTACGCTAAAAGTCGCAGATTCGGCGCTGGGAGCCCTTGTGGGGGGCGGTATATTTTTGGCGGTATATTTTATTAGCAAAAAGGGGCTTGGCGGCGGCGATGTGAAATTTATGGCTGCGGCAGGATTATATTTGGGTCTTGCCGGAACTATGCCTGCGATCCTTTATGGGAGTATACTTGCCGCGCTTGTCGGATTTGGTTTAGTAGCTTTGAAAAAAATATCCCGAAAGGACACATTGCCTCTGGCTCCTTTTCTGCTTGCGGGCATTGTTATAACGGTGCTTTTGCCATGAATAAACTGACTCGAATATTAATAGGTGCGGTGTGTGCCATAATTCTTATATCGTCATGGGTGGTTGCCGTAACCGCAAAAACCGCCGCTCAAAAACAACTGTCGCTCATTGAGCAGGCAACCGCGCTGATAAAAGACGGCATATACATACTTGCGGCGCCTCTGCTTGAAGAGGCCGCAGAATACAATGGACCGCATACGCTTCAAGCTGAGGAAGAGCTTAAAAAAACTTACAGGGCTCTTATTGATACACAAGGGTTTTCGAGAAAGTATACAAATCTTCTCGACAGGCAAATGTCCAGAAATGACGCCACGCCTGATGTATTTGCGCAAGCGGCAAATTACAGGCTAAGTAAAAATGCGATTGCGCAGGCTCTGACAATACTAAAAAACGGGATAGAGGCGACAGAAAGCGCGGAGCTTATAGCTTTATATGAAAGTTGCAGATATGCCTATGATATGAATCGTGCCGTATTTGATTCAGTGACGGATATATATAATCACGCTATTCAAGTGGAATATGATGGCAAATGGGGTATCGCCGAGTCCGACGGAACGCTGCTCATTTCGTGCGATTACGACAAAATCAGTACGCTGTATCAAAATAGGGCGGTAGCGAAAAAAGACGGCGTTATCTATGCCGTTGACCGAAACAACAACCGGACAGCTCTTGCTCCCGGCACAGTCTTGGATTTTCGCAATCTTTCGGACAGCAGAATTCCTCTTTTAACAAGTGACGGCTGGCAGCGGGGAACAGTTGATTTTACGCTTGGCTCCGTGATATTTGAAGATATAGGCATGTATTCAAACGGTTATGCTGCCGCCATGTCAAACGGTAAATGGGGCGTCATAGATATCGGATTAAATTGGCTTGTTCCGGCAGAGTATGACGAAGTGATATGTGACGAGCTGGGGCGGTCATATGCGCAAAACGCGGTTTTTGTTCGCAGGGGCGATGAAATATATTTGTACTCCAACGGAAAATGGCACAGCGAGACCTATCATGATGCGCGGCCGTTTTCAGATAAAGGATATGCAGCGGTAAAAATGGATAACAAATGGGGGTTTATAGATGCGGACGCAAATGTGCGGATAGGGTTTATCTTTGATGACGCATTATCATTCGGGGAACATTTGGCAGCGGTAAAAATAGGCGATATGTGGGGATATATAAGCATTTACGGAAATATTGCGATTGACATGATTTTTCTTCAAGCAAAGAGCTTTTCCGGCGCAAGCGCTCCGGTGCTCACGGAACGTGGCTGGCAGATCATCACACTCATTGAATATAAGAAAGGAGTAACATTATGAGTTTTACAGATTATGAAATAGAAAGCAAAAGCGATTTTTTGACGGGTATGTATTTGATTGCGCGAATACCGGAGGGCGATTTAGACGAAAACGCCCTGCTCACGATACAGGCGGATTGCCCGGATTTTATACTGCCGTTTAACTACAAGAGCGTAAATGGGCAGACAGAATTTACATATAAAGTCGGTCATCTCAGTCGGCTGCAATATTTCTATGGCGATGTTTCCCATAGCGAATATATTGCCATATGGAAAGGCTTGCTCAGTCCCATGCTTGAATGTAAAGACTGGTTTATGAATCCCGGTTCATTCGTTCTCAAAGCCGATTATTTATATTATGATAAAAATAAGAGGTCTGTCGCATATCTGTATATTCCCTCTGTGCGCGAATGTTCGGGATATGACGCATTTAACAATATGGCAATAGATATTGCAAAGAACATAACCGTTTCAGACCACATCCTCGAAAATAAAGTATTGCGTTTTATCATCAACGATTTTAATCCGAATAATTTTCTAAAAATGCTCATAGAACATTTAGAACAATCGGAGATTTCAACCCGCTTGCCGCAGGCGGGGTACACTCAAACAGACAGCGGCGGCCGCATTTCTTCAATGCCTCACGATTTGCTGCCTCATGAAACACTGCCTCATGAACTGCCCGAGCCGGATGATTCGGAAGAGTTTGACGAAAAAGCAATGACTAACGGTCAGATATGCGATATAGATAATCTTAGTCAAAAAAGAGGAAAGGATTTTATCGGGTATAAAATCTTTAGCGGCAAAAGCAAAAAACAAAAAGAGCCAAAACAAAATGGATTTAAAAACACAATACCCAATCATATTGCCGTGAGCGCGGAGAAAATTGAGGCCGCGCCCGGCGGCGCGACAGAGGAGGTTCGCGCTGTCATGGGAACGACGGGGTTTCGATGTATCGGGCGCGCAAATTTCCCGCAGTTCATTGAGGTACAAATTTCAAAAGGCGAAATATATACCATAGGGCGCTTTGACGCAAATGTCGGAAAAAAGCAATCCGGCTTTGAGTTTGACGCCAAAACCAAAGCCGTAAGCCGCCGCCATGCCGCAATTGAGTATGACGGCGAGTCATACTCAATAATTGACCTGTCATCGAGCGCGGGTACGTTTGTAAATGACAGAAAACTTCCGCTAAACACGCCGCATGAGCTGTCGGCCGGTGCGCGTGTGTCGTTTGGCAACTTGGGTGCGGATTATGTATGGGAAATCAATTAGCGCACCGGGCGCGTATGTGCCGGAAGCATTGCTATACACATATGATATTATTTCGGAGCTTGGCACGGGCGGCAGCAGCAGTGTTTATATGGCTTGGCACAAACGCCTTCAAAAGTATCTCGTAATAAAAGCGCGAAAAGACAGTTCATTGGGATTGACCCCGGCTAAACGCAATGAAGTTGAAGCCCTAAAGAACCTTAAAAATATGTATATTCCGCAGATATTTGATTATTTAATTGACGCGAAGAGCGGCAGTTATACTGTCATGGAATATATCGAAGGAGAGAGCTTTGACAAACTGCTGGCGGCAGGCAAATATTTTTCTGCGTCTCAAATAAGAAAATGGTACTGTCAGCTCGCCGCGGCATTAGAAGAGCTGCACAGAAACAATATCTGTCACCGCGATATCAAGCCCGCCAATATCATGCTCACGCCAAATGGCAGCGTCTATCTTATTGATTTTAACAATGCTCTTGTACACGGGAATAATACAAAGATTGTGAGCCGCAGCGTTGGCTACGCGTCTCCGGAGCAACATTCATACTTTCAAATGTGCGAAAGCTACTGCCGCGGAGAAGTGAACATAACGGCAAAAATGCAAAACCCGTGCAGGCCGAGTTCGAGCAAGATTGATTGGAAGTTATCCGACATTTATAGTCTTGGCGCCGCGATGTATCATCTGTATATGGGAAAACGCCCGCCATTTGAGACGGGGGAGCTTGAGCGTGTTTTGAGCAAGCTGCCGGGCAAAACGGATTTTGAAAGCAGCGCGGTTTCGGCTGCGACGCCGCTAAGTGTAGCTGATATTATTTTTTGCTGCATGAAAATAAATCCAAAGGAAAGATTTCGCTCCGCTCGGGAGCTTTATGCCGCTTTGGAAAATATACAGGCACCGTGACTTAGTTATTTTACGCCGCCGCTTAGCACATGGCGAATAATTTCTTCTACAGAGAACGCGCTTACATCTATACTGCGCATCGCGGCGGAAATTTCGCTTTGCGTGTATCCGAGTACCGTCAACGCCGCCGCCGCATCCCGTGCCGTGTCGCCCACGCCGCCCGCTTTTTTGGCGTCTCTTGCTGCCGCGTATCCGGTCGCCCCTTGCCCGATAGGGAGTTCCTTGCTCACCTTGTCTTTGAGCTCTAATATGACCCTTTGCGCGAGTTTTTTACCGATACCGGGAGCTCTTGTGAGCGCGGACTCGTCGTCGCCAATAATAGCAAGAGCGAGAGCCTCCGGCGTTGATGAAGACAATATCGAAAGAGCCGCTTTCGGACCGACACCCGAGACGCCGAGCAGTTGCTCAAAGAACCGTTTTTCGCTCAAATCGTAAAAACCGTACAAATCAAAAGCGTCCTCTTTTATATTGCTGTATATGTAGAGCTTGGCTTTCTTGCCGATTTCGAGATTTGATAATGTTGAGATAGTTGTCATACAAGCATATCCCACCCCGCCAATGTCGAGCACAGTGAGGTTTTGACCTATAACAGTGACCATTCCGTCTAAATAGTAGTACATATATTTTCTCCTTTTGTGACAAGCAATGAGTTTACGGTACGGGCGTGGCATATCGCGACAGCGAGAGCGTCGGCGGCGTCATCAGGCTTTGGTATTTGCTCTATATTCAGAAGTCTCCGCACCATTTCCATAACTTGCTTTTTTGGCGCCCGCCCATACCCTGTCACCGCCTTTTTTACCTGAAGCGGCGTATACTCAAACATGGGAACGGCACACTCTTCTCCGGCAAGTATGACCGCCGCGCGGCCTTGCGCCACCATAACCTCCGTTTTCTTGTTTGCGCCCCAAAAAAGCTCTTCAACAGCTATAGCGTCGGGCTTGAATGTTTTTATCAATTCCGAAACATCATCTTTGATTTGCTTTAGGCGCAAAGCAAGCCTCATGCCGCTTGGCGTAGAAATCGCTCCATATCTGTGCAGTTTTTGAACACCCGCGCTCTCGGTGATTATGCCAAACCCAACGGTTGCGACGCCCGGGTCAATGCCAAGTATTATCAAGATTGCTCCCTTTTTTGCTAATTTTGCTTTGTTGATTTGCTACCTTGCAACTATTCGCGCATAGGCGTATGCCGTGACGCACTGTTTTGCTATCACAGTTTACGGTATTTTTACAAATCTGTCAAACGCTACAGGCTATGCGGTAGATGTTTGTCTTGCAGAAAAATTGCAAAAGCGGAAAAAGCGCATTGCAACTGCGGGCATGGCATGATATACTGATTGCTGCGCAACCGGTATATCGGCAAATGGATTTAGAGTGGTTCTTGTGTTTTAGGATAGAAAGAAGCAGGGTTTTTATGACGGATGTAATCATCATTGGGGGAGGCACAGCGGGCTTGACAGCCGCGATATATCTTAAACGCAATGCCTTGCAATGCACAGTGTTGGAGTCCGAAGAGTATGGCGGGCGTATTTTCCCCACGGCGGCAATTGACAATTACCCCGCGATGCCCGGAGTTTCCGGCTTTGACTATAGCGAAAAGCTCAAAGCGCAGGCAGAGGCTCTCGGTGCGGAACTTTTCATGCAGACGGCTCTATCGCTCACCAAAAACGGCAAATTTTGGCAAGTCACAACTGAAAATAACGCTATCACAGCCCGGGCGGTGATCTACGCGGCAGGAGAAAAGCAGCGGCTGCTCAACGTCCCGGGCGAAGCAGAATTTAAAGGCCGAGGCGTGGCCTATTGCGCGGCCTGTGACGGCGCGTTCTTTCGCAACAAAAATGTGGCTATCGTGGGCGGCGGGGACAAAGCTCTCGACGATGCCTTGATTCTGTCAAGACTGTGCTCGTCGGTTCATCTTATCCACAGGCGCGGCGAGTTTCGCGCGGCGAGAGACACGGTAGACAGAGTAGAGCAGACATCCAATATAACACTTCACTTATATAAAACAATCGCAAGCATCAATGGCTCTCGGCGCGTTGAAAGCCTGACTATAAAAAGTGTAGAGGGCGAAGGGGAAGAAACCATAGAGGTCTCCGGCGTTTTTGTGGCGGTTGGCTCTGTTCCCCAAACAGCCCTGTGCGCCAAATTTGTAGAGCTTGACAAACAAGGCTATATCATAGCGGGAGAGGACTGCATAACACCCGAACCCGGTCTGTTCGTAGCCGGTGACGCGCGCCAAAAGCCGTTGCGTCAGTTAGTGACTGCCGCCGCCGACGGCGCTGTAGCGGCAAAAGCCGCGACAGACTACATTTTGCGAGAATCGTAGAAACATCAACGCACCCCCTCAAACTTGATTTAGTGCAAAACGCTGCGAGCGTCAAAAATAGAAAACGCTTATCATTTTTCAGGCGACAAGTGGTAAGCATATGCGTACAAAACAATTTCTGTCGCCTGAGAAATGGTGGTTTAAGATGGTCAGAGAATTAGACAAAAAAGGGTTTGATGAGGCATTGCAGGTAAAAGACAGACCCGTTGTGGTGAATTTCTCGGCGGATTGGTGTCCGTATTGCAGGTTGCTTGCGCCGGTTATCGAAGATTTAGCGGCTGAGTACGCTGGTAAGATTGATGTATATCATGTTGATACCGACGAGCAGGAAGAGCTTGCCGCGCGGTATGATATTATGACAATTCCGACTGTTTTTGTTTTTCTAAACGGCGAAGTCAAAAATAGCGCGGTCAACCCTCGAAACAAAGAAGCTCTGCTTGATTTGGTTTTTTAAATGAAATCTATAAGAAAATTGTTCACCTTAACAATTCTTGCGCTCCTCATAGCCGGATATATTTTTTCAGCGATGTTTATTCTCGCACATTCAAACCACGAGCATGATTCAAACGGGGATGAGGGAGCCTGCAATGCTTGCGTTCATGTGCTTGTGGCGGAGAAAATGCTAAAACGCCTTTTCGCAGCCGCGGTTAGCGCATTGTTTGCTTTGACTTGTTTTTATATTTCTCGTTTTGTTTGGAAATCCGCCGGCTTTCATTTGCAGTCATATACACCTATTTGCATGAAAGTTCGAATAAATAATTGACATAATCTCCGCAAGGGGATGCTGCACCCATCCGAATGGGCGTGTCGTCATGTCTACAGACGAGCAAGCGGCATTGTCTTGTATTTTCACACCAAAACAACAAATATTTAAGGAGGTTATCAAGCATGAAAAGGCTTGTCGCACTTATACTTGCGGCCGTACTGCCAATATCGGCGGCGATCGGTTGCTCAAAGCCCGAAAAATCAGACGGCGAAAAACTCGACATAGAGAAAATCAGCATAGTTTGCACCATTTTTCCTCAATATGACTGGGTTCGTCAAATACTTGGAAACGCCACGGAGATTTTTGAACTGACCCTTTTGATAGACAATCGCATTGACCTGCATAACTATCAACCCTCGGTTGATGATATTGTAAAAATATCATCTGCTGATTTGTTTGTTTATGTGGGCGGAGAATCCGACGGATGGGTAGAGGACATCTTCCGTCAGGCAATGAACCCGGACATGGCAGTAATAAATCTGCTTGAAGTATTGGGAGAAGGGGTAAAGATAGAAGAAATTATTGCCGGTATGGATCACGAAGGTGAAAATGACGGCGACGGACATGATGAAGATGAAGAATGCGATGAGCATGTGTGGCTTTCGCTAAAAAACGCACAAATATTCTGCGCCGTTATCGCCGATGCTCTTGCCGCGCTTGATCCCGATAACGTCGAGGTATATCAAAACAATTTGGCAGAGTATATTGGCCTACTATCCTCATTGGACGCGCAATACCAAACGGCGGTGAGCACGGCTTCGTACAACACTTTGTTGTTTGGCGACCGTTTTCCGTTTAGATATTTGGTGGATGATTACGGAATCGGCTACTATGCGGCTTTTCCCGGTTGCTCTGCCGAAACCGAGGCCAGTTTTGAAACCATTGTCTTTCTCTCCCAAATGATGGATGAGCTTGACCTGCCGTGCGTTATGGTGACAGAGAGCTCAGATCAAACCATTGCCCGGACTATTATCCAAAACACAACGGCAAAAAATCATGAAATAGGTGTACTCGACGCGATGCAGTCCGTAAAGGCAAGCGAAACGCAAGGCACAATATCATACCTTTCCATTATGGAGAGCAATTTGGAAGCTCTAAAGGAGGCATTGAAATAACAATGAAAAAATATGTATCGCTCTTTTTGGCTTTGATTTTAATCTTTATAGTAACTCTTGGCTGTGAGAATAAAGGCTCGCCGCAACCTGACAGCAATGGTCTTGATTCGCATAACACTACCGATGCGGGGTCAAAAAACATAGATGTGGATGTAGATTTGACTGCTCTAAGCAGTACGATGATCTACGCCGAAGTTTATAACATAATGACAAACCCGGATGATTATATGGGAAAAAGAATAAAAATGCGCGGTCCGTACTACGCTTCATACTTTGATGAAACAGGGTCGTATTATCATTATGTGATTGTCGAGGATGCCGCGGCTTGTTGTATGCAAGGGCTGGAGTTTATATGGAACGGAGAGCATATTTATCCGGATGATTATCCGCAGGACAAAGCAATTGTCGAAATAATAGGAGTATTCGGAAGCTATGATGAATTAAACGAAACATATTATTATTTATCGGTTGATGATATAACAGCTGTAAATTAACACAGCAAAAACTGCGCCATAGGCGAACCTGTAAACGGTTCGTCTGTGGCGCAGTTGGCACGCCGGAGAAGATTCGAACTCCCGACCTTCTGGTCCGTAGCCAGACGCTCTATCCAGCTGAGCTACCGGCGCGTATGTGCGTTGGGTGCAGGCTATTGTTTGCAACACTGTGTTATGGTAACACAAAAAACTCAAAGACGCAAGCGAAATCTCACAGAGCCTCGCTATTTTGCCTCACTATTTTCACAATTTACCGTCTCCGTGCTGTAGTTGTAAAGCTCTCTAACCTTATTGCGCGGCGGCAGAACGAAGAATAAAATACCGAAAAGATAAAAGCCTTGAAAACTCATTTGAATCAACCAGTAAGGCAAGTATTCGCCGAGCGCACCCGCTGCCATATGCCCGACAAGCAATGATGCCGATGTCATTACAAGAAAGAGCGCATTAACCTTTGCTCGCAGAATATTCGGCACTTCGGCCTGTATCGCGCTGACTCGAATATTCGCGCTGTTCATGCCCAAGATGCCAAGTAAAAACCTTGAGGCGCACATCAGAGGATAAGGGAAGATGAAAAACACGGCATCAACGCCAACGAATATGAGATAAACAGCCACAGCAATCATATAACGCCTGTTGTCGGGAATACGGATAAAGTAGTGCAGCAAACCTCCGACCAAATACCCCGCGCTTGCGATTGACGCCAAAAGCGCGTATTGGTTATCTGTCAAAGTTTCACTGCGGCTAAATAGCGGATATAAAAGAACTTCATATGAGGCCGTTGAGAGCATGACTAAGCTAAAGAAAAAAAGTACGGAACGAACGCCCCGGTTATTCATCATGTAGGCTGCCGCTTCTTTCAAATCTCCCGCATAGTCGCGAAAGGTGCTTTTTGCCGACTCTATAAACACGAAGTCAACTTTAATTCTGCTTTCAATGGCAACGTCAATGACGCATAAAATACCAAACGCGAACAAAATGGGAGCAATCCCAAATGCCGTATAAATCAACACAGCTATCGGGGCAACAACTATGCTGCAAAACGGGTATATTATGTTTATTATCGCGTTGCCGCGAACATAGTTATCCTTACTCATGATCTGCGGTATAATGCTCTGCGACGCTAAGTGCGATATCACGCCAAAGCAACTGAGCAGCAAGGAAAACACGAGAAAGAGCGCGTAGCTGAATCCGTAAAAATACGTGACGGCTCCGGCAACAATACTGCCCGCGGCAAGCAGCAGCTCATTTGTGATCAGGACGTTCAAAGGATTTCTTCGGTCAATGAGAGAACCCGCTACTATAGGCACTACCAATTGAGGTATCAGTGACAATGAAATGAAAATTGCGGAGAGGATCGTAGACTGCGTTTCACTAAAAACAATGATACCCAAGGCAACATTTAAGCCGACCCCGCCCAAAGCGGAGATAACCATGCCGCTGACCGCGCAGATGAAGTTCCGGTTCCAAAGCTTTGTTTTCAAATCAGTTTACCCTTAAATTATGACAGATACGGCGAGCCGCAGCATATATCGTTGCTTCTGCTTTATTTCCCGGCTCGCGCCATCTCTAAATTCCACTTGATATGCGATCTGATTTCGTCCTCGCCCGTAAATTTTAAGCCAAAGACTCTTTCCATCTTTGAAACATCATAGAGCATAGGCTCGGCGTCCCAACCTTTGTCCTCCAAAACTATATCGGACTTCGATTCGGGCGTTTCTTCTAAAGCAATTCGGGCAATACGTTCCCATGTGACAAAATCCGCCGCCAGTCCGAGAAAGACCTCTTCGTTAAAATCACTCTCCAACAAGGCAGCATAAAGCTCGCCTATCTGCCCCGCCGAGAGAAACTGTGTGCCGTCGTGCTGTGTCAGCCGGACAGGCTTATTTTGGATAACCGCCTCGGCAATGTTGCGAAAGCGGGGATCAAGCTGGGTAGTGCCGCCCGTGAAGCATGGGGTGGCAAAGGTATAGCCGGGGCGGATGACATTTCTTTTCATGCTCACTTTCTTTGCCTCTTTGCCCGCTTCGGGAAAATATTTCGCAAAACCGAGAACATAAGCCTCAATCGCGCCCTTGGTGCTGCCATAGAGGTCGAGGGGCAAATTACAGTAAGTCTCGTTCATATTGGGGCGGTTATGACCCATAGCGGCAGTAGAGCTGGTAAAAATGAACTTTTCCACACCGGCTTTCTCGGATATTTCCAAAAGGTTTACGGTTGCCTCCGTGTCATTTTTCAGCATAGAGACGGGTTCGTTTCCCCATCCGAGGGCAATGGATATGACAGCGTCGCAGCCTTTAACATAATCGGCTATTTTTTCATAGTCTGTCATCAGACCGCCGACGATTTCGATGTCGCCCATCTTCAGCATAGGGGCGTACTTTTCGGGGGTGCGGGATAAAACCTTGGTCTTGTGGCCCCGCCCTGCGATGGCGAGGGTAACGTATTGGCCTATGCAGCCGGTTCCTCCGGTAATGAATACGTTCATGGTAATCCTCCTTGTAATTTCTATTCATTTTAGCTTGCAATCGTCAGATACTGCACGATTGAGTCAATAACTGCTGATTAAATACGGTGTTATATTATAATAATAAAGCTGTAACATCAAGACAAATTTTAAACCCGCGAGCTTTTTTTGCTTTCTTGATTATCTTGATTATCAAAAAATCGCCAAATTTTACATACCAACTCAATTCTCAACGAAACCATTCATACGAAATTTACTCATCAAAAGTCACTTCAAAATTACTCTACGTAAAAAAATGTTGACAAACGCCGCGACATAGTGCTATTATATGTGCCTAAGTAAGCAGAACGGCATCCCCGTCCTCACCCGGCCGCCTATATGCGCGCCGAGGTCGCAAATATTACTTGCAGACTCGTGCAGGTAATTTTCAGAGACGACGGATGCAAAGGCGTCCGTTTTGTTTTCATATAAACGGATAAGATAATATAAAGTGGTATAAATAGGAGTAAACAGGATAAAGGAGGTGCTTTACATAAGCAACGCGAACTTTCAGATTAACGAAGCGATAACGGACAAAGAGCTTAGGATCATTGATGAGGATGGCGCGCAACTGGGCATCATGACATCGGGTGAAGCGATGAAGATCGCAATCCAAAAAGAACTCGACCTTGTAAAGATTGCACCCACTTCAAATCCGCCGGTTTGCAAAATCATGGATTACGGTAAGTACAGGTATGAGCAAGCCAAAAAAGTAAAAGAAGTACGGCGCAACCAGCATATTGTCGAGGTCAAAGAAATACGTATGTCACCGGGCATCGGCATCAACGACTTTAACGTCAAACTAAAAAACGGGATCAAATTCTTAAAAGAAGGCGATCGGCTCAAGGTTACGGTACGTTTTCGGGGCAGGGAAATGGCACACACAGACTTAGGGGAGAAACTGCTTTTCAAATTTGCCGAAGAATGTGCCGAAATTGGAAGCGTAGATAAAAATGCTAAACTCGACGGCAGGCATATGTCCATGTTCCTGACCCCAAAGCAAGGCAAATAAAGCCCATATCCCAAAATATTCAAAGAGTATCATGCGGGATATGGACAATAGATAACGAAAGGAAAATAAACCAATGCCGAAAATCAAAACACACAGTGGGGCAAAGAAGCGTTTTAGCCTCACAAAAACAGGGAAGGTTAAACGCGCAAAAGCGTATAAAAACCATATTCTCAACAAAAAAACGACAAAGCGCAAGAGGGGCTTGCGTAAAGGCGCATATGCCGACGTCACGAACGAATCCGCAGTAAAGAAAATGATTCCGTACAAATAGGTAAAAAGGTAAAAGGAGATTTTTAGATATGGCCAGAATTAAACGCGCTACTGTTACGAGAAAGAGAAGAAAAAGAATATTAAAATTAGCAAAGGGATATTGGGGAGCAAAATCAAAGCACTTCAAATTAGCAAATCAAGCGGTCATGAAGTCCTTAACCTACGCCTACACCGGCCGCAGATTAAAAAAGAGGGATTTTCGCAGACTGTGGATTACAAGAATAAGCGCAGCGTGCAAGGCAAATGATATAAACTATTCACGTTTTATGCACGGTCTCAAGCTCTCGGGCGTAACACTAAACCGCAAAATGCTCTCCGAGATGGCGATACATGAGCCAAAAGCGTTTACAAAACTTGTCGGCGTGGCAAAAGACGCAATCAGCGCTTGAGTTCGTTTGTGAAAGTGTTTTTTGCCGTACTATTATGTAAGATACTTTATTTTACGGGTAAGCTCGTCGGAAAAGGCAGCAGCTTACCCGGTAAAATTGTGCTCAAAATATTTCCCGATATACTCGCCGGGCTAAAGCTGCCCGAGATAATTATTGCCGTGACGGGCTCAAACGGCAAAACGACGACCACGGAACTGATCACGTATATTTTAAAAGCCGGCGGTATGAAAGCGGCCTACAATCACGAGGGTTCAAATCAAACGGAAGGCATTGCCACGCTTCTTTTGCGCGTGGCTTCTTTTTGCGGAAGAGTAAAGCCGGATGCTATCGTTATGGAGTGTGACGAACGCTACTTGAAAAAGATTTTTGAGAAAGTGCGCCCGTCGGCACTCCTTGTGACAAATCTATGCCGCGATCAACTGACGCGAAACGGGCACCACGAGTTTGTCAAAGATTGCATAAGCGAAGCCATTGAAGCTGCCGGTCATGATATGAGGCTTATCCTAAATGCCGATGACCCCTATGTCGCCTCGCTTGCGGCAGACAGTCAAACATATGCAAAAGATGTGCTATGGTTTGGCATAGAGGGCGAACACAAAAATCCCGAAAGCCGCGATAAAATCATTGACAACGACAAGCCCGAAGCTCAGGGCAAACCCGATTTTGGCATGTATGACGACGGAGCATTTTGCACCGTATGTAAGGAACGTATGGAATATACATACCGTACTGCGGGGCATTTTGGCGATTTCGGCTGTACCTTATGCAATCTGAAACGCAAAAACCCCGATATAGAAGCACAGATAAAAAATGACGGAACACTTTTGTTTTCAGAGGGGGCAAAGCTGCGTATGCCGCTGCCGTCCATAACGGCGGCATATAATCTTTGTGCGGCGGCGGCAGCGTCAAAAACGGCAAATATCGCCATTTCTGACGCGGTAAAGATACTTGACGGGTATGAGCTTAAAAGCGGAAGAACTGCCGTGTTTTCACTCGGCTCGCGCAAAGGGCTTTTGCTGATATCGAAGCATGAAAACTCATTTGCGTACAATGCGTGGCTCAAATGGATAAGCCGCAAAGATAAGCCTTGCACCGTTATCATTTTGGTTGATTCCATAAGCCGCAAATATTACACCTGTGAAACCTCATGGCTTTGGGATATAGATTTTAATTTATTGGCCTGTCAAAACGTAGTCAATGTGGTGCTTGCCGGGCAATATGTCTATGATTTGGCAACACGCTTTGCAATGACGGATATTGCGCCGGAAAAGATGGGATATGTAACTGACCTAAAAGATTTGCGGGAATATGTACAAAAAAATACAATGGGCGATATATATACCCTCACATGCTTTGCGGATAAGGCAAAGCTGAAAAAAGTGTTTAGGCAAACCTTTTAGGCAAGGCAAAAAAGCGTTCAGGCAAAGCGTCTTGATAGGGCGATAAGAGAAAAGCTGTTTTGGGATTTTAGAAATTGTGGACTATGAACTGCGGACTATGGATTATGGGCGGGATATTATGAAAAAGTCAAGAAAAAACATTAAAATATTGCACCTGTATTATGACTTGATGAATCTTTACGGTGATTGGGCAAATGCCGCCGCTATGGCGCGGGAGCTTAGTTGTCGTGCCTGCGATGTGGTTATCCACAAGAAAAGCGTCGGCGATGACCTAAATTTTTCCGAATATGATTTTATCTGTGTCGGCAGCGGTACGGAACACAGCCTGATTGCCGCCATGCGCGATTTGGCAAAGCATAAAAAATCGCTGATAAGGCAAATTGAAGAGGGGACTGCGGTACTGGCTACGGGAAACTCTCATGAGCTTTTTGGCAGCAGAGTTATTGACCGGAACGGAAATCGGCATGAAATGCTTGGGCTTATTGATTTTGAAACAGTGCAAGAGGGCGCTCGCATTACCGGCGACTGCATATGCGAGGCTTCGTTTTTGAACGGGCGCGATAAACCCGGCAAAAACGGTGAACAAGGCAAACAAAATAAACCCGATGAACCCGTCATCGGCTTCATTAACCGTGCAAAAGGCGTTCAAAACGGAGATATTAAAAGGCCGTTTTACGTCCGGCCGGGCAAAGGAGCAAATTTCAAAGCCCACAGTGAAGGTATTATATACAAAAACCTGCTGGGAACATATCTGACAGGTCCGATTTTGGTGCGAAACCCATTGCTGCTTGAGTATTTCGCAAGCCTTTTGACAAAAGAATATGACGGGGATAAACATAAATCCGACGATGTTTTTTTCAAGTATCAAAAAAAGGCTTACGAAGCCGCAAAAGCCGCTCTTGGCGGCAAATGAGCCTGCCGCCTCCGAGAAAAAGATGAGCATTATATCATATTCGCTCTGTGAATATGATATAATGTAGGTACTGACAAACGAGGAGAATGTCCATGAAAATTGCTATAACATTTGATGACGGACCAAGCGTCCATACAACGTGCATTTTAAACACTCTTCAACAAAACGAAGGTGTTGTATCTTTTTTTGTTATGGGAAGTAAAATCGAAGAGCATAAGGGCAAGATTTACCGGGCGTCGCAGATGGGTTGTGAAATTATCTGCCATACATGGGAACACGTAGATTTTACTAAGCTCTCAAAAAGAGTAATTAAAAAACATTTGGTAAACACAATTTCAGCTATCGCGAAAATCACAGGCGACGTAACGCATATTTTCAGACCGCCGTATGGCAATTTTGACGAAAAGGTTGAGAAAGTGGCGCGGAAGCTCGGCCTTTCGATGGTAAACTGGTCGGTTGACCCCAAGGATTGGGAGTGTAAAGACGAAGATATGGTATACTCTATCATAATGAATGAGGTCAAAGAGGGAGACATTATCCTCTGTCACGATATATATGACTCAACGGCAAAAGCAATGAGCCGCGTAATACCTGATTTAATAGCGCAAGGCTATGAGCTTGTGACGGTGTCCGAGCTGCTTCGCGAAAAATACGGGGAGCTTGAACCCGGAAGAATGTATTGGGATTAGGAAAATACGAAAAACACTGGACGCACCGGACTGATTTTTGAAGTGATAGAAAATAAGATGAATGAAACCGGCTGACTTGTGATGACGAGAGCAAGAGGGTATTGTGAAATGAGAAGGACAAGTACATATCTCATATCAGCGATAATTATACTTATCTCATTTACGGCCTGCGGCTTATTAAATTCCTGTGAGATGCTAACACCAAATGCGCCTGAAAGTGAAATGCCAATGATAGATACAACTGAAAAGTTTAACTTGATAGATACGGCTGCACTCCCGGGCGTGATTATGAAGACAGAACATGACGTTTATCCGGCCGGAATAATTACAATTAAAACATTTTGGGAGAACGAAAGCACATACACGGTGACATATGGGGAATACTATGAGTTATATAAGAAAGAAAATGAAATATGGTTAAAGGTTGAAGACATTTCGGCGCATCCATATCCCAGTATAGGATATGAGCTTGCGGCAGAATCACGCAATGAGAAAGTTTATGACATATCTGCGCGAGTTGGTTCGCTAAATCCGGGAGATTACATCATTTGCGTGCCTTATTCAATTTGCATTGATGACGGTGACGAAAGAAATACAACGCAATTCGTTGCCTCCGACAGTTTTTCCATATCAGAACATAAATAAAATATATCGCCTTAGCCGAAATGAATTCGGCTAAGACTCACAAACGCTATGCGGTTGCATCCCGCGCAGATGCGCGTGATGTTTTATCAAAATCAGTGGCGAGTACACGCTCCGACTGATTTTGATAAAATTAAATCAAATCCAAGAACTCCTGAGGGGTTATTGCAGTGACTGTGGAATTGCCAAAATTCTTGATGTTGCGAGTTACAATATAATCTGCCTTTATTTTTGAAGCACACTGGTTGATGAGTGCATCCTCAAAGTCCGAGAGTCGCAAAAACGAAGCCGCTTCGACATCTGCGGCGGTGAGATTTACTGTTTCAAGCATTTTTGTAAAAATAACGATGGCTTTTACAAGATTTTCCGGCGGCAATTCAGGTTTGTTTTTGTGGGCGACAAAGAAAATGTCATTGACGGTGTGAGTGGCCATATACCCGGACACCCCGCCGTCTAAACATTGGCGGAGAACTTCTTTTGAGTGTGTAAAATGCGGATATCTTTCCAACAAGCAGTCTAAAATAATATTAGTATCAAGCAAGACTTTCATATTTTTCTACCAATCCCTGTGCAAGAACGTCCTTGTCGTTTTTTCCGTCAAGCGCGCTCCCGCCCGCTATGCCGAAAAAATTTGAAAGAATGTCAAATTTGCTCTGCGGCGTTGATTTTTGCGCATATCCAAGCCGTGTAAACTCTTCCTCAGAGACAAGAATCAGATTTTTCTGACGAGGGCGTGTTATTAAAATCTTCTCGCCCTGCTCTGCCTGCAAACACAGATTTTTAAAGTTTTTTCTCATTTCAACAGTATTTGCGACTATCATATGAATCATCCTTTTGCATATGTATTTATTTTTATGTACATTTGAGCATATATATTATAACATAATCAAAAAAGGGATGCAACAAACAATTTTATGGGCTATCTATACGTTTTTATGGGCTATCTATACGTTTGCTCTCCAATAACTACACACAGTACACACGTGGAGGTTGCCCGGATTCCACGCGTGACCGCCGGAACCGTGATAACCGTTGAGACTCGCGCGGCATATAGAGCCTACAGGATGACCGTTTTCATTGACAGGCTGATAAACACACACTTTCCAATGGCCGGAAGGAGATGTGCTCCAGTTGCTGCTGGGCGCTGTTCTGTGCGATTCGGATTCAAAATAGCTGCAATATCGGCAAGAGACATTCCTATAGCACCTATCGTTTCCCGAGTTGTATGACCAGTTGCCTGCTGACAAAGAATGTTCCGCCGTCGTCTCATAAGCACATACGTCACACGGTCTTGTGCAAGTGCCGTTGCCATTGTTTTTTCCGGTAGAATATATATGGTTTTCTATGGTGAGATCGTCTTTGCGCCCGCATATGTCACATATTTGCCAATGCTCGAAAGCGTTACTTGCGTAAGTGCCCAACTTTGTTGTGTGAAACTGGCCGTGTATAGCCCCGCAACGGTCGCAAAAGCTCTCTCTCATACATCCAAACTCGCCGTCGTCTTGCCAATCGCTCCAAACTCCGTATTCGTGCGGCTGGTTATCCTTATGGCCGCAGTATTCACAATGGCGCACACATTGGTCGCCGCCGTCGCTCCAAACTCCGTATTCGTGCGGCTGATTATCTTCATGACCGCAGTCGTCACAATGGCGCACACATTGGCCGCCGCCGTCGCTCCATGCTGTGAAGCTGTGAGCGCTTTTTGACTCATATATGCCGCAATCCCGGCAGCCGCGCCAATGATCTATTTCGTCGCTTTGCCAATCGCCCCAGTTTTCGATGTGTGCGTCTCTTTCTGCTGCGCCGCAATGATTGCAACTGCGCACCCGGCTGTGATTGCCGCCGTCGCTCCAAACTCCGTATTCGTGCGGCTGCTTATCCTCATGGCCGCAGTCTCCGCAATGGCGCACACAGTGGCCGCCGCCGTCGCTCCAAACTCCGTATTCGTGCGGCTGGTTGTCTTCATGGCCGCAGTCATCGCAATGGCGAATACATTGGCCGCCGCCGTCGCTCCACGCCGTGAAGCTGTGGGCGCTTTTTGGCTCATATATGCCGCAATCTCGGCATCCTCGCCAATGGTCTGATTCGTCACTTTGCCAATCGCCCCAATTTTCGATGTGTGCGTCTCTTTCTGCTATGCCGCAATGATTGCAGTTGCGCTCCCGACTATGCGTTCCGCCGTCGTCTTGCCAGTCGCTCCATGCGCCAAAGTCGTCGCCGGAACAACCAAAGCAACTGTCACAATCACCGCAATTGTCACACCGGCAGTTCTCACAGCCGCAACCTTCCCGGCAGCGGTCGCCCCCGCCGGAATCACCGCCGGAATCACCGCCGCTGCCATCAAAAGCTCCGCCCCCGCCGGAATCACCGCCGCCATAGTCATCGAAGTCATCGTATTTATCGTCACAGCCGCAATTATCGCCGCCGCAAGCATCGCAATCATAACAATTATCATCTATATCGCAATCGCTGTACACCTCACTTTGCGCAGCGTCTCCAAAATTGCAGCATGACCCGCATGACAAACACTCGCTGCACTCAGCGCAAATTTCATCATGATGACAGCATAGCGGGCAAAAACCGTTGCCGCAATTTAAGCAGTTATTGCAATTGGCGCAATAAGTGCAAATATGAGAAGGTGTATTTACAAGATTGTTCAGCCGTCCAATGCCGCCCCCGCCTCTTATGCCCTTATCGAGACTTTGAATATCAAGCGAGTCAATGACGCGGGTAATGTTATCGTAAGTATCATTATCATATGAATCTTGATCAGCCTTGTCATAATCTGACGACAAAGGGGTATCGGTGTTGATATTTTGGGAAAAATCAAGCGGACTGGCACTCAAAACATTTGAGAAAGCAACATCGTCTTCTTCTTGCTCCGGTACAGCGCAGTTGCCGCAAGCAAATTTTGTAAGTAAAAGCAATAAAACAAGGAGTATCAGAGAGATAAACGCGGCATTTCGCATAAAGCTGTTTTTAGCTCCGGTCTTACCTTTTCGCTTATCGCCCGTTTGGGATTGGGTGTTACTTTTGGTTTTAGTTATAGCTTTACTATTGTTTTGGGTATTTATCGCATTTTCCTTTTTGCTTTCGGCATATTTTTTCATTTTTAGAGCAACCTCCGATTTTTTAATACGAGGCGATTATATACAAGATTCTTCCGGCATTTCCATAATCGTTTACGCTCTACAGATATGTTACAAATGGCGTATAAATGGCGTAAAAATAGTAATGCTCGCGCAAAATATATGCTTATATCGGCATAAAAATAACAGTTATCTACAAGATAACTGTTACTTAAAAATCGCTTAGCGGGTTACTTTTGCCAACTTGCACAAACTTATTTAGTGATTACTGCCAAGCTCTCACTTCAATCTATCGGCTATGCTGCCGATAAACTCCCATGAATCTACGGTGCGCGGAGCAATGGGCGCGTCGGAAACTGCGAGCATTGCAAGGTCCGCCGTCATTGTTCCGTCGCTTAGCGTGTCAAGGCTCGCTTTTTCGAGTTTGCCCGCAAAATCCACGAGCTCGGGTAAATTATCAAGCTCGCCGCGTTTTGAGAGGGCGCCCGACCACGCAAAAATCGTAGCGATTGGATTTGTTGAAGTGCGCTCCCCCTTGAGGTATTTATAATAATGCCGCGTTACCGTACCGTGAGCCGCCTCATACTCATATGTGCCGTCGGGAGAAACCAAAACACTGGTCATCATCGCCAGCGACCCAAAGGCGGAGCTCACCATATCGCTCATAACATCACCGTCGTAATTCTTACAGGCCCAGATGAAACCGCCTTTTGAGCGCACAACCCTTGCCACGGCGTCGTCAATGAGCGTATAGAAATACTCAATCCCCAGCGCGTCAAAACGCTCTTTATAGCTTTCAAACTCGCTATCAAAAATATCTTTAAATCTGCCGTCATATTTTTTTGAAATCGTATCTTTTGCCGAAAACCAAAGGTCTTGCTTTAAGGCAATGGCATACTCAAAGCATGAGCGCGCAAAACTTTGTATGCTCTCGTCCGTATTGTGCTGCGCGAGCCATATAGTGCCTTTTTTTGCGTTATGCACGGACAGCTGCTTCGTTTCTCCGCTGATTCCCTTAAACAGCAAAAAGCACTCTCCCGGCTCGTCGGTAACAAGCTCGGCAGCCTTATAAACATCCCCATAAGCGTGGCGGGCTATAGTAATTGGCGACTCCCACGTCCTCACTGTGGGCTGGATAAAGCTCGTCATTATGGGCGTCCGAAAGACAGTGCCGTCTAAAATGGAGCGGATTGTAGCGTTTGGCGATTTCCACATCTCGGTAAGCTGCGGATACTCTTTCATTCTTTGCTTATTTGGAGTTATGGTTGCGCATTTGACGGCGACGCCGTATTTTCTCGCGGCATTTGCCGCCTCGACAGTCACACGGTCGCGGGTTTCGTTGCGATTTATAAGCCCAAGGTCATAGTATTCGCTTTTTAAATCAACAAACGGCTCTATAAGCTCTTCTTTTATCAGCTTCCAGAGTACACGGGTCATTTCGTCGCCATCCATTTCGACGATTGGGGTAGACATACCTATTTTCAACATTCCTTACCACCTTATTTATATATTAGTAAATTACTAAAAAGTAATTTAAGACTGCGATGACACATAGCTGCTTTAAGAGGAGGCGACAAATCCTGTAAAATCAGTCATATCGTAGCAGCGTGATGGTGAGAACAGAGTTTTCATAGCTCACATCGCTCTCGTCGCATAACATTCCCACCAGCGTAAGCTCAGAGAAGTCTTGAGACTCGCCCATGAGCTCCCAAAAATCACATTCCATCTCCCTTTGCCTTGGCGCGTCAAGCCTTTTTCGCAGTTCATCGAGCTTGTGTTCATCAAGGCATACCGGAGATGCGGTTATTTCATACCGTATTGTGCCGTTTTCTTCAGTAATATGCGAGGTAAGATTAGTCGCGTCGTGATGATGGCAATAGAGCATCAAATCACTTGTGATTCTAAGTGTTTTTTCAAACCTTGTCTTTAATCTAATCTTCATGTTCTTTGCGCATCCTTTCTGAAACGGTTATTATCGGGAGCAAAAACATGGCGACAAGCCCTGCGGCAAAGCCATTGTTATACAAATTCAACCCTCCGTTTAAATCACCTACAAACATAACGACGCTGACGTGCAGAAAACCGGCTACTACGCCCCAATACCAGCCGAATTGACCGGCCATCGGAGCCAGCGCCGTAGAAAACAAGATAGCGGCTATGTTTGAAGGCAGCGTCAGGTCATGCACGTTGAGGATAGCGGACAGAAAAGCCCCGACCATGACGGGCACGATATTCACAATATGCTTGCCGAAAGCGCCAAACCCCACTATGGTGAATATTGCCGCGACAACTATACCGGCAAGCTCCGCGCCTGTGAGCAAAACAAAGGTGGTGACACAGGCGCACAAAAAACCCATATTTATATAGATACTGTTATGATAGAGAAAGTAAAAGTCCGTTATCAGACGCCCGGAGTGCTTATGAAATTTCAGAAAATCTGAAAAATTCGCCTTTATCCGCACAGCTATGCCGCCGTCATCTCCGGCGAGGAGTCCGCATAAAATCATTGAGGCGGAAAAAGAATACAGCATTATTGATAAGATAAAGTTATTACCGCTGCTCAAAAACTCTGCGGGTATTATCTCATGCCCCATGCTGCGCAAGGTGGCGGCATAGATAGTGGCTATAAGGCCGCCCGCAAAACCCATGCTGTAGAGGTCGTAACCGCCGTGCGCGCGTACCATGTGAGAGGAGATTGGCGGAAAAATAAAACCGATAAAAAATCCGACCAAAACGCCTATGGTTATTTCGACGAGAAAACTAAATTCGCCAAAAAACGCTATTTCGCTGACAACGGGGGAAAGTGTCGCGACAAGAAGGGATGCCAGAGCATAGTTTGAAAAAGGCTCTTTCTTGTATTTTGAATAAATCCCAACGCCAATTGTGAGAGGTATCATATTAAATACGTTTTTGCCGAAAAAGGCAAAGCCCGCCGTAAGCCACAGCGCCATGATAATAGCTCCGCTTGGCTTTATGCGCGAGGAAATGAGCATCAAAAGACCGGAAAAACCCGCAATAGCGGCATTGACAAGCGTCGCGCCCACGCCGCCTACGGCCAAATAGTCGGTTATAAGTATTGACCGCGACGAGATGATACGCAAAAAACCCTCCCAAATGGCAATTGGAGTATCTACGGCAAAAGCAACGCAGATAAAAAACAGATTGACGCAGAGCATAATAGCGTATGGCAGCGGCAGCCGCCCGCGTATACGGGATATCTTTGGCATATTTCACCTCCCTTTTTCAATAGATATAGTGACTACATATTAACATATTTATGGGAGAGTGTGAACAGTATCTTGACTATTATTATGTATTTACATATAATCTACACATGAACTCTGACAAGATGAAAAAGAAAATAATGGGAATATCCCCGCCGTATAGCAAAAATACTGCTAATAACCCCGCTCAAACACTGCCAATACCGGAGCAGATCGAAATCCCAATGAAAATGCACTCGGGAAAACCGGCCATACCGATTATCGAAATCGGCGATACGGTAAAAGTAGGGCAGCTCATCGGAAAAATGGACGGAAAAATCTGTTCGCCTGTCCATTCGAGCGTTTCCGGCACGGTCAAAGCAATCAACGAGCGCGACAAGGTGACGGGCAAAAGGGCAATATCCGTTGTGATCGTACCGGACGGCCTGCAAACGCCGTATAGGGCGCAAGAGCCGGTGAACGTCAAAACTTTGTCCGAATTTTTATCCGCAGTCGGCGATTCGGGCGCGGTTGGGCTTGGCGGAGCGGGATTTCCGACAGCGCCCAAGCTGGATATAAAAAACCCGGGCGAGCTTGACTACATACTCATAAACGGAGCCGAGTGCGAGCCGTATATAACTGCCGACACAAGAACAATGATTGACGATACCGCGCATGTTGTCGGCGGCGTGGAACTGCTGCTGAAATTTATGAAGCCCCGCAAAAAAATACTTATCTGCATAGAGGACAATAAACCGCTGGCTATAGAAGCGATGCAAAAAGGTTTTGAGGGAAACGATAAAGT
Organism: Oscillospiraceae bacterium; assembly: GCA_009777235.1. Taxonomy (GTDB): domain Bacteria; phylum Bacillota; class Clostridia; order Oscillospirales; family Oscillospiraceae; genus WRMH01. The sequence goes on from WRMH01000004.1 coordinate 63,758, forward strand.
AGAAATTCGCGTTTTGCCGACAAAATACCCGCAGGGCGAGCGCAAGGTGCTTGTTTATAACACCACGGGGCGGATCGTGCCGGAGGGTGCGCGTCTTGCCGACGTCGGGGTGCTCGTCACAAACATCACGACCATAACGGTATTTGACAGATATATAAAGACGGGTATGCCGCTTGTAAATAAAGTTGTTACCGTAGACGGGCCGATAGTGGCAAAGCCAAATAACGTATTGTCTCCGATAGGAACCCCCATCAGGAAGCTGTTTGATTTTTGCGGGGGTTTTTCCGTGCCTGAACCGGGGAAAATACTCATGGGCGGTCCCATGATGGGATATGCCCTGCCGGATATTGATATGCCGGTCGTAAAAGTGACAAACTCCGTACTTGCGTTCGCGCCGGAAAATGCTCCGGGCGGCAAATCCCGCAGGGCGGAGACGGCGTGCATTAAATGCGGAAGATGCGTAGGCGTATGCCCCATGAGCTTAATGCCGTCGAACATCGAGGCCGCGTATCAAGTGAAAAGCATAGAAAAATTAGAGCGTTATAAAGTTAATTTGTGCGTCGAATGCGGAAGCTGCGCATATGTCTGCCCGGCAAGGCGGCCTTTGGTGCAGGCGATCCGTCTATCAAACGACCTGCTTTGGCAAAGCAGAAAATAAGGAGATCAGCGTGACAAAACTGACAGTATCAACATCGCCCCATATACACCACGAAGCCACCACAAGCAGGATAATGCTTGATGTGCTCATCGCCCTCATCCCGGCTTTTGCGGCGGCGATCATGATATTTGGCGTCCGCGCCGCGGCGGTTACGTGCGTATGTGTCGCTTCATGCGTGTTTTTTGAGTGGATTTTTGAAAAAATCACAAAACGCGAAAAAACGATAGGCGACTATAGCGCTTGCATTACCGGCGTTTTGCTCGCGTTCAATCTGCCCGTCACGATACCGATATGGCAAGCCGTGTTTGGCAGCGCAGTGGCGATCATACTCGTAAAACAATTATTCGGCGGGCTTGGCAAAAACTTTGCAAACCCCGCTATCACGGCGCGTGTCGTGATGTTTTTGGCTTTTTCGGCGACTATGACAAACTGGGCGTCGCCATATGCCGAGACCTCGTGGTGGATTTACCCGATAGATTCCGTTGCGGCAAATTTGGGTGCGGCAGGCGGCGCGATGGATGCCCTCACGGGCGCGACAGCAGGCGCGGATGCCGTCACGGGCGCGACGCCGCTCGTGCTTTTGGGTCAAGGCCGATTTGACGCGCTGCCGTCTGTTTGGCATATGATACTCGGCGTTCGGGGAGGAAGCCTCGGCGAAACAAGCAACATAGCGCTTCTCATTGGCGGCATTTACCTGATGGCGCGCCGCGTAATATCATGGCACACACCTCTCACATACATAGCGGTGGTCACGGGGCTTTCGGGATTGCTTGGCGCGGAGCCGGTATATCATATGCTCGCGGGTGGGCTGTTTCTCGGGGCGTTCTTTATGGCGACAGATTATGTGACCGCTCCGCAAACAAACTTGGGGAGAATCATTTTTGGCGCGGGAGCGGGGTTATTTACCGTGCTTTTTAGAATATACGGCAACTATCCGGAAGGTGTATCTTTTGCGATACTGCTGATGAACATACTGACCCCATATATAAACAGGATCACGGAAACAAAACCGCTCGGAGCGGTAAAGAGTTAAGGATTTGCCTATGTTTAGAGAATATATCAAGCCATTATTAGTCGTAACGATCATTTGCGTTGTCGCATCCGCCGCGCTTGCGGCCGTAAACGGCATGACCGAACCCATAATACGCGAAGCGGCAGAAGCCCGCGCAAATGAAATGATGAAAGAATTAATCCCGGAGGCGGCGGGATTTGAACGTATAGACATATCGGCAAATGACAAAGTCCCGGACACCGTGACGCAGATATTTGAAACATCAAATAATGCCGGATACGTGTTCATTGCGGAGGTAAGCGGTTTTAGCGGCATTATTAATGTTATTTGCGCCATAGACTCAGACGGCAAAATAATAAAGGCGTCTACGCTGTCTCACACCGAAACGCAGGGAATAGGGACTATTCTCGACCAAGAATCATTTTTAACGCCGTTTACAGGTTCAGACTACAGGCTCGACGGCATAGATACCGTAACCGGGGCTACTATTTCAACGAGTGCGTACATCGGGGCGATCGGCGATATTTTCACGGCCTTTGATGCAATTTACAATTAAGAGGGCAAGGCAAATGAGCAAACGAAGCATACTGACAAAAGGAATAATCAAAGAAAATCCGGTACTTGTACTGATGCTCGGCTTATGCCCGGTGCTTGCCGTCACTACGCAAGCGGAAAACGCGATCGGCATGGGGGTCGCGACAACATTTGTGCTGCTTGGTTCAAACGCGGCGGTATCAATGCTCAGAAACATAATACCAAACAAAACGCGCATACCGTGCTACATTGTTCTTATATCCAGCTTTACCACGCTCGCGAAAATGATAGTGGAAGCGTATGCTTATCCGATATATCAGTCACTTGGTATATTTTTGCCGCTGATAACGGTAAACTGCATAATATTTGCGCGAGCGGAGATTTTCGCGGCAAAAAACAAGGTAACAGACTCCGTTTTGGACGCGCTCGGCGCCGGCGCGGGCTTTACTTTGGCGCTCTTTGCGATTGCGTCCGTTCGTGAAATACTCGGAAGCGGCACATGGTTTGGCATCGAAATCCCGTGGCTGCGCGGCAATAATATCTCCATATTTACAATGGCTCCGGGCGCGTTTATAGTCTTGGCGGCTATTCTTGCGGCGGTAAATAAAATTTCAAAGGGCGCTCTCGCGCAATCTGACGCCTTATGCGCCGGATGCCCAAACGCCGGGATTTGCGGGAAGCTAAAGGCGGCGCCCGATGAATCCGGCAAGCCCGATAAATCTTATGACTCTGACAGGTCAGATGAGCAGATACAGCAATCCGAGGAGCAGAGGTAGCAAATGGAATTTGATATAAAACAAATTATTATCATTATTATGAGCGCGGCGTTTGTAAACAACTATGTGCTTCGCCAGTTTTTGGGCGTTTGCCCGTTTCTGGGCGTTTCAAAGGACATTAAAAGCTCGGTCGGCATGGGGTTTTCGGTCACATTTGTTATGATAATGGCATCCGCCGTGACATGGCCAATCCAAAGATACTTGCTCGATCCGAGCGGGCTTGAGTTTATGCAGACCGTGGTCTTTATATTGATCATCGCGACATTGGTTCAGCTTGTCGAGATAACGCTAAAAAAGTTTGCGCCGCCGATTCATGCTTCACTGGGTATATTCTTGCCGCTGATCGTAACAAATTGCGCCGTGCTGGGGCTTACCATATCGAATATAAATAATGAATATTCGTTTATCATGGCGATTGCCGCCGCTCTCGGCGCGGGGCTTGGGTTTTTACTCGCGATGCTGCTCTTTACGGGGATCAGGCAAGAGCTCGCGAACGCAAACCCGCCGGATTCATTTAAAGGTATGCCGATAACCCTCATATCTGCGGCGATACTGTCAATCGCGTTCTTTGCGTTTGAGGGAGTAATAGAAAACATTTTCGGAAAATAAAGCCGGGTCGTGCTCGGCAAAGCAAATTAGAAAGCAGAAAAGGGAAATGGAAACTATCATTACAGCCATAACAATCACCGGAGCGGCCGGCCTTTTGGCGGCAGTTTTGCTTATAATCGCGGGCAAGGTGATGAATGTGCCAACAGACCCTCTTGTAGAGAAGATTCGCGAAGCGTTGCCGGGAGCAAATTGCGGCGCTTGCGGGTATTCCGGCTGTGACGGCTATGCAGCCGCACTCGCAAAAGGCGAAGCGGCAATAGATAAATGCCCGCCCGGCGGTGAAGCCACATACAAAGAGCTTGGAGCGATACTTGGCATTGATGCCACAGATGAGCTTGTAAAAAAGATTGCCATCGTGCATTGCGTCGGAGATACGGATGCGCGAATAGATAAAATGGAGTATGTGGGGATTGATACATGCGTTGCGGCAAGCGGGCTGTATGGCGGCAAACACGCGTGTTCATTCGGTTGCTTGGGCTATGGCGATTGCGTGAAGGTATGTCCGAGCGGCGCGATTTGCATATCAAAAGGCATTGCCCGTGTAGACTCGCGCAAATGCACGGCCTGCAAGCTATGTGAAAAGGTATGCCCGACAGCGGTTATTTCAGTGGAAACAAAGCCCAAACATGCCGCGGTGCTTTGCAAAAATCCCGAAAAGGGCGGTATTGTCAGAAATAAGTGTAAAAGAGGATGCATTGCTTGCCAAAAATGTGTCCGTGAATGTCCGGCAAAGGCTATACATATTACTTCTCCGAGCGAGGCTTTGGCAGTGATAGATGACGCAAAATGCGATAGCTGCGGGCATTGCTCGCAAATATGTATAACAAAGTGTATTTTATCTTATGAAAAAAGCTGATGGAACGCGATTTGAGATAAAATGCCGGATAAAAAACCTCAAAAACCGCCGCGTAAGAGGCAGCCACAAAGCTGTAACCGCGCTTTTTGTTTGTATTTTCATGATTATAAGCGGCATTGGAACTGCGGGCTGCGGCGGGGGGCAAAGCGGCGATATAATGAGCGAAACCCGCTTGCTGTTTGATACATATTGCACGATAACAATCGGGCAGCCCATATATTCGAGCAAACTTGACGCAAGCAATCTGATAAGTAATCTGCTTGAAGAAGCCTTTGAGCTTTGTGAGAAATATGAGGCTTTATTTGGCATGACCGTGACGGGGAGCGATGTATGGAAAATAAACCATGCAAAAGGCGAACCGGTGGAGGTAAGCCGCGAAACGGTTGAGCTTATAGAGCATGGCTTGCGTTTTGGCGAGCTCTCCGGCGGTATGTTTGACATAACGGTAGGACGTCTCAGCAGCTTATGGGATTTTGGCAATAACTTTAACGAACATGGCGGGCAAACCGTACCGCCGCAAGAACTTCTCAAAAAAGCGCAATTGACCGTAAATTATAGTCAGCTGACCACAAACGCAGAAAAAAGCACCGTACAGCTTGAAAATCCCGAGTCATGGATTGATTTGGGAGGGATAGCCAAAGGGTATATAGCCGACAAGATCGCCGAGCATCTGCGTCAAAACGGAGTGACAAACGCGCTCATCAATCTGGGCGGAGACATTATGCTTTTGGGAAAAAGGCCGGACGGCAGCCCGTGGCGCACAGCGATAAGAAAACCGTACGGCAGTGAAAATGAATATGTCGGGGTTTTGGAAATCGCCGACGCTTCGATTGTGAGCTCGGGAACGTACGAGCGGCAATTTACTGAAGACGGCATAACCTACCATCATATACTTGACCCATATACCGGGATGCCGTCAACAAGCGATGTTATAAGCGCAACGGTAATTGCGGAAAACGCTCTGATCGGCGAATCTCTTTCAACTATAGCGGTTTTGACGGGCAGCGAAAAAATAGAAATAATCTTTGAGCAAACCGCCGGATTTATAGGAGCGGTGCTTGTGACAGACGGCGGAGAGGTCTTGATATACGGAAACGCGGAGCTTATAACATGAAGAAGATAAAATATAAATCAAACATATTTTGGATTCTTGTGCTTATCGGCATAACCGTTTTATCTATAGCGGCAATGCTACTGACGCGTCAGGCGTCCGGGACGGTTGCAAAAATTTATCTGTACGGAGAGCTTATCAAAACCGTCAATTTAGCGACGGTCACAGAGCCGTATAGTATGATAATAGAGGCAGATAGCGGAAGGTCAAATACCGTTTTGGTCGAAAAAGGGCGTATCAGGGTTACGCAAGCCGACTGCCGCGACGGTATTTGCGTACAGCAGGGCTGGATATACGGGGGGCTTATGCCAATCGTATGTCTGCCGCATGGGTTGGCAATACAAATTGACGGCGGCGCATACGCAAATATTGACGCGGCAGTCGGATAGAAAAAGTAATCGGGCAAAAAACGCCGGGCGGGAGATATAGATGACGGTAAAAAGACTTACATTGGCAGCCATATTTACAGCTATCGCGCTTGCCGTTTATGTTATTGAAGCGATGATACCTTTGCCGATTGGGCTGCCGGGTATTCGGCTCGGGCTGGCGAACACCGTCACGCTTATAGTGCTCTTTATGCCAAAAGACGGAATTATCAAAACCAAGATCACAGGGGCGGACGCGCTTATAATACTGCTCTGCCGTATTTTGCTCGGAGCCTTTATCACGGGCAGGGCAGTTGCTCTCGCGTACAGCCTGACCGGAGGACTCTTTGCGCTGGGTGCGCAAGTGATAACAAAGAGATTTGTCACGCCAAAACAAATATGGGTATGCGGCGCGCTGGGCGCTGTTTTTCACAACATCGGTCAAATACTCGCGGCCATCGTGATAACGGGAACGCCGAGCATAGCGGCATATTTGCCGATTCTGATAGTCGCCGGAGTCGTTACCGGAGTCATTACAGGTGTGGCAGCCGGGTTTACCGTAGCCCGATTTTCGCGAAATCCGGCGTGAAATCAACTCCGTAAATAACTTCACTCAGCGGTTATAAAAATCATTCCGAGAGCGGAGCATGGACGCGGAGCGCCCGATCGTTTGCGCACGGATGGACGCAACTGATCGGGGAGGAATGACTTTATGGCCGCTTAATAATTAATAATTATAAAAATATTTGTTGTATATTGCGCGAGATTAGTGTAGTATAATCAATATAAAAACAAAGGGGGAATTGGCATGAAAGGTAATAAATTTATTTTCTCGGCTGTCGCGGCGTTTGTGTTCATAGCCGGAGCTGTTGCGGCAATCTACATTTTCCGCAATGAAATCGCGGACTTTTTTGTAGATATCAAGGCGAGGATTGATGAGAAAATCCTAAGCCGCAACGGAGAGTACGAAGATTAAGATTGGCGCGAGAAAAAAACAAAGGGGATGAGTTCAACGACAGGACTCATCTTCTTTGTAAAATCGGCTAAAAACCGCCGCAGCCGCAAGAAATATCACCAAAAAATGGAGGAAATATTATCATGCCGGGATCAAGAATAAAAGCCGCCGCGGACAACAGCGTTTCGCAGCGTGAGATAGAGCACCAAAGGCTTGCCCGAGCTATTGCGGGAGAGAGCATCGTCTTGCTGAAAAACGACGGCACGCTGCCAATTGACGCTTGCGCGGTCGCGCTGTTTGGCGCGGGAGCCGCCGCCACCATAAAAGGCGGAACGGGCAGCGGAGAGGTAAACGAACGCCATTCGGTGACGATATGGGAGGGCATGTTAAACGCGGGATTTTCCGTCACAACCGAATCATGGCTTAGTGATTACGTCACCGAGCTGAAAATCGCAAAAAAGAAATTTTACAAGGAGTTTTTTAAAAACTCAAGGGGGCTTATATTCGGAAACGAGGATACGCGCATAAATGCTATGTCAAACTATTTCAGATACCCTGTCGGGCGAGAGATAACGGCGAGCGATATGTCCGGCAGCGCCGAGGTTTGCGTGTATGTCATTGCCAGACAAGCCGGAGAGTGCGCCGACCGCAGCTTAGAAAAATATGACTATAACCTGACCGGGCAAGAAATAGAAAACATATCCAAAGCGGCGGCGCATTATAAAAAGACAATACTTGCTATCAATGTAGGCAGTTCGATTGATTTAACGCCGATAGAAAATATTGACGGAATAAACGCGATAATATACTTTTGCCAGCAGGGTATGGAAGGGGGAAATGCGTTTGCCGATATCCTCACGGGCAAAACATCACCGTCCGGCTGCCTCACCAATACATGGGCAAAAAACTACGACGATTTGCCTTTTGCGCGTGAATACAGCTATTTAAAGGGCGAGATTGGAAAAGAGTATTATAAAGAGGGCATCTATGTCGGATATCGCTATTTTGACAGCTTCAAGGTAGAGCCGCGCTATGAGTTTGGCTATGGATTGACTTATTCGCGGTTTTCCGTAAAATGCGCGGATATTTATACGGATGGCTCAAATATCACGGTAAAGGCGCGGGTTACAAACGACGGGGAGAAGTTTTCAGGAAAGAAAACCGTGCAGCTATATGTGAGCTGTCCGAGCGGCAAGCTGACAAGGGAGTATCAAAGCCTTGCCGCTTTTGGAAAAACGGGACTTCTCGCGCCCGGTCAGTCACAAGACGACATTACATTGTCATTTGACCTAATAGATTTAGCCGGGTATGATGAGGCTGCCGGGGCGTTTATGTTGGAGCAGGGCGATTATATACTGCGGCTTGGGGAAAGCTCACGCAAAACAAACCCCGTCGGGATAATAAATTTGGACGAAACGGTAATAACGGAAAAATGCGAAAAAGTCTGCCCGCTCAATATACCCCACGAAGAAATCACGCCGCCTCCGATAAGCGCGTCCGAAGAATTTGGGAATATCCCTCGGCTTGGCATGTCTTCGGCGGACATACGGACAATCACCCACGACTATACCGAGCCGAAACCGGAATACAGCCCAAAGGTGGCAAAGTGGCTAAATGAACTCACGGTTGACGATATGATAAAGTTTGTCGTCGGTACGGGTATGTCGGGACTTTCCGGCGACAGCTTTGTGCCCGGCGCGGCGGCTATCACAACGGGCGATTTTGGACATCTTGGCATAGCGAGCGTTGCGCTGTGCGATGGACCGGCGGGTGTCAGGCTGCTTCGCACATCGCTCATGCAAAAATCGGGAAAGATAAAGGCGGTTGACGCCGCTATGGAAATGCTCGGCCACACAACGGGCATAATGCGCAGATTCATGTTTGCAAAGCCGAATAAGGGAACGCTTATGTATCAGTATGCCACGGCTTTCCCGATAGGCACAGCGATTGCTCAAACGTGGAATACGGACATCTTTACGCGCTTTGGCACGGCAATAGGTACGGAGATGACCGAATATGGCGGCACTTATTGGCTTGCGCCCGCCATGAACATACAAAGAAACCCGCTATGCGGGCGAAATTATGAATATTTTAGCGAAGACCCGCTGCTTACGGGAAAAACGGCACAGGCGGTGACAAAAGGCGTGCAAGGCTTTGACGGCTGTTATGTCACGATAAAGCATTATGCGGCAAACAATCAGGAAGAAAGGCGAAATCACTCGGACAGCATAATAAGCGAACGCGCACTCAGAGAGATTTATCTTAAAGGATATAAAATCGTCGTCATGGGCGCGGACGCAAAAGCGGTGATGACGAGCTATAATTTATTAAACGGCGTATATACCCCAAACAGCTATGATTTGTGTACAAAGTTATTGCGCGGGGAATGGGGCTTTAACGGCGTTGTGATGACGGATTGGCTGTCTACCGGAGAGTTTACTACAGACGGCATCATGCCGTCAAATGGCCTTGCCATCAAAAACGGCAACGATTTGATCATGCCGGGCGGCAAAAAATATGTAAAGAGGCTCAAAGCCGATTTAAAAAACGGCGTCGTTTCCGAAGACGATATCCGCCGCTCCTGCGCCCGCGTTTTGGAGCTTATCGCAAGCAGCCTCCCCCAAAAAGAACTGGATGGATAGTAAATTTTGAGATGGCAAATGAGGTTGTGAGGGAATTTATCAAAATGAAATATCTCATCAAACGACTGAAATCGCTGTGTTTTCACGAAAAGTTTGAAACGGAAAATTCCCAAAAGTAAGCGCAACATCAGAAAATCTTTTGAAAGTATGCTCACAATCTTGCATCCGACTTAGCACTATGCTAAAATAGATACAAGGATGTTTCGGGATGTGAGGAGTGTTGTTTTGAGGTTTATTGGAGGCAAGTCGCAACTGCTCGGTAATATAGAGTCTGTTATTAACGAGAACGTGAATGAAAAAGGGAACATTTTTTGTGACATTTTTGCCGGAACAGGGAGTGTTGCGAGATACTTTAAGCCAAAATACGAGGTACATTCAAATGACTTTTTGCATTTTTCATACGTAATTCAAAAAGCGACAATAGAAAACAATCATAAACCCGTGTTCTCAAAACTTGCGAAGATAGGGATAGCTGACCCCATAAGGTTTTTAGAAGAAACCGACTTGACAGATAAAAGTAATATTACATATTTCATTGCCGACAACTACGCTCCCGGCGAAAATTGCGAGCGTATGTATATTTCCAAACGTAATGCAATGAAAGTTGATTTTATACGCAATACGATTGAAATGTGGAACAAATCCGAGCTTATCGAAGAGGCGGAATATTATTACTTGCTCGCTGCTCTTGTTGAAGGTGTTCCATATGTGTCGAACATAACGGGTACATACGGTGCGTACCTAAAGGAATGGGACAAACGCGCATATAAACCGTTTGAAATGGCACGGCTTGATGTTCTGGATAATGGGCGCGAAAATCGCAGCTACAATTCTGACGCAAATCAGCTAATTCGTGAAGTTGAAGGCGATATTTTATACATAGACCCGCCATATAACTCAAGGCAATATGCGCCGAACTATCATTTACTCGAAACAATATCCCGGTATGATAACCCTGAAATCCGCGGCGTTACAGGGATGCGTCCGTATGACGATATCAAATCAGCGTTTTGCGTTAAATCGGAAGTTCTTGAGGTTTTTGAGGATTTAATAGAAAAAGCAAAATTTGATAATATTGTGATGAGCTATAGCACGGAAGGTTTGATGTCGTCAGGGCAGATAGAAAATATCTTGAAGCGGCATGGTGTTGAGAGCAGCTACAAACGGTACGATATACCGTACCGAAAGTATAAGAGCAAGCTGTCAAGCGAGATTAAAGAGCTAAAGGAGTTTATCTTTTACATCCGCAAAGGTATTTCAAAAGCGGCTTACTTCCCCATGCCTGTGCTTTCCGTAGCAGAACCCTCTCACGCTTACCAAGTGAAACGCTCAAAATATCAAAAAAGTCCTCTAAACTATATTGGGGGAAAGTATAAGCTGTTGCCGCAGATAATGCCGTTGTTCCCGCGCCAAATCGGTACGTTTGTTGATTTATTCGCGGGAGGATGCAATGTAGGGATTAACGTAGTTGCGGAGAAAATTATCTGCAATGACATAAACACGAAAATAATTGATATGTTCAGAGCGTTCAAGCAAATAAATACCGATGAGATATTGCGCCATATTGAGGGACGAATAACAGAGTTTTTACTATCAAAAGAAAACGAAAAAGGTTTTGTCAACTTTCGCACTTTCTACAACAAAACAAAAGACCCGCTTGACCTTTATGTTCTCTCCTGTTATTCGTTTAATTATCAGTTCCGATTTAACAATAATCTTGATTACAATAACCCTTTTGGGCGTAACCGTAGCAGGTTTTCTGAAAATATGCGAAATAACTTACTTGCATTCTTGGAAAAGATAAAGGATAGCAACATAGAGTTTACATCGCGGGAATTTACTGTGTTTGATATGTCCGGTCTTGGTTATGACGACATGGTTTATTGCGACCCTCCGTATTTAATCACCTTAGGGAGCTACAATGACGGCAATCGCGGCTTCAAAGACTGGAAAGCAGCGCAAGAAACCGCATTATATGACTTGCTTGACAAGTTGCATAAGCAAGGCGTAAAATTTGCGTTATCAAATGTTTTGGTTCATAAAAGCATCCGCAACGAGACGCTTATAGAGTGGTGCAAGAAGTATGTCGTGACTTCGATTGAAAACGACTACTCTAATTCGAGCTACAATACGCATAAAGGAGAAAGCATAGAAGTTCTGATAACAAACTACTAAGCGGGGGATTAAGCAGGGAGGTTTTATGGTTTCGATTCTTCATACAGAAAACGCAAAAACACGTACATTTGGCTGGGTTCAAAATCCAAGTAACTTCAGAAGTCTTTGTAACGTTGTGGCGGTATTTGACCAAAGTTCTACAATGCACAATGAACTAAGAAACAAAATTATTCCCGACCTTGTATCACTGGAAAACGGTCAGGCGGGTTTAATTGCGGCATTAGACACACGACCGTTAAAAATAAGTTATTCTCATTTAGTTGGAACAGGCAAGGCTGAGCGCAAAGCCGCCCCATGCGACGCCATAATACAAGCGGCAGTACCGGGGCAGGGGTGCAAACGATTTACCGACAACTGGACTGCCGACGGGTTTGTACGTTGGGCGCACTGCTTAGGGTTTATTAAGTATAATTATGTGGATGATACCTTTGTAATAACCGAGACTGGCAAAATCTTGTCTGCTGCATATGCGGCAGACGAGCAGATAAACAATGAAGAACGCATAGTGCTTGAAGAGGCGATGCTTTCATATCCGCCCGCAATAAGAGTGCTCGCGCTTTTGGCGGAGGAAAACGCCCATCTGACAAAGTTTGAAATAGGCAAACAGCTTGGGTTTGTGGGAGAAGGCGGGTTTACGAGTATGCCACAATCTGTGTTCGTCCGCTCTCTTTCTGCGACCGCGAGCAACGAGGAACGAAAATATATGCGGGCGAATTGGGAAGGTTCTTCCGACAAGTACGCAAGAATGATTGCGACTTGGCTTATAAAACTGGGGCTGGTGAAAAGGGTATCTAAAAATGTAACCGTGTCACTAAATGCAGACAGTTATACAGAAAGCATCGGACAAGCTTATGTTATAACTGCGCAAGGGTTGACCGCGTTGCGCAGGACAAGGGGCGCAAGCAAACATACGCGTACAGCAAAAACAATATGTTATGAAATGCTTGCTACCAAAGGCATTGCAGGCAGTGACAGAGAATATTTGCGAGTAAGAAGAGGGCTAATTATTAAGGAATTAAGCGAGCGCAAGGGTTCCATATCAGTTTCTGAAATAATGTCCTCTCTCAAGGCTAATGATATTGTTGCATCCAAAAAAGTCATTTTTGATGATGTGCAGGGTTTCAGGAACATAGGGCTTGACATTGATACAGACGGGGATAATTTCACGTGGCGGGATAAAATCAATGACTTTGTGATTCCTGTGCGAGCAGAAGCCGCGCTATCTGACGGCGAGCAAATAAAAGACGAATTGCGGGAGAGCATTACACACTTGCCTCATGAATATTTATCTTTAATAGATTTAGCTTATGACAGCTCACAAAACAGACTTTTTGAAATGAAAACACTGCAATTATTGACGGAAGAGTGCCGCTTTGAGGGTGTGCATTTGGGCGGCAGCCGAAAGCCAGATGGAGTTGCATTTACAACTGAACTTGCAGATAATTACGGTATAATAATTGACACAAAAGCATATTCAAAAGGATATAGTCTTTCCATTGCCCAAGCTGACGAAATGATGCGTTATGTGCAAGAAAATCAACGCCGCAATGAGAGAGAGAATCCAAATAAATGGTGGAATAACTTTGCACACGAGCTGTCTCATTTTTATTTTATGTTCGTGTCAGGGCATTTTAAGGGAAAATATCAAGAGCAAATTGATCGAATTAGCCTTATTACCTCTACAAAAGGCTCGGCAATTGAAGTATATGACCTATTGTTAATTGCAGAGAGCATAAAAGACAAAAGCTACAGTCTTGGAGATGCCGAGGATGTTCTTTTCGGGGAATGACAGGAGAAAAATCAATAAAGTATAGCTTTACCGGCGTTGCACATCAACCTTGCATCCGTAACAATTACAAGCCACAATTTCAAAAATTTGCACCCCTCACCGCCCGCTTTCACTTATGCTTGCAATTTTGTTGCGCATATGTTAATCTTGATGTCGTCGTCGGTGTGCTGCTATAGCTCAGACGGTAGAGCGCGTCCTTGGTAAGGACGAGGTCTCCGGTTCAATCCCGGATAGCAGCTCCATTGAAAATCTTCTAAGCCCGCCCAGAATTGTCTGATTTTGATAAAACCACGGCGGAGGGAGAATCGCAATGAAAATCGGAACAGAAAACGAAAAACTGGAATTTAAGAAAACAACCTCCGAACTCAAAGAGGGCGTTATCTCGATGGCTGCAATTTTGAACAAGCATGGCGGCGGCGAGTTATATTTTGGCGTTTTAATGACGGTACGCTAAAAGGACAAATGGTGGGCGAAGACACCCTTCGCGCCATCAGTCAGTCAATTCACAATCATTTAGAGCCGAAAGTATATCCAAAAATAGAGCAGGTTTACCTTGACGGCAAGTCGTGCATACGCATTGAGTTTGACGGGGATGAAGTGCCGTATTTCGCTTTTGGGCGGGCATATATTCGCGTCGCAGATGAGGATAGAGTTATGGTTTCAACCGAGCTTGAAGCGTTCTTTCTGCGAAAAAGCGCGGGGCGCGATAAATGGGACAGTGAACTGTCGGAAAAGACGATAGAGCAAGTTAGCGATGAAGTATTGAAGAAGTATATTGAGCAAGCCAACAAAGCGGAAAGGATAGACTTCGCCTTTGATAATAGCCGGGATACTCTGGTTAGGTTAGGTATGACGAGGGGAGAAGCTATAAACAATGCGGCTTGTGCGGTATTTATTGGTATGCCGTTATTAGAAGTGCAAATGGCGGTGTTTGCCACGAAGCAAAAACTGACATTTTTAGATATTCGCAGGGGCAGTGGAAACATTCGTCAACTAATTGAAATAGCGGTGAAATATATCATTGATAATATGCGGTGGCGGGTTGTTCTCGACGGTTCTATCCAACGCAAAGAAGTACCGGAAGTGCCGATTGAAGCTATCCGTGAAGCTGTAACAAATTCATTTTGCCATCGGGATTACCAGTCATCGCAAAATAACGAAGTGGCGATATACAGCGACCGCATTGAGATATACAATCCGGGCCGTTTTCCGGATGGTCAAACACCCGAAGACTTCATTAGCGGAAAGGTTAGTTCTATTAAGCGAAATCCTAATATAGCACAGCTCTTATACTATCCGAAAGATATCGAGAGTTTTGGCACAGGCTTACAGAGAATCGTTTCCTACTGTGAGGATGCAAATGTGAGAGTAGAGTTTGAACGCTCCGACATTGGGTTTGTGGTTATTTTTTACCGCCCTGCAAACCATATAAACGTAGATGACAGCATAGGAGAAAACATCGGTACAAATGATGATAGCGTCGGTACAAATGACAATAGTGTCGGTGTAAATGTCGGTACAAATGATGATAGCGTCGGTACAAATGACAATAGTGTCGGTGTAAATGTCGGTACAAATGATGATAGCGTCGGTACAAATGATAATAGTGTCGGTGTAAATGTCGGTACAAATGATGATAGCGTCGGTACAAATGACAACAGTGTCGGTGTAAATGTCGGTACAAATGATAATAGCGTCGGTGTAAATGAAACACAATTGAAAATAATTACCTTACTGTCAGAAAACCCGCAAATTACAGCAAAAAAACTAAGTGAACTACTTGGAATCACAAAACGCAGAGTTGAGTCAAATTTGAAAAAACTTAAAGAGTTAAAACTAATTAAGCGTGTGGGTGCTACAAAAAACGGTCACTGGGTCATACTCCATAAAGAGGGTAGGTAAGTGATAATGGCTGAACAAAACGCATCCGCGATTGGAAATAAAGCATAGGGAATTTGCGCCGTATTGCGTGACGACGCTCACCGGGTCTCTTTTGCATGTCATATGTTAATATCAATAAAACCTTCTCGTAGTTGCTTTGCGTAATAATAAAGCAGAGCAAAATATGCTAAGCGCAAAAGAGCAGCCCGTCACTATCGCCCAGCGCGAAATATTGCCGCCAATGCCCATTCTCGGAGGACTGCCTGAATCATCAAACCCGCCCGGCTCACTGTACTCATCATTTCCGGTGCGCCCGGAAGGATGGTTCGATCCGGGCTCGTCCGGATCGCCCGGATTATTCGGGTCGTTCAAAACACCGGAGGAGTCAAACCAATCAAACTCATCATCGAGGGGGGGGGGGTGAGGTGGTCGGGTCGCCTGTCGGTTCGGTGGTTGATGTCGGCTCTGCTGTTGGCTCCTCGGTTGGCTCCTCGGTCGGTTCGGTGGTTGACGTCGGCTCTGCTGTTGGCGTTGTCTCAGCTGTCGGCTCTGCTGTTGGCGTTGTCTCAGCTGTCGGCTCTGCTGTTGGCGTTGTCTCAGCTGTCGGCGTTGTCTCGGCTGTCGGTGTTGTCTCGGCTGTCGGCGTCGTCTCAGCCGTCGGTGTTGTCTCGGCTGTCGGCGTCGTCTCGGCCGTTGGCGTCGGTGTCTCGGCTTCGGGAACGCCTTCGAGAGCTTCGTGATTGCATGTAAAATACCACTCACCGCCGCTCCACGGGAAATTATGATGTTCCGTTCCCTCACCCGAACGGGTCAAATCGCCGTTTACATACAGCCTTCCGTTGGTATGGGCTTCTATATTCACCTCGTCAGTATAGGGCGCGATAATCGTACCCATAACCTGTGATGTTCCTGGAATATTAAGGGTTTTCGCCTCAAGAAAGTTCCACAAGATAGCGGAAGCGGCATTTCCGAAATCCGGCACGAAATCATTCACTAATGTTCCGTTGATCTTTACAGTACTTTGAAAAAAGACTGGATTTTCGCCATATACATTGACGACTATTGGGCAAAACCGCCCGTTCTCCAGTATGGGAATGTCTATGAACTCAAATACTCCCCAATCTGGGATTTTGAAAAGGTCAGCGTTAATATTGAACACTTGCAAAGCCGCGCTCCCGTCCGTGCTTGTAAACTCTATATTCTCCCAACTTTCAGTAATAATTTTTACATATCCGGTGAGTTCCATAGCTTCGAGCTTGACAGATTCAGCAATCAGCTCTTCTTCAAAGCCTGCCCAATGCGATACTGCGAGTGCGTCAAGCTCGTCAATAATGTTTTCAGTATCTTCTACGCCGTCATCATATACATCTATAACATTACCGCTGACTTTTCCGCCAATCAACGCTACAGCAGATATAGTTCCTGAAGGAATAGGAGCGCCGATTTTCACTTTGCTGGACTCCTCGACGGTCAAATTTCCGCCCACAGCCAGCATAACGCTGCCGTGAGTAGGAAGAATGCCCGAGCCGGCTCCCACAACGCCAATGCCTAATAAATCGCCGTTTTGAACAAGCATATCCCCCAGAATTACATTTAACCCTTCTGACTCGGAAAAACGGGGGTTTACGGTAAAATTGCCGCCAACCCAAACGGCGGGGGAGTTATCCTCATATGTAACGGTAATTTCACTGCCCACTCCGGGCATAGTCACAATGCAGCTGCCGTCGCCGGGGCACTCCTCAGAATCCGCGTGTACGGTTATTGGGGTTTGCATAACAATAAGCGCGATTGATAACAGTATTGCCAGCATTGCCAGTATGAGCTTGCTTTTCATAGATAAAGCCCCCCTTGCCTTTGACCGCGAACACGAAGCCGATAAATTGTATCATATTATCACAAACATTGCAAAATATCCCTATTTTTGACAAAAATACAGCCTTGCGAGCGCAAGGGGCTGTGATGCAACCTAACTTTGAGCTATAAGACGGCCGCTTGCGTATAACACAAATAGATGTTAATATATATATCTATTATCCACTATATTTCGGGTAAAGACCCGCACGGGAGGTAACTAAAATGTCAGGATCGCAGCCAAACTCACCGCCGGTAGCAGGACCTCAACAACAAATTAGCAACGCGCAAAGGAAAGCATTTAATCAGCTATTACAAAATAAGATGAAAGTATTTTCCGCTGAAACTAAGGAGACTTTTGAGAGCTGGAAACAAGAGGACAAGCCGGGCGATTGGGAAAGTGTCAAAGTTTTTGGTTATGAAAACATGAAACAGGAGGTAATCGAGGGTGACTTTACAATTGCCGCGGAATATGAAGAGTTCAGGCGCGTAAAACAAATGGCTGTTACGCGCTCCCCGCAGATAAAAACCATTCTTGACAAAATTTGCGATGTTGGAATTGACATTATCATAAAAGACGCACAGTGGACTGTGAGAAAGAACGGAATGGCCGCTTGCGAAGAAATAGATGTTGAAACCCGCAGGGGCAGTCCGATGAAAGCTCTGGCGGGACAAAAGATGGCAGAGCTAACAGATAAACATCGGGAAGAAACCAACAGATTAGTTCTCGTAAAAGCAATAACGAATTATCTGACCGGAAAGACAAATAGTATCGCCCCCGAAATCGTTGCGAACGCAAAGGCATGGTGGGGGATTGCTTTAGATGACCCAAAGGTGACGGCGGAAATTGCGGGCAGGGTAGTCCCCGATAGTTTTGAGTTTAACACAACCGCCACCGAGGCTATAGATAACGAAATATTTACCCAAAAGATGGACGCAAATGAGATGCTAAACGAGAGGGAGATGCGCTATGGCATCGCGACATTTGACGGCAGTATGAGCGCTCTTTTCGGAAGCGGCGTAAATGATGTCAAGCCGGATAATCCTATGTTTCTCGGAAAGTTTGATAATATTTATGTAGGCGGTCAAACCGTCACTGAGCTGTGCGCTGCGCAGACAGAAAATATGTCTCCCGTCGCGAAGTCAAACTACATGAAATGCTTCGTCACTGCAGAGTCCATGAAGCGCGAGCTGGCGATGCACATAGTGCTGCCCGGTATAGGCGCGGACGGAAAACCGCAGGTCAGACCGCTGATTTCTAAGGTCGAAGAAGCCATAAAGCCGACATTTTTCCAAAGGGTCGCGGCATTTTTCGGATATCCGCAGACAACGCAGCAAAAATACGAAAAAACAATGTCCAACAAACAGCAAAACTCTATTCTAAAAGAGCAGATACAAAACGAAGTCTCCGAGAGGATTGAGAGAGCGGCTTCGGCGGCTGCCGAGCAAAACGCGAGCAATACAGTCCGACAGGAGATAAACGCAAACGCTCTGCTTGGACAAACAACTCCAGCGCCCGTGCGGGAAAACTCAACCTCGACAGCGAACAGCGAAATGTATAAAAAAGTGCCGTATGCCGGAATGTTCTCAAGAGCCATGTTTGATCCAAGCAAGCCGACAGGCAAACCAAGCGAACGTATGAACGAACAACTGCTCGTGTTTTTACGAAACTTCCCGGACGGGAGAGGAGTGGCGCTGCTCGAGGCGATGGATAAGCTGCATGAGGAACTGACAAAGCCGCAAGCTGTAAACAGGGGAAACATTCATCAAATCAACGCGGATTTGGCAAATGCCTACAAAGACGCGTTTGGCGCGGCGGAGAGCATTTTCGAGCATCAAAAGCAAATGAAAAAAGATGCGCTCAATGAACGCAGACCTAAGGAGCCGGATTTTAATAATGGCGATGACGGCGAGGAATACAACCCTTTTGGCGGATATTTATCTGATGAAGAAATCATGGCAAATGAAAAATACAACAGGGAAGCTGAAATATTTGAACAAAACAAAGAAAAGTATGAAAAAGAAATCAAAGAGCAATTCAAACCCAGCGACATACTGCTTGCGGCATTGAGCGAACAAATGATAAAAATGACTGCCAATAGAGCTTTTATCCATGTGACGGTGCAGGATATGTTCGACGAGATAACGTCGGGCAAGGTTGATGAGTTTCCCGCAAAATCCTTTGACGAGCATATGAACGAAAGAACCATGGATGTATTAACCGCCGGAAAAACAGCGGATCACGGCGCGATAAATGAGGTTTACCGCGCAAGTATCGGCGTAGACGAGCTCTTTGTAAAGCCCGGAAGAAGGCTGGTAAACAGTGATAATGAAAATTTGCAGTTGGAATATCTGGGGTTGGGTGATGCCAAGACCGATGAGAGCGCTTTCCGTGACCAAGGGGCTCAAATAGTCGGAAAGCTACTCGGCGTGGACGTCGTCGTCAAAAGCCGCTTGGCACAGGACAACAAAGCGGGAGTCGTTTCCGCGATGAATGCCGCCCCGGGGCTAAGGGGAGATCAGTATATGGCTGTCAAATCCGCAAATGAAGCCGCGGATGTGCGGACAAGGCTCGGCGAAATGCAAAGAAAAATCGAGGAAGCAAATTTAGAAAAGAAGTATACGCTCCCAAAAGCGGTCGTGGATATGTCAAACAAATCATTGCAGGTCTCGGCGATAGAGATTGGCGTATTAGATTATATTATTGACAACGACGACAGGCACGTTGGAAACCTTTTTATAAAAGAGGAAGCGGGTAATTTTAAAATCATAGGGATTGATAACGACGGCGCATTTGGGGCGCGAAAGTGCATCTTAGATGACGCCGAAATGACAAATCTCATACCCTTTGTCACGCGTGACCTAAAGACAAAAATCGAAAATTTAGACGCAACTGACGTGGCAAACGCGCTGACGGGAGTTGTGGACAGAGGCGAGCGCGGCGGCGAGGTTATTGACGCATTAAAAGATAGGATCACTAAGCTCAAAGAACATATTAAAAACATTCCGGTCAAGACAATGGATGAGCTAAATGCGGACACGCTAAATCAACTGATTGACAAAGGCAATTCCCACAGGGCGAACAAGCCGCTGGCGTGGCTGCAAGCCTACGCCTCGCCGGAGGCCGAGCCGGTTATTAACACAGACAAACTCGGAAACGAAATTAGAGACAAAAATTTAAACCGGAAAGAGAAACTTATCAACTGGGATCACGAAAACATAATGAACGAAAGAGCCCGAAATAAAAATAAAAAAGTATAGTATGTTGCGAAAGGGTCGCAAATCTAACATTGGGCTTGCAAGAGTGCGCTTTTTATGTTATGCTTAATTTGTCGGGAAGTGAGTAAAATCCAAACAGGAAAAGCAAAACGAGTGAGGGCAGGCTAATGGCAGAGGCAAAAAAGCGCAGGCACATCGGCGTGCTTTGTTCAACAATAGAAATTGCCACGCAATACGACGTTTGGAAAGGCATTGCGGAGATAGCAGAAGCCAATGACATACACCTTACGGCATACATAGGCACATATCAGACGACGGATAATAATTTCGCTTCGCATATGGAATCATGCTGCAACACAATGTGGGCGGGTGATCTCTTGGACGGGGTTATTATTCTTTCCGGATTTATCGCCCAAAACATCGGGCTTGACGAATTTAGCGAATATGCCGAAAGGATTCCAAAAGATGCGCCCGCCGTTTCGGTTTCGTTTGAAATACCCGGCATACCGTCAGTATTGACCTACAACAAGACCGGAATGTATAGCGCGATTGACCACCTGATAAAAGTGCACGAAAAAAAGCATATCGCGTTTGTAAAAGGGCCGGACGGACACCCGGAGGCGGAATCGCGCCTTTTGGGTTACAAAGAAGCGCTCGAAGCAAACGGCATACCATTTGACGAAAATTACCTCTTTGACGGCGACTTCGGACGCGCCGGAGGGCGTAAAGCCGTCGCCGACCTGTATGATGTGCGCAAAATCCCCGTTGACGCCATTGCCTGCTGCAATGACCAGTCTGCCGTCGGGGTTTTGTCCATTTTAAACACAAGGGGGCTAATGGTGCCCGGAGACCTTGAAGTTATAGGATTTGACAACGATATTATCTCTTCGATATATGTCCCCACCATCAGCACGGTAGGGCAGGATTTTACCGAGCTTGGAAGAGTGAGCGCAAAGCTCTTGATTGACCAGATAAACGGGGTTGAGGTAGACCCCATAACGTATATAGTTCCAGAGTTTATTGCGCGTCAGTCCTGCGGGTGCATGGCAAACGAGTATGAAAACGTAAAGGATGAAAAAGAAGAAAGCGATGAGAGCGGCGCGTTTAGCTCATATATAAAAGGCGAATTTGCGCAGATGCTGCACGATGAAGTGCCCGCCGAGCAGATTGAGGCGTGGGCGGACACGATACTCGAAAAATTATACGAAAAACCGTTTTCAAAAACCGAGTTTCTAAATGCTTTCGACAAGATGCTTGTCGCTTGCTATCATTCATATTCAAGGGATTTTGCGGTGTGGCATAAGCTGCTTATCAAAATGGCAATGGCAATAGAAATCCACAGAAGCGAGTTTGAGTATGCGTACACGATGCTCACGACGCTCACCTTTGCCACAACGCTTGTTTATGACATACGCCATCGCGAGGAAAGAAAAAAAGAATACACGCTAAATGACGACCGTATGCGCAAAAGGCGGATAACAAACGCGCTTCTCATAATGTTTGACGTCGAGACTCTGGCGGAAGAGCTTTATAAATCAATTTCTTCCATTTCGATAAATACGGCGCTCATTGGGCTGTATAGCGAGCCGGTAAAAAGAGGGGACAGATACGGCAACCGCACGATAGAAACGCTTATCGGATTTGACGGGGAAGATAGATTTAATGTTCAGCACAATAGCTGGTCGCCGATTTTGTTTTCTGACTTCTCCACCATTGACGGGTTTGATTTTGAAAGATTTCGCAGAACCATGATTTACCAGCCGCTCTTCTTTATGGAAGAAGAGGTCGGAGTCATGCTTTTGCCGTATGATTCTGAGATTCCGGCGGACGCTTACGAAACGCTTCGCCTCAACATCTCGACGGCGATAAAGGGCGCAAAATTGGTCGAGACCATTCATACGCTCGCCATTACAGATGAACTTACGAATCTGCTCAACAGAAGGGGATTTTTTCAATTTACTTATTCAAGACTCCAGCATTTGCAAAGAGACCCCGACATTGTCCCGGTTGTAATGTTTATGGATATGGACGCGTTAAAACAAATCAACGATAACTATGGGCACAGTGAGGGCGACACGGCAATCTCTGTCTTTGCGGCGATATTAAAGGATACAATGCGCGAGGAGGACATTATCGGAAGAATAGGCGGAGACGAGTTTGCGGCATTTACCAATGTAAAGTCAAAGGACAACGCGAGGCAGCTTGAGCGCCGAATACGCAAGGCATTTGATGAGTATAACGAGAGAGGGCTGCACCCATATAAGGTGAACGGTTCTATCGGCAGCGTCATATTGGACGAATCAACAAGGGAATGTTTTGAGAGCGCCATGCATAAGGCCGACAGCGTGCTGTATGAGGAAAAAATGGAAAAAAAGAAAGTGGGTCTGTCGCGCTGAGGGCAAAAAAAGGCAGGTGAACAGCCCAAAAGTGCCGCAATAAGGAGAGCTTGAAATGGAAAAATCACCGGAGAGAATAGAAAAGGAAGCGCGTTTGGAGGAGTATAACAAAACTTACGCCGATCAGCTTCGTCTGCAAAGATATATTGACGCGCTCGAAAGAGACAACGAAAGCATCCGAGACGCGGAGGTTTTCACAAACAGGGGCAAAAGACGTCAAAAAAAGCTCATAAAAATCAACGACAAGGATATTTCGCTATACAAAAAAATGCTCCGCACTTTGCCCGAGCCGCCGCCGTTTAAATAATCCCGGTCGCCGTCCGTAGCCGAATCACTCCGGCGGTGCGTTCGCCGTCACTGCTATCTTTCCGGCAATCTTTAAGGACTGTGTAAAAAATATGCTTCCTCACATAAAAATATTTAACATAACGATACACACGTTCGACTTGACGGCGATTGCAGGTATGCTCGTTATTTTTGGCATACTTATTTTGCTCTGCTCCCCGCTTTTTTCAAAAAACCGGAGCTTAGACAAAAAAATCGCCATGAGAGCATACGCGGCGGCGATAGCCGGGGCGGTGATCGGGGCGGTGCTGCTTCGCCCGCTGACAAAAATACCCGAGGCTATCTCGCAGTGGGACAGATTCTCTGACATGCCGCAAGAGGCGCTGATTGATTTTCTGTTTGGCGAGATCGTTTTTTACGGAGGATTGATAGGCGGAGCTGTCGCGGTCTATATCGTATGTAAAATCAGCTGCATCCCCGTAATACCAATATTTGACGCTATGGCAGCCGCTGTGCCGCTCGGTCACGCCGTCGGCAGGCTCGGCTGCTTGTTTGCCGGTTGCTGTTATGGGGTACACGTCAGCGAAAGCCATCCATTTTCGATAATATATCCGCCCGAATCTTTATCGGCGCCGCCGGGTGTTCCGATTTTGGCGGTTCCCGCGATAGAAGCGGCATCGCTGGTTTGCATTTTTGCCGTTGTATTGTATTTTTATGCAAGATCACGGGTAAAAGGGCTTTGCATCGGGCTATACTTGACGCTATATTCGATAATGCGCTTCATATTGGAGTTTTATAGAGGGGACCCGATAAGGGGCGTGTATGGCGCATTTTCAACTTCCCACTACATTTCCATAGGTGTTTTCGCGGCGGGCGTTTCATTTTTGGCGTATGCCCGGCGCGAAAAAATGATGGACCAAGTGACCGAGCGCAGGTGAGTTTAGGCTAACCGAAAAAAGCAGCCTTTCGGGCAAAAGGGTCTGTATTTTACCTGAAGGCAACCTCCGAAAACCCTATCACGGCAATATCCCGGCGATTTTTTCGCCAAACTTCGTTAAATTTCCTTGAAATGAAGCAATCATTCCTGCGAAAATTTGCCTCGCATGGCAAAAAAATCACTCGGTATCTTGCGCGCTCAGGGTTTTCGGAGGTTGCCTGAAATTTACAAATCCGTAAAAATGCCGAGATTTTCTTGACAAAAGGTTTTGCAGAGCATACAATACCAGCGAATAAAAAACAGAGGGAGACGCAAAGCAATGACGATTGAAAAGCAACCTTTCGGGTCTACAAAGGCCGGCTTGCCGGTTGAGCTTTATAAAATGAAAGATGGCGGGATAACCGTAGAGATCATTACTTACGGCGCCGCCATTCGCGCTATAAATGTGCCGTCGGGCACAGGCTGCCGCGATGTGGCTCTCGGTTTTGATGATATTGCGGGCTATGAGGCAAACAAAGCCTTTCACGGCGCGGTCATCGGGAGAATCGGAAACCGCGTGGCAAACGCAAGATACGAGATGAACGGCAAAACCTTCGAGCTTGACGTAAACGACGGACAAAACAGCTTGCACGGCGGCTTTGTCGGGTTTGACAAGCAAGTGTGGAGCGCAAAAGAAGAAGCTGACGCGCTTGTTTTGACGCTGCTCGACAAGGAGGGCACTGCGGCGGGCTATCCGGGCGACCTCGAATGTCAAGTCAAATATACGCTCGCGGACGGAGCTTTTGGTATCGAATATACAGCAAAATGCACGCAAGACACCCCGATAAACCTCACAAACCACGTATATTTCAATTTGGCGGGCGCGTCTTCGGGCAGCATAACCGGCCATAAAATACAGATAATTTCAGACGCCATCACGGCAGTTGACGAAACGCTCATACCGACGGGTGAGCTGATGGACGTTACGGGAACGGCATTTGATTTGCGCGAGCGGACGGTCATATCAAAGGGCATTGACGACAAACACCGCCAAATCGAACTCGGCGGCGGATATGACCACAACTGGGTGCTCTCGAATGAAGAGCGCCGGGAACTGACGCTCGCGGCGGTTTTAGAGTGCGGCGGGCTTATAATGGAATGTCTGACCACAAAGCCCGGCATCCAGTTTTATAGCGGAAACATGATGAGCGGCGAGACCGGAAAAGACGGCGCGGTATATTCAAAACGCACGGGGTTGTGCCTTGAGACCCAATATTGGCCAAACTCCGTAAACACGCCAAAATTTCCGGCATCCATTCTCAAAAAAGGGCAAGTTTACAATCACAAGACAGTATATAAATTCAGATAAAGCAGCATTAGGTTTGGGAAAACTCGCGTAAAACAAATAAATCAACGTACAAGCAAACATAAAAAAGGCACTCGACAATGAGGGCAAGTGGGGGTATGTGCGGTGCGTGCATTAAAGGAAAACAAGGAAAAAACGAGCGGCAAAAGCGGCGGCGAAACCGCCCTTATTAAGGCTGCCACGGATGCCGAAAATTCGGGGGTGGGGGGGGGTGCTATGCACGGTGATATAACGCTTGAAGCTGTGTATGATTCCCTTCAGGATATGATATTCACGAAGGATATAAACGGCAGGATTACCAGCGTGAATAATTTATATGCCGAACATACGATGCTAAGTAAAGAATCCATTATCGGTAAGGACACCCTCGAGCTTGGCATAATGGCTGAGGAACGGGCAAAAGCCATTATGGAAGCGGATAGAAAAGTAATAGAAGAGAAAAAGGAAATAATCGAAAGCTACTGGTCTACGTTCGCAAACGGCAAAAGGCTGTACGTATGTACGGTGAGGACGCCTCTCATAGAAAAAGGAGAGGTTACGGGCGTACTTGTCATATTAAAAGATCAAACAAGCATGATGCTTGCGATGGAAGAAGCGGATAAGCAAAACAAGCGGCTAAAAACTCTCGGCAAGGTTTCGGAGCTTATGCTCGAACCCGATATTACCGCCTTTGAGCAGTCAATGCACGAGGCGATAAAAATAATAGGCGATGGGATAAACGCCGATAAGATAGATATATGGCGGCTGCACAGAGACGGCGGTGAAACAAGCTATATCCCGGCATACAATTGGGCGGCGGGTGAAGAACTAAACGGCGCAGGGGGAGATCGCCCGGACAGAGAACGCATAGAGCGGGGGGACAAAATAAAGCCGTTTATAGACGTAATCGTGCTCAAGGGAAAATCCGTAAATTGCAAGGTATGCGATATGGGTCCCGCCGCAAAGGAGTTTCTCGAAATCCTCAAAATAAAATCAGCCTTAATACTGCCGATAATCTTGGGCAATGAACCTTGGGGCTTTATCGGCGCGTTTGACACCTCAAAAGAACGCTCTTTTACCGAAAACGAAAAACTGCTGCTCAGCTCGTCGAGGCAAATGATAGTGAGCGCCATGACCCGTATAGAGATGACAAAGGACATTGTGCAAAAAACCGAACAGCTTGAGTATTCGCTAAATACAAAGCGGGACTTTTTCGCGAGAATGAGCCACGAAATCAGAACTCCGATGAACGCGATTTTGGGCTTGACCGAGCTTGCGTTGCGCGAGCGTATGTCAAATGCCGCAACGGAACACATTGTAACGGTAAAGCAAGTGGGGAGCAACCTGCTGACGATACTAAATGACATATTAAATGTGTCAAAAATTGAGTCCGGCAACATGGAAGTCGTCAACATGCACTATTCCTTGTCGTCGCTGCTTTATGACATCATCAGCATTATCAGAATGAGGATCGCGTATACAAGAATCCGGTTTTTGGTGGATATTGACAGCAACCTCCCGGCGGGGCTTATCGGAGACGAGGCAAAAGTAAGGCAAATTCTCATAAATCTGCTCGGAAACGCCGTAAAATATACGGAAAAAGGATATGTAAAGCTCGCTGTCCGGGGCGACCTAAAGGGCGATGAAATGGTCGAGCTGGTATTTACCGTCTCCGACAGCGGCAGGGGCATAAAAGAAGAAGATCAGAAGAGGCTGTTTGACGACTATAGCCAAGTAGACAAAGAGAACAATGTCGGAATTGAGGGCGCGGGGCTGGGCCTTTCCATAACAAGCGGGCTGCTATCGGTCATGGACGGCAAAATCAAGCTAAAATCCGAGTATGGGAAGGGCAGCGAGTTTACGGTCACGATTCCGCAAAAGATTGATGATTGGAGCAAGCTGGCCGTGGTTCACAACCCGGACAAGAAAAAAACTTTGATTTATGAGCGGCGCGCAATGCAAATCCAAAACCTTATGCAAGAGGTGGAAAACCTTGGCATTGCGTGTGATTTTATTGACAATGCCGATGATTTGATCAAAAAAGCAGCAACAGGGTCATATGCCTATATATTAGGTTCGACAGAACTGATGAATGAAGTTAGGGAAGAATTAGAGGCAATCAAGAGAAATTTCAAAATAGTTCAAATAATCGGCATAACCGATTTTGGCGAGGAGGCGGACAATGTATGGAGAACCCTGTCAACGCCGATCCACACGATAGCCCTTGCAAATGTATATAACGGAGAGGTTGAGCGTTACAGCTATATTACGGAAGATGAAGCGTCCATCAGATTTTCCGCGCCGGACGCCCGTGTCCTCATCGTAGACGACATTATGACAAACCTAAAAGTGGCGGCGGGGCTGCTCTCGCCATATGAGGTCGAGGTTGACATATGCTCCGGCGGGGCGGAAGCTATTGAGGCCGTCCAAGAAAAAGTATACGACATGGTGTTTATGGATCATAAAATGCCGGGTATTGACGGAGTGGAAGCGACAAAGAGAATACGCGCAATGGGCGGGGAAAACGAATACTATAAGAATTTGCCGATTGTCGCCCTCACGGCAAACGTCATGATAAACATGAAAGAAATATTTTTAAACGCCGGGTTTAGTGACTTTATTTCAAAACCGATAGATACGGTTCTTTTGGGCAACGTCATGCGTCAGTGGATACCAAAATCAAAGCAAAGACGATACTATGCCGTGGAAGTAAACGAAAGGCAAACATTAAACTTAGACAGCGGCATCAGCATTGCGATAGAGGGCGTTGACGTTGACAAGGGCATCCGTACGTCGGGCGACAGGATTGACCTCTATCTTGAGATACTCGCCACATTTATGGAAGAAGCCAACGAACGCATTACCCAGCTTCGCGATTACGTCAGCAACGGCAACATACGCCTATATACGATCAGCGTCCATGCTCTAAAAGGGGCTTTGGCAAATATCGGGGCGGCGGAGCTGTCAGAATCGGCGCTAAAGCTCGAAAGGGCGGGAGAGAGCAAGAACATTGATTATATAGAAAAAAATAATGACAGGTTTATCAACGGTATACGCCGCTTGCTGACAAGTTTAAAGGCCGCGCTTGAGGAATCAGCAAAAGGCATAAGCCGGGGAAAAACTGCCACAAAGGAAGATACGGAAGAGTTTCTCAAAACGCTCAAGAGCCTCCGCGTTGCTTTGGCGGATATGGATGCCGGAACAATGAACAGAGCGTTGGAAGAGCTTTTGAGCACGGCGCTCACGGAGCAGAGCCTTTCGACGGTGAGGCTCATCTCAAAGCATGTGCTTATGGCGGAGTTTGACGACGCGGAGCAAATGGTGGACTCTCTGATAGAGGCGCTCGGCAATGAGGAGACAGAATAGGCGACGGTGCGTTCGCCGCCTCTATTCCTTCTCTGTCATAAAATCATTCCTCCCCGAACCACTGCGTCATCCATGCGCAGACGGTTCGGACGCTCCGCATCCATGCTCCGCTCTCGGAATGAATTTTATGACAGCGAAGGAATTCAGCAGATTCATGGATTCACTAAGGCGTCTTCTATGAGAGCGTCAATGTCGAGCGTTGCCTCGATAGTAAGCACCTCGCTCAAACGCGGTTTTGTGCGGGGCTTTTTTGGTGTGAACACCGTACAGCAATCTTCAAAAGGCAGCGACGATATGTCAAATGTACCAATCTCACGCGCCTTGTTCATGATGTCTATTTTATCAAACGCTATCAGAGGGCGAAATATCGGCATTGAAACACACTCATCGGCGGCGATAAGAGCTTCGGCTGTCTGGCTGGCGACCTGACCGAGATTATCTCCCGTGATGATGGCGGAGCAGCCGTGATTTTTTGCTATACGCTCCGCTATGCGAAGCATGAAGCGGCGCATGATGACGGTAACATAGCCGTCGGGGGATTTTTTGCGTATCTCCTCCGAAATGCGCGTGAAGGGCACAAATTCCACCCTAAGACGCCCGCAGTAGTCAGAGAGTTTGCGCGCGAGGGCGGCGACTTTTTCTTTTGCCTGCTCGGAGGTGTAAGGATGTGAGTAAAAATGTATGGGAACGAGGCTCGCGCCGCGTTTTGCCATCATATATGACGCCACGGGGCTGTCTATGCCGCCGGATAGCAGCGTCGCCATTTTTCCGCCCGTACCAATGGGGAGCCCGCCCGCGCCGCGCTGCGCCGGTCCGTGGACATATGCCGCCAAGTCGCGGACTTCGATAAATATTGTCAGCTCGGGACTGTGCATGTCGGGCGTCAGATGGGGAAAAATCGCGTGTAAAGCGCCGCCGACATATTGCGACAGCTCAATTGAACTCATGGGAAAGCTCTTGTCGGCGCGTTTTGATTCAACCTTGAAAGAGCTTACGGATTTGAGCGTTTCGCCCAGATAAGCCTCCGCCTCCCGGACAATGGCGTCCTTGTTTTTTTCGCAAGCGGCGGCGCGGGTCAAGCTCACCGCGCCAAATACGGTTTTCAGAGCCTCAAACGCTTCGTCTATGTCAGACCCGTCTTGCGGCTCGATATATACCGCCGACTGCATAGCATATACTTTAAATTTTCCAAACGGGGAAATCCGGCGTTTGATGTTTTCAAGAAGCCTCTTTTCAAACTCGCGCCTGTTTTGCCCTTTGAGAATTATCTCACCTTGTTTTAGAAGTATAATATCATTACTCATGGTGAGTATTATAGCATATAAAAAAAAATATTTCTTGACAAGAGGTTGAAGTTTCTGTATAGTAGCGTGCGACGCAGTCTTGGAGGATTTTTTATGTGCAACCATAGCCATACGGATAACGGTATCCTTATAAACGAAGCCATTATAGCTTCGATTATTGGGCTGCTTATTATGTGCCCGATTGCCTATGGGGATGCGCCAAGATTGTAGTTCTTGGCAAAATCGCACCCGGGGCAATCGGTACAGATAGCCTCGGGTGTTTTCTTTTGTCAAAAAAACTCTTCAAAAGAAGAGGTAGGAGGAAAATATGAAAGAGGAAACAATGAAAGCAGAACCATCAAAAAAGCAAGGCATATACACAATACTCGCGGCGATAGCCGTTCAGCTCACCTTGGGTATCGCCTATATCTGGAGCGTGTTCCAAAACGGCATAGCAAACAGCATATTTAAAGGAGACCACGCGGCGTCGGCGCTCACATTTTCCATTTTGCTTATGGCTTTTTCTGTCGGCAGCATGATGGGGGGCAGGTTTGCCGCAAAACATACTGTCCGCAGCGTTGTATTTATCGGAGGGCTTATCATGAGCGCTGGGTTTGCTCTCGCGTCTTTTTTGACGGAGGATTTTGCGTGGCTTTTGTGGGTCACTTATGGCGTGCTGGGCGGCGGCGGCATGGGATTTACATATTCTACGATAATTGCGTGCGCCCAGAAATGGTATCCTCATAAAAGAGGATTGGTCTCGGGTATAATCGTTTCCGCGCTGGGTTTTGGCGGGGTTATCTTTTCGCCCATTGTAGAATCCTTGATCCGTTCACTCGCGAAAACGGACTCGGCCGGAGCTGCCGTGACCGGGTCGGGCGAGCTTGGCTCTTTTTTGGTCTTGGGCGGAGTGTTTCTCGTTGTGTGTACCGTCGGAAGCCTCTTTATGAAAAGCCCGCCAGAAGGGTATATGCAAGACAAAATCGCCGCAAGTCCCGTAAAAACAAAAACAGCAGAGGATATAAGCCCAATCGCAATGATCAAAACCTTGCGCTTTTACCTGATCACGGCAACTTTTTTGCTCGCGTGCATGGGCGGTCTTATGATGATTGGCTTTGCAAAGCCGATAGCGGAGGTAAAAGGGCCTGCGGGGACGGCTGTGGTTGCGGTTATCGCGGTTTCGATTTTCAACTCACTTGGGCGTCTTGTGTGGGGCGCGGTCTCTGATAAGATAGGGCGGATAAATACGCTGATAATACTGCTTGCGGGGTCTGCGGCTTCGTCGCTGTTGGTCAACGCGGCGCAAGGTTATATGCTCTATGTGCTTATCGCGTTCATCGGTTTTTTCTACGGCGGAATAGTCGGCACTTATCCGTCGCTGACCTCCGACCTTTTTGGCGCGAAGAACGTCGCGACCAACTATGGCATTGTTTTATTGGGCTTTGGCGCGGGTGCTATAATATCGTCACAGATTGCGGGGCATTTTAGAAACGCCGCAACGGTCGTCACGGCGGCGGGTGACACGACATTTGACATCAGCCTCATGTTTCCCGCGTTTATCATAGGAGCAGGCTGCGCTTTGGCAGGGGTCGTCATGATGGTCATACTAAAGGCTTATCAATCGGGCAAAGGGAGATGACGCAGCCCGGTGTCGGGTGGTGAGTTCTCCGTCGTAGGTACAGCAACTGAAAAAATGATACAATATATCTTTTGCTCATGCTATAATGATTACCACGACTATAACAAGGAGGGGATTATTATGGCGGGCGAGATACTTGGCGCACAGGCGGCTTCTAATGGCAAAAAGAGGGGCGGAGCGAAAGACGACGGGTTGTTTACGCTATGGACTGTCGGCTTTGCCGACAGTGACGGCAAAGCCGCCGCCAACATTGACGGCAAAGCGGATGCAGCCGCTGCCGCCGGTTTGTATATAGACTCAAGCGATTGGGAGGGCGCGGCGATTGCCCTCAAATCGCTTCAGGGCGATATCGAAATGGCAAGCGGCATAAAGCCGGAGATCGCAAATGATATATCGCGCTTAAAAGACATGGCGGTACTTGCCGGAACAATAGGCAAAAGCGAAGTTATTGACAATTTGATTGCCGACGGGAAAATTGATATTTCGGGCATAGCCGGAAAATGGGAAAGCTATCTCATGGCCGTTGTCCCCGCGCCGCATGACAACATAAAACGCGCTTTGGTCATCGCCGGAAGCGACAAGCGCGGCACGATTTACGGAATTTACAAAATCAGCGAAATGATTGGAATCTCGCCTTGGGTCTGGTGGGCGGACAGCGTTCCGCAGCGGAGCGGGAGCTATTTTATTCCGGCCGATTATCGTCTCGAGCAAGGCTCGCCGTCGGTCAAATACAGGGGAATTTTCCTCAATGACGAAGCGCCCAGCCTTTCCGGTTGGCTTTCGGCAAAATTTAACGATGTTAGCAATATAGGGGCAACAAAGGGCTGCGGCTTTGAATTTTACAAAAAGGTATTTGAATTGATTTTACGCCTAAAAGGAAACTACTTATGGCCGGTGATGTGGAACAATTCTTTTCACACAGACGACCCTCAAAATTCTGTCATGGCGGACACATACGGTATAGTAATGGGTACGTCACATCAGGAGCATATGACCTGCGCCGACAAGGAATGGACTTGGGCAAGGCTCGGTGAGTGGAACTATTTTACAAACAAAGAGAATATCTATGATTTTTGGAAAACGGGAGTCAATAACCGAAAGGAGTATGAGTCCGTTTTAACGCTCGGAATGCGCGGACAGGCCGATACCGCTATACTCGGACCGGGCGCGACGCTGCGTGACAACATGGACTTGGTAGAGAAAGTTATCGGCGACCAGCGGCAAATAATCACCGACGTATACGGCTCTGAAAACGGTGTTCCGCAAATGCTCGCTTTGTATAAGGAAGTGGAGGATTTCTACTATGGCTCGCCCGAGCACGGAAAATTGGGCGTACCGGACGACGTTACTTTGATGCTGTGCGACGATAATCACGGGAATATACGCACATTGCCAACGCAGGAGATGAAAAAGCGCAGCGGCGGTTTCGGAATGTACTATCATTTTGATTACAGAGGCTCTCCAATAAGCTACCAGTGGATAAATCAAACCCCTCTCGTAAAAGCGTGGGAGCAGCTGACCACAGCCTACGACGCCGGAATTGACCGCATATGGATAGTGAATGTCGGCGATTTAAAGCCGATGGAGTTTCCGATGGAATATTTTCTGACCCTTGCGTATGATTACGATACATGGAGCGCCCCAAACAAAATCGCCGAGTTTACACGCCGGTTTGCCGCCCGCGAGTTTGGCGAGGACGCGGCGGACGATACCGCCGATGTGATTTGTGAGTATACGAAGATACTCGGCGCGCGCAAGGCCGAAGTCGTGATGTCCGAGCCGTCTACTTTCAGCCTGACCGCCTTTGACGAGGCGAGCCGCGTTTTGAACAAGTTTGAGGACATCGTGAAAAAAGCGGAAGCGATTTATGACCGCCTGCCGCCTTCAAAAAAAGATACGTTCTTCCAGCTTGTGCTCTACGGCGCGCGCGCTTCCATGAATGTATATAAGACGAATATCTGCGCCGCTTGGAGCATCTATCTGGCGGAGAAAAATCTGCCCGCCGCAAATGAGTACGCAAAGCTCGCGCGCGCCGCTTTTGACGCGGACGCGGCAGATACGGAATATTATAATACTAAAATGTCCGGCGGCAAATGGAATGGGATAATGCGGCAAAACCATATGAATTATACCGCTTGGGACGGGCCTCAAACCTGTGTTGTTCCAAACATAATGCCGAAAACGGGGAGCGTCCCCACGGCGAGCGGCGCCGGGTCAAATGACCGGGCGGGTATACCGGATGCGGTGACGAAATCACAGGGTGACTTTGAGACGACTCTGCAAGCAAACAAACAAGGCGGCAATATCCCCGCAGACATACTCGCCGGGCAAATCGAAAAGGCATTGAAAAAGAACACCTATGTCGAGACTTGCGGCTATGTATCAATCAATCCGGCGCGTTTTACGTCGGAGGCGTCTTTTGGCGAAGCCGGGTGGCGCGTTATTGACGATTATGGGCGTGACGGCGACAGCATTAAGCTCTTGCCAAACGGCATGTCATTTGAAGTCAATTTGCCCGATGCCCCTTATGCGGAATATTCATTTTATATGCAAACACCCGGCGAATACAAAATATGCGTATTTATCGCGCCGACGGGCAATTTCATACACCAAAGCATTGTGCCTTTGTCCTTGCAATTGCGCTTTTCCGCTCAAATCAACACAGATTCGCGCATTACGGCAAGCGGAATGCTCTCTGAGAGCTACAAGCCGGGCGGTGATGAGCCCACATGGGCGTATGGCGTAATGAACAATATGCGGATGGTGCAAATGCCGGCAGGTGAGCTGTCTGAGGGTATTCACACGCTGCGGATATATGCTGTTGACCCCGGCGTTGTTATACAAAAAATCGTAATAGCTCCGCCAAATGCAGAATTGGAAAACATTTCAAAAACTCCGCAAACTTACCATTTCATGGGTTCGTATTTCGGCCCGCCCGAAAGCTATTATATAGTTTCATGGCCGCTTGTCATGTAGATAATTTGTTCAAAATGTCCCAAAAGCGGCGATTATAGAAAATGATCGCCGCTTTTTATCGCCGTATTTCATTGCGCCGCAATGGGTGCAGCAATGTTTTCAAATGTGTATGGATATGTAGAGAACATTTGTGATAATGTATGTTCACAAAAGCAGGCGCAAGGGGACGTCAAATTTTCAGAAATCAGGTTTACTGACATGGTCGCAAAAATTAGATCGCTCGGGCTTGGCGGCATACGAGGTTATGAGGTATCGGTCGAGTGCTGTTTGTCGTCGGGCTTGCCGTCTTTTGATATCGTCGGGCTTGCCGATATTGCGGTCAAAGAGGCGCGTGAGCGGGTACGCGCCGTCATAAAAAACTGCAAAATTGACTACCCTGTCAGCAGAATAACCGTAAACCTTGCCCCTGCCGACAAACGAAAGGCCGGCACGGTATATGATCTGCCTGTCTTCTTGAGCATCCTGTCCGCTTCGGGTATGCTTCCTCCATCGTGCATTTCGCCAAAAGCCGCGTTTTTTGGTGAATTGTCCCTTACCGGAGAGCTGCGCTCTGTTCCCGGCGCGCTGCCGATGGCTCTTGCCGCGGAGCGTTTTGGTATTCGCGAACTATTTGTCCCTGCCGACAATGCCTCCGAAGCGGCCTATGCCACGGGTGTCAGGGTTTATCCTGTCCGCAGTGCGCACGAGCTTATCTCGCATTTGACGAAATCCGAGCAAATCATACCCGCCACGGAGCGCGAGCCTGCCGTATGCCATACACACACGCTCGATTTTTCCGAAGTCAAGGGGCAAGAGAATGTAAAACGCGCGCTTGAGGTTGCCGCCGCCGGAGGTCATAATATATTGCTCACCGGCAGTCCCGGCGCGGGAAAAAGTATGCTGGCAAAGCGGCTGACGACAATACTTCCCGATATGGGGCGCGATGAAATGCTCGAAACCACCGAAATCCACTCCGTAGCGGGTTTAACAAGCAGGCAGACTCCCATAATGTCGTCAAGGCCGTTTCGCTCGCCCCACCACAGCATATCGCTTGCCGCCATGTGTGGGGGCACGTCAAATCCCAAACCCGGCGAAATTTCGTTGGCGCACAACGGCGTCCTATTTCTTGATGAAATGCCCGAATTTCCGCGAAATGTACTCGAATCGCTCCGTGCCCCGCTTGAAGATGGTCAAGTGACCATATCGAGAGCGTCACAGTCTGTGACCTATCCGTGCCGGTTTATGCTTGTCTGCGCGATGAATCCGTGCAAATGCGGCTGGCACGGACATCCTTCCGGCAAATGCGCCTGCACGAATTATTCTCTGATGCAATATCACGACCGCCTGAGCGGGCCGCTGCTGGACCGTATAGATATCTATGCTCAAACGCCGTCTGTGGAGTTTGAGATGCTCAGGGAGCAAAAAGCCGCCGAAAGCTCGGCGGATATACGCGCTCGCGTAAATAAAGCCCGGCAGTTGCAGCTTGCGCGGTATCAAGGCAGCCCGGAGCGCTGTAACGCGCATATCGGGTCAAAGCAGATAGAAAAGTATTGCTGTTTGTCAAGGGAAAGCGAAGCGATGCTGCGCATGGCGTTTAACAAGCTCCAAATGACAGCAAGGTCATATGACCGCATATTGAGGGTGGCGCGAACCATCTCTGACCTTGAAGCCGCCCCGGATATAAAACCGCAGCACCTTGCCGAAGCGATACAATACCGGCAGATTGAATTTAAACTATAGGTTATCCCCCGTGCGGATGCCAAGCGAAACCCGCCGACTTTTTGTCGGCGGGTTTAATATAACACAAGTCTTCAATTTCTATTACTTCGCTGTCATAAAATCATTCCTCCCCGATCAGTTGCGTCATCCATGCGCAAACGATCGGACGCTCCGCATCCATGCTCCGCTCTCGGAACGAATTTTATGACAGCTTTTTATCGTCTTGCCGGGTTATTGATCATACAGGGCTACTCTGCGTTCGAGGAGCTTGTATTTTTCATCGGCGATTTTGGCGGCCTCGGCAAACAGTTCTTCGGCGATCTCGGGGAATTGGCGAGCCAAAGTGGTGTAGCGGCCTTCTTTTCTGATGAAGTCCTCGTAGGAAGCCGTCGGCGCTTTGCTGTCGAGCTGGAATGGGTTTTTGCCGTCGTCTTTCAGGCGCGGGTCAAAGCGGAAGTTGTGCCAGTAGCCTGCCTCGACCGCACGTTTTGCCTCAAGCTGGGTATTGCCCATGCCGCCCGGAATACCGTGGGCAATGCAGGGCGAGTAAGCTATGACGATGGAGGGTCCGGGATATGACTCGGCCTCGGTTATTGCTTTGATCGCCTGCGGGAATGATGCGCCCATAGCGATTTGCGCGACGTAGACATAGCCGTAGGAGATGGCTATCTGAGCCAAGTCTTTCTTTGCGGTGCGCTTGCCCGCGGCGGAGAATTGGGCGACCTGACCAAGCTGCGATGCCTTAGACATCTGGCCTCCGGTGTTGGAATATACCTCAGTGTCAAATACGAGAATGTTTACGTCCTCGCCTGCCGCAATGACGTGATCAAGACCGCCAAAACCGATGTCGTATGCCCAACCGTCGCCGCCGAACACCCAAAATGATTTCTTGCTGAAAGTGTCCGCCATGTCGTACAATTTGCATATTTCACAGTCTGTGCCGCAAGACTTACACGCGTCGGCGAGAGCCGCTTCAAGAGCTTTTGAGGTTGCCTTGGACGCCTCGCCGTCGTTGAAAGTATCAAGCCATGCTTTGATTGCGTCTTTGACTGCGGGAGCTGTATTTGCGTCCGCCGCCAATTTTTCGGCAATCTCGGCGGCTTTTTTGCGGCGTTGGGTCATGCCAAGATACATGCCGTAGCCGTACTCGGCGTTGTCCTCAAAGAGGGAGTTTGCCCAAGTCGGGCCTTTGCCTTCTTTGTTTACAGTATATGGCGTTGAGGGCGCGGAACCGCCCCAAATTGACGAGCAGCCTGTCGCGTTGGCGATATACATACGGTCGCCATAGAGCTGGGTGATCAGCTTGGCATACGGAGTCTCGCCGCAACCCGAGCACGCGCCGGAGAACTCAAGCAGAGGCTGCCGGAACTGGCTGCCTTTGACCGAGTCTATTTTGTGAGTTTCCGCAACGGCAGGTTTGTTTGAAACATTGCTTGCCAGATAGTCGAATATGGGCTGGGAGGCTATGTGCTTATCTAACGGCTCCATGATAAGTGCTTTTTCCTGCACACCGCTTGCGGCATTTTTCTTGCCGGGACAGGCATTGGCGCAGACGCCGCAGCCCATGCAGTCACGGTATGAAACAGCAAGGGAGTATTTAAACTCTTCACATCCTTTGCCAATCATTTGCAAAGTCTTGATGTCGGCGGGGGCAGCCGTGAGTTCATCAGCGTCGAGGGCATACGGGCGGATAACGGCGTGAGGACAAACAAAGGAACACATGTTGCACTGGATGCAGTTTGCCGGATTCCACGCCGGAGCGTCAACGGCGATAGCGCGTTTTTCAAAAGCCGCAGAGCCTTGCGGGAAAGTGCCGTCCTCAGCGCCCTTGAATGTAGAGACGGGCAGATTGTCGCCGTGCTGGGCGGTGACGGGCAAAAGAATATCCTTTACAAATGTGTTCATTTCGTCGCGGTCACTCGCGGCTATGGCGGCGCTGATCGTTCCGCCTTCGGTGGACTCGGCCCAAGAGGCCGGTACGTCAACTTTTTTCACATTGGCGATTCCGGCGTCTATGCACTCGTGATTGAGCTTTACCACAGCTTCACCCTTGCGGCCATAAGTGGCGACAACAGCCTCTTTCATGTATTTTACGGCTTCGTCTATGGGGATGATGCCAACTAATTTGAAGAAAGCGGCTTGGAGAATCATGTTGACGCCCAGTCCGCGCTCATTGATGCCATGCGCAAGGCCGATAGCGTCAACCGTATAAAATTCGATATTGTTCTTTGCGATATAAGATTTCATTGCCGCCGGGAGATGAGTATTCAGGGCATCCGCGTCCCACGCGCAGCTAAGTAAGAATTTGCCGCCCGGCCGTATATCATTAACTATGTCATACTTGTCAACGTAGCTGGGATTGTGGCAGGCGACGAAATCAGCTGTATTTACAAAATAGGTGGATTTGATCGGAGCCTTGCCAAAGCGCAGGTGAGAAATTGTGACGCCGCCCGATTTTTTTGAGTCATAGGCAAAATATGCCTGTACGTTGAGATCGGTGTGGTCGCCGAGGATTTTTACCGAATCCTTGTTCGCGCCGACCGTGCCGTCAGAGCCCAAGCCCCAGAATTTGCATGAGACCGTGCCTTTTGGCGTGGTGTCTGTGGTATCTTCAAGCGGCAAAGACAAGTAGGTCACGTCGTCGTTGATACCGATAGTGAAATGTTTTTTTTGCGAGGACGAGGAGAGATTGTCGTATGTGGCGATAATGTTTGAGGGCGGCGTGTCTTTTGAACCGAGCCCGTAACGTCCGCCGCAGACCTTGATATTATCTTTGCCAAGCTCAGAGAGGGTCGTGACCACGTCGAGATAGAGCGGCTCGCCGAGTGCGCCCGGCTCTTTCGTGCGGTCGAGGACGGCGATGTTTTTTACCGTGGACGGCAGAGCGGCGAGGAATTTTTCACCGGCAAACGGGCGGTATAGGCGGACTTTTACCAATCCGACTTTCCGGCCATTGGCGTTTAGGTAGTCTATCGTCTCCTCAATGGTATCGCAGACGCTGCCCATAGCGACGATGACGTCTGTGGCGTCGGGCGCGCCGTAATAGTTGAATAATTTATAATCCGTGCCGGCGGCGGCGTTGACCTTATCCATATATTGTTCAACGACGGCGGGGAGCGCGTCGTAGAAAGGATTGCAGGCTTCACGCGCCTGGAAGAAAATGTCGGGGTTTTGCGCCGTGCCGCGCAATACGGGATGCTCGGGGTTCATGGAGTTGGCGCGGAAAAAGTTGAGAGCGTCCATGTCAATCATTTTTGCCAGCTCGTCATAATCCCAAGCGTCAATCTTTTGCACTTCGTGCGAGGTGCGGAAACCGTCAAAGAAGTGGAGGAAAGGCAGGCGTCCGGCAATCGCCGCCAAATGAGCCACCGCGCCGAGGTGCATGACTTCCTGCGGGTTTGTCGAGGCCAAAAGGGCAAAGCCCGTCTGACGGCAGGACATGACGTCAGAGTGGTCGCCGAATATTGACAGGGCGTGGGAC
The DNA here is from genome assembly GCA_009777235.1 of Oscillospiraceae bacterium. Taxonomy (GTDB): domain Bacteria; phylum Bacillota; class Clostridia; order Oscillospirales; family Oscillospiraceae; genus WRMH01. Next base: position 103,576 of record WRMH01000004.1, read on the forward strand.
GCCAAAGCGCGCGCCGAAACGTGGATGACGCCGGGCAAAAGCTCGCCGGCGATCTTGTACATATTGGGAATCATGAGCAAAAGCCCTTGCGATGCGGTAAAGGTGGTCGTAAGCGCGCCTGCCGCAAGCGAACCGTGCACCACGCCCGCCGCGCCGCCTTCTGATTGCATTTCGACTACCCGTACTTCTTGCCCGAAAATGTTTTTTTGACCGGCAGCCGCCCATTTGTCGGCCAATTCAGCCATTACCGACGATGGTGTGATCGGGTAAATGCCCGCCACATCCGTAAAGGCATACGCGACGTGCGCCGCCGCAGTATTGCCATCCATTGTTTTTTTCTTCACTTTTCGTCCTCCTGTTTTTGAGTTTTGGGAAATTTACAATATGGTTAGTATATCACAGAAATTTTCCTTTGTAAATGTATGTGTTTGAAAAAATGTCCTGTTTATGATAAACTGTGATACAGGTGTTAAAACCAATATGTAAAGAGAGGAGGAGACCTGAAATATGAACACAACTAATATGAACGCGAGCAACGTGACGGCAAACAATATAGCCGCCAGCGCATTAAATCTCGGAAACCTGCGGCTTGCCGTGCTCATTGACGCGGAAAACATTCCGCACAGACCCTTAAAAAAGATAATGGAGGAAATAGCGATCTACGGCATACCTACCATAAAAAGAATTTACGGCGATTGGACAAACCCGCTTGCCTCTCGCTGGAAAACATTGCTTTTGGAAAATGCGATCACGCCGATTCAGCAATACGGCTATACAGCCGGAAAAAATTCGAGTGATTCGGCAATGATTATTGACGCTATGGATATCCTCTATACAAGCAAAACCGACGGATTTGTGCTTGTATCGTCCGACAGTGACTTTACGGGGCTTGCCATTCGATTGCGCGAGGCAGGCCAGCGCGTCATCGGAATCGGCGAGAGAAAAACGCCAAACGCTTTTATCGCGGCATGTGATAAGTTTACATATATTGAAGTGATCAGCGGTGAGCAAAAAGACCGCGACGCGCAGTATACCCCCCATCACCGAAAAATGCCCCGAAATGACTTTTCCGATTTTTCGAGCGATGATTTTGCAAAACCGAGGGAGATTCCAAGCGAAATCATTTTGCTCATAGCGGATTCCGTGGCGGATTTGGCGGGCGAAAGCGGCGAGGTTTTTATGGGCGAGCTTGGCAACCTGATATTAAAGAAGCAGCCGGATTTTGACCACCGCAACTTTGGGTATAAGAATTTATCGTCAATGATAAAGTCCATAGAGCGGTTTGACATCGAGTTTAGGCAAACGACTGACCCAAACATAAAACATCCATACGTGCGCGACAAAGAAGCATAAGAAGAAGCATTAGAACATATGATATCTTTTGATGAGTTTAAACTAAAAATAAACAATTTAAGGCCGGCGCTTGACGGTCTCGGACAGGCACTGAGGCTTGACGATGTCAGAGCCGAAGTCCTGCGGCTTGAAGAGGAGAGCGGACAAAGCGGGTTTTGGACCGACCTTGAAAACTCCCAAAAAGTCTTGCAGCAGATAAAGCAGGCAAAGCGCAAGCTCGAGGCTTATGAGAAATTAAGCAGCGCGTGGAAAGACGTGCAAACGCTGTGTCAGATGGGCTCCGAAGAAAGCGACGAGAGCCTTATCCCGGAAATCGAAGCCGAGCTTGCCGCGTTTGAGAAAGCTCTCGAAAGTGCGCGGCTTTCTGTGCTGCTCGCGGGTGAGTATGATAACTCCCCGGCGATCATGTCGTTTCACGCCGGGGCGGGGGGCACGGAGGCGCAAGACTGGGTTCAAATGCTTTATCGTATGTACACGCGTTGGGCGGAGCGGCACGGCATGAAATATAAGCTCTTAGACTGCCTTGACGGTGAAGAAGCGGGCATAAAGTCTGCGTCTATTCAGATTGACGGTGAAAACGCCTACGGGCTTTTGAAAAGCGAGAACGGCGTGCACCGCTTGGTGCGGATTTCGCCGTTTGATTCATCGGGGCGGCGTCATACATCGTTTGCCGCTATTGAAGTGGCGCCTCTCATATCGGACGATTTAGAGCTTGAGATACGAAGCGAGGACTTGAAAATAGACACGTTTCGTGCGTCGGGAGCGGGAGGCCAGCACGTCAACAAAACCGAAAGCGCGATCCGTATCACGCATTTGCCGACCGGCCTTGTCGTGGCTTGCCAGATGGAGCGCAGCCAGCATCAAAACCGCGAGGTCGCAATGCGTATGCTGCGTTCAAAACTTCTTGAGATCAAAGAACGCCAGCATCTTGATAAAATAAGCGACATAAAGGGCGAGCAGATGAAAATCGAGTGGGGCAGCCAAATCCGCTCATATGTTTTTATGCCGTATACTTTGGTGAAAGACAACCGCACGGGGCATGAGAACGGCAACATAAACGCTGTCATGGACGGCGAGATAGACGGCTTTTTGGAAAGCTACCTCGCCCACCGCTCCGCGATGTAAAAATTTCGTAAAAATTTTTAAAATATTTCTTGCAAATTGCAAAAAAATGTGCTAAACTTGCTAAAGTATTTGAAATAAATACCGATACTTCATATAGAAGCGCGAAAAAGGCGCAAAATTTATTCAGACGCAAGGACGCGTTGAGGCGGAAGAGCAAGGTCGCTCGGTATCTGCATCTCGCGTTTCGGACGAAAAAGTCCGAGACCATTTTGCGTTCACCAAAAAGCCCAAAAGCAGCACAGATACCCGGGCAATACAAAAGTCATATAACTCCGATGGGATGCGCGCCCCTGACGAGATTTATGAGATAAAACATTCAAGTAAGCATCAACACTAAAAACCGAGGAGTAAGGACACTCCCGGGCAAATGAAAGGAAGCGAAAACAATGCGTATTAACAACAACATCACAGCAATCAACAGCCACAGGCAATACGGAATCAACAACGGCAACATCGGCAAAAACGTCGAAAAGCTCAGCTCCGGTTTCCGCGTAAACCGTGCGGCGGACGACGCTGCCGGACTTGCGATATCCGAGAAAATGCGTACCCAAATACGCGGACTCAATATGGCAAGCAAAAACTCACAAGACGGTATCTCGCTCGTACAGACAGCGGAAGGCGCGATGCAAGTAGCTCACGGCATTATGCAGCGTATGCGCGAGCTGGCTGTCCAGTCGGCAAACGGCACCAACGCGGAACTTGACCGCGGCGCGTTAGATTTGGAATACACCCAGCTCGACGCAGAGCTAACTCAAATCTCCACGACCGTTAAGTTCAACGACATGTCGATTTTCGGCGCAACGCGCAGCATTCAGTCGGGCGCGAACGAGGGAGATGTGACCACATTCACTATCGGCACTTTGGAAAAAGTCGGCGGAGACATTAAAAGTCAAGGTGCAGCATCATCCGCAATAACGGCCGTCGGAAAAGCAATCAACTCCCTGTCTACGACAAGAGCAAATCTCGGAGCCATTCAGAACCGTCTTGAGTTTAAGATCCAGAATCTTGACAACTCAGCCGAAAACCTCCAGGCCGCCGAAAGCCGTATCCGTGACGCAGACATGGCAAAGATGATGACGGAATTTACGAAAAACAACATCCTCTTCCAGGCGTCTACGGCAATGTTAGCGCAGGCGAATGCCCTGCCGCAAGGAGTGTTACAGCTCCTGGGGTAGATACGGCCGCTGATGCGGCTGAGCCGGCTGGCGCCGGCTGGGTCGGCTAAAGCCGGAGCAACCGTAGGAACGACGCCGCATTGGCGGCGAGATCCGGATAGAACCACAGCGCGCAGACTACAGCCCAGATCGTACGATCCGGGCTGTAGTTATTTTGATTTGCAAAATTTATGAAGCGGTCATAGAAATCATTCCGAGAGCGGAGCATGGATGCGGAGCGTCCGATCGTTTGCGCATGGATGACGCAACTGATCGGGGAGGAATGATTTTATGGCCGCTTATAACAGATAAGCAAGCCGAAACCTACTAATGGACTTATTTTGCAATGCTCAAATATTCTTTTAATCCCTGTTGCAGAATTTGAGAAAAGTTTACGCCGGAATGCTCTGCCTGTGCGTTTAGCCACTGTGGGATTGATAAGGTTTTTTTAACAAACTTGTTATTTAGCCTATCTCTAATAGGCGGCATAAACACCTCGACAAGCAACAGGATTTCACCGGACGAATATTTTAATTCATTTATTGATGTCGGGGCAGGTATAACATCGCCGTCTTGTTCCATGCTCCAAAGATGTAAGCCCATTGCCTCTCTTGCGTTTTTTGCGGCTTCCTCCGATGTGTCGGCACAAGGGAGGCAGCCGGGCAAATCGGGAAATTCGATAGAAATCCCTTTATCGGTATAAATTAAAATAGCAGGGTAAACATAAGTGTCTCTCATACTGATAAACCTCCAAAATTTAACATAGGGCAAATAAGCGTTATGGAAAATTGATGCCTGATTGCCGCTCAATGTTTCTTAATGTCGGGAGCGGTATATCTTTCTTGGGGTGGGTTACAGTGACTTTTCCTTTTTTGACCGGATGCTTGAAATGGTGATGATCTCCGACACAACCGTATCTATACCAACCGTCCGCGATAAGCATTTGAATAACTTCCCTTGAAGAGTAGCTTTTCATTTGATAGCCTCCCATTTGCAATTACAGGATAACACGTAATATATTACGTGTCAATATTTATAAAAAAAATATAAAAAAAACGCTAAAGTATTTTTGCCATGAACCGATATATATAACAGAAGCGCAAAAACAAACACAAAGACACATCACAAAGAAAGGCAAAACAAACCTCGTCATAACACCCCGAATGGGATGCGCGCCCCGGACAGGGTATATGAAATAAAAAAACAAAAAACACAAACACCGAGGAGTAAGGACACTCCCGGACAAAAAGAAAGGATTTAAGAAAATGCGTATCAACAATAACATCACAGCTATCAACAGCCACAGACAGTATGGAATCAACAACGGACAAATCGGCAAAAACGTAGAAAAACTCAGCTCAGGCTTCCGCGTAAACCGCGCGGCGGACGATGCCGCAGGACTTGCAATCTCCGAGAAAATGAGAACCCAAGTTCGCGGACTCAACATGGCAAGCAAAAACTCGCAAGACGGTATCTCCTTAGTACAAACGGCCGAAGGCGCAATGCAAGTAGCTCACGGTATCATGCAGCGTATGCGCGAGCTGGCTGTCCAGTCAGCAAACGGCACCAACGCGGAACTTGACCGCAACGCTCTGAATCTGGAATTTTCCCAGCTCAACACCGAGCTCTCCCAAATCTCCACGACAGTTAAGTTCAACGACATGACGATATTCAATCAGCCTTTCAACATTCAGTCGGGCGCGAACGAGGGAGATGTGACCACATTTACTATCGGCGATTTGGGAAGCATAGCGGACGTCAAGATTGACGAGCAAGGTGCTGCATCATCTGCCATAACGGCTGTCGGAAACGCAATCAACACTCTCTCAACGACAAGAGCAAATCTCGGAGCTATCCAAAACCGCCTTGAGTTCAAAATCCAGAACCTGGACAACTCAGCCGAAAACCTCCAGGCCGCTGAAAGCCGCATCCGCGACGCAGACATGGCAAAGATGATGACTGAGTTTACGAAAAACAGCATACTGTTCCAGGCATCAACATCAATGTTGGCCCAAGCCAACGCCATACCGCAAAGTGTATTGCAGCTCTTGGGTTAATGATAGCCAGACGCAAACATCAAAAGCGGCATAAACTAAAAGAAAAACGCAAGTGCGCAACAATAACCCGGACGGCAACGCCCGGGTTATTGATTTGTGAGCCTGTGTATTGTGATGTGGGGCTACGGCGGCGGTGCGTTCGTCGCCGTCCTGTTGCGGGTGCGTTAACCCATCGAAAGATAGCCTTTCATATCGTGGTCATAGCCTCGCGAAAAACAAACGATACATTCAATGACGCTTTTCTTGCTAAACTTTGACCGGTGCCGGCACAAGCCGACAAGAAGAAATTCGATAAGGTCATGCTTTGCCATGAGCCCGGCAAAGCTGTTTACCACGCTGCCCTCATGTTTATAATTGAACGGAAACCCGTCGGATAAGATATTGTGGGTGATATAGTTTTCAAATATGTATTCCCTGTCGGAAAAATACAGATTGTAGTATTTTATATAATCATCGGCAAAGCCATCGGAGGGCGGCAGGTCAAAATCATTGATTTTAAAACCCTGCAAGCACTCTTTTAAATATCGGTCAAAGTGTTTATCGCCTTTTTGCCCCATTTCTTTTAAAATACTCAAGGTTACGTCCGTGTCTTTTGCAAAACCGTCAGGCATTTGCCGGGATAAGTCGTCAAAATATCCCGTATCAATACGCCGGACATAGTCGTCGGCAAGCCGCGCCGCGCCGCCAATTTGACCGGATTGCAGGAGCTGGTCTATTTCCTGTATAAACAGGCAAAGTATGAGCATCCTGATTTTTATTTTGTATTGCCTGTTTTGGATTATGGCTATGGAGGCGGTTCTAAGTTTCCAGAAAAGCGAAAAACCGTCCGGCGACGACACGGGCGCGGGAATGTATTTTTCGGGCTCTAATCTGGCACTGTATTCCATCGGGCCGTCAGTTTCGATTATTACTTCTTCAAACTTCATAATATTTTTATTAAACAGAGCCTTGTTTACCACAACCTCGCACGAAAGCTCGAAAAATCTTTCGGTATCTCCCGCGATAAGATAGGCTTTTCGGGGGTATGTTCTGCATGTTTTGCTCAGAAAGTCATGGCCGTATTTGAGCTGCAGGCTGCAAAGTTTGCTTTCATTTAGCATCCTGCAGTCTCCTGATTTGTCTTTTAGTATCACGGCTTTGAAAGGATCGTCAGATATGACCTTGATAGCTTCCAAGATTTTATCCCGGTCGCCGCCGCTGTGAGACACATATTTATCGTATGTTGCCTTATCAATCAGTATATGCCAGTTTTGGCTGCAGCAGCTGAGGGAGCACTCGCTGCCCGAACATTCAAAATATTTGTAGTATTCCGGCTGATACACTTTTATCTTATTTATTTTATTTATCTTATTCATACTCGCTCTCATTTCAAGGTTTTGATATAGGCTTCCACCGCCGCAAGGAAGGTTTTTGCGTTTTCGATCTGCTGAGCGGTTTCTTCTTTTGATATAACGAAAAAATCCTCATAATCGCTTTTGCCTCGATTATGGAAGGAACTTTGAATTATGTCAGACAGCTCCGTTTTAAAGAGTCCGGTTTTTATATACCGTTGCCGGAATGTGGAAATCACGCCGGAATGTTTGTTAGAGTCGAATTGTTCCAACGCCAATACAGCGCGCATTGCATGAAAAATACAGTAATACGAACGATTGGCGGCTGATTTAAAAACGCCGGAATCGCTCTCGCGTATCGCTGATTCAAGGCATTCACGCGCTTGCTCGACACGGTATCGTATGAGCGCCGCAATGTTTTCGTTAAGCACTCAATACAACCCCTTCCTGTTGCAAGTTCATATAGAAAGGTAAATCGTTGACATACTTGTTGAAAGTTACAATGTCTGTTATATCAACAGATATTACAATATCATGCTCCAGCCCCAACCTGCTGACAAAAGTGTTGAGCTTGCCGTACTCATGCCCGCAGCTTTCCCGCGCAATATCAGCCAATATCATGATATCAATGTCGGATTCATTATTATAATCCTCACGGGCATAGGAACCGTAAAGGATAACCTTATGCAGCTTTTCACCAAAGCAATCTCTGGCTGTTTTGGCGACCTTGCTTGTTATTTCATTTAAGGTTGACTGACTGCACATAATGACTCCTCGTTTCTGCAATATATTATACCCGCTTATGGCTTCTTTGACAAGATGCAAGCAGCAAAAAGGCTCTTTTGAAAAAAATTTTAAGTAAACTATAAAGTTCTCCGCCAAAGTTGCGATAATCTTAGATGAAAGCAAAAATGAATATGCAAGGATGCACACTAAATTACCAAGGAGATCGGTCAAGGAGTAAAGGAATAACTCCGGCCGGGTCAAAGAAAAGAAAGGAAGCGTGCATTTATTATGCGTATTCAAAACAACATTACGGCTCAAAACAGCCACAGACAGTACAACATCAACAACGGTAACATCGGAAAGAACGTAGAAAAACTCAGCTCCGGTTATCGCGTAAACCGTGCGGCGGACGACGCGGCAGGACTTGCGATATCCGAGAAAATGCGTACACAGATTCGCGGTCTCAACATGGCGTCACGCAACTCGCAAGACGGCATTTCGCTCGTACAAACAGCGGAGGGCGCGCTCCAGTCGGCGCACGGTATGCTTCAGCGTATGCGTGAGCTGGCAGTTCAAGCGGCAAACGGAACAAATGACGACGCGATTGACCGCAATGCCCTGAACTTGGAATTTTCACAGCTTAAAGACGAGCTCGGACAAATCACGGACAGAGTCAAATTTAACGATATGACAATATTTGGCCGCCCGTTTTCACTGCAAACGGGCGCGAACGAAGGCGACGTCACGGAATTTGAAATCTTGGCTCTCGGCGAATTTACAGCGGATATAGCGTCACAGCCTGCAGCATCGGCGGCAATCACCACAGTCGGCAACTTCATAAACAGCCTCTCGATCAACCGCGCAACGCTCGGAGCCGTCCAAAACCGCCTCGAGTTTAAGATTCAAAACCTCGACAACTCGGCAGAAAACCTTGCCGCAGCCGAAAGCCGCATCCGCGACGCTGATATGGCAAAGATGATGACAGAGTTTACTAAGAACAATATATTATTCCAGGCGTCTACGGCAATGCTCGCGCAAGCAAACGCGCTGCCTCAAGGAGTCCTCCAACTCTTAGGATAATCACGATAACCCTCTTTAGTAAGGGAACCGCACGTTTCGGGCTTGGCGGCACCGACCGGCGGTTCTCTTATTGTTGGTATATCAAATTAAATGTTTGTCAATGTCGCGCCCGCCGTACATTATGCGGATAATAGAAACAACATTGATAGCTTCGTCAGGCAGGTAAAGAATGACGTAATTATGCTTATACAAGGTGCGAAGCCCGTTTGATTTCCACGGCTCATTGGGATATGCCGGGAAGCGAAAAGGCATGGTTTCAAGCGAATCGGCGGCTTGGAGGAGTTTGTTTATCAGCTTTGCTGCAAAAGATGTTTCCAAGCGTACAGATGAATAGTATTCGTAAATGTCGTCCAAATCACGCTCCGCATCTTCCGTATATTCAATTTTCCATGTCATGCCCATATTTCCTTTTTATGTTTTGTTTTATCTGTTCTGACGAAAGGACTCTGCCTGCCCGCATACTGTCAAAGCCTTTTTGGATTTCGGCATTTTTTTCAGTCTCGGACATTTGGGAAAAATCTAACAAAGGAGAAGCCTTAAGCCGAAAGGGAATGGCCTGATCCGTGACGGCTTGGCGAAGAAACACATTTAAGGCGGTTGTCATGTTTAACCCAATTCGGCTAAAAAGTATTTCTGCATCTTTTTTTAGGGATTCCTCTGTGCGGAAAGTAACTTGCGTTGTTTGAGATGTCATTAAAATCACTCCTTTACATACACTGTACATATATTATACATCATACAGCAACAATTGTCACCTGTTTTTATTCCTACTAACCTTGAGCGCAAGGATCGAAATGGTAACAACAGCCGTTATTAAAGAAATAGCAATACAGGGGTTTGTGCTTGTATTGGAGGTGTGTATATGGTATCATAATTTTAACATAAATTAACATAAGGCTGTCATAAAAGAGGGAAGCTCGCATATGGCTAAAAAGAAAAACAAAAAAAGGAAAATCGCACAGAGTGCGAAATTACGAAGCGGCGACGGAGTTCGTTTATCGCAGTGCATGATAGTGAAAAACGAAGAACAAAATATCGAAAAAGCTCTTGGCTGGGCGAGGGGCATAGCTTTTGAGCAAATAGTCGTAGACACAGGTTCAACTGACCGCACCGTAGAAATAGCAGAGAAAATGGGCGCGAAGGTCTATCATTTTGAGTGGATCAAAGACTTTGCCGCCGCAAAAAATTATGCCATAGAGCAGGCGACTGGAAACTGGATAGCTTTTCTCGACGCCGATGAGTACATAACGGCAAGTGATGCAAAAAAAGTAATGCCCTTATTGCGGCATATTCAAGCCGACAGGGATTTGCGCGAGCGTTACCTTGCGGTATGCTGCCCGTGGATTCAAATAGGCGATGAGGGCAAAACGATGCAAGTGCTTGTGCAGGAACGTATATTCCGCAATCTGCCCGAGGTGCGTTATGTGGGAAGTATTCATGAAAAGCTCAGCCTTGAGGTCAAAAACGTCGTAAGCACGGAAGATTTTCAGATAATGCACACAGGATATACCACCGAATCTTTTGTGCAGACAGGCAAAGCGAGCCGGAATATAGAAATGCTGCGAGCCGAGCTTTTGAAGAACCCAAAGAACATAGAAGCAAAGGCATATCTTGCTGAGGCTCTAAATTCGGCTTACCTTACAGGCACGGCAGGGCACTCCGACGCACCGGCGGCGGAAGAAATATTAAAAGAGATAGAAAAACTCTACACAGAAGTAGTAAACAGCGATATAACCATTCAGGCGGAGCGGAAAAAGAAAGCATATGCGCACTTTTTGGACAGATACATAAAAAGCCCCGACACAGACCCGATGTATGAAAAAATAAGCGAAAAAGCGTTTTTGGAATATCCTGACGACGGCAAAATTATGTGCTACCGCGCAGCCGCGTTAAACAAAAAGGGAGACTGGCAGGCTGCGCTCGACATACTTACCGAGTGCGAGGCAAAGGTCAACAATAGCGCAGGGGTCGTCTTGGCGGCGATGAATAATGAAGTGAGGGCACTTTTGCCGGGGCAGATGGTGCTTGCCGCGCAAGGACTCGGAGATACCGAGCTTGTCATAAAATACGCGGGGAATCTTCTCACGATGGATAAGCAAAATATTGCTATACTGCGCCCGTACATTGCTACGCTCATGGAGCAAGGCTTGAGCCCCGATGAGGCGGCAGAGCTGCTCTCTAAGATATATGATATGAGCGACTCAAAAGACCTCTTGCTCATTGAGCGGGCGGCGAAAGACTGCAAGGCAGATGAGCTTGCGCACAAAATAATGAAGATGAAAGACTTGCCCGCCGCCGTAAAACAGGGGGTGCGGCTGTCGCAGTGCATGATAGTGAAAAACGAAGAACAAAATATCGAAAAAGCTCTTGGCTGGGCGAGGGGCATAGCTTTTGAGCAAATAGTCGTAGACACAGGTTCAACTGACCGCACCGTAGAAATAGCCGAGAAAATGGGCGCGAAGGTCTATCATTTTGAGTGGATCAAAGACTTTGCCGCCGCAAAAAATTATGCCATAGAGCAGGCGGCGGGAAACTGGATAGCGTTTCTTGACGCCGATGAATATTTTGAGCCGGAGGACGCCGGAAAAGTGCTGCCGATCTTGGAAAAGATTCAAGGCGACAGGGCTTTGCGCGAGCGTTATCTTGCGGTGTGCTGCCCGTGGATTCAGCTCAGTGATGAAAAAATCCCAATCATAGAGGGGGAACAGGCGAGGCTGTTTAGAAATCTGCCGCAAATGCGCTATATTGGGCGCATACACGAGCATTTCAAAATCGGCTCCGCGAGCACTTTGTATACGCGGGATATAAAAATCATGCATACGGGCTATACGCAAAGCGCGTATGACAGGACAGGCAAGTCGGCGAGAAATATTGACATACTGCGGGCGGAGCTTTGCGAAAGACCGGACGATATAAACATGAAAGCGTATTTGGCGGATTCTCTCGTAGGTTCGGGAGTTTCGGAAAACGCGGCGGAGGCGGAGGGGTTATTTTGGGAAATCATCAAGAGCCGCGCCGCGATCGCGCCTGAGATAAGGAAAAAGGCATATGCGTACTTTTTGGAAAAATATGCGGATGACCCGGAGATAAATCAGGAATATGAGAAAATGGGAGAAAGAGCGTTCCGCGACTACCCGGACGATATTTTGCTTATATGCTATTATGCGGCGGCGCTGAATAAAAGAAAAGATTATGAATTGGCCGGCAAGGTGTTAGGAAAAATCGCGCCAAAAATACAAAACATGAACAGCATTAAAGAACTCATGGCTATCGCAGACGCGGCAAAAGACTGTGATGCTTTGGGTATTATGCGTGAGGCTATGGAAAGGGCAAAGCTGCTCTCCGGCAAAGAGTCCGCTCCGTCCGCTGGGGACATAGCCGCCGGCGGCGACGAACCCGCCGCATACATAGCGAAAAAATCATCGCGCCTTGAAGAATTTGAGAAAGAAGCGCTCGCCCTCCTTGATATAATGCGAAATTTGATTGAGTGCGGCCAGATAGATGACGCAAAAAAGCTGCTGGGGCAATATGCGATACTAAACCCGGCAGACCAACGGATAGAAGAAATCAAAAACTTGCTGAATCTTAAAAATGGTGCGCAGAGGGAAGCGGGAAGCGCAAATCAGAAATCGCCCGGACAATCATCAAAATCCGCCGAGACGCTTTACGGCACATCGCTCACAAAAGAGGATTTGGACAAGATCGAGTCAATCTTCATTCTCACGAGCATTATCCCCAAGCGGACAGGCTTTTTCAACAGCATTTTCAACAAGATAAAGCTCATGGAAGAGCGTCTGGGCTACAAGTCCATGATTTTGACATGTATGCCTGATATTAGCCAAAGGCAAACAGAGGTGTGGCTTAAAACATTTTCGGGCAGTCAGGAAATCATGAGTCCGGGTACGCGAATAATCAATATATACGACTATTTTCAAAAATCATATAAGGACGGCCTTGAAAACAAGGCGCGTTATCGCGGGCAAGACGACGGGTTTAGATATGTTAAGTCGTCGGAGGCTTTACATGATGTTTTTGACGGTAAAGATTTAGTGCGGCAGGATTTCTATACGGGCTATAACGGGTCGCTGCGAATGGAAAGGCATTTTTGCGGCGGTGAAAAAACAAAAGAAGTGCTCTACGATGATTGGGGATATTTGAACAATATCCGCGAATATACCGACGATATAGACGCTAACGGCGGCGAACGCACCGACGCGAAATCATACACGATAAAATATTACACAACAGACGGAAAATTGTGCATGGAGGGATTTTACAGCTATACGGACGAAATTTATAAGGGTGTACAGGTTGAAAATGCCGCGCTTTTAGAGCTGCTTGTTTATGACGAAAACGGTGATGTGAGCGCAAGGTGCAAGGATAATAACGAACTTGCGGCTATTTGCCTGTCACATATGATAAGCTCAAAAGAGGACGGAAAATTTCATTTATTGGTTTTTGAGGACGGGCTGACGGCAGAAATAGCGGGGATGCTTGATGAAAAAATCACTAACGCGGCAAAGGCGACTGTCGTCCACAGCATTTTCCTAAAAGATGCCTATGACCCGCACAGCGAGCCGCAAATGTTCTATGAGTATCTATGCAACAATCCGGCGGTATTTGACGGCACTGTTATGCTAACAAAGGCGGCACGGGATGATTTTACGAATATGTACGGCAACAGCGAAAGCGTTTTTGTCATACCCCATCCATACCCGTATGAAATCACAAAAACAGGCTTTGATGAGCGTGATACAAAAAAAGCCGTTATAGTAGCGCGGCTTTTGCCGGAAAAGATGGTAGAAGCGGCGGTAGATATTTTCAGCACGGCGGCAAGAGCCTTGCCGGACATAAAGCTCGAGATATATGGAAGAGGCCCCGAGGAAGAAAAAATCGCCGCCCGCATAAGAGAGCTTGGTATGGAAAACAATATTTTCCTTATGGGTTATACCGATGACGCCATTGCCATATACCGGAAGGCCGTGTTATTTATAATGACAAGCTGGGCGGAGGGATATGGGCTTACATTGGTTGAAAGCATTTGCAACGGCTGCCCGGCGGTTGCCTTTGATATAAAATACGGACCGTCCGATATAATTGAAAACGGCAAGACCGGATATTTAATAACCCGCTATGATGCGGATCAATTTGCCAAAAAGCTGGTAGATTACTTTCAGGACGCAAAGAAGCAAAGAGAAATGAGCGAAAACTGCTATTTATCCGCGCCGCGCTTTAGCACGGATAAATTTTTGGAAAACTGGCTCAATATGATTTCAAAACTAAGCGGCAAAAGAAGAGAAAAGTAACGCAGTCACCGCGAAGCGGAATACTTATGATTTTGTTAAAAGGCGGCATTTTTAGGTTTGTTGCTGCCGGAAAGAAATGGTCTTTGCGATGGTGAGGCTTTCCCAGTGCATGATAGTCAAAAACGAAGAGAAAAACATCGAAACGGCGCTAAGCTGGGCAAAGGGCATAGCCTTTGAGCAGATTGTGGTGGACACAGGTTCAACTGACCGCACAATCGAGATAGCAGAACAGATGGGCGCAAAAGTCCTGCGTTTTGAATGGGTAAACGATTTTTCGGCAGCCAAAAACTTCGCGCTCGAAAACGCCAGGGGAAACTGGGTGGCTTTTCTCGACGCGGACGAGTACATGAGCGGCAAGGACGCGAAAAAGCTCGCGCAAATCTTAAAAAAGATACAGGCAGACCCGCAGGCGCGCGGAAAATATAAGGCTTTAAATTTTCCGATAGCACATGTGGACGAAAGCGGGAAACCCTTTTCCATACAAGATCAGGAGCGCGTGTTTAGCAGCTTTGCGCGTTATGTTGGCAGAATCCATGAGCATATTGATATTCCATCGGAAAATATCGCGCATGTGGACGAGATAACGATTATCCACACGGGCTACTCAAATTCCGCCCTTGAAGAAACGGATAAGGCCGGGCGCAATATTGCGCTTCTGCGGGCGGGGCTTTCAGATGAGCCGGGTGATTTAAACCTGATGGTCTACCTTGCCGACTCGCTGATGACAAAAAGCGACGCGGCAAGCATAGCCGAAGCCGAAGAGCTGTTTTATGAGGCGATCACAGGCGGCGGCGATAAAAAACTGCTGCCGGGTTTGAAAAACAAGGCGTACAAACGTATTATTATGAACTATGATGTTTTGCCAAAAAAGGCTATGGAGCTTGAAGAGCTGTGCCGTGAGGCGTTTGCCGAGTTTCCGAGCGACCTTGATTTTCGTTATTACTTGGGCGTTGCTTTAAACGGCAAGGATAAGCACGGGGAAGCTCACAAGGTGCTGACAGAGCTAAAGGGCAAGCTGCAAGACGAGGGCGCGCTCACAGACAGCGAGGTCATATCGGCAGACCCGGAGCTTGTTGATAAGCAATTAGAGATAGCGGCAGAAACAAATCGGGAAAGTACAAAAGGAGGAAGCGCCATGCAAAATCCTGTGGAGCAATTTAACAAAGCAGTAGAACTCGTGCGAGAGGGGAGCTATGAGCAGGCTCTTGAGATACTTTTGAGCCTTGAGAAAAACAAGGAGCTGATGCCGTTTTGCCATTATCAGATAGCGCGGATATCAAACATGACGGGAGACCCGCAGACGGCTTATGATTTGTATTACAGCGCGTTTAACGCAAAGCCGGATATCATGGCCGCGCTCTCGAAAAATGCACAATCCGCCAACAAATATGTCTTTCATGGATTGAAAGATGAAAAGGAAAACACCGTATGCCCGCTGTGCGGAGCGGAGGGTACTGCTCGGTGGTGCTACTGTATGGCGGAAGCCGACGCGTTCAATGAGTTTTTTAACCCTATCCGTATGTGGATGTATTGCGAGATGTGCCATCATATGTTTGCGCGGGATTATCCCGAAAAACTGTTTTTGCACAACACGGGGCCGAGAAGCCCAAACACAGGCCGCTTTGCGTACTATTCAAAGGTTTTGTCAAATATCAGGATGGGCGGCTTTGCCTCCGGTATGTCGCTTTTGGAGGTCGGCATTGGCGCGTGCGAATGTTTGCTTGCCGCACGTGAAATGGGTTATGAGATATTCGGCATTGATGTAATCGAGCGGCATGTCGAGGAAGCAAAGCGCAAATTTGGCTTGGACGTACAAACGGCGGATTGGAACGAGTTTGAATCGGATAGAAAATGGGATATAATAATCATGGGAGATGTGCTCGAGCATGTCAGCGACCCCGACAAGGCGCTGGCAAAGGCTGAGTCGCTGCTGTCTGACGACGGGGCTTTGTGGATATCTACGCCGTCGTTTGAGAGCGCGTTTTCGTGCGTTGTGGGTCACGACGACGCCATGCGCCGCCAGCCGTTTCATCTGAATTATTTTTCGAGGGAGTCTTTATATATGCTGCTCGAGCGCAACTACCTCATGCCGGTTGACTATCAGATTTCCGAGTATTATAATGGGTCTATGGAAGTGGTCGCGGTGAAAACGGACAGGGACATGGGACAGGGATAAGATGCGAAATCTGGATGATTGTTGCCACGCATGGCATTAATTGAGAAAGAGATTGCGTCCACATGCGGACGCAATTGCGTGAAAGAGACTCCGTCCACATGCGGACGCAATGGACGATGAACCAATGAATGATTTGCAATTATCAAACAAAGCTTTTTACAATGACATACGGGATATTATCATTAACGCTCGAAGCAATGCTGTTCGCAGCGTCGAGTTTGCACGGATGATGATGTACTGGCATTTGGGTGAGCGCATTTTCGTTGAGGAACAATGTGGGCAAAACCGTGCGGAGTATGGCGAATATTTGATTCGCGACCTTTCAAAAAAACTCGAAACTGAGTTTGGAAATGGCTTTTCCCAAAGGCAATTAGAGCGGGCGAGGAAATTCTATCGTGTTTATCCGAATGCACTTGATGTACGCCCACAGTTGAATTGGTCGCAATACCGCCAATTAATCGCCATAGATGATAAATATAAGCGTGAATATTACGAATTGGAATCAGTAAATAACGCATGGACGGCACGTGAGACAGAACGTCAAGTAAACTCACTTCTATATGAACGGTTACTTTTAAGTAACGATAAAGAGGCTGTACTTGCAGTCGCCCGCAAACAGCGCACCCCAGAGATGCCAAGTGAAGTAATAAAAGACCCAATGTATCTGGAGTTCCTTGGTCTAAAACGTGAAGCGAAGTATTACGAAGAAGATATAGAATCGGCGCTAATAAACCATTTACAGGAGTTTTTACTTGAACTCGGCAATGGATTTGCATTTGTTGCTCGGCAAAAGCGCATATTGCTTGATGATGACGAGTTTTTTGCAGACTTGATTTTTTACAATCGTTTGCTTCGCTGCTTTGTAGTTATCGAAATAAAGACTCACAAGCTTAATCATGAGGATTTAGGGCAATTGCAGATGTATGTCAATTATTATAACCGCTATGAAAAGCTGCCTGACGAGAGCCCTACAGTCGGCATATTGCTTTGCACTGCAAAAAATGATTTGTTGGCTAAAGTCACTCTGCCGGAAGACAATGCGCACATTCTGACCAGCAAATATGAGCTTTATCTGCCGTCTGAAAATGACTTGCTGGAAGAGATTAAAGATGTTATTGATATTATTGATAACAGAACGGACGAGCAAACAGAACCTCATGCCGGTTGACTATCAGATTTCCGAGTATTATAATGGGTCTATGGAAGTGGTCGCGGTGAAAACGGACAGGGACATGGGACAGGGATAAGATGCGAGCTTAGCAAAAACATTAAGCAAAAGGCACGGAGGCTTAGCGGCATAAAAAACACGGAGAGTTGATAATGCGAAAACATCAGCAGAGGCAAATACTCGACATACTGCAAACGCTGTATTCCGCGCAATCGGCAGGGCTTTATGCGGACTGCCAGGAGGGCGCGATCGGCGTGGGAGAGTATATCGAATCCATCATGGGAGAGGGGACGCAAACGGTCACGCTGCTTGAGGAATATTGCGAGCTGCTTTTTAAGGCGTCGGGCGGCGAACTGTCGGAGCGTCCTGAGAAACAACTGCGGAAAAAGCTGATACTCATAGAAAACAGCGTAAAAAACGAGTTGAAGCCGACAAAAATAGAAGCCGTATTTTTAAGCTACAAAGCGAGCATGAGCGACAGTATAGAATCTATATACCTCGCGGCAAAGGACGACCCGGCCTGCGACGCATATTGGATTCCTATTCCGTATGTCGAGCGCGGGGCAGACGGACGCGCTGATAAGACGATATTTGAAGGTTCAAAATTTTATCCCGATTATATTGAATGTACAGACT
The DNA here is from genome assembly GCA_009777235.1 of Oscillospiraceae bacterium. Taxonomy (GTDB): domain Bacteria; phylum Bacillota; class Clostridia; order Oscillospirales; family Oscillospiraceae; genus WRMH01. The sequence continues at coordinate 121,688 of WRMH01000004.1, forward strand.
GGCAGACATATGACATCGAAGCGCGGCGGCCTGATGTGATATTTACGTTTAATCCGTATGACGCGGGAAACTATGTGACGAGCGTGCATCCGGCGTTTTATTGCGAGAGGCTGCGAGGCTTGACGGATTTGCTTGTGTATGTCCCATATTTTGTGGCGACGGGAGACCATGTAGAGGAGCATTTTTGCACGGTCGCGGGCTGTGTGTACGCGCACAAGGTAATCGTCCAGTCGGAGGCGGTAAGAGACAGATATGTCCGTGTGTTTCGCGAGGCATACGGCGACAGTTTAGGCAAGCCGGAAGATAAGTTTATCGCGCTCGGCAGCCCGAAATTTGACAAGGTGATCAATTCAAAGCGCGAGGACTTCAAGCTGCCGGAGGCATGGGCGCGGTTGATAACTCCGCAAGGCGGAGAAAATAAGAAAGTCATCTTTTATAACACGAGTGTCGGTTCGCTTTTGGCGGGCAATGAGCGGTATTTGAAAAAGCTGCGCTCTGTGTTAGATACATTCCGCGGGCGCGATGACGTTGTTCTCTGGTGGCGTCCGCATCCTTTGAATGAAGCAACGTATGCGAGTATGCGCCCGCAGCTTGCCGAGGAATATAAAAATATCGTCAAAGAGTATCGCGCCGAGGGCTGGGGCATATATGATGATACACCGGATTTGCACAGGGCGCTGGCGTGGACGGATGCGTATTATGGGGATATGAGCTCGCTGGTGGCAATGTATGAGGTGACGGGCAAGCCGGTGATGATGAGTAATGTAGACTTGTTATTGCACAAAACAAGTTGTATCGCTATTGCGTTTGAAAACCAATATTATGATGGTTCGGATTTTTGGTTCATTCCACGCAATATGAATGCTTTGTTTAAATTTAGCGAGTATGATTGGCAGACAAAATACATTGGAGCAATACCGAACACGACCTTTTTTGCCGAACCGATATTTGCGAAAATTGTTGAATATGACGGCAAATTATATTTTGCCCCGTCATGTGCTGATTATATTGGAGTGTACGACAAAAAAAATGACAGTTTTGAAACCTTGTGCTTTGCTGATTTGGGCAGTGCCAGAAACAACAAATTTTCGTTTGCATATGTTTATGGTAACAATATCTTTTTCTGTGGTTTTACATACCCGGCGATTATAAGGTTGGATACAACAACAGGTGCGTTATCACATTATTCTGACTATGTACCAAAAGTAAGCTCACTTGACACTAACAATAAAAAATTGTTTTTTGATGCCGGGTGCGCAGACGGCAACAAAATATACTTACCTGTTTATAGTGCTAATGCGGTTGTTGCATTTGATATGGATACATATAAATCAACAGTAATTGAAATCCCGAGTAAAAACAATGGTTACGATGATATTTGTTTTGACGGCGATTATTTCTGGATTGCATCGAGCCATAGTGAAGGCACTGTTATTAAGTGGCATCCTGAAAAAGGCGCTACCGAAATTGAAATTCCCAATGAGTGGGCTATTGGCGATTACTGGTCTGTAAATTGCGTCAACGGATATGCGTGGTTCTTACCGTGCTATGGTGATGCTGCGTTTAAAATAAACACAATAACAAATGAGGTTGAAATTGCTGAACCGTTTATACATCCATGCAGACCAAAAGCCAACGAAAAAGATAAAACTTTCGCTTATTATTTCAGGAAATCAGTAGTGAATAACACCATATATGCCCATACAGGAACCGGCAACACTCATATTTCGTATAACACAGCGACAGGAGATTTGCGCGAAACAAAAATTATTATTAATGACGAGGATAGAGAAAAAATCTTATTCGATACAGTATTAAGTCACCGTGGCAATAATTCACCTAACTCAATGAGTGATTGCATGTTTAGGGAAACTACGGCTTTTAGCCTTGACGACTTCATGAATCAACTACCAAACGATCAGATGAAAACATCGAAAAAGATTAATGAAATGCAAGCAGAGGGGTGTCGAAAGGGCATTGCCAATGAGAATGGTACTGCGGGTCAAAAAATATATGAAGAATTTCGCAAAGTGGCATTAATTTAGAAGGTGATTGAAATGGATTACACTCAAGACATAAAAGATTACATCGAATTGGAGCGCTCAATGCTTGCACAACTCGACACAGACGCGATTAACGTAGTGATGAACGAGCTTGACGAGGCGCGAAAACGTAATGCACTAATCTATATAATGGGTAACGGCGGTTCGGCAAGCACTGCTTCACATTTTGCAAACGATTTCAACAAGGGCATTTCAGAATATATTAGTCAACCATTCAGATTCATTTGTCTTAACGATAACATAGCTACGATTATGGCAATCGCCAATGATATCGGTTATGAAGCGATATTCGAGTTTCAACTTCGTGGAAAAGTTACAAAGGAAGACCTAATAATCGGCATTTCGGGGAGCGGTAACTCTACGAATATTTTGAAAGCAATTGAGTTTGCGAAATCTGTTGGAGCGCGAACAGTTGGGTTGACGGGACGTGATGGTGGCAAACTCAGGGAACTTGCCGATATATCATTGCATGTTCCTGTTATGAGTATGCAAATCACAGAAGATGTGCATGTTGTATTTGATCATCTTATGATGGCCGTGTTTTACAAAGTGCTTTGCGGAATTGATCATATGGAGGTGAAATAGATGATAATAGTAAGAACACCTACAAGAGCCAGTTTCTGCGGCGGAGGCAGCGACTTGCCTGTGTTTTATAAGAAACATGGCGGCGCAGTGCTGTCGGCGGGGTTAAACAGATATATATATATATCGATTCATCCTTATTTTTACCCGGACAGGCTTGTTTGTAAATATTCTAAAAACGAACCTGTAGATAATCCGTCCGAGCTTAATCACCCGATTTTCCGCGTGTTGCTTGAAAAATTTGAAGTAAATGGCGTTGAGATAACGAGTACCGCTGACGTTCCTGCCGGAACCGGACTGGGCTCGTCAAGTTCATTTACTGTGGGATTACTACACTCTTTGTATGCCTATACAGGCAAATATATCTCAGCGGATTCTTTAGCAGCCGAAGCATGCCATACTGAAATTGATATACTCGGCGAGCCAATCGGCAAGCAAGACCAATATGCTGCAGCGTTTGGCGGGTTGAATGTGTATCGCTTCCATAAAGATGGAAATGTAGCAGTAGAACCTGTGATTTTGTCGCAGGACGCATACAAGCGAATGGAAAATAATTTACTAATGTTCTATACAGGCGACTTGCGGTCAGCTTCGCAAATACTTTCCGAGCAGATTGAAAATGTGATAAATGATCACGAGAAAGAAAGAGCACAACTTGAAATAAGCAAGCTGACAGATGAGCTTCACAAAGAACTCATACGTGATAACGTTGACGCGCTTGGCGATATACTTCATGCGAGTTGGGAGCAGAAGCGCAAACTGGCAAGTGGCATTACTAACTCGCTGATTGACAAGGCGTATTATGACGCGCTGTCAGTGGGTGCGGCAGGCGGCAAATTATTAGGTGCGGGTGGTGGCGGATTCTTACTGTTCTATGTGCCGGAGCACCGCCATAATACGGTCAAAAATGCACTTTCATATCTGAATTTCATGCAATTTGGGTTTAGTAATAGCGGTTCGTCTGTGATATATGTTGGCGATAAGCCGAAAAGGAGTTTCTGATATGAGAACACTGGTGGCAGGCGGTGCCGGTTTTATAGGAAGTCATCTAGCGGACAGATTGCTCGCAAACGGAGAGAGCGTTGTGTGTGTGGATAATCTTTGCCTCGGCAGCGAGGATATGATTCGCCATTGTTACGGCAATCCAAATTTCGAGTTTGTCAAGCTTGATATATGTGACAATGATGGTCTAAATGCATTGTTTGAAAAACATCAATTTGAGCGGGTGTATCATCTGGCGGCAAACTCCGACATTCAAAAAGGCGGGAACGAACCGGATATTGATTATCACAATACTTTTTTGACAACAGTTTCCATTCTCAATGCAATGCGTAGACATAATGTTAAAGAATTACTATTTTCTTCTACTTCAGCGGTATATGGGAATAAGCAGGGATTACTCAAAGAAGATACCGGCGATATGCGCCCCATTTCTTATTATGGAGCGTCCAAATTAGCATCGGAGGCGTTTATATCAGCTTATTCGGCGATGAATGGCATTAAAGCGAACATTATACGTTTCCCCAATGTGGTCGGTTCACGCCTTACACATGGCGTAATATTTGATTTTATTGCAAAACTCCGTAAGAACCCAAAGGAAATTGCAATACTTGGCAATGGTAAGCAAGAAAAGCCGTATATCTATGTGACTGACCTCATTGAGGCTGTGACAGTAATGCGATACAACGAAGGTGTAGAGATTTTTAATGTTGGGGTAGAGACCTCCACTACTGTCAAGCGCATTGCCGATATCATATGCGAAGAAATGTATTTTCAGGATGTGCTATATAAATATTCAGGATGTATCGTTGGTTGGCTTGGAGATGTCCCAAAGTTTCAATATGATTTATCAAAAATCCATTCAATCGGTTGGAAAGCGAAATATACGTCTGACGAAGCGGTGAGAATGGCAGTCAGGAACTCATTGACTAAAACTAATGATGTGACTTAAGGCAGAAAGATTGGAGGCGCTTTTTGTGAACGCAGCAATACTCGCAGGCGGAAAAGGTACGCGAATAGGTAAGCTTTATACAGATATACCAAAGCCAATGATTCCGATCATGGGCAAGCCGGTTTTACAGTGGCAAATTGAAACATTAGTATCGCAGGGCTTTTTAGATATCACACTCATCGTTGGCCATAAAGCCAATATGATAAAAGCTCATTTTGGCAATGGCGAGAAATTCGGTGCAAGAGTCAGCTATATTATTGAAGATGAACCCTTAGGGACAGGCGGAGCGTTATCATTGCTGCCTAAAAAAGACACGCTCATGCTTTATGGTGATGTTTATTGTGAAATTGATTTCAAAAGGTTTATCAGTTTTCACGTGAAAAAACAAGCAGATGTTACATTGTTTGTTCATCCAAACAGTCACCCGCACGACAGCGATATTGTCGTAACTGATTCAGAAAGCCGAGTGACAGCATGGAAATCAAAAAAAGATGCCGGACGCGGTGAGCTGAGAAATCTTGTGAATGCAGGACTCTATGTCTTTAGTAAAAATGCCTTACCAATCGGCAAACCGACAAGGATTGATATGGAACACGAGTTGATAGCACCTTTACTGCCCGGAGGCAATGTATATGCCTATCGTTCCACAGAATACATAAAGGACATGGGGACGCCAAAACGGTTGGCAGAAGTCGAAAAAGATATAGAAAGTGGAGTTGCGGCAGCAAGGAGTCTGAATAACAAGCAGAGAGCCGTGTTTCTTGATCGCGACGGTACAATTAATAAGCTTCGCGGATTAATAGGCTCACCGGAGCAGATAGAACTAATAAACGGGGCGGCAGAGTCAATAAGAAGGCTGAATAAATCGCCATTCTTAACGATATGCGTGACCAATCAATCGGTAGTGGCACGAGGGATAACGACGATTTCGCAGCTTGATACCATACATGCAAGAATTGATGTTTTGCTGGGACAAGAAGGCGCATACTTGGATGATTTGTTTTATTGCCCGCATCACCCCGACAAGGGATATCCGGAAGAAATCCCAGAATATAAGATGGACTGTAAGTGCCGTAAACCAAAAGCTGGCTTGTTGATTGAAGCTGCAAAGCGATACAACATTGATTTGAATCAATCGTACATAATAGGCGACAGCACGGCGGATATAGTTGCGGGAAATACCGTAGGTTGTAAGACGATAGGAGTTATGACAGGCAGAGGACTACATGACGGAAAATATAAGGTTGTGAGCAACGGTTGTTATAGCGATATGCAAAAAGCGGTTTTTGCCATTTTGGAGGGTACATGTTAACAGAGAGTAAATATGAATACGCTTTCCCTTTTGACAAAATCCAAAAAGGCAGCAAGATAGCACTATATGGCGCAGGGTTGGTAGGAAAGCAGTATTTGGAGCAGATTCAAAACACAGATTACTGCGAGGTACTTTGCATAATTGACAGAAACTATGCAAAGATAAGAACTCGTTCGGGTTTTGATGTAGTATCGCCGGATTGGCTGCGGCAACCAGATAAGTATGACTATGTTGTTATTGCGTCTTGGTGGTATGCTGAGTCAATGGTTAGTGAATTGAAGTCAATGGATATTGCAAAATCAAAGATTGTTTGCACATTCCCGATTTATCACGCAAAGTATCCACTGCATGGTGAAGATGTTGCGGTATATATGATTTTCAAATGTATTAATAAAAATCGTTTTACATATATTGATTTAGGAGCAAATCATCCTTTTCACGGCAGCAATACGGCCATATTGTATTCAAACGGATGTCGAGGGATATGTGTTGAGGCAAATCCTGATATTATTAAAATGCTAAAACAATTTCGACCGGAAGATATCGTTTTGAATGTTGGTGTTGGCGTTCAACCGGGAGTACTTCCGTATTATATGTTTGAAACCAATGTGTATAATACTTTTTCAATTGATGCGGCAAAATGCTATGAAGCTGTTGATCAAAAAATTGCTGAAACGCGCATGATTCCGGTAATGACTGCTAATGAAATAATCATGCATTATGCAAATAATAAGTGGCCTGATTTTCTTCAAATTGATATCGAAGGATGGGATTATGATGTGCTGAAAAGTTGCGACTTTTCACAAAATGCGCCTTCTGTTATTTGCTCAGAGGTTGGAGATGCAAATGTCCAAAATATGAACTGTATGCTTGATGAAAAGGGTTTTTCTCCATTTTACCGAACCGTCAGTAACATGATATACATCAGAAAGGATATTCTTAAGCGAATACAATCAGTCCATGAACATTAACAATCCATAGACAAAAGCAATTTAGTTATTTGAAAATACTCAAGCAAAGTGAGGAAATTATGCACAAAGCAATACTTATGGCAGCCGGGCGTGGCTCGAGAATTAGTCGTACAATAGGAAAAAACTGTAAGTGCCTTCTTGATGTCGGAGGCGAGCCGCTTATACGGCGCACGGTTGCTATGCTGCAAAACTACGGTATAGAAACACACGTCGTCGTTGGATTTCAAAAAGCACAAATAATTAATGCCCTTGAAGGGCTTCCGGTAGTGTTTCATGAGAATATTTTCTATTCAATCACAAATTCTCTCGCATCTCTTTGGTGGGCAAGGGAGCAGCTTTCAGGCTCTTCGGTCATTCTTGGTAATGCCGATGTTTTTTGGGAGGAAGACATTCTCTCCATACTCTTGGAAGAAAAAAGGGAGTGCGTTATGCTTAGTGACACAACCCGTGTGGAGCAAGGGGATTATCTTTTTAATGTTCAAAATGGCAAAGTCATTGCATTCGGGAAGGGTCTGGATTGCCGAAATGCAAATTGTGAATATGTGGGGCTTGCGCGAATACAAGGCGAGCTTATATCAAAATGTAAGGCTCAATTGGAAGAACTGATATCGGCACAACGGCACGGGGACTGGTGGGAAGAGGTTTTGTACAGCATGGTTCAAGAACGTTCAATATGGGCTGTTGATATCGCCGGGCATTTTTGGGCTGAAATTGACTATATAGAAGACTATAACCGCATATTAGACCATGTAGGGAAGAGAGATGTTAAATGAAGTTTAGCGTAATTATGCCAACTCTTAATTCTAGCAAGCATATAAAAAACTCACTCAACGGTTTAGCGGCACAGACACTGAAAAATTTTGAGCTTATTGCTATAGATTCAGGTTCAACAGATGATACCCTCAGGTTGCTCAGTTCGTATAATTCCCCCGATATGCCTGTAAGGATTTTTACTGCCCCCGATTGTTCGCCTGCAATCGCGCGAAATTATGGCATTGATAACACCACAGGAGACTATATTGCGTTTTGTGATTCGGATGATATAATGAAACCGGAGATGCTTGAGGTAATGTATGATGCCGCCAAAAGAATGGGTGCTGATATTACAATTTGCGATTTTGACATGGTTTATCCGGAACATATTATTGAAAGCTTTTCGAATTTGTCCGATGGGGAATTTAGGCCTGATGGAAACGAAATAGCAGAGTATTACTATCAATTTGCCGCCGCTCCAAAACCGAACAATTACGTATGGTCAAGAATCTACAAGACAGAGTTTCTTCGAGAAAACAAAGCGAGGTTTTCCGACACGCGATACAGTGAGGATAATCTGTTTAACCTTTCGCTGTTAATAAAGAAACCCCAAATTACCCATGTAGGACGCTCGCTATACAGCTATATTCAATATGATGATTCCGCCATGAGAACCCATATCCGCAGAACAAATCACGGGAGCTTGTTCTTAGATTCTTTAAAAAAAGCTTCCGAGGTGCTGACTGGAGAGGATAAATCTCTTGCCGAGCCGATACTGTCCATTTACGCATATACGCGGGTTAAAAGCATCCTTTTCTATTCTTGGTTGGCTAAACAACCAGAGAGTGAAACCTCTACTGCTCTAGATACATTCACTAAAGATGATATGGTCAAAAGACACTTACAAATGTGTATTGAAAGGGATTACATTGGTTATTACTGTCGTTTGCATAGCTACCCTGCAAAATGGGAGCAATTAATATGTGAGATGGTTTCGGCCTGTATCGGAAACGGCATTATGCCGGACATGAGTGAGGTTTTTGCATGATGGGTAAAACTGATATACCGCCAAAACTAAGTGTAATTGTTCTTGTGTACAATGCTGAGCATTATTTACAATGCTGCCTCAATTCAATAATCGAACAGGAATTTACGGACTTTGAGGTACTTCTCATTGTTGAGCTGCATTCAACTGATAGCAGTTTGGAAATCTGTCAAGGTTATGCACAAAATGATGAACGCGTGAGAATAATTACAGAGAACGGGACAGGGTGTAACGCAGCTCGCAATCGCGGGCTTGATGAGGCGTGTGGGCAATATATAATGTTTGTTGACGCAGACGATTATATCCTTCCTAAAATGTTTAGCTCAATGTATGAAGAAGCATCAAGACAGAACCTTGACATTTTTTACTGCGGTAGTAAAAAAGATATGGGCAATCAATGTCTTGAGGATATGAGCGACTATATGCAGTTTGACAATAATTTCTTTGCGATTATTCCCCAAATACAAAAAAAGGTAATGTATAAATTGGCAATCAACGGACGTGCCGGAACAGTCTGGGCAAAATTATTCAAACGCGAATTTTTAGTCGGGAAAAATTTGCGTTTCGACTCTATTGCGTATTCAGAGGATTATGTCTTTAACGCTATGTGTGTCATGTTTGCTAATCTTATAGGCACTACAAAAGACTCCTATTATGTTTATTGCGATCGTCCAACAAGCCGAATGTATTCATCTGAAATCAGTGACATAAAACAAAGCGCCGAAATACTATGGCAGGCACTAAGAACATACAACGGATTCGGAATAGATGAAGTCAGGGCTTATGCGGCAGCGAGAATTGTTAGCTCTTCGTTGTTTAGTTTAAAATTAAAGCCTTTGTCTCTTGAGACAATATGCAGAAGCGTAGACGAAATAATCGATAGTTTAAATCTGCGTCCACATTTGGAACACGCAGCAGACGATGATCGTTATCGTGAATATGCACATACAGTTGGCATGTTCGGCCAAGGATATGAGGACTATTTGCTGTTCATACGCTCTTTGCAAAGCTATAATACAATGCTCGCTTGGCAGAGACAGTACGAGAAAGTTGAGGGGCAGACAAATATATGAAATATGCGCTTGTGACCGGGGCTACTTCCGGGATTGGACTGGCAATAGCGGAAATTATGCTAAAAAACGGATATTTTGTATTTTTAAACTATTCGCGAGACAAAAGCCGAGCGGATAGTGTGTATTCGCAGTTCTCGCAATACAACAATCAAATGAGTTTTATAAAGGCCGACTTATCCGAATATCCGGGAGTTGAAGAAATCGCAGAGGTAGTGCAGAAGAAGAATGTAAGGCTTTCTTACTTGGTTATTAACTTTGGTATGACTGACAGAAGCCCATTTGGAGATGTCTCTATTGATAATTGGGATAGGGTAATGCGAGCTAACGTAAGCGTTCCATTTTTTATTATACAGAAGTTGGCTGCATTGAATCTATTTGCTGACGATGCATCTGTACTTTGTGTCAGTTCGCTTATGGCAAGTATACCTCATTCGGTCTCTGTAAGTTACGGGGTATCAAAAGCCGCGCTATCTGCGCTAAGCATGAATCTCGTAAAATATCTCGCACCTTTGGGAGTGAGGATTAATGCAGTCGAACCGGGATTTGTCGATACGCCCTGGCAGCAGGAAAAGACGCATGATCAGCGCGAAAGGATAATAGCCAAGACTGCACTTGGCAGATTTGCCGAGCCGCGAGAAGTAGCTGAGATTTGTTATGCTATTCTGGAAAACACATATCTCAGCGGTACAGTTTTTCCGATAAGCGGAGGATACAACGCAAAGTAGCGAGGGAATACATTGTGAAAAATGAAGAAATATTAGTTACCGTAATTGTACCGGTTTACAACGTGGCACCATACCTGAAAAGGTGCGTTGATTCAGTTCGCAAACAAACCCACATCAATCTTGAGATTATCTTGGTTGACGACGGCTCGACCGATAACAGCGGTGCATTATGTGATGAATTTGCGGCCATGGACAACCGTATTGCTGTTATCCACAAAGAAAACGCAGGATTGGGCATGGCGCGCAACAGCGGTCTTGACGCCGCAAACGGCGAATGGGTATGTTTTCCGGACAGTGATGATTTCATTCACGAGCGGTTTGTGGAGATATTGTTAAACGCGGGAGTAAGTAATAATTGTTTGATAGCATTAGCGGGATTCCAGATGGGGATGGGGGATGATTTTCAGATTGAGCAATTTGATGAATCCATAAAACTATTCGATTGGCGCTCTTGCTGGCTATACTGCTATACGCAAATCTCGCCAACTATGTATAGCCCCTATAGCGTAAGCATGGGACTATACAAGAAAAATCTTTTCAACGCGCTGCGTTTTCAAACACTAAAAATGGCAGAGGATGTAGCTATTGCACCGATGTTACTATGGGAAAGCAAGGATAAACCTATCGTTCTTTCAAGCCAAGTTCTATACTACTACTATCAGCGGCAGCAAAGTATATCAAGAGGCAAAACTTCATTAGATTACATTGATAAGATAGAGGCATTTGATCAGTTTTATAGCTTCCTGTACTCAAAAAACGAAATTGGATTTGCTGATATTATTCGTGCGATACGATATGCAATCTTGGTTAACGCTTATATTGATTTGAGTCGTGACATGCCCGAACAAAAGAATTTCTATGAGCATTTACATTCGGAAATAACATCAAATCTTTCTTGGGCAAAAGAAAACATGGATGATGATTACAAGATTTTTGCATCAATAACACATGCGGCTGATTTCCATAAAATACTATGCCGCAGCAATAATCGCTTTGTTCTGTATGGATATGGTGCTTTCGGCAGAGATATTTATCAATGGTTGCGTTATTGGAATGTAAATGTCATCGAAGTATGGGATAGAGCGTACAAGCAGGGGAACAAATTAGATGATGTACTCATAAATCCGCCACATGATGGGTTTGAAAAAGATGTAATTGTTCTTCTTTCATTGGGCAACCCGTATGTCAGATTGACCGTAAAGGCAGAATTGAAGAACCTTGGTTATTGTAACGTTTGGGGATTTGAAACAGTTTGCGCTGTAGTTAGATACGGCAAGTACGCAGAGTTTCTGCCAGAACTATTGGAGGGTTGCTTATGACACTGCCACTTGTATCATGGCTTATGACTGTATACAATGACGAGTGTTTTTTGCCACGTGCGCTGGATTCTATGCTATGTCAGACATATCCTCATTTCGAGGTGATAGTAATTATTGAACACAACTGTACTGACAAAACGCTTGAAATATGCGAAAAATACGCTGAGAATGACTCGCGTGTACGCCTGTTTTTCAATGATGCGCGTTTAGGATTCGCGCTCTCACTCAATCGAGGATTGTATCTATGCGGAGGGAAATACATCGCACGAATGGATGCGGATGATACTTCGCGGGCAGACAGGCTTGAAAAACAAGTAGCGTTTATGGAAGAAAATGATGACATCGACATACTCGGTTCGCAGATGCAGGTGATACAGCAAGATTCTAAAACGTCTTATGTCACAAAATCACATGACAGTGAATATATAAGAGCCAAGCTCCTTTTCTCGGATTGCATTGTCCACCCATCGGTTATGCTTCGCAAAGAGCCTTTCATAGCTAACGATTGGATATATACAGATTGTGAAGCGGAGGACTACGCATTATGGACATCGCTTATATCCAAAGCGAAAATGGCGATATATCCCGAACCGTTGCTCAATTACTATCTCCATGGAGATAACGCCTGTGTCGTCAGATTTGATGAAGTGCGCCAAGCGTCTGCGGATATATCGCAAAAGGCAATTTTATCGGAACTCGAAATTGATGCATCTGCATATCCTCGAGAATTATTTGGTTGGCAGGACAATGACCCTGTTCCGTATGACTTGCGCGCTTTCCTCTCTCAAAGCGCGGAGTTGCTCTGTGCTTTGAGTAATGCAAACGAGCGCCTGTGCAAGTTCGAGGATGGGGTGTTCCAAAAAGTATTGACAGAGCAATGGTTGATAAGTAAGCGTATAGCCAAGGCTCATTTCTTAAGCGATAGTTTCAGTGATTATTCGGGGGATAACTTCGATGTCATGCTGCGGGAATACTGCGTTTTAAGCAGCTCAAAATATCGAGCAGCAATTTATGGAGCGGGATATTGGACACGTCAGACATTGAATGATGCAGGAAACGAGTTTCCGTTTCATATTGTCTCAATATTCGACTCTGATGAGAATAAGCAGGGCAGCGTGTTTGAAGGAATGATCGTTCAGCCACCGAGGAAATTGATAGATACAGGCTATGACATAATTCTCGTTGGTTCGACGCAGTATTTTGTTGAAATTAAGCGCTCTTTAGTCGCCGAGCACAACACTCCGCCTGAGAAGATATATGATATCTCAATCGTGAGCGATATGCGATTCCACTCAATGCGCGAGGATTTAACATCTATTTGCTCGCAGAGAGATAATCGAAAAGCGTATTTGTTTTGCTCGCCTGACTATGGCAACTTAGGCGACCATGCAATCGCGGAAGCGGAGCGCTCTTTTGTCGAAGGGTTGGGATATGAATTAATCGAGTTTCCGTTATGCCATCATAAAGATTTTTCAGAACTTGCGCGCTATTTTGTTAAGAGCGATGATTTGATTTTAATAACAGGTGGAGGATTTTTAGGATCGCTGTGGTTTGACGCGGAAAAATTAACGCGAAGCATAATAGAAACATTCACCGAAAACCCTATAGTCATTCTACCCCAAACGGTCTTTTGGGAAGACGAAGATGTATGGATGAAAGAAATTGAACGCACCGGAAGAGTATATGAAGAACACAGGAATTTAACAATTTGCGCAAGAGACAACATGACTTATCATTTTTTAAATAGAATGTATACAAACAGCGAAGTATTGCTTGTACCTGACATGGTCTTATCGCTCGACTGGGCATGTTATTATAACTCGGAAGCGGTGCGCAAAAATGCGCTAATCTGTTTGAAGCGCGATAAGGAGTCAATACTAACGGATGAGGACAAAGAATATATTCACGGTATCGCCGCAGATTTGTGCGGCACCGCATTTTTCGCTGATACAGATAAGGATTATCCGATTTCAGTTACACAACGAAAAAATGAGTTAGGAGAAATACTAAATATTTTCCGCTCAGCAGAAGTAGTTATAACCGATAGATTACATGGAATGATATTTGCAGTCGTTATGGGGACACCCTGTATTATTCTGGATAATTGCAGCAAAAAAGTTTCGTCAAATTATGAATGGCTGAGGCATATCCCCAACATCAAGTTAATAGAAAATGTGAGATTACTAAAAAATGCGTTAAGCGAGGTCGTATCACACGGCGTATTGGAATATGATTCAAGTGTTTTATCAGAGAAATATAACGAATTAAAACGGCTTATTACTAATCTGGAGGATAACTAAATGAGTAACTACACTGCGGCATTTCAAAACTATTTAAAACGTTTACCAAGCTACTTGGTAGATATCGCCGCACCGCTTGGATGTGTTTTGGAACAGTATTTAAGATTCGGCGGCCCGCTTATCTGCTTAGATTTTTCAAGCGGTGAGTTAATCGGCACAATCTGCGCCAACGAACTAAAAGTATCTCGATTTGATTCGCTTAAAACAACAATTGCAAGCGATATTGCAAACAAAGATTGCGTTAAAGTGAATGTTAAGAACTTGGACGAAGATATCTCATTGTTAAGCAGATATAGATTCTTGCCGGTTACAGACGACGATAACAGGTTATTGTTTCTCGTTTTCGCAAACTCAAAATGGAATGTGTGGCGTGAAGGTCAGGATTGGGAGTTAAAATGGTGGAACACTTACCTTTCACAGACTATAGAGACGGGGGGGGGGGGATAAGTGTTACGAATTTAGATCGAATACAGATTTATGACATGGTTATTAAAAAGAAACTTTTGGAAAAATCTGTAAATGGTAATGTTATTGAAGTTGGCGCAGGTCCACTGTGTGGATTTATTCTCAGTTTGAAAAATACGTTAAGTAAGACAATAATAGAACCGTTGGCTGAAAAATATGCCGAATTACGGAAACATCTTAATATTGAGGTGCCTAATTCGGATGAGATAAATTATTTCTCTATTGGTGCTGACATTTTCGTTCCGGAATTATATAATACTGCTGATTTAATCCTCTGTCAAAACTGTCTTGACCATACAACCGAATGGGCGTTTTCGTTAGGCAACTTGACTACTTACGCTAAAAAGGGATGTATAATGTATTTTGCCTGCGACTTAGATTTTCATGTGCCCACAAGCAACATGACCGGCCATTATAACTCCACATATAATCCGAAGAAGATGATACAGTTTTTGATGAATTTAGGTTGGAACATAATATATGACAATGAGTTCTACATGGGGCGTGAAGGAAGAACCGCTGTTTATCTTGTTTGCGAAAAGGAGAGATGATTTATGAGCTATATGGGACTTGGTGAAATACGTCCGGAAAACTTCATCGAAATAGACAATCTATTCGAAGACTTTATACCAAAGCATAAAGAAATTTGGATATTCGGCACAGGTTTATATGGTAAGGCATTTGACAAGTATTTGCTCCAATGCGGGGTAGATGCAAGAGGATTTGTTGTTTCAGATGACAAATCGTATACTTTTGTCAGCAGCAAACCTGTTATGAGCATAGATAGTTTTAAGCGACACTATGGAGAAGAGAGTAGAGTAGGGTTGCTACTTGCGATAGACGAGAAATATTACGATGAGGTCGTACCACAATTAATGTTTTTAGGGTCGGACTTATTATTTCTAAAGCGGCTGTACAAACAGCTTGCGGCAGACAGATGTGGGGAACGCAACAAATTACCGGTTTTATGCTTTCATATTGCAGATCAATGCAATTTGTCTTGTTTTAGTTGTACGGCATGTTCACCTATTGCCGATGCCGGTATATATGAAATAGAACAATTCAAACGTGATATCGATCATCTAAAAAGGCTGTTCGACATCGACAGCATAACTGAGATTAATTTTACCGGGGGAGATGTATTTCAAAATCCGCATTTTACGAAAATGATACAAATCACACATGAATCATATCCACAAAGTCTCATAACATTTTCAACAAACGGCATCGGTCTTGGTAATCAATCCGATGAATTTTGGGAGTTGGTTAGTTCATGTGGAGTCAGAATATACTACACGCTATATCCAATTAAATATAAACACGATGGTGAGATTGTTGACAAAGCTAAGAAATATAATGTTGATCTCGTAATTGCCGGAGACGCAGTCGGCGAGGACAAAACCTCATGGAGAATTCCGTTTGTTGAATCTGGCAAGGAAATAGTACACGATTTTTTGTTTTGCCGATTCCATAGGCGATGTGCAGTGATAAAAAACGGTTTCTGGGCACCGTGTTGCGCAATCCGCCAAATACCGCTTATTAACAATAAATTTAACGCAAAGATACCACTTTCGGGCGATGACACGCTTGACTTGCAAAAAGCAAAGTCAGCCGACGAGGTGCAGGAATTTTTGGCAAAGCGCCTGCCGCTTTGCGATTATTGCGCCTTGCGCGAAAGGAAGTCTATGGGTGAATGGTTGCCGAGTCGAAAAGAAAAGAGCGAATGGATAAGTGAGGGAATAAGTTCATGAAATTGGAATTCTTAGGCGAAGCTTTCTGGCAAGGGGGGAAACGTATTGGAGCATTCCTTTTTGGGTGCAAAGGTCTGGCAGATTTGCAAAATGAGCAGATTTTTATATGGGGAACGGGCGAGTTGGCCAATCGTTGTGTCTCTTATTTGATTAAAAACGGATTGCGGGTAAGTCGATTTTGTGATAACGATAAAAGACACCAAAATAATACATTTTTAGGTTTGCCCATCACTCCCCCTCCACCGCAAAGCAATTTAAATGCCTATTTCATAATTTGCGCCCAAGAATGGAACTTATGGTTGATTTCCAGACAATTATCAGTCCGTTACGGAGATGATTTTTCATTCTTCTTTTTGCGAGAATTTGGCGACTTCTTCGACAATAGGACACTTATGGATGCGACATTGCGCTCCCTAAACGCAATGTTGCAAAATGAAATTATTTATGGTCATAAAAAAGTGTGGCATCAATTCATTGAAGAAGCAACGCCAGGGAGGGTTATGCAACTTTGTCAATCGACTACGCATTGGGATGCTACTATCAAGTGGCTTAGTGAGCCAAATTATACAAGGCCGGAGACCATGCTTGATATCGGGCCTGGTTGGGGAACGCTTTCATATATTATTAATGATCTGTATGGTGGCGTAGATACGACTTGGGTTTGTGTTTCAAAAAAAGAAAGATGGGATGATGCATACATAGATTGGGAAAATATGCAATATCCGGTCAAGCGCATATTCGGACTAATTGAAAACCCCAGCTTCTCAATCTCAGAGCGATACGATCTAATAATTCTAACGGAAGTGATGGAACATTTTTCGTGCAATCCAGTTTCGATACTGAATAAGATACGTGAATGGCTCAATCACAACGGGAAATTTATTTTATCAACACCATCGCCGACTGCCGAGCCTTTGCGCACTTTTGATTCATATAAGCAATTGCCAAAATTGTCAAGTTTTGAGTATTTACCTGATGAAGAATACGCAGCAAAAAACATTAACTTGCAAAAGTATTTAGACCCGTCAAATGCACATATACACATTTATGACCGATGGGAGCTTGAAGAAATTTTTCATGAGTGCGGACTTAAAGTTGTGAAATATGAACTAAATGCTCGTTTGCATCATTGTTATATGTTAGAGGCAGATAAGAAATGATTGTCCATATTTCAATTGACGACGTAATATACTCGCTGCGATATCTTGCACAGAATAGGCCGGACTCAGTATTTGACATGCGCTTGTTCGGGAAACTGCGTTACTTGTATGAAACATACGGTGCGAAATTTACGTTATATGCTTTTGCAATGAGCAGTGATTTTTTGATAAGTGAAATACCTTGTGAGTATGCGGTTGAGTTTGCAGAAAGCAAAGATTGGCTTCGATTCGGATATCATGGTAAATGCGGTGCGACGGCTTTTAGGGATGAGTGCGGATTCCGTCAAGGATATAGGCTTGTTGATGACACGCTTTCAAGATTGAATACAGGTAAAACTGACGTTTTGCGACTTCATTCGTGGTATGCTACAAGCGAACAGAAGCAATATCTGTATGAAAATGGAGTCACACAATTATTGTTCCCCGATATTGATGAACTATATGAGAATGGTGAATCGTTTACAGAAGATGGTATTTTGCATCATAGGACGCGGGTTTGGTTTGAAAAAATGAGTTTGATGACCGCTGATACGCTTTTAGTCGGAAAGGAAAATGTCTACGCATTTACGCACGAGAAACACTTCGAGGGTCAAACAGACAATATTGAAAAAGCAATCGCACTATACAAGCAAGCAGATTATTTATTCATATGATAAATGGAGGAATGTGGTTTGGCGGGCATATATCGTTTTATTAATACAGATATTCCATCTGTTGGATGCAATCTGCGCTGTGAGTATTGCTATATTATTCAGCACGGCGATGAAGCCTCCGTACTAAAAATTGATGCGGCAAAAAAACTGTTTAACTACCCAGTTGAGCATATGCAAAATGCCCTCACTGTTGAAAGAATGGGCGGAGTCTGTATGTTTAATATATCAGGTTCCGGTGAAACGCTTTTGAATCCTGAGATTGTCCCGCTGACATATGGTTTGCTAAAGAATGGGCATTATGTTGCCCTGATAAACAATTGTACAATAAGCAATCGAATTGCTGAAATGACAGAGTTTCCAACAGAGTTCCGCTCACGTTTGTTTTTTAAAGTTTCATTTCATTACAGAGAGCTTAAGCGCAGGGGAATGTTATATGAATTTGCCGAGAATGTGACAATGCTCAAAAAAGCAGGCATAGCCTTTTCGATAGAAGTGGTTTCAAACGATTATGTGTTGAATGAAATAGAAGAACTGCAAAAATTCAGCAAAGAACATTTTGGTGCGTTGCCGCATGTTCTTGCGGGTCGCGATGAACAAGTGATTGGAACATACCCGAAATTTAATTCTCGATTGAGTAGTGAGCAATACAACAAAGTATGGTCATCCTTTGACTCGGACTTATTCAAGTATCAGCAAAAAACATATGAGATTCCTCACAGAGAATTTTGCTATGCAGGGGTTTTCACAGGTACGCTTTCGCTCGGGACGGGAGATTTTGCGCCTTGTCCCGGAACAAAGAAAGTAACAAATCTCTTTGAGGACATAAATTCCCCTATTGCATTTGCACCTGTCGGGCAAAACTGTCCTTTCGAATACTGTTATTGCAGTTTTTTTCTGCATGTTCTGGCAGGCGTAAGTTTCGAATATGATCCCGGTGTCCGGTTCTGGCAGTTCAGGGATAGAATTTGTGACGACGGAAGCCGCTGGCTTACACCAACTATCCGTGAGGCGTTTAGCCATAGGTGCTGCGAATATCATACCCCCTATTCTGATGACAGGGCATTTTTTATGGACCAATTGATGCGCGTACGCTATGGCGGGCTTGTTGCTGACCCGGACATTATTGCTAAAACAGCAGTTGTTGTAGCTAATGCTTTAAATGAGTTGAACATCAGAAAAATAGCTATTTACGGAATGGCTCAAATTGGGAAATGGTTTCTGTCAATACTGAATGAAACAGATATTGAGGTTGTGTGTGGTATAGACCATAATTTCCAAAATATATCTGTTGATATTGAAATTCTTTCCCCGGATGACGATATTCCCAATGTCGATGCAATTATTGTTTCTGTGTTCTATGAATTCACAAACATTGACCGGTATTTGCGCGAAAAAACAAACATCCCTATAATATCAATTGTTCAGCTTGAAGAAAAACTATGAAGAAAATAGTGGCGCAATTACAACAGTAAATCTAAATATATCTCCTGTATACATAATGTTCCTTTTTTGATATAATGCCAAGTGTCTCTCCCTCTTTGACAATGTATTTGGCAAGCAAAATATTGATTTAGTGAACGAGTCATTAGTATCAAATGTGTCTGACGATTCTATCGGACAATAAGGGCTAATCTCTGGTATGGAATGTAAGGCCATAATACAAATGATGCCACGTGCATTATGGCTTAAAATAGAAGAAAACGGTGTCGGTGATGATTGCTAAAGTGAGAAGAGCGGATCGCTATTAATGGAAAAGGTAGGTAATGAAAATGAAGAAAACTAAACTCCCGGAGCTGCCGATAGTCCCGGAAAAATATGGCTGCGAGGTCTATGAAAGAATAGACTGGTCTGCCATTACTTCGTGGATGACGGATGCAGAACGTAAATTAATAAATGGTTTGATACAGTATTATCAACCTGAAAATGTGCTGGAGGTTGGCATAGCCGCAGGGGGGGGACGGTCAACTTGCTCAACTCGCTGAGCAACTCATTAAACCCCAACTGGGAACTTTTTTCTATTGATTGCGTAACACAAGTTGGTTCGAATCCACCGTTGCCTGTGGGCTATTGCGCAATTGAAAGATACTCAGGTTTACAAAACGATAAATGGCACTTGCTCACCGGGATAGACCCTGCCGTCGCGATGGAAACTATAAACCGCAAATTCGATTTTTGCGTAATAGACACTGAGCATCGCCACCCTATTGAAACTTTGAATTTCATTTCCATACTACCATATTTAAATGACGGCGCAATCGTGGTCGTACATGATATCTCAATTTTTATGCATGGATCAAAGACGAACCCTCAATACATTGAGTGGCTTGCTCCACGTTTGCTATTATCGGCAGTCTGTGCCGATAAATACATCCCTAAAACACCGGGCGTACCGAACATTGCAGCTTTCCAAGTAAATGCTGACACGCGAAAATACTGTCAAAACCTTTTTGATGTATTGTATTTGCCTTGGAAGACAGATATCGGGGCAGAGGTTTATAGTAGCACCAAAGCGATTGTAGAGAAACATTATGGGGAAAAGATGCTCCGTTACTTTGAAGAAGCCGTGAGGATAAATTATAGCATACCATTTGACGACAAATATTATATTCGTTTACGGGAGGCTTTCGATAGGCTAAGCAAGGACACAGTGTTTTACGGCGCGGGTTACCGTATGCGGTGTTTCATACGTGATCTCGAATTTGCTGATACTGATATCAAGTTCAACTTTCCGATATGGGATATCGCGGCAGACAAAATAGGGCAGATCAATGGACATCCGGTCACTTTGCCTGATATTAAATCTCCGGCCGCCCCCGGTCAAATTATGATAATAATGATATACGACAGAGACGTCGCCGATAAGCTACGGGCACAGTTTGAACCGCTTGGATATAGGGTGTTTCATGGGGTGGGTGAATATATGGTAGCGCGTTAGCAAAGGCTGTTCATATTTCACGCACGATACACCGACCCGGAATACCCTATGTAACATCTCCCGCACTACTAATCTGTAAAGAAAATTTCCCGACTTAAACGCACACGCAGTTGCACTTAGTCTGAAAAACCGCTTTTTCAGCCTTGTTTGCTGTGCTGTTTTTTGCGTCATCACTGCTTAATCAGTGTTTATCTGCCGCATACAAGCTACTCGTGTTCTGTCGCTTTTCTTTTCTCACATTAAATGACCTTGATTTTTAGCCATTTCCCAGAGTAAATGCAATCCACCCTTCTACTGTTGCTCTTACTTTGGGAATTTACGCTAACTTTATTATTACCAGTCTGGTGCAGAATATACAAAGAAAACCCCGCCGAGAAATTGTATTCTCAGGCGGGGTCGTTATTTTGCAATCAAGAGGCTATCTCAACTCCATTCTTGAACGTGAAAGCGATTGTACCGTCCTTGCTGACAGTAGCGTAATCCACGATAGCCACCCAAACGCTCTCATCAAACTCTGTCAACACCTCGGTCTGTGCGGCGAGGTCATTCAAGAATTCTTCCATTCTCCCTCGCCGTGACTTTTTGCCAGCGATTTCGCTTTCTACATCATCAAACTGTTTCTTGGCTGTGTTGTAGCGGTCGGCGAGTGCGGCGTAACGGTTTTCGTATTCTGTCTGGTCGAGAGCGGTTCGGGCGTTTTCCTCGATACACTTCTGTATCAGTTCAGCCACGACAGTTATCTCGTTCAGCAAATCCCCACGCTCTTTTTCGAGGGTCGAGGTGTCAAAGAGGTTTTTCTTTATGGCGTTGAAGTCGGTGATTATCGCGTCCTTGCCTGCGAGAAAAGCGTTAGCCGCCGAAACGAACGCTGTCTTGATTTCCTCTTAGGTGAGGTGCGGAGTGCCGCATTTTTCACACCTCCCTTTTTCTTACGGTTTTTGAGAGTACATTTTATCATTTTATATGGAGGCCATATCCGCATTTTTATCGCTTGCCTTCATTTATCTCGTAAATCTTTGCGGCTGTTTCCGCTTTTTTGCGCGGAAAGGGACACCGCGACCGCCTGTAATATCACCCATATTCACGCCGGGCATATCGAAAGCGGTGGGATGGCTTTTTGCATATCGTCGCTGACCTTATTCATTTCGTCCTTGAAACCCACCCCGATGCCGAGAGCCATGTTCTTACCGAACTCGTCACGGAACAGGGTCGAGGGCGACTTGATTCCAAAAAATCCTTTAATTCTGTCAACCACGCCGCCGAAAAATCCGCTGATTTTATCCCACAGCCACGCACCCGCGTCGGAAATGCCCTGCCACAGACCCTTGATGAGGTTGCCGCCAACTTGCACGATTTGACTGATACTGCCCGAGAAGGCTTTTACCAAACCCGCGATGATTTGCGGTACAGCTTTCACGATTTCCACGATGATGGTCGGTAGGTTCTTGATGAGCGAAATTAAAAGCTGAATGCCCGCTTGAATAATCTGCGGAATCGAGCCGATAATCGCCGACACCAGCGAGGTTATTATTTGCGGAATCGCCGCTATAAGCGTGGTGATGATTTGCGGCAAGTTCTGAATCAGCGACACCAGCAGCTTGATTCCCGCGTCGATTAACTGTGGAATCGAACCGAGGATTGCCGTTATCAAACTTTCGATAATTTGAGGGATTGCCGCTACAATCGCCGTGATGATTTCGGGCAATGCCTCCACCAGTGAAACCAAAAGCTGAATCCCTGCGTCGATGATTTGTGGAATCGCGCCGATGATGAAGTCCACGATACCAAGAATGATTGCGAGCAAAGCCGCGATTAACTGCGGCAAAGCGTCTAAGATTCCCTGTGTCAAACCGAGGACAAGCTGTAAAGCCGCGTCCAAAATCATCGGCAAACTGCCCATGTAAGAGTACAATAGATATTGGACAGCGAGAAGAAATAAAATAGTGAAAGAGAGGTCTTCATAGATTATAGTTTAGTTACCACACAAAACTGACCGAAAGGAAGAACCCCTCTCTCATGAACAGTGTAACACAAGATATGAAATACAGGCAATCCCTAATGAAATATTCTCAAAGACACGGAGTGTCAAAAGCATCGCGAAAGTACAATAAGAGCAGGTCATATATATATTTCTGGCTGTCGCGCTATGATGGCAGCGTTGAATCTCTGGAGTGCCGGTCACGGCGACCGAACAGTCACCCTAATCAACACACTGACGAAGAGTTGAAGTTGATTAAGGATATGCGGCGGCGTAATCCTGAATTGGGAATGATTGAGCTTTGGCATAGATTGCGGAAACGGAATTATACACGTCGTCCTGAAAGCTTGTTTAGAGTTATGAGGAAACTGGGGATGTTTCCGGAAAGGAAGGCAAAGAAGCCGTATGTTCCAAAACCGTATGAGCAAATGCAGTATCCGGGGCAGAGAGTTCAGATAGACGTGAAACATGTCCCTAAGGCTTGTCTGACAACTGCCCTTCACGGACAGAAGTTCTATCAGTACACTGCTATTGATGAATATTCCCGATTGCGGTATCTTGAAGCGTTTGAAGAAGCAAGCACCTACTCATCTACATTTCTAATCAATGCTCTGGCATTCTTTCAAAAACATGGATTTCGTGTAGAGTGTGTTCAGACAGATAACGGCTTTGAGTTCACCAACCGCTTACACAATCAAGCTAAAGATTCATTAACCCTCTTTGAACGTACCGCAAACCGTATTTCTGTAAAACACAAACTTATTCGGCCGTATACTCCCAGGCACAACGGAAAAGTTGAGCGTAGCCATCGCGAGGATAATAAGAGATTCTATGCTTCACACACATTTTTCTCTTTTAAGGATATTACATTTCCCTGACTAAACGCCACTAAATCCACCCTTTCAGACTAAACGCCACTTTCGCGTCCACTCTGGAACTTACTTTTACAATTTACACATATTTTTTAGGGTTTTGATAAAGTTAATGTTTTAAGAGTTTTGGGGATTGTACAACGTTTTCGGCAGGAATGGAAGTGATTCCTAATATCTCGGCCGTTTTTACACCGTAAGTAAAGACAAACATTTCATACGGCGTTTTTGCGTTTAAGGATTTGCGTTAACGCTGTTGACGTGGGAAAAAATAAGGTTTACAGTATCTTGTGTGAAGTTGTCGAAGGATTGCCATTTCGGTACGATGTCGCGAAAAAGCGTATGGTTTTTCTCAACCCTCGGTTTTTGATAGGATTGCATGGGGTCACAGAAGAAAAGCTCTGTTTCAATCTCGCCGTAAATGTCGGACATAAAGGCTGATACATCGGAAAATTCCCCACCGTTGTCGGTAAGGATAAGTGGCAAAACATCACCGAATTTCAATCCTTCGGCAGTAAACCGCTCCTTAAGCGCACGTATTTTTCCGCTTGCCTCGGCTGCGGTTTTGTTATCCATCAATATGCCGAACATGAAATTGCAAAAGGTAAAATCAAAAGTCATGATAACTTTGCCGCCGACCCGTCCGATAACAGTGTCCATTTCAACCCATGAAGTAATTCCATTTTCTTCCGTAAACGCGAGGAAATCCGTGTATGCCCGCCCCTGTCTGATGGCTCTTGGGACGCAATCCGCCCTGTGCTGCTTGCGCTGCTTGAATTTAAGGATACGGGGAGTGTCGAATTTAGAAGCGGACAGCCACCCTCTGTGTAAATGCCTATAAACAGTCGGCAACGACACATTCAATGAATTTGACTGCACAATGTGATAGATGTGCTGCCCCTTTTTCATGCCACCAGAGACAATCCTGTCCATTTCATAAAACTCAGCTTTGTTTAACGGAATACCTTCGCGGGCTTCGACAAGCAAGGATTCATACTCCTTTTGCGCTTCTTTGGCGTAATATAGGTGTTTTGTAAAAGCGCATTGCCTCCTATGGTTTTTACAGCCGTTGCATACAAACGGGGCTCTGAGCAGCTTTGGGCATATTGCGTTTTCAAGCGGTTTTCCATCAATGCCGTAACGTTTTACATTTGGCGTAACGACGCTGATGTGCTTTTTAACCTCTTTTGATACGGTCGTTGGGTCTTTGCCGACTCGGGCGGCGATTGCCTTGAAACTAACGCCGCAAGCGAGGCAAGCCTGTATTTCTTCGCGCTCCTCAAAAGTTAAGTGCTTGTATTTTGTTGCTTCGGTTTTCATAAAAGCCTCCTGTCTGAGTAAAATTTCTCAGACTAAAGTCTACCATTTTTCGCTTCTCCCGGTAACTTCCTCTTTCGCCTCCACTCTGGATCTTACTTTGAGAATTTACTTGATAAAATGGGCGTAAATTCCCAAAGTAAGAGCAACAGTAGAATGGTGGATTGCGTTTACTCTGGGAAATGGCTAAAAATCAAGGTGCATTTAATGTGAGAAAAGAAAAGCGACGGAAAACGAGTAGCTTACATGCGGCAGATAAACACTGATTAAGCAGTGA
>WRMH01000005.1 GCA_009777235.1 Oscillospiraceae bacterium
ACAGGAGTTTGACAGTATTGAACATTTTATTCGTGAACTACATGAATATATTTCCTACTATAACAATCAGCGTATCAAGGCAAAACTAAAAGGACTAAGCCCTGTGGAATACAGAACTCAATCCTTTTATGTTGCATAATAAATCTGTCCAACTTCTTGGGGTCACTTTAGAACTGGGGCGGTTATTTTCTGTCCATGCGTTCTCTGAGCTTTATCATTAACGCCGCAAATGCGATAATCAATGTCAATGCTTCAAATAGTGTCATAGCCCCACCCCCTTTCAGGGTGGCTAACCGCTACCGTCACAGCGCCTCGCTTGCGAGACGCAGCAACGCCGTACATATTGTATTGCAAATCAATTAAGCTGTCAAGCCCTCATTCCTTGACTGTGTTTAGCATATTTTCCCCTAAAATGCGGATTTGATCGCCGATTTTACAGCAGACTCGTCAAACGAAAACCCGGCTTTCTCGGCCGCCCAAAGCACGGCTCCGGCGACGGGCGGAGCATCGAGGCATATATACCGGACTTGCCGCCCAAAGAGAGCTTTGGCAACTTGCCGCTCAATCATTTCATGTAATATTTTCACGGGCTGCTTTACAAACACCGAACCGGCAAGAGTCACATATAAAGGAAGATCGGGCGAAAAATCCATATCCATAGCAAGCCGGGAGATAGCGCCGGCATACTGCGCGGCGGATTCTGAGAGTATATCCAAAGCGGCGTCGTCGCCCAAAGCAGCGGCCTCAAAGACCATGCCGTTTAGCGCGGGGGAGTTATAAAGCTCGCTTTCGGCATAATAAATGCGAGATATAGCCTGAGAGTAGTCCTCCCTGCGGGATATACCCAGCAGCTTAAAAAGCATATCGCGCATTATCGTAGGACGCCCGAGCTTATAGATTTCGTTATACACCTCGCCGCAAACGCGCTCACCATACCAGGTGCCGCCGCCCCTGTCGTCGGTATACGCACCGAGCCCGCATGTGTCAAAAACCGTGCCGCCCCGGTCAATGGCGGCGAGCTTAAAGCCCGTGCCGTTGATGGCGCAAATCCCGGAGCCGCCCGGGCACCCGGCGGGTACGCCGAGTATGGCGTCATTGCAGACGATGTAATCTCGGATGCCTTGAGCGTCTATCATTTTGGAAATAATCTGTGCCTGAGGGGGCGTGTCCACTCCGGCAAGCCCCAAAACGGCAAAGGCTATATCTTTTGCCGATATTCCGGCATCTCCCAAAACACGCGGCAAAAGCTCAAACAGCTTCTCTTCAAGCTCTGCAAACGAACCGTCCATGCCCTCATGATTGAGCGAGCCGTAAACGGCCGCGCCGGCAAGTGTGCCGTGCTCGTCAAACACGGCAAGATGGCTTTTTGTCCCGCCGCCGTCAACTCCCAAAATGAATCTTTTCATAATTATAAAATCCTTTCACCCTTTCCCGGATTTCGCATTGTAACCAATTTTACCACATTTTCACCAAAAATTTTAGCAGTTTTTTTTCAAAAAAACTCTTTCTTTTCTCAAAAAAATGTTATACTATATAACGTAGTTAGTGACCGAAAAGTACAAAGCAAACAACAACATATAGACAGAAAGGATAAAAAAATGAAAAAACTATTCGCAATTTTGCTCTGCATCGCGCTATGCTTCGCAACCGCAGCCCTTGCCGCGTGCGGCGGCGATACCGGTGACGGCGGCGACGCATCCGGCCTCACAAAGGACAACATAAAAATCGGATTTGTCCATATCACAGACCCATCCGACATGGGTTACACCTACAACCATGACCTCGGCACGCAAAAAATGGCGCAAAATATCGGCCTTAGTGACAGCCAAATTATCAACAAGTTCAACATACCCGAAGGCTCCGAATGTGAGACCGCCGTCCGTGAGCTTGTGGAAGCGGGCTGTAACATCATAGTCGCGACGAGCTTCGGACACGCGGACTACATGCTCACAGTGGCCGCCGAATATCCCGACATCGTATTTGCACATGCCACCGGATACCATGCGCGTTTCATGGGGCTTGACAACTACCACAACTATTTCGTTGACATTTTCGAAGCCCGCTACCTTGCTGGTATCGCGGCGGGTCTCAAGACCGAGACAAACAAGCTCGGCTATGTGGCGGCATTCCCGTTTGCCGAAGTCATCTCCGGCTACACCTCATTCTATCTTGGCGCAAAGAGCGTCAACCCGGACGTGACGATGGAAGTCATGTACGCAAACAGCTGGCATGACCCGGCCACGGAAGCTCAGGTCGCGCAGGCTCTCATTGACCGAGGCGCAGACGTCATCAGCCAGCACTCAGACTCCACCGCTCCCGCAACCACGGCAGAGGCAAACGGCGTATGGCACGTTGGCTACAACGCCGACATGATCCCCGCCGCGCCGAACGCATCTCTCGTTTCCGCGAGGGCTGACTGGAGCATTTACCTCACAATGCTCGTGCAAGATGTCCTTGACGGCAAAGATATTCCGGCAGACTGGTCAGAAGGCTTGGCGGCAAACGCTGTCTTCCTGTCTCCGCTCAATGACGCGATCGTAGCCGACGGCACAGCCGCAGCGATTGACGCGGCAAAAGCGCAAATCATCGGCGGCTTCCATGTCTTTAGCGGCCACCTCAAAGACAATGACGGCAACAACGCAAAAATCACGACCTTTGAAGGCGACCTGATTTACGAGTTCACAGGACCCGATTCATACTTCATCGAGTCAAACGAGTTCTCCGCGCCCGACTTTAACCCCATCATCGAAGGCATATTCGTAATGGATTAAAAAAGTCTCGCGAAAAAATCAAATTTTTATCAAAAAGGGGGAGTACGCTCCCCCTTTTTGTGATATAATGTTTGCTGACGCTGACACAGGCGGCGGCGGGCGCACCTCGGTATGAGGTGATCCCCGCTGCGCGAGCGTCGGGGCGCCGAGTGCCGACGGTGCGTTCGTCGCCGGCGGTTATGACTGCCAAACAAAAAAGTAGGTAGGGGAAAAGCAATTGGAAAGCGCGATAAAACTGCAAAACATATCAAAATCGTTCGGCGACGTCCGTGCGAACATAGACATTAACATGCAGTTTAACAAAGGAGAAATCCTTGCGATCCTCGGCGAAAACGGCTCGGGCAAAACAACCCTTATGAACATGATTTCCGGCATATACTTCCCGGATTCGGGCAGTATAATAGTGGACGGGCGCGAAGTCACGATCCGCTCGCCGCGAGACGCGTTCAGTCTCGGTATCGGCATGATACACCAGCATTACAAATTGGTCGAGGTGCTGACGGCGGCGGAGAATATTGTGCTCGGACTTCCCGGAAAAGGAAAACTTGACCGCGCGGCCGTTTCAGCAAAAATCAAGCAAATCAGCATGAGATACGGCTTTGACATCAACCCGGACAAAAAAGTCTATGACATGTCCATATCCGAAAAGCAGACGGTGGAAATCGTCAAAACGTTGTATAGGGGCGCGTCAATATTGATCCTTGACGAGCCGACGGCGGTACTCACGCCGCAGGAAACCGACAGGCTCTTTTCGGTCATGCGCAATATGCGCGACGACGGCAAAGCGTTGATTATCATTACGCATAAACTAAACGAAGTCATGGCCGTCTCGTCAAAAGTAGCGGTGCTGCGAAAAGGCGAGTATATAGGCACGGTAGAAACGGCGAAGACAAGCTATAAGGAGCTTACAGAAATGATGGTGGGCAGGACTATCAGCCTGAACATCGAAAGGCCGCCGCCCACAGGACAGCAAGACCGCCTTGAGCTTCGCAACATCACATGCCTCAACGAAGAGGGAATACCCGCGCTCGACAATGTTTCATTTACCGCAAAAAGCGGAGAGATACTCGGCGTCGCGGGCGTCGCGGGCAGCGGCCAAAGAGAGCTTTGCGAAGCCATTGCCGGGCTTTATCCGATATTATCCGGCGAAATAGACTATTATCCGCCGGGCAGCGACAAAACGCAGCCGATTGTCGGCAAAACCCCAAAAAATATCAGGAAAATGGGTATCGTGCTGGCGTTTGTGCCGGAGGATCGGCTCGGAATGGGGCTCGTCGCCAATATGCACATGG
Source organism: Oscillospiraceae bacterium (assembly GCA_009777235.1). Lineage (GTDB taxonomy): Bacteria > Bacillota > Clostridia > Oscillospirales > Oscillospiraceae > WRMH01. Next base: position 4,064 of record WRMH01000005.1, read on the forward strand.
TAGACAATATGCTGCTCAAAGGCTATCGCAAGGGATTTCCCGTTTTTGCCGACCGCAAGCCGCCAAAGAAACTCGCCGAAAACATTATAAAAAGCCTTGATGTCGTCGCCCCGGGCGTCTACACCCCGATACGCCGCTTATCCGGCGGCAATGTGCAAAAGGTGCTTTTGGGGCGCGAAATATCCTCTCAGCCCACAGTCCTCATCGCCGCGTACCCCGTGCGCGGGCTTGATATAAATTCATCGTTTACGGTATATAATCTATTGAACGAAGAAAAGAAGAAAGGCGCGGCGGTCATCTATATCGGCGAAGACCTTGACATTATGCTTGAGCTGTGCGACCGCATTGTGGTGCTGTGCGGCGGAAAAGTCAGCGGCATAGCGGACGCGCAAAGCATAACAAAAGAAGAAATCGGAATGCTCATGACAAACTTGCCCGACGCGAGATTACCGTGATAGGTTTTTTGGAGATTGCCAATATGCAAGACGAAAACATTAAAACAAAAACCCCCGACGCCCACCGCAAAACCCGGAAAGAGCCGTTTGTCCGCATTGTCAAGCGCTCTGACATACAAAGGGCAAAAGCCTGGATGATACGCGTTGGCGCGATAATACTCGCCATGTGTGTCGGCGGCATTATCGTCCTTTTGATGGGTCATAACCCGTTTGCGGTATATTCCGCCATGTTTACGGGTTCTTTTGCGACGGCGACGTCTCGAAGCGAAACCATAAAGACCGCGGTGCCGCTGCTCGGAGCTGCCATAGCTATTGCGCCGAGCTTTCGGATGCGCTTTTGGAACATAGGCGCGGAGGGGCAAATATTGGTCGGAGCCGTCGCCGCGACATATTTTGCGTTATATGTAAAAACAATGCCGTCGGTAATGCTTCTGCTTGCAATGATGCTTGCCGCAATGGTGGCGGGAGGCATATGGGGGCTGATACCGGGATTTTTCAAGGCAAAATGGGGGACGAACGAAACGCTCTTTACGCTCATGCTAAACTATATCGCGTTGGAACTGACAAAATATTTCCAGCACGGGCCGTGGAGAAACCCCATGAGCGGAGGCTTCCCGAAGATTGCCATGTTTGACAACGCCGCGAGACTGCCAAAGCTGGGGATCGCGGGTATATTTGACGTGCATATCGGCTGGATATTCGTGCTGGTGCTTGCCGTGCTCATGCTGATTTATTTAAGGCACACAAAGCAGGGATATGAGATTGCCGTCGTCGGCGAGTCCGAACGCACGGCGCGGTATGCCAGTATGAATGTAGGCAAAATCATAATGCGCACGGTTTTCATATCGGGAGCTATCGCGGGGCTTGTCGGCTTCTTGCTGGTATCCGGTGCAAACGGCACACTTAGCGACTCGACGGCGGGCGGCGTGGGCTTTACGGCTATTTCCGTGGCGTGGCTGGCAAAGCTAAACCCGATAGTTATGATTTTTATCGCGCTCTTTATCGCGGTTTTGAGCAAAGGCTCAAACACGATACAGACAAATTTCAAAATACCGGCTTCGGCGGCGGACGTGCTGACGGGCATAATCTTGTTCTTTATGCTCGGCTGCGAGTTTTTTATAAACTACAAACTGATATTTCGCGGAGTCCCCTCCGCAGAGAGCACTCCGCCCGATAGCACTGCGCCCTCGCCAGAAGTCACTGCGCCAGACAGCGCGGCGCCATCGCCAGAAGTCACTGCGCCTGATGGCGCAGTTGGAGAGGAGGCAGAATAAATGTTTGACTTCCTAAACCCCGACAACCTTATGAATTTCTTCGTTGCGGCAATCCTCGCCGGCACACCCTTGCTCTTTGGCACGCTCGGCGAAATCCTCACGGAAAAATCCGGCAACCTAAACCTCGGCGTTCAAGGCATGATGTTCATGGGCGCGCTCGGCGGATTTGCCGGGGCTTACTACTATGAGCAAATGGCGGCGCAGCCGGTAGCCGTTATATCCGTACTGATCGCCGTAATCTGCGCTTTTCTGACGGCGGCGTTCGGCGCGTTTCTCTATAGCGTGCTGACAATTTCCATGCGGGCAAACCAAAACGTCACGGGTCTCGCGCTCACCATATTCGGCACGGGCTTTGCAAACTTTTTTGGAGAAGCCATCAGCTTTGCGGCGGGCGGCTACGCGGCGGTGTCGAGCGAGACAAAGACAATATTCAACACAGGTATTCCGGGTTTAGCGGATATTCCGATAATAGGAAAGATACTCTTCTCATATAACTTTCTGGTTTATTTTGCCATACTTACGGCGATTATTTTGGCGTGGTTTTTAAACCGCAGCAGAGCCGGCCTCAATCTGCGGGCAGTGGGTGAAAGCCCCGCCACGGCGGACGCCGCGGGCATAAACGTCACGCGATATAAATATCTCGCCACGGTTATCGGCGGGGGCATATGCGGGCTTGGCGGCCTGTATATAGTAATGAATTCCTCAAACGGCGTCGGCGGCGTTTGGACGTTCAATCTCATAAGCTATCAAGGCTGGATTGCCGTCGCGCTCGTGATTTTTGCCACTTGGAGTCCCGCCCGCGCACTGTGGGGGAGCTTGATTTTCGGCGCTTTGTCGGTCATGAGGCTGTACATACCGCTTGGCATACCGGCGCAAATATATGATATGTTCCCATACATAGCGACGATAGCCGTCATAATAGGGGTGAGTATGCGCCGCAGACGCGAAAACCACCCGCCAGACAGCCTCGGCATCGCGTATTTCAGAGAAGAACGATAATAAACAAATCAAAACATCAAACAGGAGTTAAAAATGTGGAGCAATAAAGAATCAAATGCCCCCCCGTGGCCAAAAACCGAAGACGGCGAGCCCGTGCCGCCCGTATATTTAGACCATGTGTCGGGCGGGCCGCTTGACGTTGAAGTTGCGCTAAACCTGCTCAAAGCATATGAAATACCGTATATCAGCGAGCTTCCAAACAACGGGTCTTTTGGCAAAATGATATTCGGGCGTGCTCCCAGCGGAATGGAAATATATGTTCCCGAAACCATGTTTGAGGATGCGCAAAACATATTAAACGCCGAGCCGGTATTAGAGGATTTTGAAGCAGAAGGAGGCGATTTCTGATATGGATTATCGCGTGGAATATGAAAAATGGTTAAACAGCCCGGCTTTGAGCGAAGCTGAAAAAAAAGAGCTTCAAAGCATAAAAGGCGATGAAAAAGAGATAAAAAGCCGCTTTTTTGATATGCTGGAGTTTGGCACCGGCGGACTGCGCGGCATCATGGCGGTCGGGCTTTTTCGCATGAACGCCCACGTCATACGCCACGCCACGCAAGCTCTCGCCGAGCTCGTCCTCGAAGAACCGGTGCAAAATGAAAAAGAAAAATGCGTGGCAGTTTGTTTTGACTCGCGCAACGACAGTGACACATTCGCAAAGGCCGCGGCATCGGTCATTGCCGGAAACGGCATAAAAGCGCGGATATTTGACGGGCTTCGCCCAACGCCGGAGCTGTCGTTTGCGATACGCGAGTACGGTTGCATAGCGGGAGTCAATGTCACGGCGAGCCACAATCCAAAAGAATACAACGGATTTAAGGTCTATTGGGCGGACGGGGCGCAATTGCCGCCGCGCCACGCGGATATTGTCTCGCAAAAAATGAGCGCTCTGGATATATTTGACTCCATAAAGACAATGGATTTTGACAAAGCGGTAGAGCAGGGGCTTATTACCGTGATGGGCGCGGAAACCGACGAGCTTTTCTTAGAAAAAGTCATGGAGCAGGCAAAAAACAAAGACGCGGTCAAAGCGGTCGCGGACACATTTAAGCTCGTTTACACGCCGTTTCACGGAGCGGGATATAAATTAGTGCCCGAAGCGTTAAAAAGGCTCGGAATAAAGCATATTTTCTGCGAGCCGGAGCAGATGAAAATTGACGGGGCGTTTCCGACGGTGGCGTCGCCAAACCCGGAAAACCCGGAGGGCTTCGCGCTTGCCATAGAGCTTGCGAAGAAAAACGACGCCGCGCTCATAATCGGGACAGACCCGGACGCGGATCGCGTCGGCATAATGGTGCGCGACAATGCCGGGCGGTATATTACCCTCACGGGCAACCAAACGGGCGTATTGCTGCAAGATTACATAATCGGCGTTTGCCGCCGCACAGATACGATGCCAAAAAACCCGGCGGTGATAAAATCGCTTGTGACGACGGAAATGGCAAGAGTTATAGCGGAGCAAAACGGCGTCGCCTGCTACGACACATTCACGGGCTTTAAATTCATGGCGGAAAAGAAAAACGCGATAGAATCGGATAATTCGCACAAAGTCATATACTCGTTTGAGGAAAGCTACGGCTACATGGCCGGCGATTATGTGCGCGACAAAGACGCCGTGACCGCGTCAATGCTTATAGCGGAGATGGCGGCGTGGTATGCCGGGCAAAACATGACCTTGTACGACGCGGTGCAAAAGCTCTACGAAAAATACGGTTATTTTGCGGAAGAAACAAAAAACCTTGTAATGCCGGGTCTCGACGGGCTTGAGAAAATGAAAAAGCTGATGGCAAATCTGCGGGAAACACCGCCTGACGCGATAGCCGGTCAAAAAGTTACAATGATACGCGACTACAGCGGCGGAACTGAGCTTGACGTAGTTTCCGGCGTGACAAAAGAGATCGAACTTAGCGGTTCAAATGTGCTGCGCTACGGTATCGAGGACAAGACACATCTCATAGTGCGCCCGTCGGGTACGGAGCCGAAAGTAAAGGTATATATACTTGCCTGCGGTTCGGATAAAGCCGAATGTGACGCGAAAATAAAAAAATACTCTGCTTGGGCGGAAAGTTTGCGATGAAAAAACTGATAAGGCTCTTTAGTTTCGCCGGTCCCTGGGCTCATTTATTGATAATAGCGACGGTGGCGCTCTTTGTAATTACGGCGGTAAACCTTGCCGCGCCGGAGATAACAAGGCGTATCATAGCCATTATGGAAGGCGGCGATTTGGATAATTCCATAGACGCCATCATCACCCTTGCGATGGTATTGCTCGGACTGTTCGCGCTGCGCGCTCTATGCCATTTTTTCAACAATTACCTTTCGCACGTTGCCTCGTGGAATATGGTAAACCGTATGCGCTGCATAGTTTACGACCATCTTCAAAAGCTGTCAATGAGCTACTATCACGACAAGCAGACGGGACAGCTCATGAGCCGTGTCATCAACGATACGGGCACATTTGAAAACCTTATCGCCCACGCGCTGCCGGAAATATTGACCAGCATACTGACGATTATCGGTGTGCTTGTCATATTGTTTACGATAAACCCGATACTCGCGCTCTTTATATGTATACCGATCCCGTTTCTCGCGCTGACGTCAACCTTGGTGCGGAAGATGAGGAAAAATTTCAAGCGCGGACAGGAAAAAATCGCCGAATTAAACGCCCTGTTGCAGGATAATTTTTCGGGAATAAAGGAAATTCAGGTTTTCAATAAACAAGAGGACGAGTCGCGAAAGGTGCGCGACAAATCCAGCCAGCACATCAGCGCGCTCATAAGGGCTCTCTTCTTTACGGGTATTTTGCACCCCACCGTCGCGTTCGTGTCCACGCTCGGAACGATAATCGTCCTCATAGCCGGGCCCGTCATCGCGTTAAAATCCGGTTTGAACATATCTGACGTCGTCGCGTTTTTGCTCTATCTAAATCTGTTTTATACGCCGATAGCGTCGCTGACGCGCATTGTGGAAGACGCCCAGCATGGAATTGTCGGCACGGAGCGGATATTTGAAATACTCGACACAGAGCCGGAGATAACAGACTGCCCGGGCGCAAAGCCAGTCGGCAGACTCAGCGGGCAGATAGAGTTTAAAAATGTGTCGTTTTCGTATCAGGACGGGACGCAGGTACTCCGGGAAATCAGCTTTGAAGCGAAAGCCGGGCGCATGGTCGCCTTGGTCGGGCCGACGGGCGTCGGCAAAACGACGATTTCCGGGCTTATAGCGCGGTTTTATGACCCGACGGCGGGAGCTATACTCATGGACGGCATAGATATCCGGGATATGACGCTCGAGAGCCTTAGAAACCAGCTTAGCTTTGTTATGCAAGATGTGTTTCTTTTTAACGGGACGATAGCGGAAAACATCGCATACGGCACATCAAATGCCACGCGTGAACAAATCAAAGACGCGGCGGCAATCGCGTGTGTGGACGAATTTATCAACTCACTGCCCGACGGATACGAAACCATGATAGGGGAGCGCGGGGTCAGGCTCAGCGGCGGTCAAAAGCAGCGTCTGTCAATAGCCCGCAGTGTCTTGAGAAACAGCCCTGTTTTGCTGCTCGACGAAGCGACCTCGGCGGTAGATACCGAAACAGAGCGCGAAATTCAAAATGCCATCGGCAAGATAATAGGACACAGAACCATCATTGTAATAGCCCACAGGCTCTCCACGATAAAAAAAGCCGACCTCATAATAGCTATGGAGGACGGCAAGATAGCCGAGTCCGGCACGCACGACGAGCTCTTAGAAAAAAACGGCGTTTACGCCGCCCTCTGCCAAAACCAAAGTTTAGGGTAAACCCCCATATGCGGCAGCGCATCCCCTGCCGCCGCTACAGCTTTCGCTTGATGTGGGGTCTGCCGCGCTGCGGTATGAACTCCTTACTTTTCTCCTGCTCATCTTCGGCGGCAATTTCGCCGTCCCCGTCTCCTGACGGAGGCGGTTCGTCGGAATCAGCGTCAGAGATGCCGACGGCAGCGCCGGCTGTGCCGACAAACCCGCCCACATACTCACCGCTCAAATCATCAATCACACCGCCGCTCCCAACATTCCTTACCCCGTCTCCGAAAGGAGACGGTCCGCCTCCGAAAGGAGACGCTCCGTCTCCGAAAGGAGACGCTCCGGCTCCATATGGAGACGGTTCCCCGCCTCTGCCAAGAGGCGGTTCACCGGAAAATCTGTTTAGCTCGGCGTGCTTGTTTTCAAGCTCCGCCCCGAGCTGCATGAGCGCGGGGCTTGTTATTATTACGGCCACTCCGCTCCCCGCAACATCATCAATTACCGTATCTCCGACAGAAAGCTCATCTTCCACCAAAACATCACTAATTTGCGCCATAGCTTTATCGAACAGATTTCTTGGTATTTCACCGTCGGTGCGGACAGATATGACAGGCACGTCGGGAAACTTTGTACGCACTGTGGTTGTGAGGGTTATCATGGGGTCAGTCAGCTCGGCCAGAGCAAAGTCATAACCCTTCGCGCATTTGTTGCCCTGCACATCCATGGTAATACCGCTGCCAGTTATGCTCATAAGGCAGCCGTTATGACAGGATAGGCAAAATAACTTATTCATAAATTAGCACCTCTGATAATAAGTAAATTAACATTACGAGCAGTCAGCTCATAGTCAGCGAAATGACGCTTTGAGCCGACAGCGACGGCGGAAGCCTAAAACTTATGCGCTGTGTTTCACGGGCGCGTAAGGAATCGTATTTTTGCGAAAAAACTTCTTCATTATCGGCCAAAACACGAACAGTACAGTCGTCACGTTGCACCGACGGCGTAAAAAACAAGACAGTATCTCCATAGAGTATCTCATAGTCAATAAGCTGCGGCGCAACGGAAAGGAAATCCTTACCGACATCAATCGAGATGAGATGGCGTGTCCGGCTCACATATCTTGCCGCGCCGCGCCCGGCGATTTCGCCGCTCTCGGACACATAATCCACCAAGTCGCTGATATGACACGCGTTGCCGCCGGAAAATACCCCGTCTATCATAGTCATCATGTTCTGGTCGCAAACAGGCTCGTTTGTGAGGCGGCTAAAAGGCACTTTTAGCGACAAGGCAAGGCGGGAATCCGCGACAAGCCCTCGGGAAACGATCAGCCCGTCGCACTTTATGACGTTTTCACTGCCACGAATCGGTGCTCCCGAGCTATCCGTGCGGGCGAGCACAACAGCCCGCAGCCGTTCTCTCCCAATGACTCGCAAGACAGTATGGTTAAAATGAAGCGGTATGTCGTTATCAAATAAGCAAAGCGACGCATAGTCAAGATAACCTTGCACAGCGCCTGTGGGTTCATAAGCCCCAAGCACCTTTACCCCCTCTATGGCAAGCCTTCGAGCCGCTATAAGAGCCAAATTGGAGCTGCCAAGCACAACGCACGCCCTGCAAGGAAGCTGCCCCAACACATTCATATAGTATTGCGCCGCCCCGGCGGTAAAGAGCCCGGAGGGTCTGCTGCCATGTATATAAAGCTCGCGGGGTGTAATTTCACGCGCCCCTGCCGCTATGACTATTGATTTGGCGTCAACAATGACAATCCCATGCCTATTTGATAAGGTCAGTTGAAAAGTATTGCCAATACTGACAATATCCGTAACCGCTGTTTGCAAAAGCACGACGCAATTTGTCTGATTTAGCACAGAAATCTCTTTGAAAGCGTATTCTGGTCCGGTGAACGCGTTTTCAAATCGCACGAAACCAAACCCATTATGTATGCTTTGATTTAGCCGTCCGCCGAGCTGCCGGTTTTGATCTATAAGCAAGGTAGACGCCCCGTCATGCGCCGCGGCGGTAGCCGCCGCGATCCCGGCAGGGCCGCCTCCGATGACAACAACACTAAACTTTGATGTAGTAACCACGTCAGATGCTCCTAATTTTTATCAAAATCATAAGTCTCCCGCTTTCTCTTTAGCGTTCATAAAATCATTCCTCCCCGAACCACTGCGTCATCCGTGCGCAGACGGTTCGGACGCTCCGCATCCATGCTCCGCTCTCGGAATGGATTTTATGACCGCTTTGTTGTGAGTTACAGCAGAGCCGCTGTCTCGCAGCAGGGATTCTTGTATCTTTGCCACCGCCAGCTCCCTAAGACGCGCTTCATACTCGTTTGCCTCGCCGTCATTATCGTCCCGGATAGAGAGCATAGTGTCAAACTTTCTTTTGGCAAATTCGTTCAAGCTGCCGTATACGATCGCGCTGCCGCCGCCGTTTTTGCGAATATGCCGAAGAGAAAGACTTTTTTCGGCGGCGAGAATATCATGGACGATGGGCGCGCAAAAAGAGCCTTGGCAGCAGCCCATGCCGATTCCGATGCGCCTTTTAAGCCCGTCGGTCGTTTCGCATTTAACGGGGCGGTTTAGAGCCTCGATAATCTCACCTTTGCTAATGCCCCGGCATCTGCACACGATAATGCCGTAATCGGGATTTTCTTCGATAAGAGAGCTGCGCTCTTGCAAAGAAAGATTGTATGGCGTCGGAGGAGCTTTTCGCACAGGGTTAAAATTACTGTTTTCACGGACAATAAAGCCATCCTCGCGCTCTGAGAGCAAGCTCAAGACCATTTTTGCGGCGTCAGAGGCAATGGCGGGGGAAGCCGTCAGCCCGCCGTCGCCGAGCCCGGCGGCATGAATGATATTAGACACCGATTTACCAAGCCCGACTATAAAATCACCGCCGTAAACAAAAGCCCTTATGCCGGAAAAATATGTAAAGATATCCTTGCCGTCCAAAGCCGGGAAAACATGCTTGCCCCGTGAGACAGCGCGGTCGGTAAAATATGGGGCAGTCGTGAAATCTTCCTTATTTATCGTTTCCACATTGTCAGATTCGATCAAAAAAGAGCCGTGAGCCGTAGGCAATATACTGCAAATCCCGGATTTTGAGCGGCGCTTGCCCGCGCCGGAAGCATTTGCCATGCCGGAAAACTTGCCCATGTTAAAAGAATTGGCGTATGCCGAAACAACGCTGCGTGTCAAACCCCCGCCATGCGCCGAACCGCCATGCGGCGGTTCGGTGCCCCAGTTTGAGAAGTTTCCGGCGCGGGCGAGAACGCTTGTGCTTTTTGCGGGGCGGGCCGAATAAAACCTGTCGCCCGCCATCTTTGCAATATCTTCGCAAAAAGCCCCCGCCGCGTTTATGACGATTTTGGGGTGTATGACGCCACGGTTTGTCGTCACGCTTTGTATGACGCCGTCTTCTGATTTTATTGATTTAACAATGGTGTTAAAAGCGATGACGACCCCGTTGGAAACCGCGTTTTCGGCAAGGGCGGCGGTCAGAAAATGAGGGCACAAAACGCCGCAATCGGGCAAAAACAAGGCACAGGCGATAGATGGGCTTATCCCGGGCAACCGCCGCCTGAGCTCTTCGCCCGATATTATTTCGATTTCTTTTATGCCGTGCCAGCGCCAATATAATTTGGAAAGCCAAACAAAAGGCCGCCACAGCTGATTTGTATAATAAAAATATTGGCCGCAGCGATTGTAAACGACGCCAAGCTCCGTGCAAAGGGCGTCAAACATTTTGCCGCCCTCATGTATATAACGGTGTCGGGCGGTATCTTTTTTGACCCCGATGCCGCTTTGAATAAACCCGCCGCAATGCCCTGTCGCTTGCATGGCAAGGTCGTGTTCTTTTTCGATGAGCAAAATGTTTAAATCATACTTACAAAGCTCACGCGCCGCGGCGCATCCGACGACACCGCCGCCGATTATGAGTACGTCCGGCTCTTCAAACTCCAAAAAACTGTCCTCGAGGCGGGGTTTGGAGTAAGGCATTTTTTTCTCTTCGGTACACGAAATATCATTTACAAAACCGGAAACCGGGTTTTCCTGCAAGGCGATAAGGCACGCCGCGACAACCTCATTCCAATAAGAAAGCTCGCCGGTGAGGACGAGGCAGTTATCTTCAAAGTAGGCTTCCACCTCTCCGCCAAAGAGCTTGTTGAGTTTATGATTTAGCTTTCTTATATATGACATGTCGGTAAAGGGGCGCTATCCGCTCTTGCGTATAAAAAGAAAATCCTGCCTGTCGCTGATGGCTCTAATATCAGCGCCGAGCAAAGACAGTTTTGAGACCATTTTTTCATAACCGCGCTCGATATAATCCACACCGTCAATAACGGTTCTGCCTTTTGCCGAAAGCCCGGCAATGACAAGAGCGGCGCCGGCGCGAAGGTCACTCGCTTTTATCGGAGCGCCCGATAAGGCTCTGACACCCTCAATGATTGCCGTCCGACCGTGTATGCGGACGGTGGCGCCCATTTTGGACAGCTCGTCAACATACTTAAAACGGTTGTCCCATACGCCCTCTGTGACCGTGCTTGTCCCCTCGGCCTGACAGAGCACCGCCGAGATTTGCGGCTGCATGTCGGTTGGGAAACCGGGATAAGGCATGGTTTTGACATGCGTCCTCAGCAAAGGCGCGTCACGCTGCACAATGATGGAATCTTCAAGCTCAACGACGGTGACGCCCATCTCGCGGAGTTTTACGGAAATGGACTCAAGGTGTCTTGGGATAATGTCCTTGACGACGACGCGTCCGCCTGTGGCGGCAGCGGCAGCCATGTATGTTCCGGCCTCGATTTGGTCGGGGATGACGGAATAAAACCCGCCGGTCATGCGCTTTACTCCGCGAACTCTGATCTCGTTCGTGCCCGCGCCCCGGATATCCGCGCCCATTGAGTTTAGAAAGTTTGCCAAATCAACTATATGAGGCTCTCTGGCGGCGTTTTCGATGATCGTGCGCCCCGACGCGAGAGCCGCCCCGAGCATGAGGTTTATGGTCGCCCCTACGGAAACAACGTCAAGATATATAGTGGTGCCCCGGAGCGTATCTCCGGTGACGGCGGTGACAATGCCGTTTTTTATGCTGATGTTTGCGCCCATCGCGGTAAAACCTTTGATATGTTGGTCAATTGGGCGAAAGCCGCCAAAATTACAACCGCCCGGCATAGCGACGTCGGCTCTGCCAAAACGGCCCAGCAGCGCGCCAATCAGATAATAAGAAGCCCTGATGCGGCGCATTGTGTCAAATGTGGCAAGCGTCGTGCCTACGCGGGTGCAGTCAATGTCAACAGTCCGCTTGTCAACGGCACGGATTTTGGCCCCCATCTCTTTGAGTATGCCAAGGAGGGTTTTGACGTCGGATATTTCCGGGAGATTTTCTATTCGGCAAACGCCGTCTACCATGAGGGCCGCGGGGATTATGGCGACAGCCGCGTTCTTGGCTCCGCTGATTTCGACTTCTCCGTACAGCGGATTGCCGCCGTTTATTACATACTTGGTCACAGGTCCACTCCATATCAATAATGAATTGCAGGTTCGCTATTTAATATGTGTGCTCGCGCAATAAAACGTGAAACACGGTATACAAAAGATGAAAAATGCAACATTTTGCAACACATTTTCACATTTCGCGTATTGTACAACAATTTCCGTCATATTGCAAGCGTTTTTCGCATTTGTGATATTTTGTGTTACTTTTGTATCTTTTTGTAACCATTTATAAATTATATAATTTTCTGCGGAAAATATGCCTTTTGACGCTTCGTAGCGGAGTAAATTAGAGAGTGTAGGCGAAATAGCGGATAAGGTCGAGCATTGTTTGAGTAGAGCGAACTTTGTTCGCTCTGCGAGTTTGCGAAGACCCCGCTATGAGCCGTACAGTCACTTTTTACGTAGGTCTGAAGCGTTGAAAGGCATATTTCCGCAGAAGACACAAATGCAGAAGACACAATCTACATAGCGGAGCGGTATTTTTCCATCATTGTTTTAAAAATCTCCGCTGTTGTGGGAGGCGTCCACGTTATGGCGTTAGCCCCCGCGTTGATGGTATCTTCGATGGATTGCTCAGACGGGCCGCCCGTCGCGATTATGGCGGACTCTGGATGATCCTTTCGTATCTTCTCGACAAGCCAAGGCGTGCGCGCGGCGGCGGAAATGTTCAAAATCGCCGCCCCGGCTTCAAACCTGCCGCGAATGTCGTCCCGCTCACCGGCCACCGTTATAACGGCCGGTATGTCAATGACCGCGCTGACCTCTTTTATGGTCTCGTTTGGCGTCGGCGAATTGAGCACCACGCCAAAAGCACCTTGAAACTCGGCGTCGGCGGCAAGCTGCACCACCCGCATCCCCGTGGTAGTGCCTCCGCCGATACCGCAAAAGACGGGAATATCAGAGGCCATTATGAGGGCGTGGGAAATGATAGGCTGTGGCGTAAAGGGATAGACGGCAATCACGGCGTCCGCGTTGATGTTGCGGATTATGGCAATATCCGTGCTGAAAACGAGCGACTTGATCCGCCTGCCAAATATGCGCATACCGCCGCATTTGCTGATGACCCGGGGAATTTCTATCCGGTGGCTGCGCAAAACACCGCTATATTCGGGTATAAATTTTTCTTCCATTAGTTAAACTCCTATAATCCGAGCTCGACGATTTTTACCGCGGCCTCCGCGCTGCTTGCGACATCGAGCTTTCTAAAAATCAGCTTCATATGTGATTTTACCCCGTCGGGGGAAATATCCATTATCCGGGCTATTTCGTTTCTGCTGTGCCCCTCGCGCATCAGGCGCATGACGGCCTGCTGGCGTTTTGTAAAGTTTAAGGTTTCGGATGTCCGCTCGGCGGCCATGCCTTTTGACCCTTTTGCCGCCGCGCAGGAGGCAATGTACAGGGATTTTATGAAAGAGGCCGGTATGCCGCCGTCAAAATCAGCCTGCACGCTTTGCTTCATCAGTTTATGGAGCATGGTGAGTAAATCCGCCCCCTCGCTGATGAATATTTGCGTATAGCCGTGAACATGCGCCGTGCGCATGGCCTGTATCAAATGCGAGAAGGCGGCGTCCGTGCCGCCGCGAGGCAGTTTATGATGCGCGATTGCAAGGAGGATATGCGCCTCGATCACGTCAATGGTTCGCCGATAGTTTTTGGCCAAAGCGAGCAATTTTAGAGAAAGCATGATCGAGCGGTGGTAGTCCCCGGTCACGATCAAAGCCCTCACTGTGGTAAAATGACGGTAAAATTTATAAAAGGTCGGGTTTTGATGGTCGGGCTCGTCATTTTTCAAAAGCCACTCCCGGGCAGTTTCAACACTTCCGGCGGACAGTTTCAGGCGGGTATGAAAAGCGCGGAGATTAGCTTTTAGAAAATAAGCTCCGTGCTGCTCTATGAGAGCGTCCACAGTCGCCGGCACCCGCGTCGCGTCCCCGGTATTATCGGACGCCCATAACGCGGCGGCATGGATCATATAAGCGCAAAACCAAATTTCGGGAGCCGCCTCTTTGGTTGTCGCGGCGATAGCGTTTTGCGAATGGCGCAAGGCGGCATCCAAGTCGCTGCGCTCATAAGCTATACCGGCGCGGATCGAATGTTCGACAATATCATAATCATTAATAAAAATGTTCCTCAATGTCTTCCTAAAAAGCGTGAGCTTATGTTCCGTGTCTGAGGCAAACTCCGTAAAATCCCGGAAAGAACGGTGAAAAAACGGCATATTTTGCGTCAGGGAAATCGTGGTGACATTCTTAAACCTGCCAAAAGGCGGCACTTTTATGTTTGCCAAAACATCCGCAAAACCGTTGCGGTAATCGAGGATTTTAAGCAGCATAGAGGTGAGGAGTGAGCGGGGGTTTTTGATGATGATTTTGGGAAGAGCCGTCCAATACCGGTCATAATAGTTTTTCATATCGTCCGGGCATCCGTCCACAAAAGCCACCCATATCAAAGGCTCAAGGCAAAACGGGTGACGGCTCAAAACGGCTTCGTCAATCACCTTGCGCACAGAGTTGACCGTATCTTCTACCGAAGCGTAGGGCGATTTATGCGAGATATACATTAAATCCACGCTGCGCGCGATTTGATTGATATCGCGGCATCTGGCATAAAAATCAACGGCTTTGTAATAATCTTTTTGCTCAAAATACCAATCTCCGGCAGCTTTGAGCTGCTTGTCCCAAAATGCCTTCCCATTCTTTTGCGCCATATGCGTCAAAAAATCGCGAAAAAGGTCATGAAAGCTGTAAAAGCCGTTTGCATCCACCCGGAGAAACGAGTTTTCGCGCAAAAGTGAGGACAAAAACTCCTCGCCGCGCCCGGCGCCGGTCAGAGCCTCAAAAAGCTCTGCCGTAAAGCTGTTTACCACCGAGACTTTGAGCAAAGAGTCCTGGGTTTTTTCATCCCAGTTTGCCCATATATATTCTTTTAAATAGGCTTCAAAAAAACGCGCCGTCGGCTTTATGGCATAAGAATCGGCGGAGGAAAGGAGGACGGCTTTTAAGCCTATTGGCCATCCGCCGGTCGAGGCAAAAATATCATCCGACTGTGCCCGTGTGACGCGGCGGCCTGATTTGGCAAAAAAGGTATGGATTTCATTGCGTGAAAAGCGCAAATCATCTATATCAATGACCGCCGCGGTATTTTCGATGACCATTTTGCTAAAGATGTCGGGTATGGCGGCGCGGCTTAGGATAATTACTGTAAAAGATAAAGACATCCGGTTTAAAAAGTCAAGAAAATGTTTAAGGATTTCCTTGTTTGTAATGACATGGAGGTCGTCGAGCGTCAATATGTACTTATCGCTGCCGCAGGCGGGCTGAGGCTCAGGGTTTTCAGAGGGGAGTGTAGCCCCGGAAGAGATTTGAGCTTCTTTTGTGACCTCGCAAAACTCATTGAAAGAATCTATGATGCTAAGTGTAAATTCGTCGGGAGAGGAATTGAAAGAGGGGTGGGCGATGAAGCTTTGCAGCTTTGCATTATCGGGTTGGAGAAGAGAAAGTGCGCGGCAGAAACGCCGGCAAAAGATGGTAATAGCGTTGTCGTATTCATCAAAGCGAATCTGGGCGTCATAAACCGTGCCGCTCTTTTTGCGGCGCTCGACCCATAGCTTTGCCGTCACGGTTTTGCCGTAGCCGCCCGGAGCATGGATGTATATAAGGCGGCGGTCGGACGCTCCGTCGAGGCGTTTCATCAGCGCGTCTCTCGGTATCAGTTGATTAGAATCAAAATGAGTCATAGTAAACTACCTTCCTCCGGCTTATAAAAATAATTGATTCTTCTTAATTTTTCGGTCATAAAAATTATTCCGAGAGCGGAGCATGGATGCGGAGCGTCCGATCGTTTGCGCACGGATGGACGCAATTGATCGGGGAGGAATGATTTTATGACCGAAAAAATCATTCGACTCAGGTACCGAAAAAATCATTCGACTCAGGTAGGTAAATATTTACCCAGCATTTTTGATATAGAGGCAACATCAAAGGGCTTTCCGATATGATCGTTCATACCGGCGGCAAGACATTCATCAATATCGCTTTTGAAAACATTGGCGGTCATAGCTATTATAGGCAGCGGAATATCGGAAAGGGCGGGCAGCGCCCGTATGCGGCGCGTTGCCTCAAGCCCGTCCATTTCAGGCATCTTCACATCCATAAACACAATGTCATAGTGCCCGGGCGACGCCTCAATCATATCCAACGCGGCTTTGCCGTTTTCCGCAAAATCCACGATAAGCCCGAAATCATCCAAAAGCGCCTTAAATATTTCACGGTTGATGTCCATGTCCTCCGCGAGCAATATCTTTTTGCCCGCAAAGCTGCGGCTTTCGGCAAAGAAATTACTGCCCGCTTCCAAATCGGTCTTTTCGCCGCGCCGCGCTTTTACGGTAAAAATAAAGCTCGCGCCTTTGCCAAGCTCGGATTTTACCGTAATCTCTCCGCCCATAAGCTCGACGATACGCTTTGAAATAACAAGGCCAAGCCCCGTGCCGCCATACTGACGGCTGGTTTCGCTCTCCGCCTGCCCGAATGCCTGAAACAAATTTTTCTGCTGCTCGGGAGATATGCCTATCCCATTGTCGCTCACTTCAAAACGCAGCTCGCAAAGCCCGTCGGTCTCTGAGATCAAAGAGGCAAAAAGGCTGATTTCCCCGCCATCGGGCGTGAATTTTACGGCGTTTGCCATCAAATTTGTAATAACCTGCGCGAGTCTCTGGTCGTCGCCTTGCATAAAACGCGGCATATTGTCGTCTATGGACACAGATAGCGTCTGATGCTTTTCATCCGTGCGAAAATTAAGGAGCGTCAGCACCATTTGCATCATTTTTTCAAAGTCAAACTCCGCTTGAGCAAGCTCTAATTTGTCCGCTTCGATTTTTGCCATGTCCAAAACGTCGTTTATGACGCCGATCAAATATGAGGATGCTCGCTCAATCTCGTCCAATGAAAGGTTTTTTCGCTCTATGTCCGCCGCTTTTTTTCCGATGGCGGTCATTCCCATAATCACGTTCATCGGGGTTCGCATTTCGTGGCTCATCGTGGATAAAAAATCGCTTTTTACCCGACTAAGCTCCTCGGCGCAGTCTTTTGCCGTGACAAGCTCGTCATGTGCCTGCTTTAATTTGATCACCGCCCTTTTGTCGTGGGATTTTAGCTTTCCCACCAAAATAACGATAGTAAATACGGCAAGCAAGATCGTGGCGAGTTTTTCTGTCGCCGCTTTATCCAAGGTTGCGATAAAGAAAAAATAGGCGGAATACGCCGCCGCCGTGCTGCCGCTGAGCAATCCGCCGATGTATCCGTCCAGATAGGAAAATAAAACCACCGGGATAATCAAAATCATCATGGGGTTTGGAATGTTCAAAAAATATACTGCCGCAATGGCCAAAACTGTAACGGGGATGCTCAAAATCCGATATGTGACCGGGTTGCCTCGCAGCTTGTTCAATTTAGATAACACTTCTAACACACCTTTTTAAACATATTTTGAAATAACGCAAACGCGGCATGGCATATTATAGCACAGCCGATTTTAAAATGAAACATCTTACGAAGTTATTATAATTATTTTCAAGATAGTACCCAAGAGGTACTTGTTATATTTCGGTGATTTGGTAAAGTGACAGTGAAAAAGTTTAAAACCCTGCCTTTTAGTTAATTATGCACTATGAATTATGAATTTAAAAGGAGTTTACTTATGAAAAGCAAAAAAATTTTGCGCCGCCTGACCGCCGCAGCCATCGCAGCCGTTATGGTCTGCCTTCTTATCCCCGTGACGACCGTATTGGCGTCGAGTGCAGAAGATTTGGCGGCTCATATAATGGCTTTTGACGACCGCTTGACCGCGGTTGCTGATACGGATGAAAAAACCGTCACCGTGACCGGATCGGCGACAGGTGTCGACTCTCGGTTGACTTTAGATATTGACTCTGGTGTGACCGTCATATGGAAAGCTACTTTTAGAGGTGATGTGGGCGGTCTTATATTAGTTAAAGGCGGTGGGACTTTCGTTGCGGACGATGGGGCTTTCATAACCACAAACACGTCTGGAGCGATTCTTATAGGTGAGAGCGGGGGCGCAGCTACACAAGTCCGCGTTAGAAATGGAGCTGTACTTAGAGGGCCTCAAGGTATTGACTCAAACGCACCAACAAGTGGTAGCGGTGACAGTATCTACGTCGAAGGCGGCCGGGTGGAATCTATAGGAGGCACTGGGGGATATAATGCCATTAACAGTAGTGGCAATACGCCTGTCACGGTCAGCGGCGGCGAAGTAGTTGCCTTAGGGGGCGGATTGGCACAGGCCATTTCAACGGGTGGAGATGTGACAATCACGGGCGGATTGGTCAGAAACGCTCGTCCGTCAGACGATAACGTTGCAGTCGTTGTGTCGTGGGGGAGTGTATCAATCACAGGCGGCACAGTATTTGGTTATGGTACTGAAACTATAGGCGAGTGGGTTAGTGGAAAATCCACCGGAATCGTTTTTGGATATACCGGAGAAAAAGTCAAGGTCAAGGTCTCGGGCGACGGTCTTATCATCGCGTGGGATAGGGACACCTATGACACCCCCGGCGGCAAGGGTAGAGACCCCGGTTTTTACAAACCCGGTGACGCAGAGATTGACGAATTAGAAGTTGAAAGCGACGGCACTGCCACGGTTCTGTGGGTGGAGCATATCACGCCCGGCAGGGACGGCCTTTATTATGAAAAAGGCAGCAACAGCGGATATATAATATTGCCCGTCGGCGTCGGCAGTGTAAAATATAGCGTAGAACTTAACACGACGGGTCATATTTTCCCCACCGTGCCTCGTGGCTATGACGATGATTTGATGAAAAACATAGATTTACCCGCCTTGGAACTTATTGTCACAGACGTAAGCAACGTAAGCGACGCCGCGTCCGGAGCCGAAGCCATCGCCGTCACCCTCACCAGCCTTGGCGGTTCCGGAGCGGCTGCTTTTGAGTTGTCTAAAGCTGAGGGTACGTTAGCCAAAACCGGTGCGACTGATGAATTCACGATAAAGCCAAAACCCGGACTCCCGGCGGGTACGCACCGCGCCAGAGTGAGCGTCGGGGCAGCCCCCGGCAATGACAAAGCAATCCTGCCGCAGAGCTTTGAGGTTTCATTTACCGTCACCGACCGCCCAAACAGCACGGGCATCACCGTGGAGATGTGGGATGATAATAAAGACGGTTGGGATGGCGATGGTGTGCTGAAAATCATCGTCAATGAGGGCGAGAGCAATGAGCAGGTTTATGATCTGAAATTAACGAGTGAAACCGCAAAGTTCACCTTTTATGTTGTAAACGGCGACAATGTCAGGTTTTATTGGGAAGGTGAGGACGAGTACGATGAAAATGCTTTCATCGCATATTATGCCCCCCCCCTCCCGCAGCTCTCACCGAGTTTTAATCCCGAGCCTGGCAAAGGCTGGGAGGATGAAGAAGGAAATAACGGCCTTTTCCTGTACTATATGCAGTATGGCGATTTAGCGGGCGATACCGGCAGATGGGAAGACTTTCTCACTGGCTTCATCTGTGAGTTTATCGTCTCTTTCCCGATATCCGGCGATGACGGGGGCGATTCCTGCGGCTGCGGCCCGTTTTCGGTCTGCTCGTTTGTGACAAACCTGTACCTCAATGTTTTGGAGCGCGAGCCTGACTTTGCCGGTTTTGAATACTGGACAGCGGGGCTTTATGACGGCTCTTTTACAGCGGCGGAGGTCGTCTACGGATTTATGTTTAGCGAGGAACTGGGCGAAAAGAACTTGGATAACGAGGATTTTGTCGAGACCTTGTATCAGGCGTTTTTTGGGCGCTCCTCTGACGAGACGGGCAAAACAAACTGGGTGAACGCTGCAAACGCGCACGAGCGTATCGTGATTTTCTACGGTTTTGCCATATCTTTGGAGTTTGAGCTGTTTTGCGAGGCGCACGGCTTTGAGATATACGACGGCCGCGCGATAGATTGATGTTGTTAAAATCCTCCCGCGCTTTGCGCGGGTGGCGAGACGAATTTATATCAAGCGAAGGCGATATATTAAATTTGAGTTTTAACTGAGACTACTCCTTGTCCTTTTTCATTAGCCGAAAGCCCCTTGAAACAAGGGGCCTTTGGCGTGGGGGTGGGGGGTAGACGCGTACGCTCTAAACAGACGAGATGCGCCTCTTGTCCCCGCCGTAGGGATAAAACAAATCGCGCAACATCTCGAAGTGAACGAGTTGCGGTATTATCATTTTAGCGTTTTGCAGCACAGCTTGACTAAAGTTTGCGCTTACTGCGGGTTCTGGAGCCTTTTTAATTTTACCACCCTGTATCCATTTTCTTGAGCCTTCTATTTTCCTTGTTATAGTCGCTTTCAAAGTGATAAAATAGCTTTGATAACATTAAATAATTATGTTGCTCTTGATTCCTTTCCAACCGCAACATACACATGAAATTGTGGTCATATGGGTGCTTGTCGTGCAGTAATTTATTAACATTGTCAAAAGAGCGGGGGTTTGATAGTTGAACGCCAGATGCCGCATTAGTTACATGAAATCTGCCCATATGCATTGCTATAAACTCATTCGCAAAATAAAATTCCATCTTTTTACGTACTAACTTTGACATCTCTTTAAGCGGGCAAACATCAAGCACGGACAAGCAAATAACCGTTGCTTGTTTGTGCGAGTCTAACTCTGGCTCGCCGGCAGCGTTCAATATGCCTTTAAGAATGTTAGTATGCTTCTTAATTGCCCCATAAAACTCTTTTGCCAACATACCCTTGTCCTTTGCGCGACAGCGGACGTGCCAGTTTTCGTTGTTTTCGAGCGTTTGAATAAGGTATAAAAATACATCACCAATATTGTTTTTTGCCACGGCCTATCCTCTACAATCCGTATTCCGCAAGGTCAGAATAGTAATCAGATAGCTTTTTACCATGATTGTCAGGCATCATTGCTTTTATAGCTTCTTCGTAGGTGACATCCGGCCCCGTAAGCGCCTGATTGGTAAATTCTTGAAAATATTCTTGAAACCCCCTCATGCACTCGGGTTCATTAACCGTAACTGCGCCTCTGTCTGATATAGCCATTTCGCCCTCCAATTTCCGTAACTTTCCCCTATAATTTGTCGTGTTTTTATGGGAAATACTTTAGGGGTAACAAAACCCCAGACACGTTACCATACCCCTGGTCTGTATGCCTGTTTCTATATACTTCTCACCAATGTTTACCGTATTCATACACCGGAGCATACTCTATTTCCCATGGAATGTCAAGAATTATGTTTTGAAATGTTTGCCTTTTTCCGGTTTCCCTATTTTTCAACATAAAAAATGATGTGACTCACAAACGCACCCACAACTAGTGACACGGAAAAACCTGATTTGTCCTTGCAAAAAGCAATACGCTACTATATGTTAAATTGACGTTTTTGAGTGAGACTACTCCTTGTCCTTTTTCATTAGCCGAAAGCCCCTTGAAACAAGGGGCTCTTGGCGTGGGGGTGGTAGACCAGGCGAGCGCAAGGGTCTGCCGGGTAATTTTTTGGCACGGGGGGGGGGGGATATGTTAGAAATCCAGTTCACTATGAGAGGCCAGCCTGGCCATTATCAATAACAGTTCGCCATTATCTGTTTTCCTGTAGACCAATAACCAATTTGGAGTTATGTGACACTCCCTGTATCCGTTCCAATTCCCTTGCAGAGCATGGTCACAATGTTTTTCCGGCAAAGGCTCATCATTGGCCAAAAGTTCTATCACTTCGCGCAGCAAGGATATATTCTTACCTTGTTTCTTTGCTTTTTTGTAGTCCCGCCGATATTGAGCGGAATATTGTATATCACGTTTTAACAAAATCATAAGACCCCTGCTTCTACAAGTGGTAGGTTACATTATAGCCAAAATCAGTGGCGAGTACAAGCTCCGAGTGATTTTGGCAAAACATCACGCGCTTTGCGTGTGATGCAAACGCATAGCGTTTGTGAGTCTTCGCCGAATTCATTTCGGCGAAGGCGATATATTAAATTGATACATCATTGTCATCGTCGCTGTCTAAGTCAGAGAAAAGCTCATCGGCATTTTTATAACGCTTGTATGCTTTCGGATTAGCTTCAATTCGCTTACATTCTTCAAGTGCCGCCAGCGAAACAGGGTCTTGCCAGCGTGCGTTCCGCAGGTCAAAAGGGAAACCTCCGGCGTGACGGGCGTGATTAATAAATACGGTAATGGCTTCGGCCAACGTCAGGCCGTGATAAGCAAATATATTTTCCACTTCCTGTTTTATTTCAGGATATAGACGTACATTTACATTTGCGGATTTTGTTTTAACTGACATATATATCACCTCTTGCCCCATATTATCACAATAACGTTACGCTTGCAAACATTTTGCATGTATTTTGTTAAAACTTGCCGAATTTATTTCGGCGAAGGCGATATATTAAATTAAAACTCTGATGAGGGTGTTTGTGTCTAACACATAACTTGCTGCACTCATAGCCTAAACCTCATCATTTTTTTAGTTTCCCATGGGAAACTTGTGCCGCGTCAGCGGAGAAAAAAATGACAAAATCGCTTCTATTTTGAAATTTGCAAATGCGCTTTTAACGCATCCTGTAAAATGCCGGAAAAGTTTACATCTTCCTGTATCGCCCGCTCGTTCAGCCACATGGGGATATTCAGCGTCTTTTTAACAAGTTTATTGCTGTAAAAACGGTGGTAAAATTCCGTGTCAACAGAAATTACCGTTACAAAGTCCTCTCCCGTTACTTTGACCTTCGACGGCGGCGTCGCTGCGGGGATGGGGCTGTTTTTCTGCTCCATGTGATAAAGCATTAAACAAAGCGCATCCTGCGCCATTTCGATAGCGTCGTTAAGATTTTCCCCAAAAGTGTGACAGCCTTGTAAGTCCGGAAAAGTCACGTTGTAGGTTTCTTTTGTACCGGGTTCAAGATTGAATATAGCGGTGTATACGTATTTCATACTATCGCCTCCTGTGAACAATTCATAAGTACCGGACACTCCCGCAGGGCTTAGCTGAATGTTTTATGCTGCTTATTTTACAGTGCGGGGGATAGGAGCTATTTTAACCCTAAGTCCTTCAATATCCTGTCCGCGGTTCCGGTGGGGACGTCAGAGGATTGGTGACGCGGTATTTCCGTTGTGCCGCCGGTCTTTGGATTTATCCAAACATCATGTCTTGAACCGTGCCGCAGAAGTTTACAACCTTGCTTTTTCACTAATCTTGTCAGCTCACTTGCTTTCACCGCGCTTTATCCTTTACATAACTATATTGTACTACGTAGCGACTACGTATGTCAAGCGTGTCATACAATTCCCATAATTTATCATCGTCCATTATGTTATCATTATATCATATTCACGAATGTAATCGCAATATATCAAAATCTTGTCAATTTAATATATCGCCTTCGCCGAAATGACCGAAGCCGAACGCTGCCGGAGGCAGAAGAAGTGAGGGTGCAGGTTCACTGAGCGCGAGGTAAGCGGGGGCGAAGCGAAGAGCGAACCCGTAGCGAAGTGCGGTATTCGGATCGGCTCACAACACGCAAGGCGCGTGATGTTTTTGTTAAAGCGCCCAATCCACCATTTTTATGCCTTCCATGTTTACAAAGTGTTTGGTGTTTGACGTGACAAGGGTATAGCCTCTTTCAATGCAGAAAGCCCCGATGAGTATGTCATCATCGCCGACTGTCTGTCCTTCTTTTCGCAATTTGGCATATATAGCGGCGGCTTTCTCCCAAGTGGCGTCGCTAAGCCTTCCGATTTCATAACGTGCGCAAAACATACGGTATGCCGCTTCTTGTACTTTCGCGTTGGCATAAAACAAACCGCGCAACATCTCGTAGTGAACGACTTGCGGTATTATCATTTTAGCGTTTTGCAGCACAGCTTGACTAAAGTTTGCGCTTACTGCGGGTTCTGGAGTCTTTTTTAAAACTCTGATGAGGGTGTTTGTGTCTAACACATAACTTGCTGCACTCATAGCCTAAACCTCATCATCAAAATTTATAAGCGCACGGGAAAACTGCAAACGCGTGAAATCCTCTTCATGAAGTTCTGTTGTTGCCGAGCCTAAGAGCGCAAAAAACTCATCCAACCATTCTCTGGAGGATTTTTTCGCATCAGCAACAATATCGGTATGGACAGATTCTCCCAGCACAGTCAAGAGCGCCCGAAACCGCTTATCTGTTTGCTGTATCTGTCCTATTGGGTAAAACTGTCCGTGCTCAAAATAACCCTCATATGCTTGTGCCTGCATGGCCGGTCACGCCCCTTCCAAATATGATACAATCGCTTGAAATCACCCGTATAATAACCCTGGTAAATTCTCAAAGTAAGATCCTATAATAACCGCTTGCAGTTATTATATCATATCTGCGAAGCGGATATGATATAATGTGTCATCTTTTTCGGTTGCCGCGTCAGCGGCGAGAAAAATGACTAAAATCACCCATATAATAACCGCTTGCGGTTATTATATCATATTCGCGAATGTAATCGCAATATATCTCAAAATTTTGAGTTTCCCCATTTTTCAACATAAAAAATGATGTGACCCATAAACGCACCCATAAACAGTGACACGTAAAAACCTGATTAGTCCTGATTTGTCCTTGCAAAAAGCAACACGCTACTATATAATGTACTTGCGGCTCAAAACAAAACAAAATATAGGCCGCGCACCATCGCCGCACCGCCCCACCACCCGAGCACCCCACCGCTACCGCCCAGATACGCAAAGAGCCAAAAGGAGGAAAAAATGTTTAAGCGTAAAAGATTTCTTGAGATTATTATCTCCGCCATATTAGTGATTGCCATGACATTCACCGTGATTCCACTTTTTGCAGTCGCCGAACCCGACACGCTCGTCCCCTGTGGAGTCAATACAGCCTCCGGCAAAGTTTTAGTTTTTAGAATGACCGGCTCATATACAGTTGCGTGGTGATTGTTAGAGCAATGAGCGTCCGCGAGCGCCATCTTGCATACATCGGAAACAACTCTACTTGCCGGTGAGGTCAACTGATTTGAAAACAAAGAAAATTCTCAAGAAATGTCTATGGATTACCGCAGTTGTTTGTGCTGTCGCTTTCATAATTTATTGTGTCCATCATTATTTATTTTACTGGTATGGCAGTACAGACAACTTCCCAAATGCCGAAGAAGTAACAAGTATAGAAATAGGTACGCTTGTGACATCAAACCGGGATGATATAAATACTATTATGTCCGCTCTATCTGAATCAAGAATCATCAGCAATAAAGCAACGAGCGACCACCCAATAGGAGAAAACAGCCTAAAACTTTTGTTTGTCAGAGACATTCCCGGTATAGCAGAAGTGAAAGGACCGC
The DNA here is from genome assembly GCA_009777235.1 of Oscillospiraceae bacterium. Lineage (GTDB taxonomy): Bacteria > Bacillota > Clostridia > Oscillospirales > Oscillospiraceae > WRMH01. The sequence goes on from WRMH01000005.1 coordinate 29,439, forward strand.
TTATATACCTATATACAGACAGCGGCAAAGAGCGAATTTGGCATACAGGCACCTATATATTGAGTATAAGTCAAGATAATAGCAATATGATTCGTCAACTGTATTACGAAATGTTAAATTAACGTTTTTAACTGAGACTACTCCTTGTCCTTTTTCATTAGCCGAAAGCCCCTTTAAACAAGGGGCTTTCGGCGTGGGTAAGCAGACCAGGCGAGCGCAAGGGTCTGACGGGTAATTTTTCGGCACGGGGGGGGGTTAAAAATCCAGTTCACTATGAGAGGCCAGCCTGGCCATTATCAGTAACAGTTCACCATTATCTGTTTTCTTATAGACCAATAACCAATTTGGGGTTATATGACACTCCCTGTACCCGTTCCAATTCCCTTGCAGAGCATGGTCATAATGTTTTTCCGGCAAAGGCTCATCATTGGCCAAAAGTTCTATCACTTCGCGCAGCAAGGATATATTCTTACCTTGTTTCTTTGCTTTTTTGTAGTCCCGCCGATATTGAGCGGAATATTGTATATCACGTTTTAACAAAATCATAAGACCCCTGCTTCTACAAGTGGTAGGTTACATTATAGCCAAAATCAGTGGCGAGTACAAGCTCCGAGTGATTTTGGCAAAACATCACGCGCTTTGCGTGTGATGCAAACGCATAGCGTTTGTGAGTCTTCGCCGAATTCATTTCGGCGAAGGCGATATATTAAATTGATACATCATTGTCATCGTCGCTGTCTAAGTCAGAGAAAAGCTCATCGGCATTTTTATAACGCTTGTATGCTTTCGGATTAGCTTCAATTCGCTTACATTCTTCAAGTGCCGCCAGCGAAACAGGGTCTTGCCAGCGTGCGTTCCGCAGGTCAAAAGGGAAACCTCCGGCGTGACGGGCGTGATTAATAAATACGGTAATGGCTTCGGCCAACGTCAGGCCGTGATAAGCAAATATATTTTCCACTTCCTGTTTTATTTCAGGATATAGACGTACATTTACATTTGCGGATTTTGTTTTAACTGACATATATATCACCTCTTGCCCCATATTATCACAATAACGTTACGCTTGCAAACATTTTGCATGTATTTTGTTAAAACATCATATTCACGAATGTAATCGCAATATATCAAAATTTTGAGTTTCCCCAAATTTTCAACATAAAAAATGATGTGACCCGTAAATACACTCATAAATATTGACACACAAAAACCTGATTAGTCCTGATTTGTCCTTGCAAAAAGCTATGCGCTACTATATAATGTACTTGCGGCTCAAAACAAAACAAAATATAGGCCGCGCACCCTCGCCGCCGCACCGCCCCCACACCCTCGCCGCACCGCCACCGCACAGCCCGAGCACCCCGCCGCCACCAACCAGATACGCAGAGAGCCAAAAGGAGGACTGCCAAATGTCCGCAAGCAGCGCCCGGCAAACACAGCAAAACCACCCGCCGCTTCAAAACGGCGACTACGGCAACGACAGCATAAGCGCGTTAAAAGGCGCCGACAGGGTCAGAAAACGCCCGGGCGTCATCTTCGGATCGGACGGAATCGAAGGATGCCAGCACGCCGTATTTGAAATACTCTCAAACTCAATTGACGAAGCCCGCGAAGGCTACGGCAAGCAAATCATTGTCACGCGCTATGAGGACAACACATTTGAAGTCGAGGACTTTGGCAGGGGATGCCCCGTGGATTGGAACGAAGCGGAAGGACGCTACAACTGGGAGCTTGTCTTTTGCGAGCTTTATGCCGGGGCAAAATATCACAACAACACAGACAAAAACTATGAGTTTTCACTGGGGCTCAACGGGCTTGGCTCTTGCGCCACCCAATATTCATCAGAATTTATGGAAGTCACGATATACCGCGACGGGACGAAATACACATTGCGTTTTGAAAAAGGGGAGATAGTCGGAGAGCCGGGCAGTGAGCTTTGCAGAGAAAAATTTGACGGAAAACGCACGGGCAGCATTATCAGATGGAAGCCGGACATAAACGTATTCACGGACATAAACGTACCGGCAGCATATTTTGAAGACGTCATGAAACGTCAAGCCGTCGTCAACGCGGGAGTCACGTTCAGGTTCAAAAATCAAGCCGACGGCAGATTTGAAAAAAAAGAATACCTCTACGAAAATGGCATTGTCGGATACATTACCGAAGCAGTGGGCGAAGATATGCTCACGCAGCCGTATTACATAGAAACACAGCGCAGGGGGCGCGACAGGGAAGATATGCCCGAGTATAAAGTAAAGCTATCGGCGGCGTTTTGCTTCTCAAACCGCCAAAGTATGCAGGAATACTATCACAACTCTTCGTGGCTCGAGCATGGCGGAGCGCCAGAAAAGGCCGCCCGAAGCGCGTTTGTGGCGGAAATTGACGCCTATCTGCGAAAAACAAACAAATACAAAGGCAATGAGAGCAAGATAACCTTTTCTGACGTGCAAGACTGCCTCGTCCTTGTGACAAACTGTTTTTCCACAGTGACATCATTTGAAAACCAGACAAAAAAATCCATAACGAACAAATTTGTGCAGGAAGCGACGACGGAGTTTTTGCGCAGCAGGCTGGAAGTCTATTTTATCGAAAACAAAGCCGAGGCGGAAAAAATAGCAGAGCAAGTGCTCATCAACAAAAGAAGCCGTGAAACAGCCGAAAAAACGCGGCTGAACATGAAAAAGAAACTCTCGGGAGGCATAGACATATCAAACCGCATACAAAAATTTGTTGACTGCCGCACAAAAGACACATCAAGGCGCGAGATATACATAGTCGAGGGAGACAGCGCGCTCGGCGCGTGTAAACTAAGCCGCGACGCCGAATTTCAAGGTATCATACCCGTTCGGGGAAAAATACTAAACTGCCTTAAAAATGACTATGACAGGATTTTTCAAAATGAGATAATCACCGACATCATAAAGGTGCTCGGATGCGGGGTGGAGATACAAAACAAACGCTCAAAAGACCTCAGCGCGTTTGACCTTGCCGCTTTGCGCTGGAATAAAGTCATTATTTGCACCGACGCCGACGTGGACGGATTTCATATCCGCGCCCAAATACTCACAATGCTCTACCGCCTCGTCCCGACGCTTATCGAACTGGGCTATGTATACATTGCCGAGTCGCCGCTTTTTGAAATTCAAAGCAAGGGGAAAACATACTTTGCCTACAATGAACGGGAAAAAAGCGAGGTGCTGCAAAGCATTGGCGGCGCAAAGCATACGATAAGCCGATCAAAAGGACTCGGCGAAAACGACCCCGAAATGATGTGGATGACCACCATGAACCCCGATACGCGCCGCCTCATAAAGGTACAGCCTGCCGAAGCCGGGGCGACGGCGCGGATGTTTGACCTGCTGCTGGGCGACAATCTTGCCGGGCGAAAGGATTTTATCGCCGAAAACGGGCATAAATACCTTGAAATGGCGGACGTCTCGTAAGGGGTATCCGTAAGGGTATCCATAAGGACAAAAAAATATTCAGCGAAAAAAAAGATTCTCCCATAGGAGCAGCAAAATGCCAAAAAAGAAAGAACACATCGAAAGCAAAAGACCCGCCGACCCGAACGTCAAAGGACTGCAAGCAAAGGTATTGGAGCAGCCGATTACAGATACGCTTGTGGAAAACTACATGCCATACGCGATGAGCGCGATCATGTCCCGCGCCATACCGGAGATTGACGGGTTTAAGCCGTCGCACCGCAAGCTGCTCTACACGATGTACAAAATGGGGCTTTTGACGGGGCAGCGGACAAAATCGGCAAACATCGTAGGTCAGACCATGCGCCTCAACCCGCACGGCGACGGCCCGATCTATGATACGATGGTGCGCCTGTCAAAAGGCTATGGGGCGCTGCTCACGCCGTTTGTTGATTCAAAGGGCAATTTTGGAAAAGTCTACTCGCGTGATATGCAATACGCCGCGTCACGGTATACGGAAGCAAAGCTCGCCCCCATATGCGCCGAGCTGTTCAAAGACATTGACAAAGACACCGTAGATTTTACGGACAATTACGACAGCACGGCAAAAGAGCCAACCCTTCTTCCCACGACATTTCCGAACGTGCTTGTCAGCGCGAACATGGGTATCGCCGTGGGAATGGCGAGCAATATTTGCGGATTTAACCTTGACGAAGTATGCAAGGCGGCTATAGAATATATAAACGACCCGTCCTGTGACATAGCGCAAACGCTCAAAGCGCCCGATTTCCCGACAGGCGGCGAGCTGATATACAATAAAGCCGAGCTCGATAATATTTACGAAAACGGCAAAGGCAGCGTAAGGCTCAGGGCAAAGTGGCGGTACGTCAAGGAAGGCAACCTCATAGAGATTACAGAAATACCGTATTCCACGACAGCCGAGGCAATCATTGACAAGGTCGCGGAGCTTGTCAAAGCGGGGCGTATCAAAGAAATAAACGATATGCGCGACGAGACCGACCTTGCGGGGCTGCGCCTCACCATAGAGCTAAAGCGCGGCGCGGAACCCGACAGGCTAATGGCAAAGCTCATGAAGCAAACCACCCTCAGCGACAGCATTTCCTGCAATTTCAATATTTTGATTGCGGGAATGCCAAAGGTCATGGGAGTTCGGGAAATCCTCGACGAATGGACCGCGTGGCGCGCCGGATGCGTAAAAAGGCGCGTTTTCCACCAGATGCAAAGCAAAAAAGATAAGCTGCACTTATTGCGGGGCTTGGAAAAAATACTGCTCGACATTGACAAGGCGATTGCGATAATAAGAGCCACGGAAGAAGAACTCGAGGTGGTGCCGAACCTCATGATCGGCTTTGGGATAGACGAGCTTCAAGCGGAATTTGTCGCCGAAATCAAACTCAGAAACATCAACAAAGAGCATATCCTAAAGCGCACCGATGAAATAAGTCAGCTCGAAAAAGACATTGCGGAGCTTGAGGCGACTTTAAAATCAAACAGGCGGATAAACGGCATTATCATATCCGAGCTTCGCGAAACAATGACCAAGTACGGCCAGCCGCGAAAGACGGACATAGTCTATGAAGAGGACATAACCTTATATGATACGGCAGAAAATGTCCCCGACTATGCGGTCAATATATTCATGTCCCGGCAAGGCTACTTTAAAAAAATCACCCCGCTGTCTTTGCGAATGGGCGGCGAACACAAATATAAGGAAGACGACGGTCCGTTTATCGCCTTTAGCTCGCAAAACAAAAATGAACTGTTGGTTTTTACCGACAAGCAACAATGCTATAAAGCGCGTGTCCATGATTTTGACGACACAAAGGCGTCCAATCTCGGCACATTCCTCCCGTCGGCGCTTGAAATGGACGAAGGGGAGAACGTCATTTATCTGCTTGACCCGGGCGACTACAAGGGGCATATTTTGTTCTTCTTTGCGGGAGGCAAGGCGGCGCGGGTCGAAATGTCCGCTTACGCGACAAAACTAAACCGCAAAAAGCTGACAGGCGCGTATTCTGACAAAAGCCCCGTATGTACGGTGATGCCGTTATATGAAGAAATGCAAGTTGCGGTCTATTCAAGCGATGAACGCGCGCTCATATACAACACGTCGCTTATGACTCCAAAAACGACCCGCAATACGCAAGGGGTGCAGGTGATGAATCTGCGAAAAGGCCGGGAAATGGTCAAAGCTCTGCCGCTCGGCAAGACCCAGATAAAAGAACCGGCGCGTTACAGGGTTCGCAATATACCCGGCGCGGGAGCCGCGCTAAAGCCGGAAGACAAAGGCGAGATACAGCTGACTATCGAGCTTGAAACGGAAGATTTATGATTTTTATGACTGCGTTATAGGCACTGCGTGGGAGAATTACTTGAAGATATTTGTTGTTTTTTTAATAGCGATTATGGCGGCTTTGTCGGTTTCGTGCGCGAATATACTCGAAGGCTATGTGGAGTCAGTCGCGGCGCATGAATCAACTCCGTATGACAAAGAGCCCGAGCAGCAAATAGCCGTCTCGGACATGGAAGAGCTCGAAACGGTTTTACTTTCGCTCATTATGTCTCGCGAAACAGAAGTCACGCTCTTATACTACGGCCCGGAAGAAGATGTTCAGGCGGAAATTTTAGACCGCTCCGCTCACCTTATGCAAAATCACCCGGTCGCGGCGTATGCGGTGACAAGAATTTCGGCACAGGCGGCACGGATCGTGGCATACTTTGAAGTCGAGCTGGAAATTGAATACAAAAGAACCGCCGAGCAGATAGCGTCCATAATAAACGTATCAACCATGCGCTATATGACGACGCAGCTTCTTGACATCATGAGCGATTATAAAGAAGAAGCGGCAATTTTGACAAATCTGCGTATAGACAAGGATGACATTATCGGTTTGATCGCGGAAATATACTACAATAACCCGCGCAGGATAATCATGATGCCGTTTGTCACGGTCGAAACCTACCCGCCGGATGGGGCAAACAGGATATATGAAATCAAGTTCGGATATACGGAAGAGGCGGATATGCAGCGGGAGTACACAAGCAGCCTCGATTTATATGTCAGCCAAAACGCCGAGCGGGCGGTGGGCGACACGGACGCCGAAATTCTATTATCGCTCGTGGAAAACATTATAGCGTCCACGACATATGACGAAGGGGCAGCCGGAGCGATTTCAATGCACGGACCGCAAAATTTTACCGCCACGGCTTTTGGCGCGCTTATCACAGGAAACGCGGTGGGAGAAGGGTTTGCGATGGCTTTTAAGGCGCTTTGCGACGAATTGCAGTTTGATTGCCGCGTCGTTTTGGGTCAAATGGACGGAAAAGTCCACGCATGGAACATAGTCGCGCTCGAAGGCTACTACTATCATATAGATACCGCCATAGCCGCGCTGTACGGTCTTGAGGCGGGATTTCTCAAAAATGATGAGGACATCTTAGACACATATATATGGGACACAGAAAAAAATCCAAGATGCAGCGGGACTCTCACCTTAGATGACGTGCGCCCGCCCGAAGACCCGGAGGACCCGAATGACCCGAGTGACCCGAACGACCCGAATAACCCGAATGACCCGAATGATCCAAATAACCCGAGTGACCCGTCAGATCCAAATGACCCGAGTGATCCAACGGATCACTCTACACCGCCGCCCGAGCCAAATCCGGGCGATGTGACCCCGGCGCCGGGAGACCAAAACGGAGACAATACGAACAACGGCTGATAATGGATAAAGAATAGGAGAAAAGCATATGACAGGAGAAAAACAGATTTTCCGAAAAAAGTTTATGGGGGGCTTTAACCGTGAAGATGTTGTGGCATATATTGCCCAAATCGCGCAGGAGCGAAACGATTACGGTGAGCGGGCAAGCAAGGCGGAACATGAAGCAGAACAGCTTCGCGAAAAGCTCGCCGAAACGCAGGCGATAGCCGATCAGCTTCGCGAAAAACTTTCCCAAATGCAAGCGGCAGCCGAGCGTGGCGCGAGTGATGAGCCGGCAAAAGCGAGTCAGGAACACAGCGCAAAAATACGCGAAGAGCAGGAGGACGAGAGCCCGGAGCGTGACGCGGACGAGACAGAGGAGCTGTCCGGCGATTTTTTGCAGGAGCGGCAAGATGAGCAGCCAAAAGAGCAGTCAAAAGAAGCAGACGGGCACGCCAAAAAGCAAACGGACGGGCACAAGTCAAAACGCGCCACCATCAAAATAAAAAGAAATAAATCAAAACGAAAATAAAATGTCAAATATAAAAATATAAAATGGAGTGTTGATTATGAAATTTAAGTTTAACGAAAAAAAGCTAAAAGGTACCGATGAGCTGCGGGAGTATGCGGAGCGTAAAATTGGCAAGATTGACCGTTTCTTTAAGATCGAATCGTCGGCAAACGTCACATTTACGGCGGAACGCGGCAGATTTACCGTCGAAGTCACCATAGAAAACGACGGCACGTATTTTCGCGTAAAAGGCACGACGCATGATATATTCGTGTCGGTAGATTCCGCTGTGGCGGGCATTGAGCGTCAAATACGCAAAAACAAAACGCGGCTTGGCAAAAAGATACGCGCCGGTTCTCTCGAACGCACGGCAGAGCCTGCCGTCATCAGTGATTTAGCCGATGACAGCGAAGAAACGGGCGAGCTGAAAATAGTCCGCTCAAAGATGTTCCCCGTAAAGCCGATGACCCCCGAAGAGGCGGTCTTGCAAATGAATTTGCTGGAGCATGAGTTTTTTGTGTTCAAAAATCAAAATAAAAAAGACGCTTTCTCAATTGTGTATAAACGAAAACAAGGAGATTACGGCCTGATCGAAACAGAATAAAGGTGTAGATGCTTACCGCCGCCGGCATGTACGAAGTATATATGAGCGGGCATGAAAATCCGTTCCGAGAGCGGAGCATGGAAGCGGAGCGTCCGAACCGTCTGCGCAAGGATGACGCAGTGGTTCGGGGAGGAATGATTTTATGACCGCAAACCAGAACACCATTTCCGCCGCCGAATAGGTCAATTCGCAAGGAGTTAGAGTTATGAATAAAACAAAAGCTAATATAATCATCGCGATCGTGTGCGCGGCGGCAATGCTCCTGCTCATAGGGCTTGCGCTTATCTATATTTATAGAGATGAGCTTTTCGGCACAGCGGGAGGGGCAAATTCGCCGCGCCCGCAAGACAGCGGATCGGTGAGTGGGGACGCCCTTGACCGGCAGCCGGGATATGCGCTGCCGTCAAACAACGACGAAACCGTATTTGATTTGCTGATGGACGAGATTTTCTTAGACTGGGTCACGGCAGACACCCTCACTTTAAACTTCTCTGTCGCGGACCCGGAACAAATGGGCATAGAGCGTCCCGTTCCGAGCTACGGACAGGTGATGTCCGCGGCGCTCATTGAAGAGGGACGCGAAGAAAACGAAAATATCCTCAAAATACTCGAGCAAATCAATTACGCAAACTTAAATCAAGAACGCAAAATCATATACGATATAATCATGCGAGATATAGAAATATCAAAGATTCTTGAAGAGTATGAGCAGTTTGCCTATTACTCGGGATATATATGTCCGACAAACGGCATACAGGTTCAGCTCCCGATTTTATTGGCGGAGTTTAGTTTTTATAAGGTAACAGACATTGAAGTATACCTCGCCTTGCTAAGTGACACGATCCGTTTTTTTGATGATATGATCGAGTTTGAGCGTGAGAGGGCGGCGCGCGGATATTTTCTGAGCGAAGCTAACGCCGATAATGTTATAGAACAGCTTGAAAGTTTTGTGGCAAACCGTGAGGATAATCTTATTATCACGGTGTTCAACGAGAAAATAGACAATTACCCGTCACTGACATCCGAAGAGCGGGAAGATTTCAAGCGCAGAAACCGTGAGCTTGTACTCTCTAATGTATTGGTTGCGTATGATAATCTCATCGCCGCCATGTATGAGCTTAGGGGTGTTGGAGCTAACCCGGGCGGATATGCGGCGCTGCCTCGCGGAGACGAGTATGCGTACGCAACGCTCAGTTTAAAAGTTGGCACTGACAGGACAGCCGACGAGCTTATGTCTTTGCTTGATGATTGGAGGAAAAAGTCTCTGTCCGACGTCAGAAGCATACTTCTGAGAAATAACGCGATAGCGGAGGGGTACGAAAATGACACGCTCGGGCAAATAGAAAAAGGAACCCCCGAGCAGTACCTTGCAAAGCTGCGCTCGGCCATGTCGGGCGAGTTTCCGCCGATAGACGACGTAAGCTATGTGGTCTTGGAAGTGCATGACAGCTTGCAGGATTACATATCTCCGGCATTTTATCTTGTACCGGCGGTTGATGATTTTGAAAACAATGTAATATACATAAATCCGGCAAGCATTGAAGACGATATATCGTTGTTTTTTATGCTGGCGCATGAAGGCTATCCGGGTCATATGTATCAAATGGTATACGGACGGCAAAGGGCGGCTCATCCGATTCGCGCCCTGCTTTCAAACTTGGGATATACCGAAGGATGGGCGACATATGTTGAGCATTTGAGTTTTTATTGGGCGGGCGTTGACCCGCTCGAAGCGGAATTTCACAGCAAGATGAGGATGTATTTTTCATTTTTGCAGGCGCAAATTGACCTCGGCGTCAATTTGTTTGACTGGGATAAAGACACCGTCGCAAAGTTCTTATATGATGATTTGATGATCACGGACACGGAGGTTATAGACAGCTTTTATGATGCCGTTACGGGTTTGCCTTTGAATATGGTCACATACAGCCTCGGGCATATAGAAATGCTTTTGCTGCTCGATGAATATAAAGCAACTTACGGCGCAGATTACAACCTCGCCGATTTTCATCGGTTTGTCCTCGACACAGGCCCCGCGCCGTTTCCAATCATGAGCGAGTATATAAGATAAACCTGCCCTGCGGGTTTGTAAAGCCAAAGCCTAAAAACTCGCACGCGCGATTACACGCGATTACACCGCGATTACATCGCGATTACACCGTGATTATATGTTAGAGCCGATGGAGCGTATGTCGTCAAGCAAAGAGCTAAGGTCAATGCCTCCGGTCGTGACGGGCTTTTCGTTTTCGTCCTCTTCGGCAGGCGGGATATATTTACGAACGGGCGGCTCTATGGAGGGAGCGGCGGCTCGGGGAGCTGCGGGAGTCGCGGGCGGTGCAACAGGGGTCGCCGCTGCGGGCGGCGCGGGCGGCGCCGGTGAGGTCTCGGATGCCGCAGACGATGCCGGAGCTGCGGAAGTTTCCACATCCGCCGGGACGGGGGTCGCTGTGGCGGCATATTCGGCCATATCAACGTGAGCAAGATCGGGATTTACCATCATTACGCCGTCGGGCCTGTTGATAAACAATATCTTGTCGCCCTCATTTATAGAGAGCCTGCGCCGAATTGAAATGGGTATTGTAATTTGCCCCTTGCTCGTGACCTTTGCCATTTCCATCATAGTTTACACGCCTCCTTAGTTATTAGGTTATAGTATACATACTCAGCAAAAAAAGTCAAGACAATCAGTCAGAAGGAGGGCACAAAATATGTCAATAGTCAAAGGATACACTCTGCCGCACCCGCCGCTTGCCATACCGCAGGTGGGAGGAAAAAATACATCAAAAAACGCACATGGCGACGAAGATGGCGGGGCTAATATAGCAAAGACTCTTGCGGCGTTTAAGAAAGCGGCCTTGGACATAGCCGCTATCGCTCCCGAAACGATCATTTTCATTACGCCGCATGGCACAGCATACTCTGACTATTTTCATATTTCACCCGGCTTTGGGGCGGCAGGTGATTTTGGCAGGTTTGGAGCGCAAAGCGCGCGCCTTGAGACATATTTTGACGAAGAATTGATATTGCGGATAGAGGACGTGTCCGCCGCATCCGGCATACCCGCAGGTACGCAGGGGCAAAAAAATAAAGAGCTTGACCACGGCGTGATGGTGCCCATGTGGTTTATAAACGAGCAGTATACAAATTACAAATCTGTGTGCATATCGCAATCGGGAATGTCCGCGGCGGAGCATTATATGCTCGGTCAGGCCGTTTCAAAGGCAGTTGAGATGACAGGTCGCAAAACGGTGATAGTCGCATCATCAGATTTGTCTCACAAACTAACAAGCGACGGCCCGTATGGGTATGCTCCCGAAGGAGCCGAATTTGACAAAGCCGTGGTTGATACCCTTACCAAAGGAGACTTCTTATCGTTTTTGCAAATTGATGAGAAAATAAAAGAAAAAGCGGGGGAGTGCGGATATAACTCGCTTGCGGTTTTGGCCGGATGCTTTGATTTATTGGGTGTAAAGGCTGAGTTTTTGTCGTATGAAGCCCCGTTTGGCGTCGGATATGCCGTCATGAGCTTTGAATCAACAGGGACGCAAAGCACTGCAAACAGGTTAGAACGATATTTGAAGTTCAAGGTGAGAGAATCAGAAGAGAAACGTAACACGGAAGATGGTTATCAAAAACTTGCCAGAGAGTCATTAGAACATATGATTGAGACAGGCGAGAAACTGCCTATTCCCAATGGTTTGCCGTCTGAGATGACCGGCAAAAAAGCGGGGGTGTTCGTATCGCTGCACAAAAATGGCCGTCTGCGCGGCTGCATAGGTACGATAGCGCCTTCCACAGACTCTATAGCCGAAGAGATTATCCAAAACGCGGTATCGGCGGGTTTGTCTGATACGCGCTTTTCGCCCGTCGCATCCGAAGAATTGCAATTTTTAAGCTATAAAGTTGACGTATTATCTGACCCGGAAGATATAGAAGGCATGGAACAGCTTGATGTGAAAAAATACGGCGTCATAGTGACAAGCGGATATAAGCGCGGTTTGCTGCTGCCAAACCTTGACGGAGTTGATACGACCATGCAGCAGATTGAAATAGCAAAAAATAAAGCCGGAATAACCGAAGATGAAAAGGTTAAATTGCAGCGATTTGAAGTAATAAGGCACGGATAGGGGATAAAACAGCTAAAAATAGGGGAGAATATGCAGTGTTGGCGGATTATTGGACTTTAAACAAGGAAAGTAAGGAAAACAAGGAAATAAAATGTTTGCTGTGCCCCAATTTTTGCGTTATCGGAGAAAACAGCGCGGGAAAATGCTCTGTCAGGGCAAATATTAAAGGCGAGCTTGTGGCGGAAAGCTATGGATATGTAAGCTCGATAGCCCTTGACCCCATTGAAAAAAAGCCGTTATATAATTTTCAAAGAGGCAGCAAAATACTTTCGATAGGCAGCTACGGCTGCAATTTGCATTGCCCGTTTTGCCAAAACTATGCCATCTCACTCGAGTATGATAAAAGCAAAATGCAAAACGCGGCACCCGAGTTAATAGCCCGCCTCGCTATGACTTTCGTCCCTGACGGGAACATCGGCGTTGCGTATACATACAATGAACCTCTGATAGGGTTTGAGTTTGTGAGAGATACAGGGAGGCTGATAAAAGAAGCGGGTCTTATGAACGTGATCGTAACAAACGGATATATCAATATCCGTCCGCTAAGTGAATTGCTGCCTATTGTAGACGCAATGAACATTGATATTAAAGGAAATCAAGCGGGAACATATAATATGGTCGGAGGAAAGGCAAAAGAGGTCAAAAGCGTAATTGAGGCCGCGCATAAGGTTTGTCATGTGGAAGTGACGACACTTATTACGCCCGAGCAGACAAAAGAAGACATAGAAGATATTGCAAAATGGCTCTCGGGCATAGACCCGAATATCCCGTATCACCTGACAAGATTTTTTCCAAGATATAAATATATCGGCAAGACTCCGACGCCCGCCGGTGTCATGTATGAAATGAAAAACACCGCCGGGCAATATTTGGAAAATGTATTTTTGGGGAATATGTGAGTGATGTCCGGTTTGTTTAGACTTTGATTAGACTTGTGGCTCTACTTGCCGCCGGACAACAGGCAATTCCACTATTTTTGCTTTAATGCCATGCCGAGCCAGTATGTCCCGCCCTTTGTTATTGAAGAAAGCGACACGCTCCTGTGTTGTCATATCCTTTGTTTGCTCATAAAGTTTTATGCGTGTGGCGTCAAGGCGATCCTCAAGGTCGCTATTGTGTATCGTATTGTTCATCATCTAAAACCTCCTTCGCGGTACAGATTAAAACGTTGCTGTACCCATTTTTATTGTTAATACGGTCAGTCAAAAGCTTTGTTTTTGTGCGGTTGATATGCTTGTAATTATAGGACAATACATAATCAAGACCATGTATGGATGATATGGCAATTTGCGCTCCGTCCAACCGAAACTTTGCGGGAAGAATGCCCTCTGAAACATACAGGTCTGCGAGCAAATCCGATTCGTCAGAGGTGTTAAAAACCGTAATGTTGTATTCGTCAAGCAAAGCTAACATTTTGCTCCGTTTTGGTTCGTCCGCGTCCTCTAATTCACCGATAGTATAAAGCGACGTGTATGCCTCATGCTTTCCGGCGCGGATTGCTTCAAATAGTCGGACTGTATCGGCGTGACCGTCCCGCTCGGTGTCAAAGTAATAATTAAAGATGGTCGTTTCAAGATACAGCTTCATGTCGCTACAACCCCCTGCAAACTTTCTTATAATTATACTATACGCTTTTTTTATTGGAAAATCAACCGAGTAAAAGAGAATAAGCTAATTAAATAAACTAGTAAACCAGCTTATTTCTGTTTCATAGATATTGCCGGATGCCATCAATTTAGTGTTTTCAATTGCGTATTTCTATCGTTTGCCATTTTTAATAGCGAATCAGCCAGTGTTTCCAATTCGGCACACAGTGTGTGCCGAATTGAGGTGGTCACAATATCGGCTATTGCTTCGCATCACAAATAAAGAAAAGCGTGAATAGTATGCCAAAGAACGCTCGTCAAAAAAGCCGGAAGCGTATATTATTACGCCTCCAGCTTGCAGTTTCGTGTGAAATTTCCAAATTCCAGCTTGCAGTTTCGTGTAGGATTTCCAAATTCCAGCTAGCAGTTTCGTACATAGTATGGCGATGTTTTTGTAGGGGACGCGCCCCTGCGCGTCCCGTTAGCGCCCCGTCAGCGACTTACCGGTGGGTATCAATCTGTATATAGCCGTGAGTAGATATAGCAATCATGCAAGCCATCGGGCAACACAAAACAATGCCGTAATAGACCTTCCCTTAAAAAACCGTTCTTTTCAAGAGCTTTCCATGACCCTATGTTATTTGGCTCAACTGTTGTATAAATTCTTTCCAACTTCAAAGTGTTAAATCCAAACTCAACCACAGGTGAAATACACATTGACATTATCCCTTTACCCCAATGTTCCCTACCCAAAAAGAAACCAATGTTAGCAGACGTGTTGTTGTTTTCAAAAGAATTAAAATGAATACGTCCCATTGCTTTATTTGTCGTGCTATTGCTGATAGTCCAACAATAACTATTGGCTTTTTGAAAGCCTTTGATTTCATTGCTGAGAATTATCCTTATCTGCTCTGCGTTTGGCTTGCTTCTATACCCTTCATAATACTTAAATGCGTCTGAGTCTGACCAAATCGCTTCAAACTCATCAAAGTCTCCCTCTGCATCAACTTGACGCAACAAGATACCGCTATTTACCCATAATGACTTGAACTCTTTGAAGTTATCTTTGAAAGCCATCTTTCTGCCTCCTCCTCCATAAATATAAATTTTCTACGCCATCCCTATCAATAACCATAATAGAAAGACAGCGCTGCCGCATGGTCACTATATCATAACCCCAGCAGCAAGCCCGGCTTCTTGCCTCCCCACCCTCTCATCCCCGCGAGCCAAAGAACCTTTTTAAGAAAGGCGTTTTTTCAGTCGCATTTGCGTTTTCCTTTGCGCTTGCGGCGACGGCGGCGGCGATGCTCTCGGCCGCAAGAAGCCGGGCGGCATGAGATTCGGCGTCACCCCTCAGTTTTTCCTGCGAACTCATTTGATGGTCACTATCTGAAAAATCTCGCAAGGCATAGCTTCCATCCTCTTTTAATACCCAGGCATCCATGTTGTCGCTAAAGATAATATCGAGCATTTGCCTTATTTGCGCCTTTACAGAGGGATCGAGGATAGGGCACGCAATCTCTACTCTCCGTAGGGTGTTCCTTGTCATAAGGTCAGCTGACGATATATATATCATCTCTTCATCGCCGACACCGAAGCAAAAGACCCGGGTATGCTCAAGAAACCTGCCGACAATGCTGACAGCCTGTATATTTTCCGTGATTCCCGCGATACCCGGCACAAGGCAGCATATGCCCCGTATGTTCATAAGAACCTCAACTCCCGAGTTTCCGGCATCAACAAGTTTATTTATAATATCTATATCGGACAGGGAATTACATTTGATCGTTATTTTGCCATGACCGCCGCTTGCCGCTTTTTTAATTTCATTGTCAATGGCCGAGAGCATATTTGACTTAAAGCTGTTTGGAGCGACCCAAAGGTGGGAGTACTGCCCGCTTAAATTATCCGTCAGCATATTGCTAAAGAAAGCGGCGGCATCTTTCCCTATCTCTTGATTTGAAGTTATAAGCGAAAGGTCGGTATAAAGCTTCGCGGTCAGTTCGTTATAGTTTCCGGTGCCTATTTGCGTGATATATGAAATCTCGCCGTCAGAATCCTTGCGCGTTATAAGGCATACCTTGGCGTGGCATTTGTAGCCGACAAGCCCGTATATGACGCGGCAGCCCGCGTCTTCTAAGCGATTTGCCCATTCAATATTGTTGCTTTCGTCAAATCGCGCACGCAATTCCATGAGAACAATGATTTCCTTACCATTCTCCGCAGCAGAAATAAGTGATTCTATCAGCTTTGATTGCGCATCTATGCGATAGAGCGTTATTTTGATAGATAATACCGACAAATCATCGACGGCTTGGCGTATCATTGACAAAAAAGCGGACATACTGTCAAAGGGATATGATAAAAGTATGTCGCCGCCGTATGCGCGTTTTAACATATCCGCCCTGTCGGCGCGTGGCAAAGAGTATGCGGGTATATGCGCGGGCCACAGGAGCGGGGTGGTGATTTGCCTGTCAAAATGGCGGTGGAGGGTCAGGCCAAAACTGAGATCGAGCGGAGTTTTTGGCCGGAATACTTGAGAAGGCTTTAAAGTGAGCTTTTCGCACAGAAAATTTAACATTTCCTTGCTCATAGAACCGGAAACTTCAAGCCTGACCGGAGCCAGACGCTGCCGCTTTTTTAGCAGAGCCTTCATATGTTGACGAAAATCCATATCTTCGTCCAAAAGCTCCGCCGCAGAATCAAAATCAGCGTTGCGCGTGACGGCGATAACACATTTTTCCGATATTTGATAATTTGCAAAAACCAAAGAAGCAAAATGCAAAACCAAATCCTCAAGCAGCACGAAGCGGGAGGCGTCAAGAAATATCAGCCGTTCCGTATTTGAAGGTACGGCTATGAGCGCGAATGTGCTGCCTTTTCTTTTTTCGATTGTCACGGCAATATGCAGCTGCTTGTTTTGTATATGCGGAAACGGGTGCTTTGGGTCAATGATCGAGGGGGAAAGAATTGACAAAATATTATGTGTAAAATACTGCCGCAGCTTTTTTAGCTCGGCGTCGGAAACATCGCTCATGGAGATAAGCTCAATCTTGCGTTTTTTTAGCGAGTCCATGACGGCACGGTATGCGTCGTCAGAGAGAGTATATAGCGAAGTGACGGCATGAAATATTGCCAAAAGCTGTTCTTTGGCCGTCATGCCCGTGTGGTCGTCGCCGATTTTTCCGTCTATCAGCTTGGAATATGTCAGTGAACCGACACGTATCATAAAAAATTCATCAAGGTTATTTGAGAAAATCGAAATAAATTTGAGCCGTTCGAGAAGAGGCGTTTCCACTCTATTGGCTTGAAGCAAAACGCGCTCGTTAAACAAAAGCCACGACAGCTCCCTGTTTTGCATATATTCAGATGACTTAAACAAATTATCTTTCATCGCGTAAATCCTCTCTGTGATTACAAGATGGCTATATTTTACGAAAAATTTCCGCTCTGGGCAAGCAAAATTATATAGATGTAGTGGTTGAATATTTTTTTATTTTAGCATATTATGGTGAGGCGCAAAGAAAGAATGTGTTATGCGCAAGGTAAGGAAAGTAAGATGGACAACCGTTCAATAGGTGTATTCGATTCCGGGCTTGGCGGGCTTACGATGGTAAAAGCCTTGGCCGCGCTTATTAAAAATGAAAACATCATATATCTTGGCGATACGGGCAGAGTACCCTATGGGTCGCGCTCAAAAGAAACAATAACAAAGTACGCAGCGCAAAACGCCGCTTTTTTAGCAGGCTTTGACATAAAAGCAATGGTAGTGGCCTGCAACACGGTTTGCTCCGTTGCCTTTGAGCCGCTGAGGGAAGCATATGAAATGCCTATATACGAAGTTGTGACGGCGCCATGCGAGGCGGCGGTGAAAATCACAAAAAACAAAAAAATCGGCGTCATAGGAACAGCGGCCACCATTTCAAGCGGGACTTATGAGGCGAAGCTGCGGCAGTTAGACCCCGGCATTGATGTATGCTCGATTCCGTGCCCTCTCTTTGTACCTCTTGCGGAAGAAGGGTTTACAGCGCAAGATGACGAGATTGCCATCTGCACGGCAAAACGTTATTTGACCATACTCAAAGATTACGGCATTGATACGCTCATACTTGGCTGCACGCACTACCCGCTCTTGACTGATGTCATATCATATGTCGTGGGCGGCGAAGTAACCCTTGTTGATTCGGGGGCGCAGACGGCAAAGACGGTAGCGAAGGATTTAGAAAAAAAAGGATTGCTATCCGGCGGCGCAAGAGGTAAAATAAGTTATTTTGTTACGGATGCCACAGATGGTTTTGAATCACGGGCATCAAGATTTCTAAAAGCGGATATACACGGCATGGCACGGCAAGTATCGCTCGAATAATGGATAAGAATGGACGAAATTAAAATGGATGGAATTGACGGAGTAAAAAAAGTACTGATATCAATTAAAGGCTTACCGATTTTTGCCGAAGAAGACGGCGAAGGCTTTGAGCTGATGACTGACGGCGAATATCTGCAAGCGGACGGCAAATCAACTTTCAGATACGAAGAAGGCGCGGTCATGGGTCATGGCGGGCTCTTTACGACCTTTGATGTCGAACCCGACCGCGTCATACTGCGGCGCGGCGACATGAGCACATTCATCAGGCCGACCGACATAATGGGAAGCGGAAGCATACTTGGCGAAATTGGCGAGGGCGGAGATATGATTTTTTGCGAAAAGCAAAAGCATAATTTTCTGTACAATACGCCTTTTGGATCGGTACTTCTGGGTATTGACACGCACAGCATTAAAAAGGATATGACCGACGATGGCGGAAATCTTGAAATACGTTACGATATTGAGGTGGACAATATAGCCGTCAGTCAAAACCTATTTCGGATCAACATAAAAAGCCTGCCGCAGTAGGGTAGGCCGCGCAGGCGAGACGTCTGAGCCGGAGAAAATTACACAAGGTTGCCTTATGAACATAACAGAAAACGCAAAAAACCAAATAAATGAAATTATAAACAAGGCATATGAAAAAGCGCAAAAAGAGGGTGCTCTTCCATCAGGCGCGCCGCTTGCCGGTCAGGTGGAAGTGCCGCGTGACCCGTCGCATGGCGATTATGCCGCGACACACGCTATGGCGGCGGCGAAAGCTATGCGAATGCCGCCGAGAGCCATCGCTGAAAAACTCGCGGAAAATATAAATCTTGACGGCACGTTTTTTGAGTCCGTCAAGGTGGCGGGAGGCGGATTTATAAACTTTACCGTATCAGAAATCTGGTATGCCAAGGCGCTTGACATTGTTGACGAAATGGGCGAAGATTACGGCACGGTAAATATCGGAAACGGTAAGCGCGTCATGGTAGAGTTTGTATCGGCAAACCCGACCGGACCTATGACCGTCGGAAACGCCCGGGGAGGAGCGCTTGGCGACGCGCTGGCCGGCGTGCTCTCAAAGGCGGGATATAATGTCTGGCGCGAATTTTTGCTAAACGACACGGGAAATCAAGTAGACCTCTTTGGCAAATCCATAGATGCCAGATATATGCAGCTTTGCCTCGGAGAGGAAAATGTACAGTTTCCCGACGACGGATATCACGGCGACGATATTCGCGCTCTCGCGCAAAAGATATACGACACGGATGCGGACAGCCTGCTGTCATTGCCGCAGCAAGAGCGCATACAAAAATTTATTGACTTTGGCTTATCGCACAATATAGCCCTCATGAAAGAGCACCTTGAGCGTTATCGCATAAAATTTGATCAATGGTTTTCAGAAAGCGAGATGCACAAAAGCGGATTTGTCGAAAATACCGTAGAGCTTTTGGGCAAGGCGGGGCTGCTATACGAAAAAGACGGCGCGACTTGGCTAAAAAACATCGAGCTTGGCGGCGAAAAAGACGAAGTAATACGCAGAGCAAACGGATTTTTTACATATTATGCCGTAGATATAGCCTATCACAGAAACAAATTAGAGCGGGGCTTTGATAAAGCGATTGACCTATGGGGCGCCGACCATCACGGCCACTCAAAGCGGCTGATGGCTACCATGACGTCCCCGCGCCTGTGCGCCGCTTTGGGCGTTGACGGAAACAAACTGCACTTTTTGCTTATGCAGATGATGCGTATAATAAGAGACGGTGAGACGATCAAAATATCTAAGCGCACGGGAAAAGCTCTCACGCTAAATGATTTACTCGATGAAATCCCCGTTGACGCGTGCAGATTTTTCTTTAACGCGCGCCCTGACAGTCAGGTGGATTTCGACTTGGAGCTTGCCGTGAGACAAGACAGCGAAAACCCCGTCTACTATGTGCAGTACGCCCATGCGAGAATATGCAGCCTCATAAAAGCCCTTGCGGACGAAGGGCTCCTTGTGCTGCCTATCCGGGAGATAGACACAAATTTGCTCCGCCATGAAACAGAAAAGGAGCTTATCAGGCAAATATCGCTGCTGCCGGAAGAAATCACTCTCGCGGCCCGCGACTGCGACCCGTCGCGCATAAATAAATATGTTATAGAGCTTGCTTCGCGTTTTCACAAGTTTTACAACTCCTGCCGTATAAAGGGCGAACAAAACGAGCTGGCTTTATCGCGCCTGAAACTTGCCGCCGCAACCCGTCAGGTTATAAAGATATGCCTTGAATTGCTCGGCGTGTCGGCTCTTGAAAAAATGTAAGGGCCGTAAAAATGCCAAGAACGATAAAAACAGCACAGATAACAAAAACCGTTGCGAAATTGTGCGCAGAGGCAAATCGCTCTGTCGGCGATGATATTTACGCGGCGCTTTGCGATGCCCGCCGCGGCGAAACCGCGCCCGCGGCCATGATGGCTCTCGATATGATTTTAGAAAACTCAAAGGCCGCCGGGTGCGAAAAGCTGCCCATATGTCAAGATACGGGAATGGCCGTGGTCTTTGTGACAATCGGCTTTGAGGTTCATGTCGAGGGTGATATAAACGAGGCGATCAACGAAGGAGTCAGGCAGGGATATAAAAACGGGTATTGCAGAAACAGTATAGTGAGCGACCCGATACGGCGCGTCAATACCGGGGATAATACTCCCGCCGTAATCTATTATGATTTCAAACCGGGTGATAAAGTGAGCATAACCGTCATGCCAAAAGGCTTTGGCAGTGAAAACATGAGCGCGGTGCGTATGCTTATCCCCTCCGACGGCATTAAGGGAGCGGAGGATTTTATTGTGGAGACCGTGCGTGCCGCGGGGTCTGACCCATGCCCGCCCGTAATTGTGGGTGTCGGGATTGGGGGAACTATGGAAAAGGCCGCGCTGCTCGCAAAGCAGGCTCTTTTGCGCGAGGTCGGAAGCGTCCATGCCGATATGTTTTGGGCCAATGCCGAGAGGCGGCTGCTTGCGCGCCTAAATGAGCTTGGTATCGGACCTTCCGGTTTTGGCGGACGGACGACGGCTTTGGGCGTGCATATTATGACATATCCCACGCATATCGCGGGATTGCCGGTTGCTGTAAATATCGGATGCCACGCGACAAGGCACAAAACGGCGGTTTTATGAAGCTGCGGATATTTAAATAGAAAAGAGAGCTGTTATGCAACCTGTCAATGTGACGACACCTATATCTGATGCGGCAATTGAAAATCTGCGGGCGGGCGATTATGTACTGATGTCCGGCGCCGTCTATACGGGCAGGGACGCGGCGCACAAACGCATGATAGAGCTGCTCGATAGCGGAAAAAAGCTCCCGTTTGATCCGCGTGGCTGCGCGATTTATTATACCGGGCCTTGCCCCGCGCCGCCCGGACGGGTCATCGGTTCGGCAGGTCCCACAACGAGCCGCAGAATGGACGCGTATGCGCCGCGCCTCATGCAAGAGGGGCTGCGCGTGATGATCGGGAAAGGCGCAAGGAGCGAGGCGGTCATACGGGCAATCAGGCAATACAAAGGGGTTTACCTGTCGGCTGTGGGAGGGACGGGCGCGTTATCCGCGCTTTGTATAGAACAGGCAGAGGTGATAGCTTTTGAGGATTTAGGCCCGGAGGCGATATATAAGCTGACAATACGCGATCTGCCGATGATTGTCGCTATTGATTGTAAGGGAAAGGAATGGTCATAACTTTGGAGTATGCATCCGAATCATTAAATAAGCATACAGACTGGAAAGGTAAAATTGAGGTAGTCAGCCGGGTGCCTTTGAATACAAGCCTTGATTTGTCGCTCGCGTATACGCCGGGCGTCGCCGAGCCGTGCCTTGCCATAATGCGTGATGCCCGGGAAAGCTACGCGCTGACTCGCCGCCACAATATGATTGCCGTCGTGACGGATGGGACGGCAGTTCTCGGCTTGGGCGACATAGGGCCGGAGGCCGCCATGCCGGTGATGGAGGGGAAAGCCGTACTCTTTAAGGAACTGGGAAATGTGGATGCGGTGCCTTTGTGTATTCGCTCGCAAAGCATAGATGATATTGTCAATACGGTGCGCTTGCTGTCGGGCAGTTTCGGGGGGATAAATCTTGAGGACATATCCGCGCCGCGCTGTTTTGAAATCGAGCGGCGTCTGAAAGATTGCTGTGATATTCCGATCTTCCACGACGACCAACACGGTACTGCGATAGTTGTTCTCGCGGCGCTACTAAACGCTCTGCGTCTCACCGGAAAAAAGATAAAAGATGTTTGTGCCGTCATAAACGGCGCGGGTGCGGCGGGCATAGCGACGGCATATCTGCTCTTCGAGTGCGGCATGAATGAAATAATTATGTGCGACCGTCAAGGCTCGATTTACGCAGGCAGAAACGGCCTTAGCGATGAAAAGCGGCAAATCGCCGAAATCACAAACAAAAAGCACCGCAAGGGAGCTTTGTGTGATGTGATGAGAGGCTCGGACATCTTTATCGGCGTGTCCGCGCCAGAATGTGTGACCGGAGCAATGGTGGAGAGCATGAATCCCGCCCCGATCGTTTTCGCGCTCTCAAATCCGATTCCCGAGATAATGCCCGAACTCGCTAAGGCGGGCGGCGCGGCGGTCGTAGGCACGGGGCGCAGTGATTTTCCGAACCAAATCAACAACGCGCTCGCTTTTCCGGGCGTATTTCGAGGTGCGCTGGATGCGAAAGCCTCCGATATTAACAAGGAGATGAAGCTCGCCGCCGCCCGGGCGATTGCCGAATATATCCGCGATGAGGATTTGTCGGCAGAATGTATAGTCCCTTGCACCCTTGATAAATCCGTCGCCGTGGCCGTAGCCGAAGCGGTAAGCAAGGCGGCGATAAAAAGCGGAGTCTCGCGTGTTTGAGCTTGCGATGAAAACGAGTCCGGATTATACATAGCTGTTCTTATTGTAAATGAGAGCCGCAATACTCACATTCGCCAACATGACCCTTTACCTTATTATTAGCTCCGCAACTGCTGCAAGCAACAATCCTCTCTTGTACTTGAACGGCAGATGGAGGGAGTGAGTCAGCTTCTTTTGAGGTAGATTCTTTCACTTGAACAGTTTTCGCCAAGACGATTTCCCTTTGAGTTACGTCAATATATGCGCCGGTAAAATATCCGGTATCAATCATTTTCTGCAAGTCTTTTACGGCAGCGTCATACGGTATACCGACCGCAGACGCTATATTGTCTATCGAGGTTTGGCTTTGGTTTATGACTATCGAAATATATTTTTTGTACCGTTCGCCGTCAATCTTCATCTTTCTTGCCTTAAAGAAAGTCCACACGCCGCCGCCGATAAGCGATAATGCCCATAAATAGTTATATGTACCGCCGGTATTCAGTACCCTCGAAAAAATAAAGACACCTATGCCCACAAGCACAAATGACATTATTGTGACCTTATTGCTGTCTTTCATAATAGTCGCTTTGTCTTTGCTTATTTTTCCAAGCAGAAACAACATACCCAACGGCCAAAATAGAATGAACCAAAAGATGATCCAACCCCAAGCCATTGATTTCTTTTCTTTCTTCCCGGCCTTTGCCATTACAATTCCTCCCGATAAATGAAAAGAGAATAAATCATTGCTATGCGTTTGCCTAAAGCCATCTTAAAACCCTCCCCTCTTCGGCTCATTGCTTCCTACTTTTGCCGTATCTATTTCATTACGTCGCGCAACCCTGCGAGAAAACGCGAGGATAGCGACAATGATAATGGCAAACAGGGCGATTATAGAAAGCTCCATCAGAATAAACGTATTTAGTTTTTCTTTGAGCAAGCCTGCAAAAAATACGCTGGCAAATGTAACGCCGAAATATAACGTCAACGCTGTTGTAACTCCTAATTTCAGAAAAACCTTGCTATGCTGTGAACCTGCAAAGCGAAGCCAAATCAACCCTCCAAACAACGCGCATATGGAGAGAAGCAGAAAAGACAGCGCCCATATGTTTACGGTGCTTTTTTCAATGCCTAACAGAAAAAATGCTGCTAATGTAAGCGCCAATACGATTGCGCCAATAATGCCTATTGATATGATACCGTTTCTGCTTTTCATCTTCACGCCTCCCGCTTGCTGCCGCACTGTGGGCAAAACTTTGGATTGCCATCTATCTGCGCTCCGCAATCGTTGCATTTCTTAATGAGGGATTCGCCGCATTCAGTGCAAAACTTTGTTTTTTCATTCTCGATAGGAATGCCGCACTTTGGGCATGGTTTCGGAACAGCTTTGCCGCACGATGGACAAGCAGGCACGCCCTTTTTCATATCAGCGCCGCAAGACACGCATGGATTATAAGGATTACTGCACTGTGGGCAAAACTTATATTTTCGAGAATAATCAGTGCCGCACTCACTGCAAACAGTTGTGTTTCCCGCACTTGCACTTACCGGCACCGCTTTTTGCGTATCGTTTCCGCAGGCCGGACAAAAACGAACCGCGGCGTTCATGTCCGCGTTGCAAGCAAGGCATTTTTTTATTTCCGCAATATTGATATTTTGTGCGACACCACCCATTGCTCCGCCCATAGTGCCGCCGACACCCAATCCCATTCCCAGTCCGATACCCGCTCCCATTAGTCCTGATTGGGCAGAGCCGGGATTTGCTGCGGCACTTTCAAGCGTATCAAATGAACGCTCCTGCACATAGCTGTATCCGACAATATCCATTTCTGCCCGTCTCGCCAGCGCGTCTTTGAGCGTCTTTACGGCTGGGTCATCTTCCGGCACATTGATGTCATTGACATAGAAATTGAGTAACTTAATGCCATATTCATCAAGCGTTGGCATGATCCCTTCTTTCAAATGCTCCGAAAGCTCGCCCAAATACGCGTTGATTTCAAGCACACTTACGCCTTTCTTAATCAGGTATGACGAAATAGCGTCTTTGACTTTTGTGAGGTATAGGCCACGAAAAAACTTGATGACATTATCCTTGTCAAACGACGGCATCGTCCCGACAAATTTTGTCAAAAATTGCTTTGAGTCGCCAATCTGAATACCGAATTGACCAAAGGAGCGTAACGGCACAAACACGTTATACTTTGGGTCTTGCAACTGGATAGGCGTCGGTGTTCCCCACTTGATGTCCAATGAATGAAGTTTGTTTATGTACCAGACCTCCGCCGCGAAAGGCGAACGTCCGCCAAAGGGCAGATTTACAATCCGCTGAAGGAATGGTATATTGTTTGTGGACAGCGTGTGCCGTCCGGCGGCAAAAATGTCAAGAGCCTGTCCGCCTTTATATAGCACGGCTTCCTGTGACTCATTTACTATGATCTGCGTCCATGTGCCAAGCTCCTCGCTTGGATATTTCCAAGCGAAAACATCTTTCCCGCCGTTGTATTTGATTACCTCAACAATAGCCATTGCGCGTAATCCCCCTAATTAATATCGTTGAGTTTTAAAAGAATCCTTGCAAGCGTTTCAGAGTATTCTTTTAATGCTTCGGGATTGTTCGCAAGTTCCAGTTCTGCATCGCCTGCCCTTTGCGACCATTCAGTTAACTTTTCCATATATGATAGGTAATCGGTCAAGAGTGACAAATCCGTTGGATTTGCTTGATATTTCTTCATAAACGCAACATAGTCATCAATCCACTTCTCATAATCCTTCAAAAATTGCTGCCAGTTATACGTGCTTGGTGAAGCAGTGGGAGCCGGAGTCGGTGTGGGTTCCGGTACTGGAGTGGGGGTTGATGAAGACGGTGACGGACTTGGCGACGCACCGTCCGGCGTGGAGGGCGGCGTTGACGTTGGGTCGGCGTTACCCGGACTATTGATAATATCAGTTCCGCCATTATTGTCAGGCTCGACTGTTGGCGTTGGCGTCGGGTCGGGCGTTTGCGGCTCCACGTAAGTAAATACCTTCAAAACGACAGTTTCACCGTTGTTTACATAATATCCGCCCTGACCGTTTTCCACATCGGAACCGGATATTCTCTCCGCGCTTACTTCGGCAAGATAGCTCTCGGAAGTTGTTCCGGCGTCTGCCACTGTATAGGGTATGCCTTTTGATGTAAGCAGAGCTTCTGCAACCTCTTGAGTTTCAAATTTATTTGTGCTTCCTAAGTAAATTTTGTCCGAAACATCAATATAGGTTTTGGGTTTGGGCTCGGGCTTGTTTTGTGTGTTTACGCAATAAACAACGGAAAAGAGCAGCAACACGCAAGCTGCGATAATTAAAATGATTTTTTTCTTTGAACTCTTCTTTTTGTTTTGCGGGGTGGACTCAACACCGTCTACACCCGTCATCTCTTCTTTGTTTGTATTTCCCTTTTTCATTATAAACCCTCCAATTTTTATAGATGTCGCACACCTGTCCCAAAAGGTACACCTTTTGGGACGGTAAAAATGCAGCTTGCAAAAAGCGAAAAAACGGCACAAAATTCAAAAATGTGCCGATTTTTGTATTATTTTGATGACATTTATATTGATTTATGCTATAATCCGTTTTGTTATACACAGTCTCAAAAGGTGTACCTTTTGAGACTGTTTTTCTTTTTTTGCATTGTTACCTAAGCGACAAAAGACTGTGTATCTTACACCGGATGAACAAGTTGCATAAAAAATTTGTATGATTTTGTTAAAATAATGGCATAATATATGGTTGACAAATAAGGCGCGGTGTTTTATACTTACGCAAGCAAGCAGCAATGAAGCTGCGGACTGGTGTCCGCAGCTTCATCTTTTTTTGGTTCTTCCCGGGGTTTCAAAACGCTGCGCGTACAATGGTGTGCGCTTCCCTGCCAATGATGGCGGCGGAGCGGTCGCCTATTTTATTTGATTATGAAAGGATGATTATTATGGATTTCGGTATTTGGTTTTTACTTGCGGCAGGAATGGTGTTTTTCATGCAATGCGGCTTTACGATGGTAGAAGCCGGATTTACGCGGGCAAAGAACGCCGGCAACATCATCATGAAAAATATGATGGACTTTTGCATGGGTACGATAGCCTTTTTATTGATTGGCTTTAGTATCATGTGCGCCGAGGATTATCTGTTCGGAGTGATTGGTATTCCGAATTTGGGAATCTTCACAGACTTTTCAAACTTCGATTTTTCAAACTTCGTGTTCAACTTAGTGTTTTGCGCAACGGCGGCGACAATCGTGTCGGGCGCGATGGCGGAACGCACGAAATTCAGCGCGTACTGTATCTATACGGTGATACTCACGGCTGTTGTCTATCCGATAGAGGCCGGATGGGTATGGAACGAAAACGGATGGCTGGCACAGATGGGCTATATTGACTTTGCCGGTTCGTCCGCTATCCACATGGTGGGCGGTATCACGGCATTTATCGGCGCGTCAATACTCGGCCCGCGTATCGGCAAATATACCGTAGACAAAGCTACGGGAAAAAAGATTGCAAACGCCATACCGGGACACTCGCTGACGCTCGGTGCGCTCGGCTGCTTTATCCTGTGGTTTGGCTGGTACGGTTTTAACGGAGCGGCGGCAGAAAATGTGTCTCAGCTCGGATCAATCTTTTTGACCACGACGATAGCTCCGGCAGTCGGAGCTACGGCGACAATGACGTTTACATGGCTGAAAAACGGCAAGCCCGACGTATCAATGACGTTAAACGGCGCGCTTGCGGGTCTTGTCGGCATAACGGCGGGAACGTCAAATGTGGACGCGCTCGGCACGATTGTAATCGGGGCGGTCGCCGGTATATTGGTCGTCTTGGCGGTTGAATTTATTGACATGAAGCTGTGCGTTGACGATCCTGTCGGCGCGGTGGCCGTTCACGGTGTTTGCGGCATATGGGGAACTGTTGCTGTTGGATTGTTTGCAAAGCCGATTGCGGCGGGAAACGATGTTATCTCGGACGCGGCCGGCCTGTTTTACGGAGGCGGAGCGGGTCTGCTCGGGGTTCAGGCGCTTGGCGTGCTGTCTATCGCGGCGTGGACTGCCGTAACAATGAGCATAGCGTTCTTCTTGGTAAAGAAAATTCACGGCTTGCGGGCGTCAATCGAGGACGAGATTTTGGGGCTTGACTCGACCGAACACGGCATAGAGAGCAGCTATGCGGACTTTATGCCGGTCGTCAATACCAATCTGCATACCTTGACCGCAGGCACTTACGCCGGCGGCTTGGCGGGCGCGGCGACGGCTGTGACTGTTGCAGCGGCGCAGGATGCGGCAATCGAGGTCACGGACATATCAACAGGCAAAAAGCTCACAAAGGTAACTATCCTCACCAAACCGCGAATGTTCGAGCCGCTAAAAGATGCTTTCGACAAAATTGGCATCACGGGAATCACAGTTACCAACGTGATGGGATATGGCGTGCAAAGGGGACATTCTCACACATATCGCGGCGTGCCGCTGGCGGTTCCGCTTTTGCCAAAAATCCAGATAGACGTTGTAATCAGCAAGATTCCCGTAAGTATGCTGATCAAAACGGTCAAAGACATTTTATATACAGGCAATATCGGCGACGGTAAGATTTTCGTCTACGATGTGGAAAACGTCATAAAAATCCGTACAGGAGAAGAGGGCTACGATGCCTTGCAGGATGAACATTCCGGCGATGAATAAAAGGCTATCACAAATAAATCAAACAATATATAAGGAGGCTTACTATGAAAAAGATACCGGAACTATTTGCGAGCATGGTGTTTAGCGACACGGTCATGCGCGAGCGTCTGCCAAAAGATGTCTATAAGGCATTGAAGAAAACCATGTCGCAGGGGGCGCATTTGGAGCTTGACATTGCAAACGCAGTGGCAAACGCCATGAAAGAATGGGCGGTTGAAAAAGGCGCGACGCATTTTACCCACTGGTTTCAACCCATGACCGGGGTTACGGCAGAAAAACACGACAGCTTTATCTCTCCGGCGGGAGACGGTGAAATCATCATGGAATTTTCCGGCAAAGAGCTGGTGCGGGGCGAGCCGGACGCGTCCAGCTTTCCGTCCGGCGGACTGCGGGCCACGTTTGAGGCGCGAGGCTACACTGTCTGGGACATCACATCCTACGCCTTTATCAAGGACGGGACACTGTGTATTCCCACCGCGTTTTGCTCCTACAGCGGCGAAGCCCTTGACAAAAAGACGCCGCTCTTGCGCTCGATGGAAGCCCTTGATAAACAGGCACGGCGCATACTCGGATTATTCGGTAATGACGCAGTTTCCCGAGTGACCGCGACGATCGGCCCGGAGCAGGAATATTTCTTGATTGACAAGGACATATTTTTAAAACGCCCGGACTTGGTATATACCGGGAGGACACTCTTTGGTGCGCGCCCGCCAAAAGGACAGGAGCTGGAGGATCACTATTTCGGCAGCCTAAAGCCGAGGGTGTCGGCCTTTATGAAAGATTTGGACGAGGAGCTTTGGAAGCTCGGCGTTTACGTAAAGACAAAGCACAACGAGGTAGCGCCCGCCCAGCATGAGCTTGCGCCGATTTTCACGACGACAAATATAGCCACCGACCAAAATCAGCTCACTATGGAACTTTTGAAAATCGTGGCAAACAGGCACAATATGGTTTGCCTGCTCCATGAAAAGCCGTTTGCGGGCGTCAACGGGAGCGGCAAGCACAACAACTGGTCGCTTACCACAGATAAAGGAGGAAATCTGCTCGAACCGGGCGAGACGCCTTTTGAAAACGCTCAATTTTTGCTCTTCTTGGTGGCTGTCATCAAGGCGGTGGACGAGTATCAGGATTTGCTGCGCGTCTCATCTGCAAGCGCCGGAAATGACCATAGGCTCGGCGCGAATGAAGCGCCGCCCGCCATCGTGTCAATGTTCCTTGGAGACGAGCTGACCAAGATTTTAGAAGCGCTCGAAGCCGGGGAGAGTTATAAGGACAAAGGGCAAAATCAAATGGAAATCGGCGTGACCGTCCTCCCGCATTTTCCGAAAGACAGCACAGACCGCAACCGCACCTCGCCTTTCGCGTTCACGGGCAATAAATTTGAATTTCGTATGCTTGGATCGGCTTTTTCCATCGCGGGTCCGAACATCGTACTCAATACGGCGGTTGCGGAATCTCTGCGCCAATTTGCCGACGAACTGGAAAAAGCAAACGACTTTACATCCGCCTTGGCAGGACTCATCAAGAAAACCTATAGCGAGCATAAGCGGATCGTGTTCAACGGCAACAATTATTCGGACGAGTGGGTAGTGGAAGCGTCGGAACGCGGACTGTCAAACCTGAAAACCACGGTAGACGCGCTGCCGGAGTTTACTTCGCGCAAAAGCGTGCAGCTGTTCACAAGGCACAATGTGTTTTCCGAAACGGAAGTCCATTCGCGCTGTGAGATCATGTTTGAAAGCTACTGCAAGACGCTTCATATAGAAGCCCTCACAATGGTTGATTTGGTCAAGGGCGAGATAATCCCGGCATGTATCAGCTATCAAAACGAGGTGGCGGAGCTTATAAACAACAAAAAATCATGCGGCGGGCACAGTATCGCGCTCGAAGAACATCTGCTCGGGCAAATAGCGAAGCTGTCCGGTTGTCTGCTCAAAAAGCTGACATTTCTTGAACAGGTGCTTTTGGAGACAAAAGAAGACCGGGAAATACTCGCTCACGCGCAATATTACAGGGACAAAATCTGCCCCGCCATGTCGGAGTTGCGGCTGATCGTGGACGAACTCGAAACCGTCATTGCCAGAAAATACTGGCCGCTGCCGGCATACGGGCAGCTCCTGTACAGCATAGTGTAAGCGTTGATTTTGTAATAAAAAGGGGGAGGCGGATATTCTCCGCTTCCCGGAGGACATCAAGAGGTATTCGCATGGGGCAAAGCAATATAGGCCAAAGCTATGGAAACGGCGAAAACAGATACAAGGAAGGTCAAATCAGAATACCGGCAGGCTGCGCCATATCGGGAATCATTGACAAGTCGGGCAGGCGCATGAGCGGCGAGGCTATTATTAAATCTATCGCAGTCATGCGCGAGCGCTCAAACGGCTTGGGGGGCGGATTCGCGGCGTATGGGATATATCCCGAATATAAAGACTATTATGCCTTGCATATATTCTACGATTCTTCTCATATAAAAAGGGAATGTGAGGAATTTTTAGAAAGGCATTTTGACATCATAAACCTTTCTAAAATTCCGACGCGCAAAATGAAAGGTATCACCGACGAGCCTTTGATTTGGCGGTATTTCGTCACGCCGCTGCCAACAAAGCTCGCGGAAAGCCAATTGGACGAGCGCGAATTTACCGCAAAATGTATGTTCCGCATAAACACGCATATCGAGGGCGCGTATGTGTTCTCCGGCGGCAAGAATATGGGTGTATTTAAGGCGGTCGGATACCCGGAGGATGTGGGGCGGTTTTACCGTCTTGAGGATTACGAAGGCTGGTGCTTTACCGCGCACGGGCGTTACCCGACAAACACGCCGGGATGGTGGGGCGGGGCACATCCGTTTGCCCTGTTAGATTATTCCGTTGTACATAACGGGGAGATTTCATCCTATGACGCAAACCGCCGCGCCATAGAAATGTACGGATATAAATGCACGCTCCAAACCGACACGGAGGTAATCACATATATCATAGATTACCTGCATAGGAAAAAAGGGCTTACCTTTGAAGAAATCGCATCGGTCATCGCCGCGCCGTTTTGGAAGACAATAGAGCGCATGACGCCAAAAAAGCGGCAAATACATGAATATTTGCGCGTGACATTTTCCGCACAGCTCATCACGGGGCCGTTTTCTATCCTTGTCGGCTTTGAGGGCGGCCTCATGGCACTCGGCGACAGATTGAAGCTGCGGAGCATGGTGGTCGGCGAAAAGGGCGACATCGTATATATAGCGAGCGAAGAGGCGGCCATGCGAATCATTGAGCCGAATCTGGACGCGGTCTGGGCGCCAAAGGGCGGACAACCGGTAATCATTTGTTTAAACCAAGAGAAATGATTTTATCTGAGCGGAGGTGAGACAAAATGGCAGTAAATTTTATATATCCCGAATATGAAGCGGCGCGAAATTATGACCGCTGTATCGCTTGCCGCGTGTGTGAGCGCCAATGCGCCAATGAAGCTCACGAATATCTTGAGGATATTGGCAAAATGGCCTGCGACGATACAAAGTGCGTCAACTGCCACCGCTGCGTTGCCCTGTGCCCCACGCGCGCGCTGAAAATCGTTTCAAGCGGCAACACATATAAAGAAAACGCGAACTGGGACAGCAAAACGATAAATGAATTGTACAAACAGGCAGAGAGCGGCGGCGTGCTCTTGTCGAGCATGGGAAGCCCCTGCGGACATCCCGTGTATTTTGACAAGATTTTGATCAACGCGTCCCAAGTCACAAACCCCTCGATAGACCCATTGCGCGAGCCCATGGAGACAAAGGTTTTTCTCGGCGCGAAACCCCGGGAGATAGAGCGGGGAAAAAACGGGGAGCTTATAAACAATCTGCCGCCAATGCTCTGTTTGTCAATGCCGGTGATGTTTTCCGCCATGAGCTACGGGTCGCTCAGCTACAACGCTCATGAGTGCCTCGCGAGGGCGGCGCAGAAGCTCGAAATCTGTTACAACACGGGCGAAGGCGGTTTGCATGAGAATTTTTATCAATATGGCGCAAACACCATCGTTCAGGTCGCGTCGGGGCGATTTGGAGTCCATCCGCAATATTTAAACAGCGGCGCGGCGATTGAAATAAAAATGGGTCAGGGCGCAAAACCGGGTATCGGCGGACATCTTCCGGGCACAAAAATCATCGGCGATATTTCCCGTACCAGAATGATACCGGAGGGGAGCGACGCCATTTCCCCCGCGCCGCACCACGATATTTATTCAATTGAGGATTTGCGGCAGCTTGTCTATTCGCTAAAGGAAGCCACGGGCTATAAAAAGCCGATCATCGTCAAAATAGCGGCAGTCCACAACGTGGCGGCTATAGCGAGCGGAATTGCCCGCAGCGGGGCTGATATAATCGCCATTGACGGATTTCGCGGAGGCACGGGAGCCGCGCCGACGCGCACGCGTGACCATGTGGGTATACCGATCGAGCTTGCTTTGGCAAGCGTGGATCAGCGTCTGCGTGATGAGGGCATACGCGACGATATTTCCATCATTGCCGGGGGCAGCATACGTTCGAGCGCCGACATCATAAAGGCCATAGCGCTCGGCGCGGACTGCGTGTATATCGGCACAGCCGCGCTGCTTGCGCTCGGATGCCATCTTTGCAGGACTTGCTACAGCGGAAAATGCAATTGGGGAATCGCCACGCAGGAAGCAAAATTGGTCAAACGCTTAAACCCCGAAATCGGGTATACGCGCCTTTACAATCTCCTGACCGCTTGGCGGCATGAGATCAAAGAAATGCTCGGCGGAATGGGTATAAATTCCATAGAAAGCCTAAAGGGCAACCGCCTGATGCTCAGGGGCGTAGGCCTAAATGAAAAAGAGCTTGATGTTTTGGGGATAAAACACGCGGGGGATAAGTAGAAAATATCCGAAAAACCAGTAATTACGCATTAAAAGAAAGAGGAGAGAAAGATGACCGACAGATATGAAAGCCCGCTGTGCAAAAGATACGCCGGTGAAAAAATGCGGCATATATTTTCCGATGACAATAAGTTTTCCACATGGCGCAGGCTGTGGGTGGCATTGGCGGAGAGCCAAAGAGAACTCGGGCTTCCGATAAGCCGGGCGCAAATTGACGAGATGAAAGCGAATATCACGGACATTGACTATGAGGCGGCGGCGCGATTTGAAAGCGAGACAAACCACGATGTGATGGCTCATATCCTCGCTTACGGAGAAAAATGCCCGCTCGCAAAGCCCATCATTCATCTTGGCGCGACGTCTTGCTATGTGGGAGACAACACCGACATACTGCTCATGCGCTCCGCCTTGTCGCATATCAAAAAACTGCTCATTGACCTGCTTGAGCGGCTGTATGATTTTGCCCAAGACCACAAAGCCGTAAGCTGCCTCGCCTATACGCATTTTCAGGCGGCGCAGCCAACCACTCTGGGAAAACGCGCCGCGCTGTGGATGTATGATTTTCTCCTTGACTTAGAACAGCTTGATTTTACGCTCGGCAGATTAAAGCTGGCAGGGTGCAAAGGGGCGACGGGCACGGGCGCGAGCTTTTTGTCTTTGTTTGAAAACGACCATGAAAAAGTAGTTGAGCTGGAGCGGAAAATTGCCGCAAAGATGGGGTTTGATGAAACATATCCCGTCACAGGGCAGACATATCCGCGAAAAATAGATTATTACACACTATCCGTCTTATCGGGCATTGCGCAAAGCGCGTACAAGTTTTCAAATGATATACGACTGCTTTCCCATCTCAAAGAGGTTGAAGAGCCTTTTAAAAGCGGTCAGGTCGGCTCAAGCGCGATGCCGTATAAGAAAAACCCCATAGACAGTGAGCGCATTGCGTCCCTTGCCCGCTTTGTGACGGTAAACGCTCTAAATCCCGCGCTGACGGCGAGCGCGCAGTGGCTTGAGCGCACGCTCGACGATTCGGCAAACCGGCGCATAGCCATACCGGAGGCGTTTTTGGCGGCGGACGAAATACTCACCCTTGCCGCTAATATAGCGGGCGGCCTTAGAGTCTATCCAAAAATGATAAAAAAGCATTTAGAAGATGAGCTATCTTTTATTGCGACTGAAAATATTTTGATGCACTGCGTCAAAAAAGGCGGCGACCGCCAAGCTCTCCATGAGAGATTGCGCGTGCACTCGGCAAATGCCGCAAGGAAAATCAAAGAAGAGGGCGAAGAAAACGACCTGATAACGCGCATACAAAACGATGCCGCTTTTGGTTTGACCGCCGATGAGATAGACGGGCTCTTGCGGTTTGAAAACTACACGGGCAGGGCAAAGGAGCAAACAGAGGAATTTTTGTCCGAGCTTCGGGCGATCTTAGATACGCACAAAAATATTAGTCATACAGACTGTAGTCTACAGACTACAGACTATAATCTATAGAGGCGAAAATAACGCCATAACAAAGTAGGTGAAATTATGCTAACAGCAGTGGTCGGTATAAATTGGGGCGACGAGGGCAAAGGCCGAATGGTTGATTTGCTTTCAAAAGGATATGATATTATCTGCCGCTATCAGGGAGGCAATAACGCGGGGCATACCATTGTCAATAAAAAAGGCAAATTTGTCCTCAACTTGCTCCCGTCCGGCGTTTTGCGCGAGGGCACGGTAAATGTGCTCGGAGCGGGCATGGTCATCAATATAGAGCATCTGTGCGGGGAGCTTTCGGATTTGGCGAAAAAAGGTGTCAGGCTCACGCCAAATACGCTAAAAATCAGCGACAAAGCCTTTATATGTATGCCTTTTCATGTGACGCAGGATATTTTGGAGGAAGAACGGCTCGCGGATAAAAAATACGGGTCTACAAAGCGCGGTATCGCGCCGGCATACGGCGATAAATATATGAAAAAGGGTTTGCGTATGGGCGATCTCTTTGACGCCGTGACCTTAAAAGATAAGGCCGCCGCGATTTTTGAGTGGAAAAATCTCACTTTAAAAAGCTACGGTTTTGAAAACACGGATTTGACTTTGCAAATGAACTGGCTCGGCGAGTATGGCAAGCGGCTTTATCCGTATATAACGGACACGACGGAGTATTTGACAGATGCCGTCAAAGACGGTAAAAAGATAATGCTTGAGGCGCAGCTCGGCGCGCTGCGGGACATTGATTACGGAATCTATCCGTACACGACCTCGTCACAAACGCTCGCGGCATACGCGCCCATAGGGGCGGGTATTCCGGGAATAAAGCTCGGGCGGGTTATCGGCGTGATGAAAGCCTATTCTACCTGTGTGGGCGAAGGCCCGTTTACGGCGGAGATGTTTGGAGACGAGGCAAAAAAACTGCGCGAAGCCGGGGGCGAATATGGCGCGGCGACGGGCAGACCCCGCAGGGTGGGCGGTTTTGACGTCGTGGCGAGCCGATATGGGGTGCGCTTGCAGGGTGCGGACGAGCTCGCGCTGACAAAGCTCGACGTGCTCTCGTATCTTGAAAAAATCCCCGTTTGCACGGCATATGAGATTTGCGGAAAGAAAACGGACAAATTTCCCACAGGCGGCGATTTACTGCGGGCAAAGCCTGTCTATGAGTATCTTGAGGGATTTTTTGCCGACATATCAAAGTGCCGCAAGCCAAAAGAGCTGCCGGGCGCGGCGGCGCGATATATTGAGTATATAGAAAACGCCGTTGGCTGCCCGATTACATATGTGTCGGTCGGAGCGGGGCGGGATGATTATTTGGTGATGAGGTGAGGGCGTGAAGCGTGTTTTTGTAAATGAACAGTGGTGTATAGGATGCCATTTGTGCGAATATTACTGCGCTTTTGCCGGAACAAACGGCAAAGATATGGCGCGGGCGTTAAAGGATTGCGATATTAAGCCGAGAATCAACATTGAAGAGGCGGACGGCATCAGCTTTGCCGTGTCCTGCCGCCATTGCCGGGAGCCTTTGTGCGTAAAAGGCTGCATCACCGGCGCGCTCGGCATGGATGGCACAGTCATCACGATAGACAAAGACCGCTGCGTGGGCTGCTATACCTGTATTACGCTCTGCCCCTACGGAGCAATATCCGCATCCGGCGACGGGGCGGTGCAAAAATGCGAGCTATGCGTGAGTACATCCGAAGGTATTCCGGCTTGCGTAAGGGGCTGTCCCAACGGAGCTATAGTATATGAGGAGAGAGCATGAAAAAATATGTGATCATAGGAAACTCCGCGGCGGGGATCGGAGCGGTAGAGGGCATACGGCGCATTGACGCGAAAGGTGAAATTACCGTCATAACAAACGAGCCGTATCATACATATTCGCGCCCTCTCATCTCCTATCTTTTGCTCGGCAAGGTGACGGAAGAAAAAATGAAATACCGCGCAGACAGCTTCTATGACGAACATGGCTGTAAGCTCGTGCACGAAACCGCCGCCTTGATTGACAGTGCGGCAAAACAGGTGATTTTATCCAAAGGCAGCCGCATACCATATGACAAACTGCTTGCCGCCACAGGCTCTCTTGCGGTTATACCCCCATTTGAAGGGCTCGGCACGGTAAAAGACAAAACAACATTTATGAGCCTTGATGACGCAAAAAAATTGGATAAAATGCTCGGAGCGGATAAGCATGTGCTGATCGTCGGCGCGGGGCTGATCGGTCTTAAATGCGCCGAGGGTATTATCAAAAAAGCGGCGCGGATAACGGTGCTTGACATTGCTTCGGGCATTTTACCAAATATATTAGATGACGGCGGCGCGAAGTTAGTTTTGCGGTATCTTAAAAGCAAGGGCATTGTATTTGCGCTAAACGCGAAAATCAAGCGTTTTGACGGCAATAACGCCGTGTTGGAAAGCGAAGATAAGATAAATTTCGATATTCTTGTGCTCGCCTCGGGCGTGCGGCCAAACACCGCGCTATTAGACAAGATTGCGGATATTAAAAGAGGTATATTGATAAACGAAAGGTCAGAAACCTCCGCGCCGGACATCTATGCCGCCGGAGACTGCGCCGAGGCTCTTGATGTGTCGAGCGGCAAAAGCCGTGTCATGGCGCTATTGCCAAATGCCTATATGCAAGGGGAATGTGCCGGAATCAACATGGCGGGGGGAGACAAAATATTTGACAAGGCGATCCCCATGAATGCCGTCGGATTTTTCGGATTGCATATCGTGACGGCAGGCAGCTATGACGGCGAGGTTTACGAAGAGGGCACAGACGGAACGGACGGTGACAAGACCGGCGAGGTGAGATATAAACGGCTGTTTTACAAGGACAATGCTCTAAACGGATATATCCTCATAGGCGATGTGGAAAAAGCCGGGATTTATACAAGCCTTATCCGCGAGCGCACGCCGCTTGATACGATAGATTTTCCCCTTATATGCGAAAAGCCCGGCCTCATGGCATTTACCCAAAATGAAAGGTCAGCAAAATTGGGAGGAATAAATACATGAAAATTGATAATTGTTTTGGACAGAGGTATATCGGATGCGCCATGAAAGAGGGAACGATTACCGTAAACGGGACGCCGGGCAACGCGCTTGGAGCGTATTTGGACGGCGCGACGATCATTGTAAACGGCAACGCGCAAGACGCCGTCGGAGACACGATGAACGACGGCAAAATCATCATAAGGGGCAGCGCGGGTGACGCGCTCGGTTATGCAATGCGGGGCGGGAATATATTTGTGCGGGGAAACGCCGGGTACAGGACAGGTATACACATGAAAGAATACGAGGATAAAAAGCCCGCCGTCATTATTGGCGGCGCGGTCGGGAGCTTTCTGGGTGAATACCTCGCGGGCGGCTTGATCGTGGTGCTCGGACTCGGCTGCGAGGATGTCCCTATCGGCAATTTTACGGGTACGGGTATGCACGGGGGCAAAATATTTATCCGAACGGACAAGAAACTTGAATATCTCCCCGCGCAGGTCACGGAAGAAATAGCAAGCGGCGAGGATTTGAGAGAAATTGCGCCATATATCGCCGAGTTTGCCGAAAACTTTGGCGCGGACGCCGACGCGCTTATGAATGACAGATATTATGTGCTAAAACCCAACGCAAAAAACCCTTACAAGCAGCTTTATACACCAAATTAGGCAAAGGATCGGACAAACAATGACGGCATATCTGATTTTAGAAAACGGAGAGGTTTTTGAGGGCAAAGCCTTTGGCGCGCTCGGCGAAAGCGTTCATGAGGCCGTCGGGGAAGTCGTCTTTGCTACGGGCATGACGGGATATTTGGAAACCCTCACAGACCCCAGCTATTACGGGCAAATTGTCCTTCAAACTTTCCCGCTGATCGGAAACTATGGCGTTATCCCCGGCGATTTTGAGAGCGCGATGATTGCGGCAAAAGCGTATATCGTCAAATATCCTTGCCAAAACCCCTCAAATTTCAGAAGCGCCGGGAGTCTTGGCGGATTTTTGAAAGAGCGTTGCATAGCGGGGCTGTGCGGTATTGATACGCGCCGCCTCACCCGCGTCATTCGGGAAAACGGCGTGATGAATGGAAAAATCATGCTGTCATTGCCATCAAAGGCCGATTGCGAGCAGGCAAAAAAATACGTTCTCAAAAACGCCGTGAGCGCGGTCTCCATAAAATCAGCCGCGCCGCTTTGCCCTCTCCCCGAAGATGTACCGCCGCCGAGTCCTCCCAAAGCCGCGCCTCAAAATTACCGCATAGCCGTATTAGACCTCGGCGCGAAAAGATCAATAGCGGACGCGCTCACGGCGCGGGGCTGTGAAGTGCAATTATTCCCGTGCGGCAGCGGGGCAAAAGAAATCATGAGCATAAAGCCGGACGGAATAATGCTCACAAACGGCCCGGGCGACCCGGCGGACACGGCAAACTACGGTATCGTAGAGACAATCCGCGACCTATGGCGGACGGATATTCCGATTTTTGGCATTTGCTTGGGTCATCAGCTTATGGCTCTGGCAAACGGATTTACAACGCGCAAGCTCAAATTCGGGCATCGCGGCGCAAATCAGCCGGTTTTAGAGCTCGCCACCGGGAGAGTATATATCACAAGCCAAAACCACGGCTATGCGGTGACGGCGGATTCATGCTCTTTTGTCAACGTAAATGACAAGACCTGTGAGGGCATAGATTATGGAAGCTCGTTTTCCGTGCAGTTTCACCCCGAAGCCCGCGCGGGCCCGTTTGACACAGACTTTTTGTTCGACCGCTTTATCGAAAGGATCGCTAAAAAATCCGCACATTAAAACAGGAGGCGTTTTACTTATGCCGCTCGATGAAAATATTAAAAAAGTCATGGTAATTGGCTCGGGACCCATTGTTATAGGGCAGGCGGCGGAGTTTGACTACGCGGGCACGCAGGCTTGCCGTGTCTTGCGTGAGGACGGGATCGAGATCGTTCTTGTCAATTCAAACCCGGCTACGATCATGACGGATAAAAATATTGCCGACAAGATATACATAGAGCCTCTTACCCAAGTGACTGTTGAGCGTATCATCGAAAAGGAGCGACCCGACAGCATTCTTTCGGGACTGGGCGGGCAGACGGGGCTGACCTTGTGCATGAGGCTTGCAAAAAGCGGATTTCTTGAAAAAATGAACATACGTTTGCTCGGGTCTTCTCCCGAGACGATAGACAAAGCCGAGGACAGGCAGATTTTTAAGCAAACGATGATGAATATCGGTCAGCCGGTCGTGCCGTCCGCCATCGTGAGCGACGTGGAAAAAGCGGCCGCGTTTGCAAAAAAACTCGGATATCCCGTCGTCGTGCGCCCGGCGTTTACGCTCGGCGGCAGCGGCGGAGGCTTTGCGGCCGACGAATCGCAGCTTCGCGAGATTGCGGCTTTTGGGCTTGAGTGCTCGCCCATAAAACAAATATTGGTGGAAAAATCCATTGCGGGCTGGAAAGAGATCGAGTTTGAGGTCATGCGCGACCGCGCCGGTAACGCCATCGCCGTCTGCTCGATGGAAAATCTTGACCCAGTGGGCATACATACGGGAGACAGCATAGTAATAGCCCCCGCCGTCACGCTCGCAGACAGGGAATACCAAATGCTGCGGACGGCATCCTTGGATATTGTAAAAGCCCTTGGCGTGGAGGGCGGCTGCAATTGCCAGTTGGCGCTGCATCCGCATAGCTTTGAATATGCCGTCATAGAGGTAAACCCCCGCGTGTCGCGCTCCTCCGCGCTCGCGAGCAAGGCGACGGGCTATCCCATAGCGAAGGTCGCCACAAAAATCGCCATAGGGTATACGCTCGATGAAATTGTAAACGCCGTCACCGGAAACACATTCGCGGCTTTTGAGCCGGCGCTCGACTATGTGGCGGTAAAGCTCCCGAAATGGCCTTTTGACAAGTTTGTATACGCGCAAAAAGATTTAGGTACCCAGATGAAAGCAACGGGCGAAGTAATGGCGATAGCGGATAATTTTGAACAGGCGTTATTAAAAGCCATACGCGGCGCGGAGCTTGGACTGTCTTCGCTGTCGCTTCCCGCGCTTGCGTCAAAAACAGATGAGCAAATCAAAAAGCTGCTCGATGATGTCACGGACGAGCGTATTTTCGTGCTCTATGAAGCCATAAAACGCGGAGTAAGCATAGACGAGATACATCTTGTCACAAAGGTAGACCGCTGGTTTTTGCACGGGCTGAAAAATATAGCTGATTTATCAAGCACCGAGCAAGAGGCGGCGGACAAAAATCAGCTCGTATACAAGATGGTTGATACTTGCGGCGGTGAGTTTGAGGCCAAGACGCCCTATTTTTATTCCATCAAAAACGGAGAGGAAAACGAAGCTCTCGGGTTTATTGAAAAAAGCCAAAAGCCGCGAATTATCGTGCTTGGCAGCGGGCCGATACGCATTGGACAGGGGATCGAGTTTGATTATGCCTGCGTACATTCGGTGTGGACGCTAAAAGATATGGGGTATGAGGTTATCGTCATCAATAATAATCCCGAAACGGTGTCTACAGACTTTGACACGGCAGACAGGCTGTATTTTGAGCCGCTTTGCGTAAACGATGTTATGAACGTCGTGGAGATGGAAAATCCCGTCGGCGTCATTGTGTCGTTTGGCGGGGGTACGGCCATAAAATTGACAAAGAAGCTGCACGAGCGCGGAGTGCAGATCATCGGCACATCAGCCGAGAGCATTGACATCTGCGAGGACAGGGAGCGTTTTAACGCGCTCTTAAAGACTCTTGGTATCAAACAGCCCGAGGGCGAGGGCGTGCTGACGGAAAAAGAAGCACTCATAGCGGCAAATAGGCTCGGTTATCCCGTGCTCATGCGCCCGTCGTATGTGCTCGGCGGGCAAAATATGATCATCGCGTTTGGCCCGGAGGATATTCGC
This sequence comes from Oscillospiraceae bacterium, assembly GCA_009777235.1. Classification (GTDB taxonomy): domain Bacteria; phylum Bacillota; class Clostridia; order Oscillospirales; family Oscillospiraceae; genus WRMH01. Next base: position 71,578 of record WRMH01000005.1, read on the forward strand.
GAATATATGGAAGTCATTTTACGCGCAAAACAGGAAAACCCGGTGCTCATTGACAAATATATGGAGGGTACGGAAATAGAAGTTGACGCCATATGCGACGGCACAGACGTTCTGATACCCGGCATCATGGAGCATATCGAGCGCACAGGAGTCCATTCCGGCGACAGCATTGCCGTATATCCGCCCTTGCACTTGGATGACGATTTGGCCGAAAGGATTTTTGAAATCACAAAAACGCTCTGCATGGCGCTTGATGTAAAGGGGCTTATAAACATTCAATATGTCCTGTGCGGCGGCGAAATATATGTCATAGAGGTCAACCCGCGCGCCTCCCGCACCGTTCCGTACATCAGCAAGGTCACGGGTATTGCGATGTGCGAGCTGGCGACGCGAGTGAGCGTCGGGCAAAAACTTTCCGCGCTCGGGTACGCTTCGGGTATCGCAAAAATACCGCCGTATACGGCGGTCAAGGTTCCCGTTTTCTCATTTGAAAAACTGGCGGGCTTAGACACACATCTCGGCCCCGAAATGAAATCTACCGGAGAAGTGCTCGGGATCGGAAAAAATCTTGAAGAGGCGCTTTATAAAGGCCTGCTCGCGGCGGGATATAATATGAAAAAAAGCGGCGCGGTTTTGATAACGGTGCGCGACGGCGACAAAGAAAAAATCGTCCCCGTCGCCGAAAAGCTGTCCGCTTGCGGATTTTCGTTTTACGCAACACGCGGTACGGCGGCGTTTTTACGCTCAAAAGGCTTTTTTGCGGAGGTTGTCGAGAAAATCAATGAATGTCCCGTAAACAATACCGAAGCATTGCTCGAGAGCAAAAAGATAAGCTATGTGATATGCACCTCCGAAAAAGGCCGCGACCCCGCGCTTGATGACGTAAAGCTGCGCAGGAGAGCGTGCGCCTTGGGAATCCCGTGCCTGACCTCGGCAGACACGGCAGGCGCGCTTGCCCGCAGTTTACTGTCCGGCTACAGTGAGATAAATACGGAATTGGTGGATATAAACCGCCTGAGAAGCGAGCGCGTAAAACTGCCATTTACTAAAATGCACGGCTGCGGAAATGACTATATATATATCCATTGCGACGGATTTACCATAAACTCACCGGAATCGCTCTCGGTATACCTCTCCGACAGGCATACGGGCGTGGGCGGCGACGGCGTTGTGCTGATTTTGCCCCCAGACTCCGATACGGCTGACGCAAAAATGAGAATGTTCAACCTTGACGGCAGCGAGGGGGGTATGTGCGGCAATGCCATCCGCTGTGTGGCAAAATATCTCTTTGACAAAGGCATTGTCACAAAAAGGCAAATGCGGATCGAAACCCAAAGCGGCGTCAAAAAGCTGTCGCTTTACACAAAAAACGGCGCGGTATCGTCGGTAAAGGCGGATATGGGAAAAGCGAAGCTGCGGGCGGGGCAAATCCCCGTAAAGATAGACGGGGAGAGTGTTATAAACAGACCCGTGACCATCGGCGGCAAAGAGTATTTGATTACTTGCGTATCAATGGGAAATCCGCACTGCGTTGTATTTGTCCCGGACACGGACAGCTTGGATTTGCGTCAGATAGGCCCGCTGTTTGAAAACGACGAAATCTTTCCCGACAGGGTAAACGCCGGATTTGCGGAGCTATCGGGCAAAAACAGCCTAAAGCTGCGCGTATGGGAGCGGGGGAGCGGCGAAACGCGGGCCTGCGGTACCGGGGCGTGCGCGGCGGCGGTGGCGGCGGTATTAAACGGTCATTGCGACAAAGGCGCGGATATAAAGGTAAAGCTGCCGGGGGGCGAGCTTATAATATGTTATACCGACGAAACCGTCACAATGACGGGCGACAGCGTAAAGGTTTTTGAGGGGATCGTAGAGATTTAAAAAGGAGGATGCCGTATAATGAGCGAGATGATATTGGTGCTTGATTTTGGCGGGCAGTATAAAGAGCTGATTGCCGGGGCTGTGAGAAAACTTCGGGTCTACTCTGAGATACGGGCGGGAAACATTTGCGCGAGCGAAGTCAAAAGATTGGCGCCTGTCGGGATTATCCTCACGGGAGGCCCTTTTAGCGCGCATCTTCCCGGTTCGCCAAAATGCGACCCGGCGATTTTCAAGCTAAAAATCCCCATACTCGGGATATGCTACGGTATGCAGATGATGTGCCACATGCTTGGAGGGGAGGTCAAATCTGACGGCATGGGTGAATACGGGCGCGTTGCGGTAAGGCCAAAAGACCCGTCAAAGCCTGAGTTTACCGCCTTGATGAGCCACAAAGACGCCGTAGTGCGCCTGCCCGACGGCTTTGAGGCGACGGCACACACAGATACCTGCATTGCCGCTTGTGAAAATTATAAACTCCGCTTTTATGGAACGCAGTTTCACCCGGAGACGAAGCACACAAAAGGCGGGCGGGAGATACTGCGGCATTTTTTGTATGATGTCTGCGGCGCGTCGGGCGGGTATAAGCCGGAGGAAACAATCGCGGCGCAAATCGGGCATATACAAAGCGCGGCGGGGGCTCAAAAGGTGCTGCTCGCGCTCTCCGGCGGGGTGGATTCGTCGGTGTGCGCGGCGCTTTTGGCAAAGGCCATACCCGGACAGCTCACCTGCATATTCGTTGACCACGGCTTTATGCGTGAAAATGAGGGGAATGAGATTGAAGAGATTTTTTCAAAGCACAGGCTAAATTTTATCCGCATCAACGCCAAAGAGCGGTTTTTGGCAAAACTAAAAGGCGTGACAGACCCGGAGCGCAAGCGCAAGCGCATAGGCGAAGAATTTATCCGGGTGTTTGAGGAAGAGGCCGATAAACAAGGCAAAATCCCGTATTTGGCGCAGGGAACTATCTACCCGGACATTGTCGAGTCGGGCAAAGAATATGGCGCGACCATAAAGAGCCACCACAACGTGGGCGGGCTGCCCGACAGCTTATCATTTACCAAAATCATAGAGCCGCTGTCCGGATTTTTCAAAGATGAGGTGCGTGTTTTGGGAAGAAAACTCGGATTGCCGCAAACGCTTGTAAACCGCCAGCCGTTTCCCGGACCCGGCCTTGCGATACGCGTCATTGGCGAGGTCACGGAAAAAAAGCTAAGCATACTGCGCCGGGCAGACCTCATTGTCCGTGAGGAAATAGACGCTTTGAAGAGCCGTCCCGGCCAATATTTTGCCGTGCTGACCGATACGCGCTCTGTCGGGGTCAAAGGCGACGGCAGAACATATGAAAATGTAATAGCTATCCGCGCCGTGACGACGGACGACTTTATGACCTGCGATTACACTCCGCTCGGGCACAAAGTGCTCGGCCGTATATCGTCAAGGATCACAAATGAAATAAATACCGTCAGCCGCGTGGTCTATGATATAACGTCAAAGCCCCCGGCCTCGGTCGAGTGGGAATAGTCAAGCGCAAAAAAGGCGAGATTGGAGAACTTCAAAATGAGAAAATATATTTTTGTAACGGGAGGCGTCGTCTCCGGGCTGGGAAAGGGTATTACCGCCGCCTCGCTCGGCAGGCTGCTCAAACAGCGCGGCCTGAAAGTAGCGGCGCAGAAATTAGACCCCTATATGAACATTGACCCGGGCACGATGAACCCATTCCAGCACGGTGAGGTGTTCGTCACCGACGACGGGGCGGAAACCGATCTTGATTTGGGGCATTATGAGCGTTTTATTGACGAGAATTTGAGCATACACAGCAACCTTACATCCGGCAAGGTATATTGGAGCGTCTTGGAACGCGAACGCGCGGGGTTTTATTTGGGTACAACGGTGCAGGTCATCCCCCATGTCACGGAGGAAATTAAAAATTTCATCTACGCGGGAGCGGAAAGCAGCCGCGCCGACGTGCTCATAACGGAAATCGGCGGTACGGCGGGCGACATAGAAAGTCAGCCGTTTATCGAGGCCATACGGCAGATTTCGCTCGAAAAAGGCCGCGAAAACTGCCTGTTTATCCATGTGACGCTCATACCTTATCTAAAGGCGTCGGGCGAACACAAATCAAAGCCCACCCAGCACTCGGTAAAAGAGCTCCAGTCTATGGGTATTGCGCCAAAAATCATCATTGCGCGCTCGGACGAACCGGCGGGGCATAGTATTCGCGAAAAAATCTCGCTCTTTTGCAATGTAAAGCCCGATTGCGTGATCGAAAATATCACCTTGCCGTCGTTGTATGAAGCTCCTCTAATGCTGCATGAAAACGGATTGGACACGGTCGTATGCCGCGAGCTGGGGCTGTCTGTCCCCGAGGCGGATTTGCGCGAGTGGCGTCATATGGCAAAAAAGATAGCGTCAAGGGAAAAAGAAGTAACTATCGCCATAGTCGGAAAATATGTGCGCCTGCACGACGCGTATTTATCTATCATCGAGAGCTTGAACCACGCGGGTTTTGAGACTGGCGCGAGGGTGCGAATAAGCTGGATTGACAGCGAAGAGGTGACAGGCAAAAACGCAAAGAATTTGCTCGGCGGCATAGACGGCGTAATTGTGCCGGGCGGATTTGGGGATAGGGGGATAGAGGGCAAGATTGAAGCCTGCCGTTTTGCGCGTGAGAAGAATATCCCGTATCTGGGTATCTGCCTCGGTATGCAAGTAGCGGTGATAGAGTTTGCGAGAAATGTCTGTAATCTCGCGGGCGCAAACTCGGGCGAGTTTGACGGGGACTGTGCTCACCGGGTCATTGATGTCATGCCGGGTCAGGCGGGGCTTGAAAACAGCGGCGGGACTATGCGGCTCGGCGCGTATCCGTGCGTTATCGCGGAAAACACGCTGATTTTTGGTCTTTACGGCAGAGCGAATATCACAGAGAGGCATCGCCACAGATTTGAGGTCAACAATGACTATCGCAAGGCACTCACGCAAAACGGGCTAACTTTAAGCGGCACGTCCCCCGACGGCAAGCTCGTTGAAACAATCGAGCTTGCGGGCAAGAGCTTTTTTATCGGTGTGCAGTTTCATCCAGAATTTAAGAGCCGCCCAAACAAGCCGCATCCTTTGTTTTTGGGATTGGTAAGGGCGGCAAACCGCCGCTTAATAGCGGCGGGGCAAAGTCCCATGAGTCGGAAAGGGTTTGATATATGAACATCAACAAAAACTACCAAAATCTAAAAGAGGGCTATCTTTTTCAAACCATATCGGAAAAGGTCAAAAAGCACTCAAAGGAAAATCCCGATTTAAAAATAATCCGGCTCGGCATCGGAGATGTCACGCGGCCGCTCGCGCCCCCGGTCATTGACGCTATGCACAAAGCCGTCGCCGAGATGGGTATGGCGGAGAGTTTTCGCGGCTACGGCGATTATGAGGGGTATTCATTTTTACGCGCCGCCGTTTGCGGATATTATGCAAAAAAGGGCGTAGCGTTGCGCGAGGATGAGGTGTTTGTCAGCGACGGCGCGAAAAGCGATCTCGCAAATATCCTGGATATTTTTTCATCAGGCAATACCGTGGTTATCCCCGATCCGGTCTATCCGGTCTATGTGGATACAAACATCATGGCGGGACGGAAGATAATCTATATGGACGGGAACGCGGACAACGCTTTTTTACCCATGCCAAAAAGCGGTGTCAAAGCGGATATTATTTATTTATGCTCGCCCAATAATCCCACGGGCGCGGTCTACGGCAAAAAGCAGCTTGAGCGGTGGGTCAGCTACGCGCTCGAAAACGACGCCGTGATTTTATTTGACGGCGCGTATGAGATTTTCGTGCAAGACAGAGATTTGCCGACGAGCATATATCAAATCAGCGGCGCGGACAGGTGCGCAATCGAGTTTTGTTCGCTGTCCAAAACCGCCGGGTTTACGGGCACGCGGTGCGGTTATACCGTCGTTCCGCAAGCTCTGATGAGAGACGGGGAGTCTTTGAACAAGCTATGGCTGCGGCGGCAGGCGACCAAATTTAACGGGGTTTCTTATGTCGTCCAACGCGGCGCCGAGGCGGTTTTCACAAAGAACGGCATGGAGCGGATAAAGGGCGATATTTCGTATTATCTCGAAAATGCCCGGATAATCACCGACGCGTTGACAGAGCTTGGCATATGGTTTACGGGCGGCAAGAACGCGCCCTATATCTGGCTCAAATGTCCGGGTCGTATGTCGTCATGGGAGTTTTTTGACGTTTTGCTGTGCAAGGCCGGCGTGGTCGCAACTCCCGGCGCGGGGTTTGGCGCAAACGGCGAAGGGTTCTTGCGGCTGACGGCGTTTGGCGATAGGGAAAACCTCATCGAGGCGATGGGAAGAATCAAAGCCGTTTGCGGCTGAGGGAGGGCACGCAGTATTCGTAAATTCTATCGTTAAGTTTGCTCTTTTTTTCGACGCATGATACCCGCCAACGTGTGATTTCGTCTATGATTTCATACGGGAGCGGTTTGTTAAGCGGGAATTGAATCGTGCCTTTTGCCACCTTATATTCGGTCAGCTTATCGGCGAATGCTGCGGAAGCCTCACCGCCGGGAAAAATGCTGATATGGTTTTTGAACGCCGCAAAATGGATAAGGTTCTCGCCTTGCCAAAATGTCGGCATCTGCCACGATATTTTTTCCGTTGCTCCGGGCGCGGCGGCACGAATGACCTCGTAGATTTTTTTAAGTATTGGCTGCACTTCCGCGGTTTGATCGGCAATATATTGGCCGATGGTTTCTACCTTGCCGCAATAATGATCTTGCTGCGAGTTTTTAAACTCGCGCTTGCATTTAGGGCATTGCCACATCGTCATTTTCCTCCCGCAGTCCCTTTTCTATAGCGGAAAGTCAATTCCTTACGATATGATTTCATCACTTTCATCTCCTTCGGTTACTTTACCATCAAACATAAATGCTCGCTGACTGCCGGGCGTATCGCCTATCAAAACAAGCGTTTCCTGCGGTTTTGTAAGAAAAAGAGCATTTTTTCACGTCCCTTTGAGGTTATTTGGATTTAGCATTTTTCAGTATATACTTTGCGTGTCGATAATTACCCATTCTATCCACTAAACCATTTTCCAATAGCTCTTTCAAAATATTGCGAACGGTACGCTGAGAAAGCCCCAAGTAGTCTGCCAACTGTGCTGTAGTGACATTATCATGGTTTGCCATGTAATCCACCACACGTTGCGTTCTATCGGCATTTTCAATCGGCAATCTATCGGCAATCGTTGCCGATTGGCCGCCGATTACCAAAATCACACCGCCGTTTGAAGGCTCTACACCATGCTCTGAAAACTTCACGATTTCCAGCTCTGCAAGATGCTTGAACCGTGCAGGGTCAACGGCGCGTAAATCTTCTTCGCGAAACAATGCGCTCAAAAGCAGATAATCGTCGGTAGTCATAACACTTAGCCTGTCATTGCCGATTTCTTTGAGTAACGCGAGCATCCGCGGGTGAATGACTTGCCCATCGAGCGTTAATTTCACGAACAGGGCATCCGAGCCTGTAAAGCTCGGCAAAGGTTTTGCTTCTTTAACCGACATTTCATAAATCAAGTTCATTCCTTGCCCGGAACGCTCCACAAGTCCGCAAAGTTGAAAGACTGCGGCGATTCGCCCATTACGGGCTGCGTGTCTGTTTAGAATGTTTTCCGGCGTTATGCCCGGTAAAAATCCACCCGGACTTTCGATAACCAACTTGCGAGAATACTGCCTTACAAAGATACTTCCTTTTATTTGATAATCGCGATGGCTTACTGCGTTGAGCAAGGCTTCGCGCACAGCTATTTCGTTGAAAGTCGGCACGGGAAGCATGGCAAACTGCTTTTGATAATGCTGTTTGTCGTTGCGTAGGTTCGTAAGTTCCCATATGCGGTCATAGTAATTAAAGAAACCTATACGGAAATCTTCTCGCTGATTAGCCGGACCCGACGCTTCGGTTGGACGATACTCGAACACCACCTCGGCAGTCGGGAGATACTCTAAAAGCGGTTCGCGCCTACCAAGCAAAATCAAAGCGGCATAGGTTACACCTTTGTCGTTTACAATGTCAGCATCGCGGAGTAATTGTTCCACAGATAACGTTGCTATGCGCTTATTGCTGCTGTACTCCGCCCATTTATTACGGAAAATCTCTATCGCGTTACGGTCTAAATCGTCAATGGTCAAATCTTTGCAAATCTCGCCCGAAAAATCATGCCCGGATTCGGCATATATAGCGCGGCGAACATCCTCAGGCATAGGTACAAGGCTGTCGCCAATCCTCCACCACGCAACGCCATCGGCTTGCACAGGTAGTCCAACAGGGCGGGAGGCAATTTCAAAAACAAGGACACGATCGTTTTCGTGATTAAAAAGCTGAAAATCCACATGGACGCGCAATTTATCCATCATACCTTTGCAAGTGCGTTCCGGCTGCTCAAATGCTTTGCTTCCAACAACCTTGCGGGGGCGTTTATCGCTTATGCCGAGGACGAGTTTGCCGCCGCCGCAATTTGCCAATGCACAGCAATATTTTACCGCTTCCTCGAAGTCATAACGGTTTTTCGCTTCCTTAAACTCGAAGTGTTCACCCTCCGGGGCAGCGAGTATGTCGGTTATGCTTACATCAAAATTAGCGCTCATCACTTTACCCCTCTGCAAAAGTTATCTATCCTTGTTATCTTTTGGGCGTACAGCGGGTTTGCGCCCGTTTCTCGCTCGCCCATCTGCGGGCTTTTGTGTGCCTTTTGGAATGAGCCAACCGCGCTTTAGCCTGAGTGCACCCTCAATTTGTCCATTAGCACATAAAACTTGAACTCGCCTATCGGTAATTCCCCAAGCCTCTGCGGCTTCTTGCGCCGTTATCCAATTAAATTCCATCACAGCACCTCACGAAAATCAGTTTGCAGTTAGCATTATATATCGAATAGCCGAACAATTCAAGAGGAAAATGAAATTTTTCGCCTGAAAAAAGACAAGACTCAAGTTCATCAAACCTTTCTCCTGTTTTCAAATTGCTTCTCAGTGTGTTATAATCAGTCGTTGTTGAAAAAATGGCTTTGGACATACTGTTGAAATATCCCACCGCTTATAGAAGCTTGTCTGCCGACAGGCGGGGTCTTATGATTTTGATAAAACTGATGATAAAATAGCGGAGAGAGGATATATTCCCCAGTTCGCAATTGTTCGGCTTATTGTTTGGTGGAAAAAAACAGCGGATCCGAACAAGGACGAAACAAAGATAATCTTGCCGGATATTCACTTTATAAAAATTGAACCTGACAAGCCCAATGTTTAGCTTTTTTATAAATTATCAATCTTACGCACTGCCAGTATAAAAGATGCTACGGCAAATACGCTTATGCCTATAATCTTAAAAGGTACGCCGCTTGCCTGATAATCCAAAAGGAAAAATCTACTGACATCCGTCACCCAAGTCAATGGGTTTATAATGCTTATTTGCTTTAGCACATTTGGCATACTCTCAACCGGATAGTAAACTGAGCTCAAGAAAACCAGCGGCGTCATCAACAGAAAATATAATGTATTAAACCCATCCTGCGTTCTAAGCACATGCGAAATATACATCAGGACAAAGAACCATGCGCTTGAACTGATTAGCGAAACGAGCAGAAAAAAGAACAAGGGCAACCCTAAATTTATGTCGTTTGGGAAAAAGATATACACAACCACGAACATGACTAATATTTGAAGCAATGAAATTAACAAATTATAACACAGGCGCCCGATAATCAAGCTGACGCGCTTTACCGGATAGCTCAAAAGATCGTCAAAGAACCCGATATACTTGTCTAAAAAGACACGGGTGGCCATAACCAGCGAATTTGTCAATAAACTTAGGTTTATAGTCCCGACCATGAAATATGGCAAATAACTAAATTCTTGACCGCCTGACGTTATGCTCCCGATAGCATTGCTCATTATCACGCCAAAAATAAATAGCGTAAACAATGGATTCATTAAATTTTCCACAATAAACCTCGGTGAAGATGAGGTGTTCTTTATTTCCCTGTATAGGCAAGCCTTTATCCCACTCCACATACGCTAATCCTCCTTGGCTATAGAAACAAATACATCTTCGAGCGATGAATTTTTTATCTCTACGCTGTTTATTCTTATTTTTATCGAAGAAGAAATTTTATTGACAAGCTCTAATAGGTAAGCCGTGTCATTTGTGCTTGTTATTGTTATGCAAAACTTGTCGCTTGTAAAACTGTCAGTTTCTTTATCCAACCGTTTTTGTACCTCTAAAATGAGAGCATCGTCAATTTGCCCTGTGTACAATATTGCCTGATTTTGTTTGCTGTATTTGCTTTTGAATATTTGAGGCGTATTGACATCTAATATTTTACCTTTGTGGAGCACCGCAATTTTATCGCATAGTTTCTCCGCTTCCTCTAAAACCTGAGTCGTAATTACAATAGTACATCCCTTTTTTGCATAGCTCTTTATATCCGATAAAAACGAATTTTTTATTATTGGGTCTAAACCGACCGTAGGCTCATCGAAAATAAGGACAGGCACGTCCAACATGAAATTTCTTGCTATTTGTACCCTCTTTCGATACCCGCCGCTCAGCTCATTTGTGCGTGAATTTTCATATTGCTCAAGGTCAAACCTTGAAAGAACATCATTTACCCGTTTCTTTAGCTCAAATTTACCCAACCCAAAGAGCATTCCGTGTAATTCAAGATTGCTCCTCACTGATAAATGCATATCCAGCCCAAAGTTTTGGTATGTCACGCAATATTGCCTGCGGTATTTCTCTTTTGCGGAAGGCTCTAAGCCATTTATGAAAACTTTGCCCTTATCTTGTTTAAGTATGCCGGTAAGAATTTTAATCATTGTGGATTTGCCCGCGCCGTTTAACCCGATCACTCCATAGATTTCACCGGCGTCAATTACAGCGGAGACATCAGTTAAGGCTTGGATTACGGAGGTTTTCGTCTTGTAGGTTTTACTTATGTTCTCAAATTTTATCATAGCCAATCACCGCGCTTATATTTAGGGCATTGCCACATAGTCATTTTCCTCCCGCAGTCCATCACTTGCAAAACCAATATTTTCACAGATTATCACAAATAAAGCATAAAATCAAACGCGTTATGTGCTGATTTACTTGACGAGTACGTCAGATAAAGGTACAATCTTAACCATGAAGCTGCAAATGATACTTGGAATAGACAGAAAACCGGCGACAAGAGACATAGCGATAATCGGACTACTTATTGCAATCGAGTTTATCCTGTCGCGATATTTTGCCATTTGGGTATTCTTTCCGTACGCAAAACTTAGCTTTGGCTTTATACCGATTGTAATACTCGCTATCATGTACGGGCCGGTATATGCCGGAATTGGCGCGGCAGTGGCTGATTTTTTGGGAGCAAATATTCTTCCGGTGGGCCCGTATATACCGGGCATTACGATAACGGCGTTTGCGATAGGCTTTACATACGGAGTTTTCCTTTACAGAATACATTTTCCGGGTAAAAATCCTCCGGGCAATGATATGCTCAATCAAACCGGCAGGGTATTAAAGACAGATAAAAAAGCGGGCTTTATAAGAGTGATTATCGCGGCGTTTGCGGTCACGGTTCTCTTTCATCTCGGTTTGAACACTATATGGCTATGGCTCTTTGCTTTCAACAGGGAAGGGCTTTCTGATTTGCTGAAATTTCGCGCAATCGTATACGGAGCGCTCTTTCCTGTTCAAGCGGTAATGATTTCTTATATGCAGCCGGCTATTAATTACGTGCTTGCCGCAAGGCGAAGTATGTAACGGAACAGACAGCGCGAATACTACACAAAAGAGGAAATGTTTCATTATGAAACATTTCCTCAAAGCATTGCAAAAACCGGGTGCTAATGTGTAATTAAGTAAATAATGACCAAATCAAAGCTGCAAGTCTTGCAGGTCGTCCGCTATTATGTTTGGCACATAAGGCGAGCCGCTCAAATCCTCGCGTTTTGTCTCGCCCGACAAAACCAAGACCGAACGCGCTTTTGTGCCCTGCGTGATCGCAATATCCGTATAGAGCCTGTCGCCGACAAAACAAAGCTCATCCTCGCGATAACCGGTTTCTTGAATTATATAGTCAAGGGCACGGCGCGAGGGCTTGCCGAAATACTCAATGTCAATACCGGAAGAGGCCGTCACCGCGGCGCCGAGCGAGCCGCAATCGGGTATAAAGCCATCGGGGACGGGGCAGTTGTAGTCCATATTGACGCCATATACGGGCACACCGGAGCGCGCAAAATCGCATAGCTTCGTGAGCCTGCCATAATCCATATCCGTATCAAAGCCGAGCACGGCAAACTCTGGAGCATCGTCCGTGAGTGTATAGCCCGCCTTGATAAAATCGTCCATCAGAGCCTTTGTTCCGGCGACAAAAACGCCGATTTTTTCTCGCCCAGCATATTTTTTGCCGAGAAAATCGAGCAAGACAAAAGTAGACATGAGCAGCTTGCCGTCCTCTATGGATATACCCATTTTCCGCAGCTTGGCGATATAATGCGCGGCGTTTTGCGAGGAGTTGTTTGTAAAAAACACATAGTCAAAACCGTTATCTGTGAGGCGTTTCAAAAAATCGAGGGTATACGGGAAGAGCCTGTCGCCAAGATAGATAGTGCCGTCCATGTCGAGCACAAAGCACTTTACGCCAAAAAGCGCGGTTTTTGCAAAGTAATTGCAGACAATATCCGCATACTTATCCGCCAAACCCAAATCACCCAAAAGCTGAAGCACCGTATATGTTTTTTTGCGGTCGCGGGCATATATAAGGCTATCGCGCAAGGTTTGCTCATCAAGACCCATCGAGGCAGGCTGCATATCCATACCCGCTGCCGCAAGCATATGGGCTATGCTCTCCGGCGGCGGAAGCGAGCGCAAAACGTCAAGTATCAAAGGCCAATGCTTTTTAATATGAGAAAGCGGGAGGTTTGGATTTTGAGTTTGCAAAATCGTCTCGGCGGTTTTCCCGTACAGACGGCAAATATCCTCTTCATATTGCTTAAAATTCGCGGCATTTAAATCTTCCGGCTTGGCATCATCGGCGGATTTATCCAAGAGCTTATCAAAAATAATATCGCCATCGCAAGCGGCAAGCTCTTTGCATATAACAAGGGCGATCACGGTGGCAAGGCCGACCTTGATACCGTGCAGCGCCGGAGACTTGCCTTGCGCGAGCATACGCATTTCCCAAAAATGCGCGAGATGGTGCTCCGTACCCGACGCCGGGCGGCTGTCGCCAAACAGGCTCATGGCAATACCGCTCAAAACCAAGCCTTCCGTGACACGTGAAATAGCCTCAATGTCGCGGGATGTCACAAGCGGCGCGGCTTTTATGATTTTATTTGCGGCGTCTTCCATAATGCCGTAAATATCTTTGTCAATCTCTTCGCCCGTCAAAATATGCGACAAACGCCAATCGGCAAGCGAGGTGATTTTACCGAGCATATCTCCGAGCCCCGCCGCTATCATATTCATGGGCGCGGCGGATAATATGAGGGTATCGCAAAAGATTGCAAAGGCGCATATCGTGGAGGGCGTTACCTTTACTCCGTCAAAGAGCATCGCGCTGCCGAGCGAAGCGTAGCCGTCCATTGACGGGGCGGTCGCGACAATGGCGGTATTGCACCCGACCTTTGCCCCGACAAAGGTACAAAGATCGTTGATAGTGCCGCTGCCGACACCGAGTATCAAATCAATGCCGGGACTATGCTTTGACAGGATATATCCCACGGAATATTCGCTTGGCAAAGGTTCATTTTCGCTAAAAACGCAGGAAGTTACACTTATGCCCGCGGCGCGAAGCGAAGCGATAACATAGTCTCCGGCGACGCGCTTTGTAATGGGGTCGCACACCGCGAGCACGCTCTTACAGCCAATTGAGCGCACCCAATCAGCGACGGTGTCTATGACGCCGCTTCCTATGGAAATATGAGGTATTATGTGTTTATATTTATCCCACATTATAATCTATCCTGTTTGCAAATCTATTTTGCGGTCTTGAAGCTGTCTTTTAGACCGGCGGTGCGGTTGAATATGAGGCTGCCGGGCTTACTGAATTTGCTGTCGGGGGTAAAATAGCCGTGCCGCAAAAATTGAAACGCTTGCCCCGCCGCCGCGCCCTCTATCATTTTCTCCGCCTTGCAATCGGTCAAGACCTCAAGAGAATTCGGGTTTATAAATTGGGTGAAATCGCATCCGGGAGCGTCGGGGTTTGGATCGGTAAACAATTGATCATACAAGCGAACTTCTATATCCACGGCGGTATCGGCATTGACCCAGTGAATAGAGCCGCGCACCTTGCGTCCGTCAGGCGTGTTGCCGCCTTGTGTTTGCGGGTCGTACGTTGCTCTCACGCGAGATACGTTTCCGGCGGAATCCAACTCAAATCCGGTGCATTTTACGATATAGGCGTTCATGAGCCGGACCTCGTTTCCGACATAGAGGCGATTATACTTGTTTGGAGGCTCGATCATAAAATCATCGGCATCAATCCATACCCGGCCGGAAAAAGCAATCTCGCGGGTACCGGCCTTTTCGTCATTCGGGTTGTTTGGCGCACTGAAAATCTCCGTTTTGCCGGCGGGGAAATTTTCAATTATAAGCTCTATTGGGCGCAAAACCGCCATTGCCCGCTGCGCGGTCATATTCAGCTCCTCGCGCAAACAGTGCTCCAAAAGTGAATATTCTATGGAATTTGACGTTTTGCCTACACCGATGCGCCTGCAAAAATCGCGTATGGAAGCCGAAGTGTATCCGCGCCGCCGCAAGCCGCGAATCGTAGGCATACGCGGGTCATCCCAACCGTCAACATAGTTTTCCTCAACCAAGCGGCGCAGTTTGCGTTTTGACATAACGGTATAGTCCAAGGAGCGGCGCCCAAACTCGATTTGGCGGGGGCTGGTTTGCACATCCGTATTTTCAATGACCCAGTCGTAGAGCGGCCTGTGGTCTTCGTATTCGAGCGAGCAAAGCGAGTGAGTGATGTCCTCGAGCGCGTCCTGTATCGGGTGGGCGAAATCATACATGGGATAAATGCACCACTTATCGCCCTGACGGTGATGGTGAGCATATTTTATGCGATACAAAACGGGGTCGCGCATATTGAAATTGCCGCTCGCCAGATCAATTTTTGCGCGAAGAGTCATAGCGCCCTCGGGAAACTGCCTGTTTCGCATACGCTCAAATAAATCAAGGCTTTCCTCGATAGGCCTGTCGCGGTATGGCGAAATCGCGGGCACACCGATGTCGCCGCGCTTTTGCTTAAACTCCTCGGGGCTAAGCTCGCATATATACGCAAGACCTTTTTTTATAAGGCCTACGGCCAATTCATATGTTTTAGAGAAGTAATCACTGCCAAAGAACAATCTGTCGCCCCAGTCCAAACCGAGCCAGCGGATATCATCGCAAATGGCGTCAACAAACTCTTCCTCTTCCTTGTCGGGATTTGTATCGTCAAAACGCAAATTGCAAAGCCCGCCGTATTCGTCGGCGATACCCATGCTGAGCGAAAAAGCCATCGCGTGGCCGATATGGGGGTATCCGTTTGGTTCGGGAGGCAGCCTTGTATGCACGGTTTTACCGTAGAAGCGTCCGCCGGGAGCAATATCCTCGTCAATAAATGATTGAATAAAATTTCTTGATAGCTCTTGCATTTATGAAACCTCGTTTATGTGTTGTTATTGATAAAACGCCGTTTATATGGTATAGTTGTGCGGCTTATGATATTATGATAATACCACACAGGAGATGATTTAACAATGCTATTTGACTCTTACGGCAAATACATTTACTTAGACGGAGCGATGGGTACAATGCTCCAAAGATTTGGCGCCGTGCCCGGCAGCAATCTAAATCTCATGAATATCACAGCTCCCGAGACGGTTGAGAACATTCACGCAATGTTTATCGAAGCGGGCAGCGACATAATTTATACGAATACCTTTAGCGCTAATGCCCTAAACCTTGAAAAAACAGATTACTCGCCGCGGGAGATAATATCGGCGGCGGTAAAAATAGCAAGACGTGCCGCAGCCGGGGCGAGAGGGTCTGCGGCGGACGGATCGCCGGTCGGGGCGCCGGCGCAAAAAAATGAGCAAACCCCGCAAAGACTGCCGATACTCGTGGCATTGGATATAGGGCCTATCGGCCAAATACTCGAGCCGGCGGGAGATTTGCCGCCCGAAAAGGCGTATGAGCTGTACGCTCAAATGGCGGAGGCAGGGGAGCGTGAAAACGCCGACCTTGCGGTTATTGAAACCATGAGCGACATAGAGGAACTCAAAATCGCGATGAAGGCCGTGAGCGAAAACACAAAGCTGCCGATTATGACGACCATGACATTTGAACCTCACGGCTATACATATATGGGCTGCACGCCCGAGGCGTTTGCGAAAACCGCCGAAGAGCTCGGCGCAATCGCCGTCGGGCTAAACTGCTCGCTCGAACCGACACAAATGTATGATATTGCAAGGCGTATCGCGGACGTGACCCGGCTTCCGCTCATAATAAAACCAAATGCGGGGCTTCCCGATGCCGTAAGCGGCCGGTACAAAACCGGGGCAAAAGAGTTTGCGGAGCAAATGCTGCCATACTCAAAAATAGGGGCAAGAATAGTCGGCGGCTGCTGCGGAACTGACCCGGAGTATATAAAAGCCCTGCGGGAGCTGTATGAATTATGAATTTAAAAAGGTGGGAGGCAGATAAATGAAAAATGAAATGAACAGGGATGTTTTTACAACGGCGGATATTTTGATCCCAAAAGTATCGTCGCCCGAAAAATGGAGCGTTATCGCCTGCGACCAGTTTTCTTCACAAAAAGATTATTGGAAACGCGTCGAAAACTTTGTCGCGGACGCGCCCTCCACGCTAAAGCTGATAATACCCGAGGCATATCTGGAAGAAATCAATGAGGCGGAGCAAATTAGTAAAATACGCTCAGCTATGCAAGGCTATTTGTCAGGGGACACCTTGAGAAAATTAGAGGATTCCTTCATTTATGTACAGCGAACGCAAAGCGACGGACGCGTCAGAGAGGGCATAGTCGGCGCGCTCGATCTTGAAGAATATGATTTTACGGGAAAATCCGCGGCCGTCCGCGCCAGCGAGGGCACAGTGCTTGACAGACTGCCTGCGCGTATTCGCATACGCAAAGCGGCATTGATGGAGCTGCCACACATCATCACATTTATAAACGACGAAAAAAACACGGTCTTGGGTTCTTTGGCAAGCAAAAAGGACACATTGCCTGTCGTTTATGATTTTTCCCTCATGGAAGGCGGCGGCCATATCACGGGCAGACAGGTGACGGGCGAGGATGCAAAAAAAGTCAAAAACGCGATACGCGATTTAGAGAGCGGCTCGGATATATTGATGATAATGGGTGACGGCAACCATTCCCTTGCCGCCGCCAAAGTCTATTGGGACGAGCTAAAACAGGAATTGACCGCCGCTCAAAGAGAAAATCACCCGGCGCGAAGAGCCTTGGTCGAGGTAAACAATGTATACGACCGGGCCATTTCATTTGAGGCTATCCACCGCGTGCTGTTTGACACGGATGCCAAATCATACATAGAGGCATTTTCAAGCGCGGCGCCGCGCGGAACTGACTATGTCATTTCATGGGCGGCAAAAGACGGAGGCGGTGAAATAGGCATAAAGGCCGCGTGTATCGGAGATATGCTCTCTTTGATGCAAGATTTTATGGATGATTACGTCGCGAAAAACGGCGGGGTCATTGATTATATTCACGGTGAAGATTCGGCGAGAAAGCTCGCCCAAAACGAGCGCTGCCTCGGGCTTATTTTACCGGCAATGGACAAGTCTGAGTTTTTTGAGACTGTGGCGCTGCGGGGAGTTTTTCCGCGAAAGAGCTTTTCCGTAGGGCACGCGAGAGATAAACGATACTATTTTGAATGCAGGGAAATATAAAAGTGAAACTTTTTGGGAAGAAAAACGAAAATTACACAATGGTAATAGGCTGCGGACGTTTGGGCGCAAACCTCGCAAACGCGCTGTCTGATATAGGAGAGAGCGTTGCGATTATTGACAAAAACCCGGACGCGTTTCGAAAGCTGGCAAGCTCGTTTGGCGGTCTGACTGTGACGGGCGACGCCACGGAGATTTCTGTGCTCGACAATGCCGACATCGCAAAAGCCACGGCGGTTATATCCGTCACAAATAAAGACAACACCAATATTATGGTGGCGCTGCTCGCAAAGAAAATGTACAACATCAAAAGGGTCGTTGCGCGGCTGTACGACCCGGACTGCGAATGTGTGTACGATGAGTTTGGCATTGAAACAATATGCCCGGCTGTACTGTCCGCAAAGGAAATAGATAAGTTCTTGCCCGAATTTGACCTTTCGGAAAAAACTGAGATAGCGCACACAGAAAGAGACGCAAAGCAAAAGGCCGGGCAGTTGCACACGGCAGCGGGCGCGGGTGTGAAGGACGGTGGCGCGTATGAATAAACGCATATTGCTCATCAACGGGTTTAAGCGGACAAAAATACTTGCCGCCTCACTCATCAAAAAAGGTTATAAAGTAACCGCTATCAATAATAACAAAGAGCATTGCAAGCTGCTTTCGGAGATAGATAAGCTGAGCGTTTTTCACGGCGACGGTTCAAGGCCGTTTGTTCTCGAAGACGCCAACGCGTATAACGCCGACATAGCAATCGCGCTCTCCGAATATGATGAGGACAACTTAGTCATATGCGAGCTGTGCAAGAAAAAATTCAATGTCAGAAAAACGGTCAGCACTATCACAGACCCTAAGAAAATGGACTTTTTTCACCGTATGGGTATTGATTCGGTCGTTTGCACCATAACCACTATAGCAAACATCATTGAGCAGCACGCTTTTTTGGATGAAATAACGACGTCAATATCGTCCGGCGAATATGAAAACCTAAAAACCACGCAGATTTCAATATCTCATAACGAACCATGCGTAAACAAGAAGCTGCGGGAGCTGAATTTGCCTGAAAGCTCGATAATCGGCTGTATTTTACGCGCAAACAAGGCAATGGTGCCGAGAGGCGAAATGCGTATATTGGCCGGTGATATATTGGTGCTTATAACGCTTGATGAACATGAGACCGCCGCGATAAAGGAACTGACGGGAAGATGAAAAAAACCATTTCCGAGAGTAATGTGTACGGCAAACTGATAATGCTGATCGGCACGCTATTGCTTTTGCCGATAGCGGTAGTGCCTTTTTTTCCGGGGGAATTACAGCATATCTCCTCATTTGCCATACCGTCCATATCGTCCGTACTTCTGGGGATTATCATATGCGTCCTCGCGCCGCAAAAAGGCAAGCCTGTTGATGAATGGCAATCGCCTTTGCAAAGGGCGAGCTTACCCATACTTTGCGTGTGGTTTTTTGCTTTTTTTGCCGGGGCGATCCCGTTTGTGATGAGCGGTCAGCTAAACTTTATGCTATCATTATTTGAATCGGCAAGCGGCTGGACTACCACGGGCCTCACCGTGATGGACGTCGCCGCCGCGCCGCGCATTTTCTTGTTTCACAGGTCATTTATGCAGTATTGCGGCGGTCTTGGCTTTGTCATAATGATTGCCGTGCTGGTTCAAAGCAAGCAGAACATGAATCTGTACAGCGCCGAAGGGCATCCCGACAGGATAATGCCGAGCCTGAAAAAGACGGCGCGGATCATTTCATTGCTGTACGGCAGCTTTTTGTTGATCGGATCGCTGATATATTTTTTATTTGGAATGGAGCTTTTTGACGCGGTGTGTCATACAATGTCCGCGTTATCCACCGCCGGATTTACCACACATGCAAACAGCATAGGAACGTACGGCAGCTTGCCGATCGAGATTACTACTATTGTCCTTATGCTTATCGGCGGCACAAATTTTGCGGTGCTGTTGCTTTTGGCAAAGCGCAAGTTGAAAAAAGCCGCGCAAGTCAGCGAAGTAAGGTTTATGTTTGGTATTTTGCTTGTGTTTATTTTGCTTGCCGCAGCCTCTTTGGCGGCTCAAATGAACATGAGCTTTGGCGGCGGTATAAGAAACGCTGTTTTCGGCGTCGTCGCCGTATCTACCACGAGCGGCTATTATATAGCGGACTATTTGGCATGGCCGCCGTTTGCGCTGGGACTGCTTATGATACTGATGGCTATTGGCGGAAGCGCCGGTTCGACGGCGGGAGGGCTTAAACTGTTTCGCGCATATATCGTTTTGCGCGTGACAGCCCAAAGTGTGAAAAACAAGCTGTTTCCGGCACGAAAAGTGACGACCCTCTCCTGCAATCGCGCACAGGGAAAAGTCCCCATAGATAATGCTCTGGTAAAAGAGATATTCACTTTTGTGTTTTGTTACGCGGGCGTATTGATTGCCGGAACATTATTGCTCGCGCTGACTTCCGGCTTCTCATTGTTTGACGCCATGTTTGAGTTTACCTCAGCGCTTAGCACTACGGGTATTTCAAACGGCTTGACAAGCGGAAGCCTCCCTGTCGGCTCATTGCTTGTCTTGATGTTTGCAATGGTGCTCGGGAGGCTCGAGATATTTATTGTCTTTATCGGGATTTTTTCGGGAATACATCTTTTGAGAAAAAAGGCACACAGATGATATTTAGCTTTCTATCGGCGGCGGCCCATGATGGCGAGGATTTTGAGGAAGAGATTGATAAAGTCAAGGTATAGCATGAGCGCACCCATGACAGATATTCTTTTTATCGCTTCGTCCCTGCCGGCGACGATAACGCTATCGGCATTGCCGGAGTTTGCGCCCGCGAGCATACGCTTTATCCTTTGCGTATCGTATGCGGTCAGACCCACGAAAATCAAAACGCCGATATAATTGATAATCATCGTAAGGGTGTCGTTTCCGACAAACATATTGATAATGCTCGCGATAATGATACCGATAAGCCCCATAAAGCACAGGCTGCCTATTTTTGTAAGGTCTCTGCGCGTGATCGTGCCGTATAGAGCCATCGCGCCAAAGGTCATTGCCGTTACCATAAATGCCTGGAAAATAACGCCCGTGGTATAGGCAAGGAATACGACCGACAGCGTAATTCCGGTCATGATAGCATAGATAAAAAACATTATGTTTGAAGCTGTAGATGACATCTTCATCACACGGACTGCCAACACAATCACTAAAAGCAACTGAGCAATCATCAGCCCGTAGAAGAAGTAAATGTTGCTAAAGAGAAAAACCATAAGGCCGCTGTATACCTCACCTGTGGTGTAATCGTAAATGGAATTGTATCCGGCAAACGATCCCTGGTATGTGTAGATGCCGTAAGAAACTGCCGCCGTGACGAGCAAGGCGATAAACATTCTAAGAAACACCCGTGCCAGACAAGAGCTCGTAGCTCTGGAAAGGTCTTCGTCGTTTTGCCATAACGACGGAAAAAGGTCTCTGGGCGCCCCTCCTGTGGGCGGCGTTCCCGGTGGGGGTGGCTGCTGCGCGTATGGCCCGTAAGGGTTATATCCGTTTGACATTGTTTGTCCTCCTTAAATGTGTCACTTGGTATATTCGCGTATAGAATATCACATTGTGACAAAATCAGCAAATGAATTATTTGTAAATTTTTCAATCGAATGAGAGTTTTACCTGCGACCCTTGCGCTCGAAAGGTTGTTATTTGTCTCGAAGTATTGCGCGTTTTAGGGCGGGGAGCAAAATGATTGCCAAGCCGCCTCCTATGGACGCCGTTATAAGCTGCGGGTATGAAAAAAGACCTGTGATCGTTGTGATTTGCATATCAGATAATCCGGGAATCAGCGGAAGGGCAATCAATGCTACTCCAAAATAGAGTATGAGAAATTTTATCAGCGCGGCTATGATCAGAGCAATGATATATGAGATATTTTCAATCGGTATTGCTATTTTTCCTATGAAATGCCATATGGATGCCAAAGCCATATTTCCGATAATAATTATTGGCACGATTGGCCACAGAGGGCCAAAACCCAAGAGCGTCGGCAAAACGGGGGTGATAACCCCGACCGTCAGACCTGTCGGCAAACCGCAAATCATCACTGCCAGTATGAGTATCATATTGACAATAGACCCGGTCAGCAATTGATTTCCAAACTGCAAGGTCAACGCTTGCAAAGCGACGGTTATCGCTATAAATAAAGCCGTTCTGGTAATCCAAAGAACCTTTTTGTGTACAATCATTTCATTTCTCCTTTTTGCACGGTCAATACTTTGTCCGCACTACGTTTAATAGTTACTGCTCCGGCAAAACGGCGTTGTGCCACACGTCCTGAACGTCGTCGTTATCTTCCATCAATTCAAGCATTTTGGTCATATTTTTTATATCTCCGGGTTCGCACAGAGTCACGTAGTTTTGCGGAACAAGCTCGATTTGCGCAGACAAAAATGTATAGCCCAGACTTTCAAGCACGCCGCTTACCGAAGCAAACCCCTCCGGCGCCGTGTAGATTTCAAAGATGCCGTCGTCAATTTCAATATCATCAGCCCCGGCTTCCAAGACATCGTTAAAAACAGTGTCTTGGTCAAGCCGCCCGTCCGCGTTATCAATTATGATGACGCCTTTTCTGTCAAATGACCATGACACACAGCCCGCCGTGCCGAGGTTTCCCCCATATTTATCAAAGGCCAGCCGGATTTCGGAGGCTATCCTGTTTCGGTTATCCGTCATGGCGTCTACGATAACGGCAACGCCGCGGGGCCCGTAGCCCTCATATGTTACACGCTCGTAATTGTCCGCGCTGCCGGAGCCAAATGCTTTATCAATTGTTCTTTTAATATTGTCATTTGGCATATTTGCGGCTTTAGCTTTGGCAATTGCCGCCGCAAGGCGCGTATTTACGGATGGGTCGCCGCTGCTGCCCTCCTTGACCGCCACGATAATTTCACGTGCAATCTTCGTAAATATCTTGGCGCGTTTTGCATCCTGCGCGCCTTTTGTTCGTTGGATGTTCTTCCATTTTGAATGTCCCGCCATTTTATGTAAACTCTCCTTCCGAGGCAGCTTCGCCGGACTGGTAATTGCTACGGTTATTATATCATGTTTACATGGAATATGTAAAGTCACAGCCGCGCTGTAATCTATCAGTCATCTCACTTGATTATAACAAAATGTATACTCTTGAATGAAAATGAATATAAATGATGAATATTCACACTTATTCATATAAAAGATGTAGAAAAGTAATAGAAAATAACCATTTAAGCCGTTAAAAGTTGCAAATTCTACAAAGAAAATGTAAAAGCAAAGTGATAAAGAGGCGTATCATATGTTGACATAAAATAACTTGTAAATTATTAGTACAAAGAGTTATGCACATTATCCACAAGGTTATCCACATGCAAAAATACCTGTAATATCAATGACAAAACAGCAATGTAAGTAAAAAAGCGCGCTGCTGGCAAATCAAATAAGAGGGTTTTGTGAAAAGTGACCATAAGTTTACATAAGGTAAGTGTGAATATTTCATTAAAGAATATTCACACTTGATTGTGCTGTTTGACTACATACGGGTTTAGCGGTATAGTATATAGGCGAGATATTGCCGAAACAAAAGAAAAGGAATGGTTATAGTCATGGAAAAAAGATTAGCTGTCATAGATGATGTGCCCGTAATGGTAAAACTCCGCAAGCAGCAACTAATTGACGAAGAGTTACCGTCAAACCCTAATATTGACACCAACATTGAAAAGCAGCTTGCCGATTATTTTAATTTTGCGCTTGCCGACGGTTCTTTTATTTCATGGGTCGTGGAAAACGACGGTGAAATAATCGCTACGAGCGGTGTTTGCTTTTACGTATTGCCTCCATATTTCTCAAATCCAACGGGCCAAACAGCCTATGTTACGAATATGTATACAAAACCCGAATACCGGAAAAAAGGAATAGCGACAGAGCTGCTGAATCTGGTCATTGAGGAAGCAAAGTCACGCGGATATAAGGTTATTCGTCTCCACACATCCGATGACGGCAAATCCATATATCAAAAGGCAGGATTTACAGATTCAGACGGCTATATGGTGTTGCGGGTGTAAGAGCATATACAATAAACTTTCTCCACAGAGAAATTCCCTGTGGAGAAATCGGTGATGTTAGTGCTGTTTAGTCTCATTCACTTTCAGCTTGTTCGTTTATCAACCGTTTCTGTTTGTTTTCTGATACGATGTAAACACAAATCATCGAGCCTGTAAAAAGTACTGAAATGATTATAATCAGATAGAGCATAACATTACTTGGCGCTTGGGAAATGTGAGGCGGGAAACTTTCTTGTTTTCCTTCAAACAGAAATTCTAACCAGTATGTGCCACCCGGCGGAACATTGCCATCGGGATACATTGCTAAAAGTTCTCTGCCATTTTTATCAGCCGCATTGCCAAGCGCCGTGAGCGTGGTGGGCGGATAGTCATGATCTGGGGATGCTGTCACAAATATGACCTCATCATGAGCGTTGGCTAAGAAATACCCGCCGCTGTAGGCGATGCAAATCAATTCTCCGCCCCCGAGAGAGCTCATAGCTTCATCATAAGCTATAGCATAAAGGTCGCCGATTACCGAAGTTATTACATATCTGGCGCCTTGTTTGTTCGCGCCAACAAGGCCGATCGGAAAGTCGTCCGCGTAGACGATAAAATGCACTGTGCTGTTGCGATTGGCAATGAGCGAAAGGAAATTATCTTCTTCAGTTGTCCTTTTTCTTGTGGCAGAATAAACATGAATAGGTTCCGATAATGAAATCTTTTGGAAAGCTTCTATCGGTATGTCAGATGTTATCAACTCGCTATATTTGCTAAAGTATCCTTTCGCGTCGCGGGTCAATCTATCCATGGATTCACCCAGTTGCCGGATATCCTCATTGTCTCTTGTTGCCATCAACGATGTAACCGTAATTTCCTCGTCAGCAGCGAAAGACGAAAGGTAGAGCGCATTTAGGCAAAAAACAAATAGTATTGTAATACTTACAAAGCGTCTCTTTTTCATATTCTCCTCCTATATTAGTTTACATAAAAGTATAGCGTCCATGTTCCGTTACCTCCATATCCGCCACTGACAAAATCGGTTCTGCTCACATACTGCCATATGCCGCCAAGACTTGACGCTGGATCCATTATCCGTAACATCTGCCCCGTGACGTCATACCCGGAAATTACCACTATATGTGCTCCGTCCGTAGACCAGTCGACCTGACTGAATATTGGTTTGTTGGCATTGATCCTTGTTTGAATCGACGAAAAAGACAGCGTACCAAGAGCATACGTTGTGGACTTTCCGTAATGCGTATAAAAATCATTGGCGACTTGTTCAGCATGGCGCCCAACATTATTTAGATTACCTTGAACTGTGTTTGCAAAACTTGATTGAGTAAGGGAAGAATATCCGGATATTCGCAGTATAGAGGTTGCGGATGCCGCCCAACACCACCAAGTAGAGGATTGAATAATCATTGGGTTTGTTGTTATCACAACGTCCGGAGATGCCAGAGCCGGTAATGCCGAAGTAATTAGAAAAAGATTGGCGAGCAATAGAAACAGCGCAAATTTAAAAACTTTTCTGCTTTTTTTGAACACAACGCATTCCTCCTTGTCAATAGCGGTAATTCAGGAAATGACCTAGTACCTCTATAATTGTAATAGAAAACAAATTCATTTGCAAGTACCAACGAAAGAAAAATACTAAACGATTCTAAACACAGCAAGCGTTCATTGGTGGGTATACTTTGTCGCGGCGCTATCCGCGCTTGCCATACAAGCCGTGAGACCTTGTTTTAGACACAGGCTTTCCGATTATTTCGGAGAGGATTACAGCCTGCCGCGCCGTAGAAGAATTTAGCTGTATACCATACTGGCTCAGGTGGTTACTTTGGCGCGCGGGCAGACCATAGGCTTGAGCTTCGGATTGTGCGGCTCTTTGGACGACGCCCGCAGCTCTTTTGCCGGAGCTTTTTTTTTCGGAAACTCTTTTTTCCTTTGCGGGAAGGTTTCTGTTTTGGGTGTTGTCTGTACTCATAATGTCAGTGTCCATACACAAATCATGTATTCTGATCGGGACGTTTTTGTTCGTCGGAACCCGCGATCGAATTTCTCATTTGGGTATCGGAAATAACATTCATCATGTTGTAATAATCCATGACGCCGAGCTTTCCGTCGCGCAGTGCCGATGCCATAGCTTTTGGCACTTCCGCTTCGGCCTCGACGACCTTTGCCCGCATTTCCTGTACTTGAGCCCGCATTTCCTGTTCGACGGCGACAGCCATAGCGCGCCGCTCTTCGGCTTTGGCTTGAGCTATGCGCTTATCGGCCTCGGCTTGGTCGGTTTGCAGTTGGGCGCCCACGTTTCTGCCGACATCAATATCGGCAATATCAATGGAAAGAATTTCAAAAGCAGTGCCGGCCTCCAGACCTTTTCCGAGGACTATCTTTGAAATATTATCGGGATTTTCCAAAACCTCCGCATGTGACTCCGCGCTGCCTATGGTAGAAACTATGCCCTCGCCGACGCGGGCTATGATGGTTTGTTCACCGGCGCCGCCTATGAGCCTGTCAATGTTTGCCCTGACCGTTATTTTGGCTCTGGCTATAAGCTCGATTCCGTTTTTTGCTATCGCCGATATGCCCGGAGACTCTATAACCTTGGGATTTACGCTCATCTGAACGGCCTCGAGCACATCCCTGCCGGCAAGGTCTATTGCGGCGGCGCGCTCAAATCCAAGCGCGATATTTGCGCGTTGAGCCGCAATCAGCGCATTGACCACACGGTCAACATTGCCTCCGGCCAAATAATGCGCTTCGAGCTTGTTGATTTCCAAATCCAGACCGGCTTTAACAGCTTTGATTTGCGGAATTACGATTTTGACGGGGGTAACTCTGCGCAATCTCATGCCGATAAGCGTGACAACCCTGATTTTTACATTTGCCGCGACCGCGCTGATCCATAACCCGACGGGGATAATCGAGAAGAAAATCCAAAGAAAAATAATCGCTCCGAGAATAATACCAACTACCAGAAGAAATGTTCCCTCACCCATTTTTGTACCTCCATATAATTTTTAGTGTTTTTTGGCTTTTTTGCTTACTATGAAACCGACCTTACCACAACCCTGTTGCCTTCGACTTCTATTACCTCTACGACCGAGCCCTTTTCTATAAAATCGCCGGAACTGACAACCTCGAGCTTCACGCCGTCAAAATCAGCATTTCCGACAGGACGGCAGGGTGCCATGATTATTCCCGTTTTGCTGACGTAGGAATCAAGGTCTTCCGTGCCGGAATATCCGTCTTCTCTTTTTTCGGCCTCGCGCAATATCAATCGGTTTGGCAGTTTTCCGTTTGAAACGAGTATGATAAAGATAAAGAGCATGATGAGGAGTATAACGGCAAATATCACGGTGAGCATGATACCCTCTCCCACCGTGTCTGCGGTGACAAAAATGCAGGAAACGAGAGATAAAATCCCGAGTGACCCCCAAAGTCCAAAACCGGGGTCAAACATTTCCACAACGAGCAGTCCTATGCCAACGACAAAAAGAACAATTGAGAGCCAGTCAACACCGCTGAGAAGATCGGTTAATGCCATAACTAAAGCCTCCTGTACATTCCTTTTTTATTATCCTGATTGCTGTTTACTAATGATATATTATTATAATACATCATTGGCCGTAAAAAGACAAACATTTTCCACAATATACGAAGAAAATTGTGAAACACCAGATTCAAAACCGAACAGCTTGCATTTGATGGTATATTTTAAATTTGATTTTAATCTGTCTTAAATCGGATTGCCTGAAGAAGTTTGTCGGGATTTCAATGTTCTCTTTTTCGGCAGGTAATGCGTTTATTTATCCTTTTATAATATCCGAAAGAGAAAACAGTTTGATGGGTTCATCTTTCTCTGCTTGTTCGGTCAGTCCTTTTGTGAAGCCGGATTTTGAAAATAATGCGTACTCCACCGCTGCGCCTTTTTTGATGACAGAAACTTTTTCTTTCAAATTGTTAAATTCAGAAATGTCCATTGCGGAGTTGCGGAATTTGCATTCACCGAGGATATAATTTTTGGATTTAGCGTCAATCGCCACTATGTCAATTTCAGTGTCCTCAGCTACTATTTTTTCTTTTTCGTTTTCTGTGGTAACATTTTTATTCAACTTGCCCCACCATCTGCCCAGCCTTGATATACGGAAGGATAATTCACCCTTACGGTTTTTATCCCGCATAAATTCACGGCAAACCGTTTCAAAAACAGGAGAAGCGAAGTCGTTTATTTGCGGTAAAACAGCGTAGGTGAATACGCCCTCCGCATCGTTATTTTCCAAATCTGACAGGTTGGAAAACACAAAACTGAACCAAAAGCGGAAGAAATTATCCGTTATCCGATATAATCCACGTGTTGATGTTACCTGTTCTTTGCTACTTGACAGTACCGAAAACTCCCGCTCCAATATCTGAAGTTCAATAAGATTTTTCAAATACACGCTGATTTTTGCTTTGTCGAGTTGCGTTTTCATATAAATATCATTGAGCTGTGTGTTGCCGAGCGCAATCGCCTCAATGAGGGTATTATAAAAAGCAGGCTCGCGCAGTTCCTGACGGATTAGAAATTCAACCTCGTTATACAAGGCGCAACCTTTGGTCAGCACATTCTTAATAATATTTTCTCGCAAGGAAAGTGCTGGATCAAACTGTTGCAGATAATGAGGAATCCCACCCAAAATCGCATACGCAAGCATTTTATCCTCATCGGAATAGTTCGCGAAAAATTTAATGGCGTCTTCAAAAGGCATCTCGTTCATTTTATAAATGCCAGTCGCGCGACCGTAGAGCGGGTTCTTTTCGGAAAGTAATTTCTTTTCAATAAAGCTCATGGCGCTGCCGCATAGAACAATCATGATATCCTGATTTTTTAATTCCTCATCCCACAGGATTTGCAAAAGCGACGGAATTGACGAATTTCCTTTGCACATATAGGGAAATTCGTCAATGACGAGCAACTTCTTTTTTCCATTGGTCGGCATCTCTAAAATACTTTTAAACGCCGCTTCCCATTCCCCGAAAGCAGAAGAATATTTTATAATGGGGATGCCGGACTTTGATAAACGCTCTGTAAACGCCGCGTGTTGTTTTGTATCGGATAACTCACGACAAGAATAGAAAACATGAGGCTTGCCCTCGCAAAATTTATGCATGACTTCCGTTTTCCCGACACGCCGCCGACCGTACAGCACAACAAGCTGCCCGCCCGGAGCACTATATTTGTCTTCAAAAAAATTGAGTTCCTGTTCACGACCAATAAACACTAAATGCACCTTTTCTTCAAATCAAGATTTTATAATCGTGATTTTTATTTATTATACTGAATAAATTATGATTTGTCAAGTCGTTATTTGTAAGAAATTCAATCAGTAAATCCAAAAAGCAAGTTTTTTTGCTCTTGTAGAGGTACAATAGATAAGTGAAAGAATAAAAGGACAAGGCGCTCACGGATTGGTAAAATGGTAAGTGAAGAGCAAACCATAACCGACCAGAAAGGAGCGACCTGTCATGGTAAGCGTAGCACAAAAGGCACGATGGTGTCAAAGGGTTTTAGAGAGGATAGAGAAAGCGCGGAAGAAGGGGGATAAGCACGCAGTATCTCGCATATGCGGATATTGCCGAGTATCGGTAAAAACAGCGTATGATTGGCAAAAGAAATGGGATGGCAGTTGGCAAAGCCTTGCGGCGAAATCGCATCGACCTAAGGGTCATCCAAATGCACACACAGAAGCGGAGATTGAGTTAATCATCAACACGCGGCGTGAGGTTGGGTTTATCGCACCATTGCTGATGTATCAAGAGTTGATGGAGCGGGGCTACCGTCGCAGTTACGGGGGTTTTAAACGGTTTTTTAGGAAGCACTTCGCTCCGTCTGCGACTCCGCTTGTACGTCCTAAAAAACCGGAGGTATACGACGGGGGTACATATCCGGGGGAAAGGGTACAAATTGATGTAAAATATGTGCCAAAAGCAAACTTATATGGCGAAAAGCTGTATCAATACACACTGATAGACGAATATTCCCGCTGGTGCTACAGAGAAATCCACAATGAACTCAATGCTCACATATCCGGTTTATTTTTACATCGTGCAGCCAAAGCTGCGCCGTTCAAAATCAAGGGAGCACAGACCGACAACGGTCATGAATTCACAAACGCCTTGTTCGGGCAAAAGAAAGAAGAACTCACACGATTTGAACTTGCTCTCAAGGGGCTTGGTATCGAATACCGCCGAATCCGGGTCGGCACGCCGAAGCATAACGGCCGCGTTGAGCGCCAGCACGGATTGGATATGCAGAGGTTTTACAAACGTCAAATACTCACATCTTTAGATGACGCAAGGCATAAAGTCGCTGTTTACAATACTTGGAGCAACACCAGAATCAAAACTTGTTTGAATTTTCGCTCACCCTTCCAAATCATAGCATGCTTCAATCCTTAATTCTTTCACTCATCATTGACACCCGTACATCCAAAAAGCAAGTTTTTTTGCTCTTACCTATTGACTTTTGGGCAAATATAGTGTTTACTGTACACGATGTACAGAGATTTGTGAAAAATCTTCATTCGTCAAGGGTGCTACTTGACGAATAGGGCATATATGAAGAGCCACTACTGACATTAGTTTAGTTCAGTAGTGGTTTTTATTGTGCGAGAAAAGCTCAAGTATTATGCAGGAGGCATCCGCTCATGGATGTCAATTTTGCGTTGAAATATCATCATTTTAAGCTCGCCGCTCACCATTAAATTCATATTGAACTCCGGTGATTTTAGGCATATTATAAACGAGATGATTTGAAAGCGGCGGCAAATAATTCATAAAAAAGGCGGCGACGCAAAATATGGATTAAAGATAAGGGTAAATGATTATGATTATAGAAAGCGCAACTGTACTGCCACGGGAAAAGCTCGTCAAAAAAGGCGCGGGAGCACTCAGTGATTTGGAGCTGCTTCAGGTGGTTATCGGCAGCGGCGGGAAGGGCAATGATTTTAAGCAAATAGCAAAAAACCTGAACGCTTTGGTAAATAAACTGGGCGCGGAAAATGTGACATATGCTGATGTAAAAGCGATCAAGGGCATTGGCGAGGCCAAAGCGGCGGTGATTTTCGCGGCGCTCGAGTTTTGGAAAAGACGGATCATAAAGCAAGCCGCGCCCCTCGTTGATTCTCCCGAAAAAGCCGTGGAACTGCTAAGCCATATAAAAAATAAAAAGCAGGAGCATTTTGTCCTGCTTACCCTAAACGGAGCGCGGCGGCTAATAAACAGCAGAGTTGTAACCATCGGTACGCTCATGTCTTCGCTTGTGCATCCGCGCGAAGTATTCTCCTACGCAATTGAAGACAGAGCCGCCTCAATCATAGTGGCTCATAACCATCCCAGCGGGTTTCTCGATATTTCCGACAACGACAGAGAAGTGACAAAAAGGCTGCGTCAGGTCGGCGACATAGTGGGTATTCGGCTCGACGATCATATTATCGTTGCGGGCGATGAATTTGTAAGCGCATACTGATGCGCTTGCGCATAGTTAAAGATATGCGTGATGCGCGGAAAAATGCGGAAATTTTGAAAGCCTCTGCGTTTGGCAGCTTGCCGCGCGGTGAAAGCAAAACGCGGGGGAGGGCGGAGAGAGCGCGAAAAGTACGTGCTCAATGTAAAGAGTGAAGTCAAAGCAAAACTTCACATTGTGAGAAAACGAAGATAGCGGCGAGGTTTTGTTTTCTCGCTTTTTTTTGTTTTTCCGGCGCCATCTTCCTTTTCTGACATATATGGGAAAAATATATCCCATAAATCGTCTATTTCGTTTTCAAGGACTTCCTCAAAAACCACGGTTTCATTTTCTTTCATCAGCAACGTTCCTCCATGCTTTTTATAGATTGTTTGCCATAAATTGCCCGGTTTGTTGACGCGCGCATTGCGCATTGTTTGCATTGTCATCTGTTATCGCTTTTAGGTAAACAATAGATAACCAATAGGTAACATTATTCTCACAAATATACAGTAATAAAAACGGCTTGTCAAGCATTAATTTTGCAATTGTCAAAAATTTTTTTATTATTTGACAAAGTGATTATGTCATGAGCCTTATCTTTTGCTGATCGTTTATATCCGGGTCTGCGAGCATACCATCATACTCGAGAGTACTTACCCAATTTTTGCCGTATCGGGATTCCCATTTATTCACGGTTTCGTTTCCTTTTTCCGTGAGCTTATACTCGACCGTGCCGCTGCCGGAGGTTTCTCTGGCAATGCTGCCGCGGGCGATAAAGCCTCCGGCCCCCACGAGCGTTCTGCAGTTGCGGAGACAGGTATCTTCAAATTCGCGCTGATTCATAACGCCGCCCGAATCTCGCAGACATGCCAAAATTGCCACGGCACGCCCTTCTCCGGCCTTGACGATTTTGCCTTTCGCCGGAGCTTTGAGTTCTGCCGCCGCGCCGGCTTTTACATAAGCGATGGCGGCATCAAGAGCTTCTCGGGATCGAATGAGTTCGGTTAGCACTAATTCTCTGTTTATTGTGATTTCACCTCTCGGCATAAAGGTATGCAAAAGATAAGCTAAAGATAACCAATGGTAGCATAAAAATCCATATTTGTCAAGATGCAGTTTTTGACATTTTTGACATTTCTGCTTTTTGACAAATATAGTAAAATGATCCCTTATCTTGCATTGCAGGGATTAGCATATAAGGGAATTTACAAATATTAAAGAAAATTGCTGGTTCTATCCTGTCTATCCTATAATTTATCTTATTCGGCGCAGCCTGGAGCGCAAGGTTTTTATCCGTCAACGCCGCCTGAAATGACGCAGGACGCACCCAATCCGGACGACGTGACGTCCAAATCGGAGTAATCGCTATCTCATAATAAAACGTGTTTGCCAAAAAACAAAATTGAGGGTTACTCCGATTATCAGAGTAACCCTCAACCCTATACAAAACTCAATCAATGAAAGTGATTTTTCCGTTGGCAAGTGAGGAAATGCGAGCAAGTGATTCAATCGCAATACCCGTTTTTTCAAGCATTGCGCGGCCTTTTTGGAAAGTTTTCTCGATGACGAACCCAAACCCTGCTATTTTTGCGCCAACCTGCTCGCTGACCTTTACCAACCCTCCGGCCACTTCGCCGTTTGCCAGAAAGTCATCTATAAGCAATACAACGTCGCTGCGGTCTATATGTTGCCTTGAAACGGTCAGCGTTGTAACTTCCTGTTTTGTGAACGAAAACACTTCGGCTGTGAGCAAGTCGTCTTTTAGCGTAAGGGATTGCCGCTTTCGGGCAAATATAAGGTCAACGCCAAACTCCAAAGCGGTCATAAGCGCCGGAGCTATCCCCGATGACTCGGCAGTCAAAACCTTTGTTATCTTTACGTGTGAAAATAGTTTTTTGAACTCTTTGCCGATTTCTCTCATTAGTACGGGATTGACCTGATGATTTATAAATGAATCTACCTTTAGTATACTGTCACTTAAGACAATGCCTTTTTCCAGTATGGTTTTTTTGAGAAGTTCCATAATTACCTCAGTTTATTTAATATAGTTGCCGCGTCAGCGGCGAGAAAAATGACTAAAATCGCCCGTATAATAACCGCTTGCGGTTATTATATCATAAAGTTTCATTTTATGGTATGATGACTACGCAAATTGATTACAGAATATATGGTTTTGCCAGGTTTATTGCGGCTATTGAAAAAAGATGTGATAAAGTGCCATTTGAAATACAGTGGTTTATCTTATCAAGAGGAATAGTAAGTATTTCAATATCTTCCGTATCATCTAATTTTTGATCAAAACATTTACATATATCGTCACAGAAATACATATAAATCATATTGCTTTGTATTGCCGGGTTGCAATAAAATTTACCTAACAGGATAGGCGGTTTATTGCATATGTACCCCGTTTCTTCCCTCAATTCCCGTATAATAGCTTCATCAGGAGTTTCTTCATTTTTTACTCCTCCCGCGATAATTTCAAGACAAAAGTCTGAAATCCCTTGTCTATATTGTTTTACCAATAATATTTCGTTATTATTAGTCAATGCTACTATATTGACCCAGTCAACAAATTCAGAAACGTGATAATCGTGAATAATTTTGCCGTTTGGCAAAATACATCTGTCGGCACGTAAATTGCCGTATGGAGATTTGAAAATGTATTTTGAATCATCAACTATCCATTTATCCATGCTTTTAGTAACTCCTAATAGTAGTATATTCAAATTTCACGATTATTTCCCTCCCATATATTGGGCAATGGGCTTATTTCTGCTGCATCAAATAATAATTGACCCAAATAGTCAACAAACTCGTATGGTCTGCTTAAAAAATGTATGATTGCTTTCGGGGAGTTTTCAACAAAAACAAGATCGTCCAATTCACCATCATACATATTTCCCTTTTTATATTTCAAAAAACAATTATTTAATTGGAAAGAATATAATGGAATTTCTATCAAATAACATATACCAAACAATTCCATATCTCCCCTGACTATAATATAGTTTGAACTATGTTTAAAAAATTTTGCTCTAATTATAATGCCAGTTTCTTCGTAAATTTCTCTTTGCAGTGTTGAAATCATATTTAATCTATTATCCATAAAATCATCTTTGCTTACGCCTCCGCCAATACATTGCACAATACCGGGAAATGAAGTTTTTTGACTCATTTTTCCCAGTAAAAACATATTATCTTTTGTCTTTATTAATCCACCCACGGCAATCATTTTACATAAAATTTCACAATTATTTTTATGATTTAACATATATGTATAATGGGCATAATTACTTTTAGCTAATTTAATATTTATTGTCTTATCATAAATATTAAATTCATCAATACTAAAAACCAGACCATTAAATAAAGAGGGATTATTTTTTACACATTCTTCCCAGTTGTTTTCAATGCATTTTTTTAATCTATTTGGTAATATAACATCACGGTCAGTGATTTCGATTTCAATTTTTCGATCATTTTTGTAGACGCTACAGTTTTTTTCTATCAATAATAGTCTCCAATTTTCACATATTTTCGGGCGAAAATTGCGCAGCATCCTGCTGCGGCTGCGTATCTGCGCTCTCCTGCGGCGACGCGGATGCCTTTTGAGCCCTTGCTGCTTTTCGTTTGCGCAATTTTCCTCTGACCGCAACAAATAACACGATTGCTATAAGGGCAAGTATCAACAGCGTTGGGGCGCTGACAACTATCCACATAAGCAGATTCATAAAGAATCTTCCTATGCTGTTTAAGGTATCTCTGATGCCGTCAGCCATTTGCTCCCAATAGGTACGGTCCACCGGCTTGGGCGGCTCTGTATACTCTTCGACCTCTTGAATATTGATGGTGAGCGTACTGTAATCTACTTGGCGCTGCCAATTATTTAAAGTGGCAGTAAGCCGTTCGATTTGATACCGGACATCCGATATGCGCTCTTCAATGGCGATCAGGTCGGGTATATCCTCTGCTTTTGAGAGCATATCAAGCAAACGCTCTTCTTGTACAAGCAGAGTTTTTAGGCGTGTTTCGGTATCTATAAATTGCGATGTTATGTTTTCGGCATTGCTGTTTTGGTAAACGATATTTCCGAGAGTTTCAAGCCTTGACGTTATTGCGTTCAGTTGGTCTACCGGTACACGGATGGCAAAATACGCGCTGCGGTAGCTCGCGCCGCCGTAATATGTCGTTTCGTAGTTATTGCCCCTTATATTTGAGCTTTCAACAAACGCCCCGTGAGCGGTTATGAGGTTGCCGACATTCGTAATGGTTTCGTCAAATTTCAGCGTTTCGATTTGGGCGTAGTATGAGTAGATTATCTTTTCGGACAAACCTTCGGTGACAGGGGCTATCACGTCGCCAAAGCCCGCGCCGTAGCTGCCCGCATCGGGCGCGGCATATAAATAGGCATCGGAAAAATCGCCGGATATATCTGCCTTGCTTGCCAACACAGCGCCGCCCGGCGCCATATCTCCGGTGTCACTGCCGGACATGTTGCGGCGTTCGTAGCTTGATTCTGGATTGACCATATCTGCGCTCCCACATCCTGTGAGCGCCGTTGCCGCAAAAGCCATAGCAAAGGTCAGGGCAAGCAGGGCGGATATTTTCTTCACGTTTATCTTCTTATAGTTCATAGCTTCATCCTCATTTCATCATACGTCATTTATATCAAGGCCGTTATTTACATAGACGAAAAGTATCGGGCAATGTTCCGTTTTGCGCAAAATTATTTCACCCGAGCCGCGCAGTGCCGTACAGAGGTTATTTATACGGCAGAGCCGGCAGCTTGTTGATTGGTTTCCTGCCGCGCTTTTCATCCCCTTACGATGCTTGTTCAAACTGGCTGTTATACAGCTCTGCGTAGAACCCGCCCTTTTCGATCAGTTCATCATGGCTTCCGGTTTCTAAGATGTCCCCGTCCTTCATTACGAGGATCATGTCGGCGTTTCGGATCGTGGAGAGCCTGTGCGCGATAACAAAGGATGTCCTGCCGCGCGTCAGCTTATCCATTGCTTCCTGAACGAGTCTTTCGGTGCGGGTATCAACCGAGCTTGTCGCCTCATCTAATATCAAGAGCGGCGAGTTTTGGATCATGGCGCGGGCGATGGTGAGCAGTTGCTTTTGACCCGCCGACAGGCTTGCTTTGTCGTTTAAGACAGTTTCGTAACCGTCCGGCAGCGTCCGTATGAAGTGGTGAAGCCCAACAGCCTTACATGAAGATACAACTTCATCGTCTGTAATATCCTGCTTGCTGTACATGATGTTTTCCTTGATAGTTCCCTCAAAGAGCCATGTATCCTGTAATACCATGCAGAATTGTTCATGCACATTCTCCCGCGTGACGGCAGAGCTTATAGGGATATCGTCCAAGTAAATTTCGCCGCCGTTCAGATCATAAAAACGCATGAGCAAATTGACCATCGTTGTCTTACCCGCTCCGGTCGGCCCGACAATGGCAACCTTCTGTCCGGCTTTTACCGTTGCGGAAAAGTCGTTGATGATGATTTTATCGTCGTCGTAACCAAAGCGGACATTCTTAAATTCCACGTTTCCCTTGATATTTTCCAGTTTCTTGACCTTGCCGCTTTCCTCGGCCATTTCTTCCTCATCGAAAAACTCAAAGACACGCTCGCTTGCCGCCGCTGTCCGTTGTAATTGCTGCATAGATTGGGCTAATTGCGATAATGGCTGTGTGAAGAAGCGGATGTAAATCATAAATGCGACGATAACGCCAAAAGAGATCGTG
The DNA here is from genome assembly GCA_009777235.1 of Oscillospiraceae bacterium. Lineage (GTDB taxonomy): Bacteria > Bacillota > Clostridia > Oscillospirales > Oscillospiraceae > WRMH01. The sequence goes on from WRMH01000005.1 coordinate 108,726, forward strand.
CCGTTCATGGCAAGCGCCGCGCCGACCACGCAAACGGCCACATAGCCGAAGTTTCCGATAAAGTGCATGATCGGCATCATCAGCCCTGACAAAAACTGCGATTTCCATCCGCTGTCGTAAAGGGTTTCATTAAATCTCTCAAACACCTTTTTGGATTCCTTGCCGCCATTATACGCTTTTACGACGTTGTGCCCCGAATAGATTTCCTCAATATGACCGTTGATGTCGCCAAGCCCTTGCTGCTGCACCTTAAAGTGCTTTTGGGATGTTTTCATAATGACCGTCATAAGCACAAAGCCAATCAGGGTAGAGCCGATAGCGGTCAATGCTAAAATCCAGCTATTATAGAACATCATAATCAGCGAACCGGCAAACAGGGTGATCGCTCTTATCAACATATCAAGGCTTTGATTTAATGTTTGACCGATAGCGTCCACATCATTTGTCACGCGGCTGATTACGTCGCCGTAGCTCGTCTTGTCGAAATAGGAAAGCGGGAGCTTATTGATTTTCTGCGAAATACCTGTTCTCATGTTTTTTGATATTTTCGCGGTCACTGTCGCCATCATGAAGTTTTCCGTGAAGCTAAATAGCGCCGATGCCGAGTAGAGAAAAACGAGCATGATGGCAATGCTTGTCAAAGCGCTAAAGTCGATTGCGCCAAGTATAGGCTGCCCGTTTATCATCGCGGGAAGCCCGTTCATGATTTCATTCGTCAAGTCTTTTAGTTTATCGGGACCGATAATTTGAAACACCGTACCCAAAGCCGCGATGGCAAGAGCTATCAAAATAACGGGGATATAGTTTTTGCAGTAGCGTATCAGCTTGCCCCATGTCCCTTTGAAGTCCTTTGCCTTTTCTCCGCCGCCCATGCCGGGAGGGCCTCTGAAACCGCCCATGCCACCGGAGCCTCTGTTTTGACTTATATCAGTTCTTTCGCTCATGATATTAGTTCCTCCTCGCTTAGCTGCGACATAGCAATTTCTTTGTAAACTGAGCAATCACGGAGCAATTCCTTGTGCGCCCCTTTCCCGACGATTTTGCCCTCATCCAGTACAATAATTTGATCGGCGTCCATAATCGTGCCGATGCGCTGCGCGACAATCAAGGCAGTCGTTCCACGGGTATTTACTTTCAGCGCTTTCCGCAGGGCTCTATCGGTCTTATAATCAAGCGCGGAAAATGAATCGTCAAAAATGTATATTTCCGGTCTGCGGCATATAGCACGGGCAATAGCGATACGTTGTTTCTGTCCTCCTGACACATTGGTTCCGCCCTGCGCGATGGACGCATTATAGCCGCCATCCATCTTTTCCACAAAATCCGAACCCTGCGCGGTTATCATCGCCCATTGGACTTCATCCTCGGTAAATTTATCAACCCCATTGTCTCCATAACCAACATTGGAGCCGACCGTCCCTTTGAACAGCACCGCTTTTTGCGGAACATAACCGATTTTGTTGAGCAGGGATTCCAAATTGTAGTCTTTGACATTGACTCCGTCTACAAGCACCTCTCCCTCGGTTGCGTCAAAGAAGCGGGGGATGAGGTTTATCAGCGTAGATTTCCCGCTGCCTGTGGAACCGATAAAGGCGACCGTTTCCCCTTTTTTTGCCGTGAAGCTAATACCCTCAAGGATAGGTTCCGCCGCGCCGGGATATTTGAAGCTGACATTGTTGAATGTAACCTCACCCACCACTCCCGGCAGACCCTCGTTTACGCCGCCGTCCACTATGCAAGGTTCCGTATCAAGCACTTCATTGATACGTTTGGCCGAAACGCCGGCTCTCGGCAGCATAATGAACATCATGGTGAGCATCATAAAGGACATGATGACCTGCATGGCGTATTGTGAGAATACGACCATGTTGGAGAATACCACCAGTTTTTCCGGAACATCCGCCGCGTTTGGCATCATGCTTGCCGCGTCGATCAGGTATGCGCCTATCCAGTATATTGCCAGCGAAAGGCCGCTCATTATTATGGTCATTACCGGCATCATAACGACCATTGCGCGGTTGGTGAATAATTGAGTGCCGGTCAGCTCCTCGTTTGCTTTTTCAAATTTATCTTCCTGATAACTCTCGGCGTTATAAGCGCGGACGACGCGCAGGCCGGTGAGGTTTTCCCTTGTTACACGGGTGATGTTGTCGGTAAGGATTTGCATTCTTCTGAATTTTGGCATTACGAACACCATGAGCAGGGAAACCGTTAATAGCACGATCAACACGGCGATGCCGGTCGTAACCGTCCACTCATAACCTTTACCGGCGATTTTAGTAATAGCCCAAATCGCCATGATCGGAGCCTTGACAATGAGCTGCAACCCCATTGTGACAATCATTTGAACTTGCGTAATGTCGTTGGTGGAACGTGTAATCAGGCTTGATGTTGAAAAGCGGTTGATTTCCTCCATTGAAAATGAATCGACCTTATTGAACAGCATACTGCGGAGCCTTTGCGAGAAAGACGCGGCGATTCTCGCGGCGAGATACCCGACAATAATCGCGCCGGCAAGGCTTCCCAAAGCGCACAGAAGCATATAGCCGCCTGCCATCCAAATGTCTTTCATCGCGCTGCCCGGCGTTTGGGTGAGCGTCGTGATTTCATACATATAATCAGGCATTTTCAGATCAAGCCAAACCTGTGCGACGATGAAGATCAAACCGATCCCGGCGAAAAAACATTCTTTTGGTTTGAGGTATTTGAAAATTTTAAGCATGAACGGTTTCTCCTTATTCTGTCCGAAGTGCTACGACCGGGTCTTTCTTAGCCGCCATTTTTGACGGCACGAATCCGGCGACCAGCGTCAAGGCCATACTGCCAAGCACAAGCAGCGCGGCTATCAATATCGGCAGATTTGCGATGCCGGCTACTCCGACAAGCGATGATATAATGGAGTTTACAGGCATTTGAATGAGATAAGTAATGCATATCCCGAACAGTCCGGCGGTCAGGCCAATGAGCAGAGCTTCCGCGTTGAATACCCGCGATATATCTTTTTTCCTCGCGCCCACGCTGCGGAGAATGCCGATTTCCTTTGTCCGCTCGATTACGGAAACATAGATGATGATTGCGATCATAATCGTGGAAACCAACAGGGATATAGCGGCAAAGGCAATCAGAACGAGTGTCACGGTGCTTAGCATTGTGCCGATCATGCCCTCCATCATTTGCGCGATGTCGGTGTAGACGATTTGCTCATCGGCGGGTCTGCCTCTATTGTAATTGTCAAGATATTCCTTTATCGCTTCTTTGCTCTCAAAGTCTTTCGGATAAATGCTGATGCCTGTCGGAGTGGTGTCCGCGCCCAATGTGAGCAGCGCATTTTTTCTCGCATCACCGTCCGCAAAGGGCGTGTTCAATATCACATCCGTATCGGATTCCCGCTGCGCCGCCGCGACCCTGGAGTTTTGCGCGTTTTCAACAACATAATCCGTCAGCGCAGTTGTGTATACCAAACCGGTTGAGAGATACGTTGTTAAGGACGCCGAGTTTTCTTTGATACGCAAAATGCCAACAATGGTCAGTTCTATGCCCTCGCCGTTTTCGTAAAGTTCATTATACTCGAAAACAGACGCGGGAGCAAACAGTCCGTCCGCTGTTTGGGAATAGAAAGCGTCGTTGGGGATTACTTTTAATATCGTTTGACCGATGAAGTCGGTCAGCCTATAACTACTTGTATCTGAGTATATTCCCAACTTTTCAAAAAACGCCTTGTCTATCCGATTAAACTCGTCAACCACTAAGGCTACCTCGTTCCTCTCTGTCGGAAGGCGGCTCCCCTCGCCAACAAGGTCGTACAGCGACAGAATCAACTCCTCGTTGCTGTCCATCTCCTGCCAGTAGGTTCCGCCGCCGCCAAACATAGCGCCCATACCGCCACCGCCGCCTGCGGTTGTTTCATACTTGACAACAGAATCCTCGCCTTTAGCAAGCAGATTAAACGCCACGCTTCTTGAATACGCAACCATGCTTACCGCGTCGGGCAACTCGTTTTTAATGTTTGCGATATAGTAAAAATACTCATCCGTAAGGACATTTTTGTGTTCTACCCTGTTTGCTTGGCCGTCATGGGAGTAAAGCAGGTTTTCTTCGGTAAATTTGCCGGTTTCATCGGTGCGGCTCATAAGCGGATTTCCGTCTTCACCGCCCGGACCTCTTTCAATCGTTTGCGGCACTTCGTTTATTGTAATCGGCAAACCGGATAAGGATTCCGTTTGCATTTGCCCCATATAGCCGGATAAGCCGGTTGAGAGAGCAAGCACCAGCGCCACGCCGATAATGCCTATGCTTCCGGCAAAAGCCGTTGTAATCGTCCGGCCTTTCTTGGTTAGCAGATTTTTGAAGCTGAGAGCCAGCGCGGTGGGGAAAGACATGGAGATTTTTTTGCGCTTGCCTGTTTGTTTGCCGACCTCCATTTCTGAGGAGTACGGGTTTGAATCGGAAACGATCTGACCGTCAAGCAGCTTGATAATGCGTGTTGAATATTTCTCCGCGATTTCGGCGTTGTGTGTAACCATTATCACAAGCCGGTCTTTGGCGATTTCTTTCAAAATCTCCATGATCTGCACACTTGTACCCGAATCCAACGCTCCGGTCGGCTCGTCGGCGAGCAGTATATCGGGGTTGTTGACAAGGGCGCGGGCAATCGCTACCCTTTGCATTTGCCCTCCCGACAGTTGGGTCGGTTTTTTATGGAGCTGGTCGCCAAGCCCTACTTTTTCAAGGGCTTCCGTTACCCGTTTGTGCCTTTCTGCGCGGGATGTACCGGCCAATGTTAAGGCCAGCTCGACATTGGAAAAGACTGTCTGGTGCGAGATTAGATTATAGCTTTGGAACACAAAGCCGATGGACTTGTTGCGGTAGATGTCCCAATCGACGTCCTTGTACTCCTTTGTTGATACTCCATTTATCACAAGGTCGCCGCTCGTATACCTGTCAAGCCCGCCAATGATGTTGAGCATTGTCGTCTTGCCGCAGCCGGACGGGCCGAGGACGGACACAAAATCATTTTTCCTAAACTCAAGATCGACACCTCTGAGCGCCTTGATACGCATATCGCCCACGATGTAGGTTTTCACGATGTTTTTTAGTTGCAGCATGGATAACCCTCCTAATAGATAGTGAGTGTATCATAACACTCGAACCTCAACCCAATCTCAACGGCAGATCAATTTTCAGTTGATATTCAGTTGAGGTTCGGTTGAGGTTTCTATGCTATGCTCTGTGTGATACAATAAGGCACAAGACCGGGGGGATTTCTATGTTCAGAATATTGGTTGTTGAGGATGACGCGAATACACGAAAACTCATGTGCGCCGTACTTCGTCAAAGTGGATTTGAACCGCTGCAAGCCGGGGATGGGATGCAGGCGCTCGAAGTTATGGATAAGGAACACATTGATTTGGCTATTGTTGATTTGATGATGCCAAATATGGACGGCTATGATTTGACACGGGAAATCCGCAGTGTGTGGGAGCATATGCCTATATTGATGGTCACGGCAAAGCAAGAACCGAAAGACAAGCACGAGGGGTTTTTAGTAGGGACAGACGATTACATGACAAAGCCGGTGGACGAGCAGGAGCTTGTCCTGCGAATCAAAGCGTTGCTCCGGCGTTCACAGATAGCAAGCGAGCGAAAAATAGTGATTGGCGACACCGTTTTGGATTATGATTCCATGACGGTATCTCGGAAAACCGAAGCGGCTGCCTTGCCTCAAAAGGAGTTTCAATTATTGTTCAAGCTGCTTTCCTATCCGGGAACGATTTTCACCCGTATGCAGCTTATGGATGAAATATGGGGATTTGAGTCCGACGCGGGCGATCACACCCTCAATGTGCATATCAACCGTTTGCGGGAGCGATTTTATGGCTGGTCTGAATTTGAGATTGTGACGGTGCGCGGGCTTGGGTATAAGGCGGTGAAAAAGGTATGAAAAAATCAAGGCGGCTGAGCCTCGCGTTGGCGTTGATGCTTTTTTTAACCGTGATGATGTGGCTTGCTATTATGCTGCTCGGCGGCTTTCTCTTTTTGCTTCGCGCCACAGGGCTGTTTGACATCGTTGAAGTGACCCGAATCCACCGTTTAATTCCTTTTATCGGAGTGTTATTTGTAAATTTCTTGATTGCGGCGGCACTTACGGTCGTTTTCAGCAAAAGAGCCTTGATGCCGCTTCGAAAAATCATCAAGGCGACGAAACAGGTCGCCGAGGGGGATTTTACCGTAAAAGTGGACGCCGGCAGGGGAATCAATGAATTTTCGGAGCTTGCTGGCAGTTTTAATAAAATGACGTATGAATTATCCTCTATCGAAACCCTCCGCAGCGATTTTATAAACAATTTTTCACATGAGTTCAAAACGCCGATCGTTTCTATACGCGGCTTTGCAAAGCTCCTCAAAGACGGCAGCTTGAGCGACGGAGAACGGAAAGAGTACCTTGAAATAATCCTTGCGGAATCCGAGCGGCTGGCGGCGCTTTCAACCAATGTGCTGAATCTGTCAAAATATGAATCCTTAGAAATCGTCACGGAAAAAGAACCTTTCCGCGTTGACGAGCAGATACGCAGAGCGGTTGTAATGACAGAGCCGAGGTGGTCGGCTAAAAATCTTGACGTTGATATTGAGATGGAAGAAGTAACATACAACGGCAGCGCTGATTTGACACAGCAAATTTGGCTTAATCTGATCGACAATGCCGTGAAATACTCGGTCGAGGGCGGAATCATTACTATCCGTTTGGCACACCGGAATAACGGGCTTCGGTTTATTATAAGAGATAGTGGCATTGGCATGGATGAGCCAATGAAAACACGGATTTTTGATAAGTTCTATCAGGGCGACGCATCACGCACAAAAGCCGGGAACGGTCTGGGGCTTACAATCGTGAAGCGGATTACAGAGTTGTGCGGCGGGTCAATTGCGGTTGAGAGCGAACCCGGCAAGGGCAGCACTTTTATTGTTACACTGCCAATGTAACGGCACAACAAAATAAATCATGAACCGGAGGGCTAAGAAATGAGCAGAGCAAAGGCAATATAAAATGGGATTAAAATTTTTGACGTTATTTTTGACGCATATCCGGGCGGCGAATACGTGTTCTTTCAAGTGACATCTCCCGACGCCAGTTGGCTATATTCTCATGATGCCCCGACAGCAATACTTTGGGAACCTCAAGACCTTGCCATACCTCCGGGCGGGTGTACTGCGGATATTCTAAAAGCCCGTCCCAGTGGCTTTCATTGATAAAGCACTCTTCGTCGGGCAATACTCCGGGCACAAGACGGCACACCGCGTCCGCCACGGCCATTGCCGGTATCTCGCCCCCCGTCAGGACAAAGTCTCCGACAGAAATTTCCTCATCAACGCATTTATCAATAAACCGTTCATCAATACCTTCATATCTGCCGCAGACTATAATGAGCCTGCCATGCTCCGCCGCAAGCCTGCGCGCGTCTTTTTGCGTAAAAACCTTGCCTGCCGGAGACATATATATAGTATGTATCTTCCCGCCCGCCTCATCGCAAATATGCTGCCAGCACCTGTAAAGCGGCTCGGCAAGCATGACGCAGCCCCGTCCGCCGCCATAAGGGTAATCGTCCACTTGCATTTGCTTGTTTGCCGCGAAATTGCGTATTTGATGGCATTCTACGCGGATATAGCCGCGCTCCTGCCCTCTTCCGAGTATGCTCTCGCACAACATGTCACCGACAACATCAGGAAATAGCGTCATGATATCAATGCGCATTTTGTCACCTGCCACTTTCTTGATTAAAGTCCTTCAAGCAGCCGCGCCTTGACGTAACCTTGCTCCAAATTTGTTTCAATAATAAACTCAGGCACGGCCGGTATCAGGATTTCTTTGGTTTGCGAAGGATTTTTTTGAGATGGGCGTTCCCGCGACGGATTTTCGTGTGCCGGACAGCTCCGTTCATCTTTAATAACATATACGTTGTTTGCCGGAAGCGTAAGAATGTCGGTAATAGTTCCGAGCGTATTTCCCGTTTCGGCATCAATAACCTTGAGCCCTATCAGATCGGCGATCAGATATGTGCCTTCTTCCAAGATAATATCATTTCTGCTGATACTGACTGTTTTGCCTTTTAGCCGAGAGGCGGCGTCAATATCGTCAATGCCGTCAAGTTTTACTATCACGCAATTCTTGTGAGGCTTTGCGGAGTTGATTTTGTTTTTTTCACCGTCAATATAGAAGTAATCAAAGGTTGTTAAAAATTCAAGCGAATCCGCCCACGGCTGTACGCGAAGCTCGCCGCGCATACCGTGGGTGTTTACGATTCTTCCTGTCTCAATCAAGCCGCTTCCCATACTTGATTTTGTGTCAGTCAACAATGTCAACGCTGATGCGTTTTCCCAGCCGTCCCGCCGCGCTGCGCATGAGTGAACGAATATCTTTTGCGATACGTCCGCCCCTGCCAATCACTTTACCCATGTCGGATTGGTTTACACGCAGCTCATAGATTATTTCCGTATCTTCTTCGCGCTCGGTGACGCTTACTTCATCGGGGTTGTCCACTAAACTTTGCGCAATGTAGGTCAAAAGTTCCTTCAAATCACACATGGCCTATTCCTCCGTCTTTGCTTCTGCCGCGGCATCCAAACCGGCTTGCGCAATATCTTTGGCTTTGCCCGCTTTTGGCGCGCTTTCTTTCACGTCGGCGCCGCTTTTCTTTAGAAGCGCTCTGACTGTATCGGTGGGCTGCGCGCCGTTTTGTATCCAGTAGTTTGCTCGCTGGAGATCAATTTTTACCTCGGACGGTGATGTCAGCGGATTGTATGTACCTATTTCCTCGATAAATCTGCCATCTCGCGGTGATTTTGAATCCGCTACAACAATTCTGTAGTAAGGACTCTTTTTTGCGCCCATTCTGCGTAATCTGATTTTTACCATTTTGATTTCTCCTTTTTATTCCCTTCCCTAAATGCCGAGCATTCCCTTTTTTCCCATGCCCTTAAACATTGCGGGTAATTTACCTTTTGACATTGACTTTGTCATCGTTTGCATTGCTTCAAATTGTTTGAGAAGCCTGTTTATATCAACAACCGCCGTGCCGCTGCCGGCCGCAATGCGCTTTTTCCGGCCGCTGTTGAGAATGGCCGGGTCGTCACGCTCGGCAGGGGTCATGGAGAGTATTATCGCCTCGGTTTTCGAGAGCATATTTTCGTCTATGGATGCTCCTGCCAGAGCTTTTGAGTCTATACCCGGAAGCATTCCCGCTATGTCGGAGAGGCTTCCCATTGATTTGACTTGAGTAAGCTGCTCGTAGTAATCGCCCAGCGTGAATTTGTTCTTTAATAGTTTTCCCGTCATTTCCCTTGCTTTTTTCTCGTCAAAAGCCTGTTCGGCTTTTTCGATGAGCGTCAAGACATCTCCCATGCCGAGTATGCGCGATGCCATGCGCTCAGGATGAAACGGCTCAATTTGGTCGAGCTTTTCACCGATTCCGGCAAACTTAATGGGTTTTCCGGTGATGGCTTTTACAGATAACGCTGCGCCGCCGCGCGCGTCGCCGTCGAGCTTTGTGAGTATGAATCCGTCTATCGAGAGAGCGTCGTCAAACGCTTTTGCGGCATTGACCGCATCCTGACCTGTCATGGCGTCAATAACAAGCAATATCTCCGTCGGATTGACTGCGGCTTTAATCTTTTTAAGCTCCTCAACAAGTTCATTGTCTATGTGTAACCTGCCTGCCGTGTCAATTATCACAAGGTCATTACCGTTCTTGTTTGCGTGTTTTATTGCGGCTTTGGCTATGTCTACAGGTTTTGCCGCGCCCATCTCAAATACTGATACATCAAGCTGCCGACCTACGGTCACAAGCTGCTCTATGGCCGCCGGACGGTATATGTCGCAAGCGACAAGCAGAGGATTTTTGCTGTTATGTTTGCGCATATACGCAGCCAGCTTTGCCGCGTTTGTTGTTTTTCCGGCGCCTTGAAGACCCATCAGCATTATTATAGTGGGCGGCTTTGACGATATGGTGATTTTGGCGTTTTCGCTGCCCATGAGCGCGGTGAGTTCTTCGTTGACTATTTTGATGACCATTTGCGCACTGCTTAGGCTCTCGAGTACATCCTTGCCGATTGACCGTTCGGTGACTGCCTTAATAAAATCCTTGACGACCTTAAAGCCAACGTCAGCTTCAAGCAAGGCAATACGCACCTCGCGCATAGCCTCGTTTATGTCGGCTTCTTTGAGCCTGCCTTTTCCGCGCAGCTTGCGGAAAACGGTACTTAGTTTTTCGGATAAACTCTCAAATGCCAAGTCTGTTCTCCAATTCAAAATAATCTGTCACCGTTTTTGGAACAGTTGCCCCATTTCGCGCCAAATGGCGTTTTAACTCTTCACGCGCCCGGGTCCATCTTTGGATAATGCCTGTTTTTTCTTCTATTTCCGTCATTTTTTTTGATGCCCGTATGATGATATTATGAACGCATTGCTTGGTAATCCCCGTCATTTCGGCAATCTCTGTCAGCGACAGGTCTTCATTATAGTACAAGCCGTAACACTGACGCTGCTTTTCTGTAAGCATGTCACCGTAAAAATCGAGCAGCATCGTCATTTTTAGGGTGTCTTTGTTCATACGGTGTCCTACTGTGTTTTTGTTATGCCATCGCCCGTGTCAACTATATTTGGTTGACAGCTTGGTTATTCTAAATCATGCCATCTCATATGTCAAGAACTTTTTGTTTTACTCGCCGGGTCTTAATAATAACAGTAATATTTTGATTTTACCGGGAATTTAATTTGCAATTTGCCGACATATGATGTATCTTAAATATATGCCATATTTGCAATTTTAATTTGCCGCGCAGTAATAGATAAAAAGGGAAGGCAATAAAGCAGATGACCGATCAAGAAAAACAAGCATTTCGAATTGAAACTATCATGAATAATCTGCCGGGGATGGTATATCAGCATCTTTACAATTTTCCCGCATGTACCTTGACTTACGTCAGCAAAGGCAGCAAGGAGTATATAGGGTACGCGCCGGAAGAGCTTGTCGGAGAAGAAAACCTTGTGGGCGGCGTCAACAAGTTTATTGCGATGATTCATCCCGATGACCTTGAAGATACGGGAAACCAGTTTGAAACAGCCATTGAAGCGGGCGAGGTTCACGAACAAGCATACCGTCTGATAATGCAGGACGGTTCAATCAAGTGGATTAGAGATCGCTGCACCATTCTGGAACGGGCGCCGGACGGTACGCCTCTTGAGGTTCAAGGATATATGTTCGATATTACGGAACAGAAAAAAATAGAAGAAGTAGTTTATGCAATGCAAATTAAAGAAGCTATTGCAGAAGAGGAAAAGATGAAACTCGCGATAACGGAAGCAAGCCCTCTTGCTTATGTTTTGCGAGATAAAAATATGAATCCCATTGATTGCAACAGCGAAGTCCTCAGGCTTTTCGCGTGTCCTGACAAACAAGTTTTTTTGGACAATTATTGGACAAAGCTGATGCCGAAAACACAGCCGGACGGACAAAAATCAAAAGAAAAAATGCGGGCGCATAAAGCTGAAAAAGATGGCAGGGTTGCTTTTGAATGGACGTATCTGTCTTATACAGGCGAAGAATTTCCGGCTCAAATCACGCTGACGAATATTACATACCGAAATCAGCCGTACTTATTATCTTTTATATATGATTTGAGCGACATAAAAAGACTGGAAAAGCAGCTTGAAAGCGCGTTGTTTGAAGCGCAGGCGGGCAGCCGCGCCAAAAGTGATTTCATGTCCAGAATGAGTCATGAGATGCTTACTCCCATGAATATCATAATGGGCATGACTCAATTATTAAAAATGGAGATTGCCGCGGCAAACCAAAAAGAACATCTGCAGGATATTCTCAACGCTTCCAACGATCTTCTGCGATTGATTGACGATGTGCTTGATTATTCAAATACCGAATACAACATACTAAAGCTGGATGAGACTACCTTTTCTTTCGGCAGTATGTTTGAGGATGTGTTAAAGCAGTTTAGGCGATTTATCCGCGAGAAGAATCAAACGCTTGATTGTGACATTGATAAATCCATCCCCGCTTTGCTCATTGGCGATGAAAGCCGTCTTTCCAAAGTGATTGCCTCACTCATCTCGAATGCGGTAAAATTTACTCCCGAGCACGGCAAAATAAAGTTTACGGTTTGCGTGATTGATTTTGATGAAAAAATCATTACTCTGCAGTCTGAAATCACAGACACCGGCATTGGCATTTGCAAAGAAGATTTGCAAAATATTTTCGATGTCTTTGAGCAGGGCGACGCAGCCGATACGCGCATTTTATGGGGGGGGGGGGGGGGGGGGGGCCTTCCCCTTGCAAAACCCAAAATTGGAGAGGGGGGGGGGGGGAAACCGCTTTTTTCCCCGAAAGGGGGGGGGCAAAAAAGTGTTTTTCCCTGCCACCAA
>WRMH01000006.1 GCA_009777235.1 Oscillospiraceae bacterium
TGCCCGTGCCCGTGTTTTCTATGACGGTTTCGGTCACGTCCACTCTTAATATCTCGCCAAAGTTTCGCCCCGCGACGCCGCCGACATAGCCGTCCGGCGCGCCCGTGAGCTTGCTCTTTGTTATGGAGATGTCTGTTATGTTTTTGTAGTTTAAAGCCGCTATCGCGCTGATATTCGCGCTGCCCGACAAATCAAAGTTATCTATGCTGATATTTCGCACTGTGGCGTTTGACGGGGCTTCTTCTGAACCTATTGAGGCAAAGAGAGAGCGTGGGAGAGCGGCGCTGTTTGGCAATGTAAGATCGGATATGGTTCTGCCGCCGCCGTCAAAGGTTCCTAAGAACTCATCTCTTACCACATGACCCGTCACGGGGTAGAGCGTGCTGCCCGTCGTCGGGAATACCGCTGTCGTTCCGTTGTTTTGGGTTGTGGTCGCGGTGTAGGGGATCACTGTTCCTGCGGTACGAAGAGCGTTTGCGTTACTATTAGTGGCAGGAAATAGGTGCGTCGCGGCAGACAGCGTGGCGGAGCTAAAGCTGATGTCATTGCCCTGCAGGAAGGTGCGCCCCGCGGTGCCGTTTTTGGCAGCGGAAGTCAGTCGCGATATTTGCTGCATCTGCCATGGGGTATGGATATAGAAAGTTTTATCAGCAAGGATCGTATCAGCGGAGGGAAGATTGACTCTGGTTCGATTCATACTTCCCGTGCCGGTTCCGGCTGTAAAGGTTATCGGGTATACTGACTTCGCGAAGAGCGGATTTACCAAAGCGACGCCACTGAGCGGCGAGTCATTTCCGTTACTGCTGGGTATGCCTATTACAATCGGCATATGAGGATTTGCCGCGAAATTAGCATCTCCTAAAAGCTGCTCTTCAAACCAAAATACCGGGAATGGGAATAGTCTGTCATAGCCGGGCAGCGCATTAGCGGCAAAGCGTCCTTCAACCCTCAAAGATGTCCAAGACGTCCAGTCATTTGTAGCTTCTACATAAAACCCAAATCCAAAGTCAAGCCGTCCTGATTCTCTATTTTCGTTGATCCATGAGGCGTAACCCGCTTCGACGATTACTCCATAGGGATTTAAAAGGTCAATATCAACATAGCCCGCGTTCATATCATTTGGATTTACGAGTCTGCGGACAAACACGCCCGTCGTGCCGTCTGCGTATTTCTCATAGTAAACATATGTATCCGAGTCGTTAAGAGTTAAGGAATCCGTGAGAGGCCAGTCGAGGTTCACGGGTGCTACCGTTCCGATTGGATAGGGATATGGATATGTCGTATTAGTTTGGTTTACAACCGCCGCTTCGGTAAGATTATTTATAGTCCATGTACTTGCCCATGTAGTGTTCCAAGTGCCTGTGAGAGCGCCCGCTGTAGTCCGAAACTCCCTTACTAAATCGAGCGTCGTGCGAGCGTGTGCCGGGTGTGTACCCGTTGCGGGACGGTTATATGTGCCTATGGTTTCGGGCGGCGCGACCGATGTCCTAAACGGTCTTATCGCGTTTTGCCCCGATAGATAATGAGTATTCGCGCCGACCGTACCCGTGCCCGCGAATGGGCGCAAACCGGCTACGTTCACGGTCGTACCCGTTCTCGGAGCGACGGCAAAGTACATCAGGTTATTTACCGTTCCGGCATTGGCGTTACCGACAATACCGCCGACATTTGCCGCTGTGTAGTTAGTTCCCCTCACGGCGGGTCTTGCGGAGGTGGAAACGACCGATACGTCTGTTATCGTGCCGTTATTAGTACCCGCTATTCCGCCGACATTTGTTGTTCCTATTATTGTTATCGGGTGAGTGCCCGGAGTATTGACCGGTTCTTGAGACGTCGTTTGCTGAACGGATGCGCGGGTTATCACAGCCCCTGCGTTATTTAGCCCGGCGATACCGCCCACATTACTCGCGCCCGCGATACTCGCTCTTTCGGCGGCGGGGTTGAGATAATTTTGCTCATCATTGCTTTGCACCGTCACGGCGCGTATAGTGCCGCTATTTTGTCCCGCTATCGCGCCGACGTTGTTGTCGCCGCGTATTCGGGGGTTGATGAGTAAAATATTTTCGATAACGCCGCTCGCGCCGTTTACCGAGAAGAGACCCGCGTCAGAGGCAGCGGCCGCGTCAATAGTCAGATTTGCAATCCATCTCAAATCGCCGCTTCTGCCGTTATATGTTCCCGTAAAAGTGCCCGGTGTTGCCGCGCCCGAAGTTAAGTCAAGCGTCGCGGCAGGATTTGCAATGTGATTTGCGCCTGATACTGTCAGCTCTTTGCGGTAGATTCCAAAATCAATACTCAGCTGTTGTGTGTAGCTGCCGTTCAAGGTGGCGGCGTTTGCGCCAATATTTTGTATATGGCGCGGTGAGCGTATACGCCCCGTCTCCGCAGGAGACGGTGCGTCCTGCGGAGCAAACATCGGGTTGATCAAAATCGGCTGAGCTGTTATCGGGGCTGCGTTTTCGTCAAGGGTAGTCCCCGCGCCCAAATACATTGCCACGCTTATTGTATGAGCGGCTGTATTGCTTCCATTTGAAGTATTCCATAGATTTTCAAAATAGGCATTTGGTATGAAGAGGTGATAATACTGTTCCTCTACCGAGGCGACAGGGGGAACGACCCGCGCCGCAATCCAGTCTAAGGCTGTTTCAATGCCGCCCTCCTCTGCATACACTTTCCAGTCCGGGGTGCCCGTGTCGCTCTCATCTCTGATTCTGATGACCGTGTCGCCAAAAGCGACCGTATAACCCGGCGAGTAGTCTATAAATTCTATCAAATATCCGTCATTTCGCACTGTGCGGATCGAATTTTGCGGCACAAGCTGCAATCCGGCGGCCGGGGTCGCGAAAACACTGCCTGTTCCGTAGCCCCATGTGTTGTTGTCATAAAGCTCGTAGTAGGCTATGCCTAAGCTGCCCGTTTCTCCCAAAATATCTTCCCAGCCCCAAAGAGTGAGCGCGGCGTCTCCAAAAGCGCCGAAATACGCGCCGAATGGATTGTTGTTGGTCAAAACCGGATATGGATAATGCTCTTCATATGTGTTTTTACCCAAGCCGGGTTCATAAGTTACCGTGCCGGGAACAAATCCTGTAAGCGCGCCGACTATAGCGGTATTTTCCGCCAAATCCTCTTTTGAGACGCGAGATTGTCCCGTGGTGTCCGCGCCGTTACCTATAAAGTAATTGGCGGAAAGTGAACCGGCGTTTTCTCCGGCGATAGCTCCGCCCGCCGAGCCGACTGTGCCCGTGAAGTTTGTCGCGTAGGTCCGCGCAATCGTTCCCGTGTTATATCCCGCTATGCCGCCGGGGGGAGTTCCGGTCATAGTGGTCGTCTGCGGATTTTCTGATACATATAATGTAGTTTCTAAATCTACGGTAGAAATATTTACTCTCGCGTTATTAAAACTTGAGATTATCGAGCCTTCGTTTCGTCCGGCAAGCCCACCGACGCTGCCGCCCGAAGCCGTAACAGAGCCTGTTCCCTGTGAGGTCGGCACGCCGTTTGGCGCATTGCTCTGATGATCGAAGAAGCCCGCGTTAAAGCTCTGGTCAACTCTCGCGCCGCTGCCGATAAGGCCCACAAGACCGCCTGTCCTTGTTCCCGTACCCGCGCTTGTCACATCTCCATAGCTCCAGCTTTGCGTTATCCTTCCCTGATCTGAGGTCAACTCGCCCGCTATCGCGCCGATGTTTGCGCCGTTTGGCGCGTTGGGAACATTTATCTCGGCGTTAAAGAGCGCGACTCCCTGAATCACTCCGCTCGCCTCAGAGAAAAGCCCGATATTCGCGGGTACTGCTATACCCGCGCCCGGAAGGCCGCTCGTGTCTATTCTGAGATTTTCTATGATAAATTGAGAGCTTACAGTGCGCATAGCGGCATATCTGCCTTCAAACGGCTCGCTGCCGTCCGATCCGAACGCTATCGGCACAAAGTTTGTTATATCGTCGGGGCGCGGGGAATCTGGGTCTCTCATTTTAATATCCGCCGTCTGCGTATAATTATTATCCGCATCCAAGTGACGTATATTATTGAGGTGTCTTGCCGACCTTATCTCATAATTATTGCTTCCCGGCAGCTGCCCGCCAAAATGCGTATGCGCCGATGTGAGCGACGTCGCGATCCGGTCGCCGTTTCTTGATACTCTCGCCCGGAGCATCTGCGGGTCGAGTTTGATTCCGTCCGCGTTCAATTGACCATCTATCGTAATCTCTTGAACATCTGTGAACAGGTCGCCGCTGATGTAGTCAATTATCCAGATGTATCTGGCGTATTGCAAATCAATCTCGTCGCCAAACGGGTATTCATAAAAACCAAACAGCGGGTTGGCAGAGTCATATGCAAACGCGAGGTCAAAAGTGAGCGCCGCGCTGCCGAGATTATCTATCGTTTTGCTAAGCAAAGGCTCTGCGCTGTCGGCGTTTATAATTTCAAAGGTGTATTCGTTGCCTTCTATGGCATTGCGGTCAAGGATAAACTCTGCATACAGGACGTTGACTCTGCCGTCAAGGCCGGAGAAAGCGTCCCCCGCCCCGTCAAAGATGTTTGCGGTCTCCGGGAATAACACCGGCGCCAAGTCTCCGGTCATTCCAACGCCAAAATAGCCCTGCCTTCTCGGCGGGCCATAGTTTGAATACGGCCTGTCGCCCGATATGTTGCCGTTTGTTTCTTCTCCGACGATTTCACCATAGTAGAAGCCGCCGGCCGGGTCTGTCACCGCGGCAATGTCGCTATAGAATGCGGACAATACTATGCCCGTAGAAAAGTTGATTTCAAGAAGTATCGCGTGGTTTAATATGCCGCGGTCGAGCAGCCCTTCGGTGAGAAGCCGCTGGACGACAGCGCGCGTAGCGCCGTCGTGGGTGCTGACATAACGGATGGCATCGCGGTTTTCTTCTTCTTCGGGCGAGAGGCGTACCAGCTCCTCGTCAAGTTTGTTGCCCTCCGGTACTATCTCGGAGAGCGACCTGTTTAGCCTCATGCTTGTCAGTTCGCTTTGCGCCGCAAGGTAAATCGTCCTTGCGATATTCATCCGTCCGGTTTGCTCTCCCTGGCTGACAAATGAATATATCGAAGGAACGGCGACAGAGGCGACGATGCCGATGATGGATATTGCAATTATCAGCTCTACCAGAGTAAAGCCGCGCTTTGCTTTACGATTTTTTTGCAATAGACGCATAATCCCCTCTTTTTCTCGGTACTCTCGTGATATTCTACGGCTTTTGGCGGCTCATCACAAGTACCTCTTGGGTAGTATTTTGAAGATTTTTGCAAATTCTAACACACTTAATTGTAATTATCTACACATTTTAACACATTGCGAAACATTTTCAAACATTTTTTTATCGTTTTTTACGATTTTTTGTTGTTTATTTGCGTTACTCACGGTCATAAAATCATTCCTCCCCGAACCACTGCGTCATCCTTGCGCAGACGGTTCGGACGCTCCGCATCCATGCTACGCTCTCGGAATAAATTTTATGACCGCTTTGTTGCTGCGGCGGAAGCGAACCTATGCGTTCGCCGCAATAAACTTGCCGATTCGCAGGAGTGCAAGGGTGATGTTTTCCATTGAGGATGCGTAGCATATGCGCACAAAGCCTTCTCCTCCCGCGCCAAAGGCGCTGCCCGGAATGACGGCGACTTTTTGCGCGAGCAGCAAACGCTCGCAAAACTCCGCGGAGCTAAGCCCCGTGGCTTTAATGCTCGGGAACATATAAAACGCCCCGCGCGGCTCAAAACACGGAAGCCCGATGTCGCGCAAGCCCGAGTAAAGGTATCTGCGCCGCCCGTCATATTCGCGCTTCATTTTAAGCACATCGTTATCGCCTTTGCTCATCGCTTGGATAGCCGCGTATTGGCTCGTCGTCGGCGACGACATGACCGCGTATTGGTGTATTTTGAGCATTTGCCGAATAATATCGGCAGGGCCGCAGGCATAACCCATGCGCCAGCCCGTCATGGCGTGGCTCTTTGAAAAACCGCCGACATAAATCGTCCTCTCGTACATACCGGGTATGTTCGCGATTGACACATGCCGCCCCCCATAGGTAAGCTCGGCATAGATTTCGTCCGATAGCACCATGATATTTGTCTCGCGCAAAACTTCGGCAACCGCTTCCAAGTCTTTGCGCTCCATTATCGCTCCGGTCGGGTTGCAAGGGTATGGCAGTATCAGTAGTTTTGTTTTTGGCGAAATCGCTTTTTTCAGCTCATCCGCCGTGAGGCGAAACTCGTTTTCGGCTTTTGTTTCAACGAAAATCGGCGTGCCCCCGGCCAGAGACGTTATAGGCCCGTAGCAGACAAACGACGGCACGGGTATTATGATTTCCTCGCCCGGGTTGACAAGCGCCCGTATTGCAAGGTCAATGGCTTCACTGCCTCCGACGGTCACGATTATCTGTTCTTTATGGTCATATTCAAGCTCAAAACGCCTTATGAGATATTTTGAAATTTCCCCTCGAAGCTGCGTGAGTCCGGCGTTGCCCGTGTATTTTGTAAAGCCTTTTTCGAGCGAACGGATTCCGGCGTCTCTGATATGCCACGGCGTCACAAAATCCGGCTCTCCGATTCCGAGCGAAATAGCGTCCGTCATTTCCTCCAGAATATCAAAAAACTTCCTGATTCCTGACGGAGCCAACGATTTTACGTTATCTGACAATATGTCGCTGTACTTTATCATATAAAGTCGATCCTCTCTTCCTGCTCGGGATGCGGCGCTAAAATGATGTTTTGTTCTTTATATTTTTTCATGACAAAGCTCGTTGCTGTTCCCGTGACTCCCGCAATGGCCGCAAGATGCTCATACACAAACGCCGCCGCCGCCTTTAACGATTTTGCTGTTATCGTAACCAAAAGGTCATATGACCCCGACATAAGGTACAATGACTCAACCTCTTCGTATTGATATATGCGCTCCGCTATCCGGTCATAGCCTTCGCCGAGCTGCGGCGCGATTTTTACTTCTATGAGCGCGGTTACGTTCTCTTCGCTAATATTTACCCTCTCGTCCATTGCATAATCCTCTCTTTCGTATGGGTTTGGCAAAACATATACTATCATATTTTGCGAAAATATGATAGTAGTAGAAAAGTTTTACAGTCGGAGTTGCTTTTTGTTAACTTTTTGACTTGCTTTTTGTTAACTTTTTTGGTTGCTTTTTGTTAACTTTTGCGGTAATATAGTATTTGCAAACAGATAAAACCATATAGAAATACGCAATCTATGTCCGCTGTTAGTCCAGTCGTTTTTTGCGAATCACTTTGAGATAGTTTCGGTAGAAATCACGGTGGCTGTGAAAGAAATCTATTTCAGAGCGCGAAGCAGTTTTACTCGCGAATTTTATTGCCGCAAGCTCCAATGTGCAAAACATGTCTGCCAATTGAAATAGCTTATATCTTGACGGCTGAACCTTTCTAAAGGATACGTTTGACAGCATTATTGTCATTGTTGATGTAAGTATTCGCGTTAATTCAAGCTGTCCGTTGTCATAATAAACGACAATATCATCGAATGATTGAAAAAAAGAAAGGTGTTTCGTTATATAGCGACTGATACATAATGAGAGTTTTGCGGTTATATCAATAATATCTAAGCACTCTCTTTTATCTATTAGCAATGTTGTGTATTTCACGGGAACGTGGCGACAATAGCCAAGTAAAGCGCGAAGCAGTTTTCGCCGCTCGTCTTTTGTGTTATTGCGATAGTGTTCCTCGCGTCTAATAATCGGACCGGTATGCAGAGCATGGGGTGCAAAGCCAATACTTTTCATGCTTGCGTCCAGAATAGCATTATCTCCGGCGATATTGTAAGCTTGATTGTGAAAAATCATTGTCACAAGATAAAATGGACAGTGAGGTTGAAAACTCCCAAAATCTCCGGATTCATCAACAAAAATGCTTAACCGCTGCCTCATCAGTTTGGTTCCTAAATCAAAGTAAACGGCGGGGGAATGCCCCCGCCTCCGGTGGACCTGGACCCTTCGGTCAGCCCATACGGTAATTACCGTAACCCGTTTCTATTTTCAGTATAACAAATAAAATGACTTTGTCAATAAGAAAATTTGTTGCTTCAAGTTTGCTTTTTGTTAACTTTTGCGGTAATATATGTCATACCAATCAACGCCCTAAAGCCTTGATTGCGCCGCCTTGCGCACCTCAAAAACAAAAACCGAAAGTGAGCGGTCGTATGTTCATTTCCCGCTATCAATTCAAATACACCTGGCGCAAATACCAAGCCAACGTCCTCTCCGAACTCGAAAGTCACATGGGCGACAACAAGCTGAACATCGTTGCCGCCCCCGGTTCGGGTAAAACCATCCTCGGACTCGAAATCGTCCGACGCCTTGACCGAAATGTCCTCATTTTATCCCCGACCCTGACGATAAAAAACCAGTGGTTAGACCGCTTTTTGACTCTTTTTGTGCAAGATGAGCCTCCGCCGGACTTCATCAGCAGTGATATTTATAACCTTAACCGTTTTAACGTCGCCACTTACCAAGGACTCCATTTCGCCCACCAGCGCAAGAAAATTGATGAGCATTCCGAAGCCGGAGCCGAGGAGGAAGATGAGACCGCCACAACCGTTCGCGGAACAAACATTGACTACGATTTGATTGCCGAGTTAAAAGCGAGAAACATCAATGTCGTGGTTCTTGACGAAGCCCATCACCTTCGGAGTGCTTGGTGGAAAAGCCTAACCGAAGTGATAAACGCTCTTGACGGAGTTAAAACGATTGCGCTGACGGCGACCCCGCCTTACGATGTCGAAAAAAACGAGTGGGAAAAATACGTTGACCTATGCGGTCCGGTAGATTGCGAAATTTCCGTACCTGAATTAGTCGCAACCGGAGACCTTTGCCCGCACCAGGACTTTGTAATCTTCAACAGGCTCACCCTCAACGAAGAAAAAAAGGCTCTCGACATTCAGGGAGCTTTTGACGCTTTTTGCGAAAAACTACGCGGCAACCAAGATTTTATCCAAGCTATTGCGGCTCTGCCGGAGCTGAACAATTATCAAAAATACGAGGAAAAAATCTTCGACAACCCCAAATACTACAGCAGTCTCTTGATATTTATGCACGCGGCCGGCGCGCACACAGAGCGCAAACTTGCAAAAGCTCTGGGCGGCGGAGCGGCTATCCCGCCTCTTGACCTTGGTTGGTTAGAATGTATGTTGCAGGGAATTTTGTTTGACGATGCTGATTCTTTTTCCGCGCACCGTGCCGTGATAGACGAGATTCGCGCAGAGCTCACCCGCATTGGCGGTATCGAAAAGAAAAAGGTCATGCTCGTCGGTAACAATGAAATAAAAAAACTGCTGGCGGGCAGCGTCGCAAAAATGGACAGCATTAGCGAAATCGCCCGCCGCGAATATGCCTGTCTGGGCGGTAATTTGAGTATGGCAATTTTAGTTGACTACATCCGAGCCGAAGCGATGAGCTTAGATGATTACAACAAAATCGGTGTCGTTCCGATTTTTAAGCGTCTTATCAACGCCAATCTCGGGGCGAAAATCGCTATTTTGACAGGCAGCTTGAAGGTTATCCCCCATTGCCTTATCCCCTTTGTCAAGGCGCGGGTCGCGGAATGTACTTTTCAAGACAGCGGGCTTGATGGTTACGTCAAAATCAACATCCGCGACGCTTACAAGAACCGCCTTGTCGCCACTATCACCGAAGCGGTCGTGGAAAAGGAGCTGAACATCGTCATCGGCACTGTCGCCTTGCTCGGCGAGGGTTGGGATTGTCCCGCTATTAACAGCCTGATTCTCGCAAGCTTTGTCGGGTCTTTTATGCTCTCAAACCAAATGCGCGGGCGGGCTATCCGCACAAACCCCTGCGAACCCGAAAAGGTCGCAAATATCTGGCACTTGGTTGGTATCACCCGCCGCCATGATAAAAAACTAATCTCAGCGTCGTTGGATTTAAGCGACTACGACACGTTAAAACGCCGTTTTCAGGGCTTCGTCGGCATCGCCTACACCGATAATGTAATCCTAAACGGTCTTGAACGCTTAGACATAATCAACGAGAAAAATCTGCCGAAAGAACACAAAAACGTCAACCACCGTATGTATGCCTTGGCAAAAGACCGAGCCGAAACCAAGCGGCGCTGGTATGAAATCCTCGCGCTTTTTGGCGGCGAGAGCATAAAACTCACCAACACCCTGCAGTGGCAGGACAAAAAAGAGGAGCGTTTTAAAACTCTCGCAATGGCGGATTTCTTGAAATTATTCTGGAGTATTTTGATTCAAACCGCCTGCCTTTTCCTCGTTCAAGCGTTCGGCTCAAACTACATCTTTACTTACGCCATTATCATCAACATCTGGAATCTTATTTTTCTATCGAAAGTGGTCGGGCATTTTAACCCGGTCTCGAACATGAGCAAGGTTGGAAATACTGTACTCGACGCGCTTCACAAGCTCGGACAATTCAAAACACCGCGAGGTCAGATTAAGAACCACTGCGAGAGAATCAAAGACGATGGCGACCGGGTTAAGTTTGAAGTCTATAGCACGAGGCTGCTTGGTGCGACGGTTTATGAAAACAACCTTTATATTAAATGTATGCAGGAAATTTACAGCCGCGTGGCTAATCCGCGTTATGTCATTGTGGTTAAAACCATCCTTCGCACTTCGTATTTCAGCGTTCCTGCCTTATTTGCCGTAAACAAAGCAAGCGCCGAAATTTTTATGGTTGCATGGAAAAAACGACTCGGAAAAGGAAAGCTCGCCTACACCCGAAGCGCCGACGGGAGAAAGACCCTGCTTGCTTCCCGTAAGGGCAGCTTCAACTATGACGAAAGGTTTTTTGAGCGAACACAAGCGGTGAGAGGGAAAAACTGGCGATAAAATACTATCCAAAAATTCGCTCGTGCGCGGGGCGAAGAGTTATTGCCCAGATCCGGTGGGGAATCGCGAATTATTACGGCGATTGCCTTTCTTTCGTCACATACTTTTGATTTCTGCTTGTCGGCTTATCAGGAACAGTCATAGAAATAAGGTCGCTTTTAATTAGAGGGGCGAGGTAAACTCTAATGAAGTGCATCTTGTTTTTCAACCCTAAGTAATCTTGTATTTCTAAGCGACTACGCGGGATAGTGCAGAAACTCAATATCATATCTATTCTATTTGCCGAAATGACTGTAGCGGTATCTGTAGCGGTATCTGTAGTGGTGACTGTAGTGGTATCTGTAGTGGTATCTGTAGTGGTGACTGTAGTGGTATCTGTAGTGGTGTCCGGTATGGTAATCCGCGTTTTCACATTTTCATCAGGAATCGGAATTGTTATTGTGAATATGTTACCCTCAACCATTTGCGGACTACCACCGGAATAAAGCGGTACATACTTCGTGAGATTCTTAAATCCGGAGCCGAGTTCATCGGCAAGTCCGATTTCATGGAAAAACTTTGAGATAATCGGATTCTTTGAAAAAGGTGAAAAATTGTTAGGATTCATCTCGCCGTAACCATTGGGGCGATTAGCGTTTTCAGTACGGACTTGCCCATTTTCAATGATAAGTTTTGCGGGATAAGCATTAGAAAACTCCCTGTGAATCAATAGATTTGAGCATACTTCCCTGAAAACTCTATTACGTATACTTACCCTCTGAGTTCCTTCTATATAAAATGGGTCGTTCAGGTGCTTGGCGATAAAAGCCATTAACCGATCGTAACTGTCTATAAGGTTTACTCTTATGTCATCGCGGTCATCATAACGGTCAAGGTTTTCTACACGCAAAATTGCATCTGTTTTATGGTGCGGTAAAGCAGAAGCTATTAACTGCTCGCTCCCAAGCAAGAGAATCCCTGCAAGATTCAAGCCGTCTTTACCTGTATTTAGGTCTTTTCCATATAAGTTTGCACTTTTGAGTAGTTCTAAATCGCTCAAAGTCTCCCAAAGATGAGGCTTGTCGCTTACCTGTGTCCGTGCCATTTTTCGAACATATTCAATTCGTTCTGAATCCAAATCTTCAACGCCTGCATATGGAAATACCTTTATCTCGGTGTATATGCCATTTTTGCGATTATACAGCTCGGCTACTGTGGAAGTACTGTCGGTAATATCTATATCCGCGTCTTCGTTGCGGTCGTAAATCCTACCGCTTAACCTATGCACCTGTGAACTGTTTGGAACCGGAATGTATAAGACCGTTTTCCCGTCAATCAAGTGTTCTGTCATGTTCGTGTATAATGCGGGGGAGATTTTTTGCGGATTATTTATGGTAGTAATGAAATCCTTTTTGATTTGCTTCACGGAAGACGCTTCAACACCTAGTACTTCTCCGTTGTCGTCAACGCCGAGCAAAATATGACCACCCGTTCTATTCAAAAAAGCGCAGACAGTTTCATAAACGTCTTTTGTGAGTTTATGTGCACACGTTTTGAATTCAATGTTAATACCTTCGCCTCTCGCGATTAGGTGGGCAATGTCGATGCTCATATCATTGTTCCCCTTTTCGAAAATACCTCATTTTGTCACGGCCAGATTAAAGTGTGCTTTTTATATTCATCGGTATACTGAAAAATCGCTACCTCTTTCGTCTGTAGGTTTTCTATTTCAATATATCATTGAATACATGTTTTGTATAGGATAAAATTTTTTCCCATTCCCCGCCTTGTCCACCTGTTCCCTAAACCCGCACTATCATATTTTGCGAAAATATGATAGTATATGTTTGAAGATACCCTTTAGATACCCTTTATCCTTAATGAACAAGCACAGAAAGAATAACCGATAATGAAACTTTTTGGCAACAATACTAACGGCAAACACAAAAGCTCAGAGCATATATCCACCGATAATGTCCCTGTGACCGACGTCAACAGGGCCGTAAATTTGCAAAACAGCGTAAATCCTCCCCCGCAGGTGCAAAATGCGCCTGCTCCGCAGCCGCAAACTGCTGTTTCTCCTGCCCCTGCACAGCCGCAAGCTGCCGCTGTTGCCGAGCCGCAAGACGGCGGTCAGCCCGCTCACGGTGTTTCCGATACAGTGGTGTCAAAAACCACTCCAATGCCGTCAGCACAAGACACGTATTCGGAAGTAAACTGGTCTTCGGAGCAAAAGCGGGCGCTTTTGATGGTCAAGGAACAAAAGCCCGGCGACGCCGCGCCGATAACCCAAGACGACGCCGATCAAATTTTTGAGCATTTGGCTCCGCCAAAGAAGTCCGTCATAAAGATTTTACTTCTGATTTTCTTTGTGCTGGCGCTTTTGTGCGGCGCGGCGTTTGGCGTTTGGTACTATTGGGAAGTAAATCACGCGACCTTTGAATACGAGCTTCAAACCGTCGTAATTTTGCAAGGTCAATCCGTATCGCCCGGCGAATTTTTGCCCGAGAGCGAAAAAGACAGAGGTGTAACCGCCGAGTTTCAAAACCCGGATTTCAGGCCGCTTTCCGGGCGCATGACCGTGGGCCTCACTTTAAAATTGGGCTTGCGTACATTGGAAGCCGACACCGCCGTTTGCATAATGCTCCCCGAAAAAGAAATAGCTCATGAATATAAAGAGGATGCAGACCCGATGCTGCCGTCAGATTTTATAACCAACACCGAAATAGCGAGAAATATCCCGTATGAACTTATATTTACCGAGCCGCCACTCGCTTTGAGCGAGTATGAGGTTGGCGAGCACATATTAAAACTTGCCTTAAACAACGCCCCGTTTGAAGTGCTCCTCACCGTGACCGATACCACGCCGCCCACCGCCACGCGGCTCACGCATACCGTCATGATCGGTGAATTTGTCACACCGGAAGACTTTATTACCGACATAAGCGACCACTCCCCCATAAGCTCTATAGATTACGTCTTTTTCCCGCCCGATACTTTTTCACCCGAAACCCAAGACGTGGTGATCGCTATCGAAGACATATACGGAAACAGAAGCGAATATGCCGGAACTCTCGTAATTACGCTAAATCAAACCCCTCCGATATTTACCGGTATACCGGAGCTTATAGAGGGCATGGCGGGCAGACCGATAGCTTATGAGGAAGGCGTTTCCGCCTATGACGATATTGGCAGGGAAATCGGCTACTGGATAGACGACAGCGACGTTGACATAGATAGCACCGGAATATATACCGTGCGGTACATTACCGAAGATTTGAGCGGTCTTGAGGCGGTTTGGGAAACCACAGTATATATTATCGAGGCCGACCCGCTCTTTGTTGATAAATGGATAGATGATAAACTCGCCGAAATCTTCCGCGACGGTATGACGCAGACACAACAGGCCCGCGCCATCTTAGAAGCCGTCCGAAGGACTATGCTTCCGGGCAGCACCGTGTCGGACAGTTTCATGCAAAGCGACGACCCGCCCACTATTTCCCTCTATGAAGCCGCAAACCGCGCGATACAAGGTCACGACTTTTATCAAAACTACTATGCCCTGTCGGAGCTGATGCTCACACGCGCCGGAATCCCAAATA
Source organism: Oscillospiraceae bacterium (assembly GCA_009777235.1). Classification (GTDB taxonomy): domain Bacteria; phylum Bacillota; class Clostridia; order Oscillospirales; family Oscillospiraceae; genus WRMH01. The sequence continues at coordinate 14,427 of WRMH01000006.1, forward strand.
TGCGTATTGAGCGCCGCGAAAGCTCAAAATATGAGTACGGGCATATCTGGAATCTCATCAATCCCGATGACAGGGGCTGGCATCACTTCGATTCGGTCAGATACACGTATGACGGCACGATAAATGCCATGCAGCACTGCTTTACCAATGCCGACGCCAAAAGAATCGAAGACTTTATGAATGTCAGTTTCAGATTTGGCTCGGAAGGCTTTTATGATTACGACCCGGAGCTTTACACCGCAGACATAAAGTGATACCCAACACTCTCATCTGACTGTCACTGATTGTCGTTTGACTGTCGTTAAGCCGCGTCTGCTAAGGCGCATTATCAAGGAGTTTTTGACAGATGCTTTTTACGTCCTCGGCATTTTTGCTGTTTCTTGCAGTGTTGCTTGCCTTGTATTCCCTCACGCCGCAAAAGTACCGGTGGTTGGTTTTGCTCGCCGGGTCAATGGCGTTTTACGGGTTGGCGGAGCCTCTTTTTCTTTTGTATATTTGCTCCACAATCGCAATCACATATATTTGCACAATGCTCATTTCCGGGGCTTGGCTAAGACGCGATAAAAAACTTCTTGAGATGATGAGCAACGTCGGCGACCTCGCAAATGCCGACGACCGCAGCGGCGGCACTCGGAGGGCGGGAATCACCTCATACCGAGATGCGCCCGCCGACGGCGATAAAGAACTTCGGCGGCAAGTGCGCGGCACGGCAAAAGCAGTTTGCAAAAGATGGATGCTGCTTTGCCTCTTTTTGATACTCGGTATTCTCTCGGTGGTAAAATATACGGATTTTACTGTCTCAAACGTCAACTCCATGCTTTCCTTTTTTGGATCGTCAAAGCGTTTTGGAATCTTTGGCATCATAGTCCCAATGGGTATTTCATTTTATACCTTTCAGGCTGTGGGATATGTGGTTGATGTTTATCGCGAAAAGGCAAAAATAGAAAGAAACCCCCTGAAATTGGCGTTATTTATATCTTTTTTCCCGCAAGTCGTGCAAGGCCCCATCAGCCGTTTTGGTGAATTATCAAAAACATTATACAGCGGCGACCCCCTCACACGCTCCGGCGCCGCGCGCGGGGCACACCGCATACTCTGGGGATTTTTCAAAAAACTTGTTATCGCCGACAGGCTCTGGCCCGCGCTTTCTTTTCTGACGGCAAACTCCGACAGCTATCAGGGCGTTTATTACCTCTTTACCATAGCCTTGTATGCCGTGGTGCTCTACTGCGATTTTTCGGGCGGAATTGATATAGCGATTGGCGTCGCGGAGATGTTTGGCGTGCGTTTGCCGGAGAATTTCAACCGCCCGTTTTACTCAAAATCAATACAGGAATACTGGCAACGCTGGCATATGACCATGTATGGCTGGTTTCGTGACTATGTGTTTTATCCTATGGCGGCAAGCAAAAAAATGTTAAAGTTTTCAAAGGCTTGTCGAAAACCTTTTGGCAACAGCTTTGCAAAACGCCTGCCCGTGCATATTTCACTCGTTTTTGTGTGGTTTTTGACGGGTTTGTGGCATGGAGCCGCGTGGAACTTTATCGTCTGGGGACTCATAAACGGCTTTGTCCTCATGGTGTCGCTTGAGTTCGCGCCGCTTTACGCGAGGTTTAACGCGAGATTTCCGTCTCTTTCAAAAAATCTGCTTTGGCGGTGTTTTCAGATACTGCGAACCTTTTGGCTTATGAACCTTATACGCTCATTTGACATATATGCCGGTGTTTCAAACACTTTCAAGATGATTGGCACAGTCACGTCAAATTTCTCGCTCGATAAATTCATCGGCGAGGGCATATCAAATCTCACCTTGCCAATCTCCGACTATATCAGCGCAGGAGCCGGTCTGCTTATCGTGTTTTTCGTCAGTTACTTGGGGCGCGGCGAGAGCGACTACCGCGACAGGCTCTTGAAGATAAAATGGCCTTTGCGCTATGTAGCCGCCGGACTTGTCTTTTTTATGACGCTCATAATGGGAGCTTGGGGGCACGGCTTTGACGCGAGGCAATTTATTTACAATATGTTTTAATGGGTTTAACGGGAGCTTACGGCATGATTTTTGGACGAAAAAATTTACTGTCAATATGTTTCAAGGCGCTTGCGGCGGCTGCGGCATTTATTTTGGTTTTTGCCGCGCTGCAAAGGCTTGTCACGCCAAAATACGCCTCCTATGCCATTGAGGGCGGACTTTTGCGCGAGTATTACGACAGCTCCATGGATCATGATGTGATATTTCTCGGGGATTGCGAGGTTTACGCGAATTTTTCTACCGTCGCCTTGTGGGAGGAATATGGCATAAATTCTTACATCAGGGGCAGCCCCCAACAGCTTATATGGCATTCATACTACTTGCTTGAAGACACCTTACGCCACGCCAAAACGCCCCCAAAGGTGGTTGTTCTCAGCGTTATGGCAATGCAATACTCCGAGCCGCAGCACGAGCCGTACAACCGCTTGGCGCTTGACGGAATGGCTCTGTCCAAAACGAAAATAGACGCTATCCGCTCTTCGCGTATGCCCGATGAGGATATTTTGTCGTATGTCTTTCCGCTTTTACGTTATAAGGACAACTGGCGTGACATCGGCCTGGAGGATTTTCAATACTTTTTCAAAGACCCCCGGGTTTCGATAAACGGCTTTATGGTGCGCTCGGACACCATGCCGGCGGGTTTCATCCCCGCGCCTTTACCCAGAGCAAGCTATGATTTTGGCGAAAAGCCTCTCGAATACCTTGAGAAAATCACAAACCTCTGCGCGGAAAACGACATCGAACTTGTGCTTATAAAGGCTCCCGTGCTGTATCCTCACTGGTTTTTACAGTGGGACGAGCAGATTTTAGGCTTTGCCGAAGAAAACAACTTGATTTACATCAACTTTTTGGGGTATACTGATGTGATTGGCTTAGACTATTCTAAGCACACTTTCAACGCGGGCAACCACTTGAATATTTTTGGCGCCGAGGTGCTTTCACGGTATTTTGGCAAGATTCTCACCGATGAGCTTGGTTTGCCCGACCACAGGCAAAACCCCGTTTTGGTTTCAATTTGGAACGATTTGGCGCGTGAATATTATGCTCTTATTGACTTGCAGCTTAGTGAAATTTCAACGCACGGCGAGATTTTGACTTTCTTGATTAAGTGAGGTTTTCCATGAAGAAAATTCAATTGCGGACGGCATGGCTGCTCATCATAATTTACGCGCTTTTTGCCGCGTTTGCGCTGACTGCCTGTGCAGCGGACGACGCGCAAGGCGGCGCGGACAGTTTTGACGGTCAATCGCCAAATCACGGCGGCCAAAACGGCGCGGCGATTGATGACGGCTCTGCCGGTAATACGCCGGCATCGGGCAATGACCCGCAAATTGCAGACACTCCTATAGCATACACCGGGTTTGCTTTAAAAATAGATGATTTTCTCGTTTTTATGGATATGAATATAGACGCGGTGATAGGTGCTCTTGGTGAGCCGCACGGTTTTTTTGTGGCTCCAAGCTGCGCGTTTGACGGCGACGACCGCATTTATCTGTATTATAATGTGCAAATCCACACATATCCGCTCGGCGATGAAAACTTCATTCATACCATCATGTTTATTGACGACTCCATACTGTTTTCCACCACTGAGGGTATAAAAATGAGTTCGAGCAGCCTTCAAGATGTAGTTGATGTATACGGAAATGATTATGCGCAAGACGGCGATTTGTATACATATACGACAAGTCAGACAACGCTTCAGTTTCGCATAGAAAATGATATAGTCATAGGTATAACCTATGGTCTTATTTTTGAAACATAAGCGGGAAAAAGGGTCATGATTTTCTATGAAAATTTTCAGCAGCCGCAGTAAACGCAATATAAAGGCTATTTCTAAGCCCGCGAGCGATGACATCCCTGCTATCGGCATCGGAGAGCCGGAAATGCCCGAAAAGAAAGCGAAGAAATCAAAAAAGGCAAAAGTCGTTTTGATAACATTATTGATAATTATTCTCATTTGCGCTCTCGGCGCCGGAGGTTGGTATTTTTGGTGGACAAATTATGCGACCTTTGAATACGAGCTTCAATCTGTTGTTGTTCTTGCGGGGCAAAGTATCGCTCCCGAAGATTTTTTGACGGCAAACGACGCGAAGCGCGGCATTATAGCTGTTTTTGCCGATGATGAGCTTTTTTCTGAGAGCGGGCAGGCTCTGATAAGCGCGCAGCAGGGCGGGATTATGGAAATACCGCTCATATTAAAGCTCGGTATGCGCAAAATGAAAGTGAGCGTGACCGTCTATATCCTGACGCCGATAAACAGCATAACGCACGAATACCGGCAAGAAGCTCCCGCTCCCGACCCTGTCAGCTTCATCTCAAACAGCGATATTGCAAGAGGCATATTTTTTGACACGCGTTTCACTGAACCTCCGCTCCCTTTTGACGAATATGAGGTCGGCGAGCATACGCTCCGGCTCTCCTTAAACGGCGTCCCCTTTGAGGTGAGTCTGATAATCGCGGACACCACAAAACCCACCGCCACGACTGCCGAAAAAGAGATACTGATAGGTGAGACTGTGCAGCCGGAGGATTTTATCTTAGATATGTTCGATTACTCCCAAGACGCCGGGTTGTCCGTCTCTTTTGCCGAAGAACCCAATGTTTTGGCGCATGAAGATCAAGACGTGCGCATAATTATTGAAGATATTTACGGAAACTATGATATTTTCACAAGCCGTCTCAAAATCCAAATAAACGACCAGCCCCCGACGCTCCTGTTGCCGTCAGATGTGATCGAAAGCACGCTTGGCGACCCCGTATCGTATCGTTTGGGAGTCGCGGCCTATGACAGCTTTGGCAGGGATTTGAGCGAAAACATTATTATCAATACAGAAAATGTTGACGTCAATACGGTTTCCGGCGACGACGGATATACCGCGACCTATACCGTAACCGATTTCACCGGGCTTTTGACATCGGCACAAATAACCGTTTATATCATAGATGTTGACATTGAATGGGTAAATACCGAAGTTGACAAGATACTTGGTGAAATTTTTACCGAAAACATGACGCAGGTGGAGCAAGCCCGCGCCATTGTGCAGACGGTCAGGCGAACCGTTGCCTACGATCTGGATATGCGCTGGAGGTCAAAGTCCGTGTATGAAGCGGCTTACCGCGCCCTGAGAGACCGCAGGGGCAATTGCTTTTACTTTGCGTCTTTGGCAGAGGTCATGCTGACGCGCGCGGGCATAGAAAATATGCGCATACAGCGCCGCGCCGTCCGTTCCGACGGTTTCTGGTATGCGACCACGCATGTTTGGAGCTTGATCAACCCGGACGGTTTGGGCTGGCATCACTTTGACGCGTTCGGATTTATCCGTGAACGCCCTGACGTAAATGCCATACGGCACTTTTTCACTCAAAAGCAATGCGAGATGATTGACGATCTGATGGCTGTTTCCGAACGCTATGGCGGGCGCGGTTATTATGATTATGACCCCTCGCTTTATGACGTGGAGATCGTATATGAGTGAGGCAATGTCAGAGGAATGATTTTATGCCCGCGAATAAGAAGAAGCAAAATATGAAAAATTTATGGAAAATCTATTTATCCGCGTTTGCCGTGTTTCTCGCCTTGGGGCTTGGGCTCTATTGGTGGACAAATCACGCGCTCTTTGACTATGAGCTAACGCCCGTCGTCATACTGGAAGGTCAGCCCGTTACTCCCGATATTTTTGTGCCCGATACCGAAAAAATGCAAGGCGTCACGGTTTTATTTCATGAGCCGCAAGTGCAAGCCGCGCCCGGAGAGAGCACCGTTTCTCTAAAATTGGAACGCGATTTGCGCTCTATTGACACGGATGCCAAGCTCTATGTCCTGACCCCCATAAAGGAAATTACGCATGAATTTGGCGAGAGCGCTCCCCCGCTCCGCGCCGCTGACCTTATCTCAAACGCGAATATTGCGCAGGGCATACCATATGACGTCAGCTTTACAAAACAGCCTCTTTCGCTCGATAAATACGCTATCGGCGAACATACCTTGCAGCTATCCTTAAACGGCGCGCCCTTTGAGGTAAATCTCATAGTGGCTGATACTAAACCGCCCGCCGCGACTCCCCTTGATTTGATAGTAATGATAGGCGACCCTGTCCGGCCCGAAGATTTTGTCACGGATGTATTTGATCATTCGCTCGGCGCGGGTCTTTTCATATCATTTGTCGAAGAGCCGAATGTCTTTATCGGGCGCAGTCAAATTGTGCAAATACTGATTGAGGACATATACGGAAACTTTGATATTTTCAACGCCTCCCTGTCAATCAAATTAAACGAAAGCAGCCCGACCTTTACCGGTCTCCCGGCGGTTATAGAAAGCACGGTTGATAACACGATACTATACCGTGTGGGCGTTTCCGCGTTTGATGATTTTGGCAGAGAGCTTGAGTTTAGCGTGGATGCCGATAATGTTGACCCGTTCACGGTCGGCGCATACACCGCCATCTACAAGACCGGAGATTTATCGGGCAATGTCACGTCCGTTGAAGTGCCCGTATACATAGTAAGTATAAACGTCGAATATGTAGACAATTGGGTCAATTATACGCTCGCGCAAATACTCAGAGACGGGATGACGCAGTTAGAGCAGGCGCAGGCGATATGGAAATGCGTGCAAAACACCGTTTCTTATATTGATATGCGCGGCGGCGTGAAAACCGTATACGAAGCCGCGTATCACGCCATCACCGCCCGGCGCGGGGATTGCTATATCTTCTACTCGCTCTCGGAGCTCCTCTTGACCCGCGCGGGCATACCCAATATGCGAATTGAGCGGCGCGATGACCGCTGGTATAGCAGCACCCATATTTGGAGTCTCATAAATCCCGATGAATTGGGCTGGCATCATTATGATTCGTCCATAACCACATCAATTATCTTGCGCGATCAGCGATACTTTTTCACGCAATCGCAGGCAGAATACATAACTTCAAACTTTAGATGGGGCTATTATGATTATGACCCGGAACTCTATCCCGATGTTGTTTATGAATGAGTTTTTTATGCCTTATAAGCGGCGGTCATAAAATCATTCCTCCCCGATCAATTGCGTCATCCGTGCGCAAACGATCGGACGCTCCGCATCCATGCTCCGCTCTCGGAATAATTTTTATGACCACCGCTTATAAATAAACTATGGAGGTTTTGTAATGAATACTCCGCTGCTTGGTATAATAGGAGGAATGGGGACGCAAGCGACAGCTTGTTTTTACGAAAAACTTCATGCAATGCAAAATGTCTCGTCAGAACAAGAGTACCTTGACACGCTTATCTACAGTATGCCATCCATCCCCGACCGCACGGCTTATATTATCGGCGAGGCCAAAGACAGCCCGCTTGAGCCTTTGCGCCATGCCGCCCGGACGCTTGAAAAAGCCGGAGCGTCTTTGATAGCCATGCTGTGCATAACGTCTCATTTTTTCTATGATGAGCTGTGCGCCTGTGTCCATACCCCGTTTTTGAGCATACCCGACGAAACAGTCCGATATGCCGCAAAGCACGGCATAAACAGCGTCGGGCTATTGGCCACGGACGGCACACTTTCCAGCGGCGTTTTGAGCAAACGCTTTGCGTCCGCCGGGATTGACGTGTTTTTGCCCTCTCCGGCCAATCAAAAGCGCCTCATGAAAATCATTTATGACATCAAGCTCGGGGCACAGGCAAATAGTGATGAACTCGCGCAAATAGCCGCCGATCTGCACATCTGCGGCGCCCAAGCTATCGTGCTGGGCTGCACCGAGTTATGTATAAGCGATATACCAAGCCCGGCATTACCTTTTAGATATATCAATACGCTCGATGTGCTGGCGGCGGAGTGTTTGAGACAGGCTCGACAGGAGGGAGATTCATATGATGATCAATGTCTTGGAATATCTTGAGCAAACGATAAAAAATATCGCAGACCCCGATAAGCCCGCTTTTATCGGCAATGCCTTAGCGCAAGGCAATGAAGCTCTGACCTTTCGGCAGCTTTATGATATGAGCCGTTCGTGCGGCAGCTATTTGATCGAAAACGGAATAAATAAGCAGCCTGTCGCGGTCTTTATGGAAAAATCGCCGGATATGATAGCCGCTTTTTTTGGCGTTGTCTTTGGCGGCAATTACTATGTGCCGCTCGACTGTGATATTCCGGCATTTCGTATACGCATGATACTAAAAGCCGTAAATCCCTCGCTAATTATCTGCGACGATGTAACAGCCCCTCTTGTCAGAGAGTGGGGCTTAGAGAGCAGCGGCGAATCCGCCGCCGACCGTGAGCCAATCTGCAACGCAGCGGACGGTGAGCAAAAATATCAGACAGTGAAGTTTTGCGAAATCACGTCTCATCTTGCTGACGAAAAAGCTCTGGCCGCCGCGCGAGCCAAAGCTATTGACACCGACCCCTTGTATGTCGTCTTTACATCGGGCTCTACGGGCGTTCCAAAGGGCGTCGTCGCGTCGCACCGCAATGTAATTGACTATATCGAAAATCTTTCCGCTGTCTTGAAGATAGATTCCGGCACGGTTTTTGGCAATCAGTCGCCGCTCTACCTGGACGCCTGCCTCAAAGAGATATACCCCACCGTCAAATTTGGCGCGACAACCTATCTCATACCAAAATCCTTGTTTATGTTTCCGCTAAAACTCATCGAATATATAAACGAGCATAAGATAAATACCGTCTGCTGGGTCTCTTCTTCGCTCAGCCTCATCGCCGGAGTCGGCGCGCTCGGCATTGAAGTTCCGCGCTCACTTTGCCGTATAGCCTTTGGCGGAGAAGTATTTGCCGCAAAATATTATAACCAGTGGCGTGAGGCGCTGCCCGAAGCCCTCTTTGTACATCTCTACGGGCCGACCGAAGCAACCGGTATGTCCGCATACTATGTGGCGGATCGGACATTAAAAGACGGAAAATCCATACCCATAGGTACTCCTTTTGCCAATACCGACATCATATTGCTTGATGATAACGGCGAGCTTTGCAAAGACGGCGAAATCGGTGAGATATGTATACGCGGGGCGGGCCTCACTCTCGGGTATTTTGGCGACCCCGATAAGACTGCCGCCTCTTTTGTGCAAAACCCCCTCTCCCCTTTTCCCGATACCATATACAAGACGGGCGATTTAGGGCGGCGCGAAAAGGACGGCAATTTATATTACATATCCCGGCGCGATCTGCAAATAAAGCTCATGGGGCACAGAATCGAGCTTGCCGAAATTGAACTGCTTGCCGCCTCTTGCGAAAATGTAGAGCTTACTTGCGCGGTTTTTGACGGCAAAAGCAATAAAATCATACTTTTTTACATGGGAAAAGACGCGTCCCGCGCTTCGCTCAAAGCCTTTCTCAAAGCAAACCTGCCCCGTTATATGCTCCCTCATACCGTCATTCAAATCGGCGATATACCGCGAACTTCAGGCGGCAAGCTCGACAGAACCGCCCTTTTGGAGAAATACCGCTCCGGCGGGTTTGGGTGATGGGGATGCTGCGAAACCCTCAAAACCCTTTGATGTATTTTTTTTGCAATACATATGCAAACACTTGATAAATCAAACAGGTTTTGTTATAATGATTGCAAAGATTGAAAATACATGCGGAGGCAGCTCAAATGATACAAAGACAGGAATATCTCAATTCTCTTATTAGTTTTCGTGACAAGCAGCTTATAAAGGTTGTTACAGGCATCAGGCGATGCGGAAAATCCACGCTTTTTGAGTTGTATCAGGATTATTTACGTTCAGATGGAATAACAGACGAACAAATAATCTCAATAAATCTTGAAGAAGGCGAGTATGACGAAATCGAAACATACAAGCAGCTATATAGTTTTGTGACTGATAAATTGATAAAAAACAAGAAAATGTATATTTTTATTGACGAAGTTCAGCGTATTAGCGATTTTCAAAAAGCTATTGACAGCCTATATGTAAAGAAAAATTGTGATGTATATATAACAGGCTCAAACGCTTACTTGCTTAGCGGAGAGTTGGCGACACTGCTTTCCGGTCGTTATGTCGAAATAAAAATGCTGCCGCTGTCATTTCAGGAATTTGTATCTTGTTTTCCGCAAGATACAAGCCGTGAACGCTTATATGCGGATTATATACAAAATAGTGCTTTCCCCTACGCATTGGAAATTACTAAGCCCAAGGATAGGAGACTGTATTTGCAGGGGATTTATGACACTATTGTACTAAAAGACATCGTCGCTCGCAGAAAATTTCCAGATATGGCAATGCTAAAAAGTGTTACTCGATTTATGTTCGACAATATCGGAAATCTATGCTCCACGAAAAAAATCGCAGATACTATGACATCAGCGGGGCGAAAAATCGCGGTTCACACAGTCGAGAGTTATCTGACAGCATTGACCGATTGTTTCATTCTTTATCAAGTGGGGCGGTACGATGTTAAGGGTAAGCAATATTTGAAAACCGGCGATAAATATTATGTCGTTGACATAGGGCTGCGGTATGCCTTACTTGGAACAAAAAAGACAGACATAGGTCATATTCTTGAAAATATCGTCTTTCTTGAGCTCGCTCGCCGCGGATATGAAATTCACATTGGCAAAGTCGGCAATAGCGAGGTTGATTTCATTGCGTTTGGTGATGAGGGTGAGGAGTATTACCAAGTGGCATATACGGTTGTTGACGCTGACGGTTCAACTCTTAAACGTGAGCTCGCGCCGCTTGAAGCAATTAAAGACCATAATCCGAAATATCTTTTGACGATGGATAATATGCCAACAAGCTCGCACAACGGTATTAAACAAATAAATGTGATTGATTGGCTTTTGAAGTGAGAAAGACCATAGCGCGTTTTTGCGAAACCCTCAAAACCCTTTGAGGTGTTTTTGCAATACATATGCAAATACTTGATAAATCAAACAGGTTTTGTTATAATGATTGCAAAGCTGTATAGAGAGACTTCATATACAACATCAGCAGCAGTTTGATATTGCAAATTCCCGCTCTGAGTGTCAGAGCGGGAATTTACGGTATTGCCGCGTGTATGACGCGCGCAAAATGTCAAAGTTTTTACTTGTGCGCTAAGTGCAGCAAAGTATATCCAAGCGGAACCGCGCTCCAGCCTTGCAGGTCAGGGCTTGCCATGAAGGACTGGATGTAGTACATGAGCGGAGCGCATCCCCAGTCTTCCATAAGTACCTTTTCCGCGTTGTGAAGCGCTCTCATACGCACAGCTTGGTCGCTCGAAGAAGCGGATTCGTTAAAGTATTGGTCAAACAACGGATTGCTGTAATTGCCGTCGTTGTTGCCGCCGCCCGAGCGGAAGATCGTCAGCATCGAGGATGGGTCGTTCCAGTCGGAAATCCAACCGTTACGGGCTACTTCAAATCCGCCGACTCTGCGCGTCTCAAGGAATACTCCCCACTCTTGGTTAACCAAGACTGTTCTGATTCCGAGCACATCCTCCCAGTCACGGGCGATCGCTTCGGCAGCCGCTTCATGACGGGCGCTGGTGTTGTACATATACTCGATGACGGGGAACCCTTCGCCGCCCGGGAAACCGGCCTCGGCGAGAGCTTCTTGCGCCGCTATTTTGTTTGCCTCATAGTCTCTGCTGATGTAGTCGCCGCCGGCTGTGCGGAAATCATTGCCGTTTTCATCAATGAAGCCTTCGCCTACGATTGAGGTTGCGACAAGCATTGTGCTCTCAAATACGGAATCGGCGAGATACTCTCTGTCTATGGCAAGCGAGAGCGCCTTACGGACTAAAGGATTGTCATATGGCGCGACTTCCGTGTTGTAGCTGAGGTAGTAGGTTCCAAGCTCAGCAATGAGGTGGAAAGCGCCGTCGCGCTCCAAAGACGGGATTTCAGAAGCCGGCGCGGGAGCACCGATGTCAATCTCGCCCGAGCGGAACGCTGTGTAGGCTATGTCTTCGTCCGCGAGGAATACGAAAGAAATACTCGTGGGTACGACACGACCTACGTCATAGTAGTTATCGTTCGGCACAACGACCAGCTTGTCGTCCATCTGGAATGACTCCGCTTTGAAAGGACCGTTGCTTACAAATGTCGCGGCGTTTGTCCACCAGCCGTCGCCGTTTGCTTCTACGATGTCTTTGCGCACAGGATAAAACGTCGGGAATACGGCTACCTGCTCAAAGAACGCGCAAGGGCCTGACAGCTTCACTTCAAAAGTGCGCTCGTCAAGAGCTTTTACGCCAAGCTCATCAACAGGCACGTCGCCCAAAGTAACTTCCTCGCCGTTTAAGATAAACAGTCCGCAATCTTCCGCGTAGGGCGCGCCGCTAGCGGGATCGACCAAGCGTTTCCAGGAATACTCATAGTCATAGGCCGTTACAGGTTCGCCGTCAGACCATTTGATGTCCGAGCGAAGCGTGAACGTCCAAGTCAGACCGTCGGCGGAAATGTCAACGCTTTCGGCGTCGCCGAGTTCCACGCTGCCGTCAGTCCAATCAAAACGGTAGAGTCCCTGAAAGAGATGGACGATATAGGTCGCTCCATCTACAGAGGAGTTCAGCTGCGGGTCAACAGTTTCGGGCGATGAGGCGAAATAACCTTTGATGTCGCCTCCGCCGCCTGCTACAGGGGGCGCCCCCGCCGTGGGGCTTGTGCCGGTCTCACCGCCGGGGTCAGATGTTTCGCCGCTGCCGCAACCGGCAAGCACCGCAATCAGGCAAAAACATGCTAAGGTGAGTGCTAAGATACGTTTTTTCATTTATTTTTCCTCCATTTTTTGTTTTTGTGTCACTCGTCTCGCGCAAGCGAGCGCGAGCGCCTATTCGCAAAAATGACAAGCGCATATGTGTCCGGGTGCGACCTCTTTTAAAACAGGTTCTTCCTCGGCGCATACAGGCTTCATTTTTTGACACCGTGTTCTGAAACGGCAGCCGGATGGCGGGTCTATCGGACTTGGCACATCGCCTTGGAGCAATATCCGGTTACTGCCTTTTGCCGCTTTCGGGTCGGGCAAGGGGATTGCCGAAAGCAACGCTTGAGTATAGGGGTGACAGGGATGCAAATATAGGTCTTTTGCCTCACAAACCTCAACTAATTTGCCAAGATACATGACGCCGATGCGATCTGAAATATGCCTGACAACAGCCAAGTTGTGAGCGATGAAGAGATATGTGAGAGAAAGCCTGTCTTGCAGCTCTATGAGTGTGTTTATGACTTGCGCTTGAATTGATACGTCAAGAGCGGAAACAGGCTCATCGCAGACGATAAACTCCGGCTTTACGGCAAGCGCTCTTGCTATGGATATTCTTTGACGCTGTCCGCCCGAAAATTCATGGGGGTAGCGCGTCAGATGGTCTGTGTTTAATCCCACGAGAAGAAGCTGCTCAAGGACGCGTTCGTCACGCTCGGCGCGGGTTTGGCACGTATTTTGGATGTCAAGCGGCTCTCCTACGACGTCGCCTACCGTCATGCGCGGGTTTAGCGAAGAATAGGGGTCTTGAAATACGATTTGCATACGGTTGCGCAGATTCTTTATTGAAGACGAAGTCACATTTATGCCGTCATAGACGATTTCTCCGTCGGTCGGTTCGTGCAGATGTAAGATGACCCTGCCGACTGTGCTTTTTCCGCAGCCGGACTCGCCGACCAACCCGAGTGTCTCTCCTCGCTCAATGGTCAAGTCTATGCCGTCTACCGCTTTTACTTGTTTGCGATTCCACATATTGCCTTGTACGGGGAAATATTTTTTCAAATTTGAAACGGTCAAAAGACTCATGCACGTACCTCCGCCTTTCGCGACGCGGTGTGCAGCCAACAGCGCGACGTGTGACTCTCGGACAGCTCAAATTCCGGGGAAGGTGTCGTCAGACATATGTTCATCGTGTGCTTACAGCGCGAAGCGAATGGGCATCCCGGCGGCATATTGAGCAAGTCTACCGGCAGTCCCTCGATTGGTTCAAGCGGGGAGTCCGTGTCGCCGTCTAAACGGGGCAGGCAATCCAAAAGCCCTCTTGTATATGGGTGCGCCGTGTTGTCATAAATTTCGTCTACAGTTCCGCGCTCAACAACGGTACCCGCATACATAACAACAACGGTGTCGCAAATATCGGCGACAATGCCCAAATCGTGTGTGATTAAAATGACGGCGGCGTCTGTTTCGCTGCGCAGGGTTTTCATCAAGTCCAAAATTTGCGCCTGAACGGTAACGTCGAGAGCTGTCGTCGGTTCGTCCGCGATGAGGAGCTTAGGCTCGCAGCTGAGCGCCATAGCTATCATCACGCGCTGGCGCATACCGCCGGAGAGCTCGTGCGAATATTGCTTCATGCGTATTTCAGGATTAGGTATGCCTACCTGACTCATCATATGGATAGCGTGAGCCCGCGCTTCTTTGTGATTTTTGTCCGTATGAAGCAATATGGCTTCAATCAATTGATTGCCTATCGTAAATACGGGGTTGAGTGAGGTCATCGGGTCTTGAAATATCATGGAAATCTCTCCGCCCCTTATCTTTTGCATAGCTTTTTCACCGGTGCTTAGTATGTCAATTTCGTTGAACATGACCTCGCCCGATTTCACGCGGCCGGGTGCTTGAGTCAATCCGGTTATGACAGAGGCTGTGACGCTTTTGCCGCTGCCGGACTCGCCGACGATGCCTACGACTTCGCCGGAGGCGACGTCTAAGCTGACGCCGTTGAGGGCGCGGACTTCACCTGCCGGAGTGAAGAATGAAAAATGCAAATCATTGATACTGAGCATAAAAACTACCTACTTTGAAATAAATGCGGTTATTCTGAACGCAGGCGGGGGTCAAGCGCGTCGCGAAGCCCGTCTCCCAAAAGATTAAAAGCGAGTATAATGAGGCTGATTAGCATAGCGGGAAACAGCAATAAATGCGGATAGGAGCGGAAAGAGCCGATAGCGCCCGAACTAAGCGAGCCGAGAGACGCAAGGGGGGCAGACACGCCAAGCCCGATATAGCTTAAAAAAGCCTCGATAAAGATAGCCATGGGAATTTGAAACATAGCGGTAACTAAGATGACTCCTATAGAGTTTGGAATCAGGTGGCGGAATATGATCCGTGAACCCTTAGCGCCCATTGCGCGAGCTGCCGAAACGTACTCCATTTCTTTGACTAAAAGGACTTGACCGCGCACCATACGAGCCATATTGACCCAATACAGCAGCGCGAACGCCACAAAAATAGATATCATTGACGATCCGAGCGTACCGGCAAATATTTTACCAAGCGGTTCTTTTAATGAGATTTGAAGCAAAATTATCACCAAAACATCGGGAATCGTATAGAGTACCTCAAGATAGCGCATCATAACATAGTCAACTTTCCCGCCGCAATAGCCGGAAATAGCGCCGTAAATAACGCCGATAACCACAACCAATACCGCGCAGCACACGCCGATAGAGAGAGATATTTGCGCTCCGACCATACACCGCACAAGCATATCGCGGCCATGCACGTCTGTTCCGAAAGGGTGTTCCCAGCTGGGCGGGGAGTATCTGTTTTCACGAATCTGTTGGTCGTATGTGTATGGCGAGAGCATAGGCCCCACAAAAGCGAATAAAGCCACCAAAACTATCGTGATGAGCGCGGCGACGGCTATTTTGTTTTTGAGGAAACGCCGATACGCGTCTTTCCAATATGTCAGCGTTTCGCGCATGATAAAGAGTTGTTCTTTTTCCTCTTTTGTTGCCGTGCGGACGTCTTCGGCAGTCAGCTGCAAGCTGCCCGGTCTCGCGACGTTCATGAACTTTTTCTTTTCCGGTTTTTCCATATCTTTTGTTTTCCTATATAAAATCCATATCCGTGTTTATTGAAGTTTTATTCGCGGGTCTACCACCCTATAGAGTATGTCAACAATAAAATTGACGACTATGACAAGCAGAGCGAGAAAAATAGTCAAACCCATGATCAGTGGGTAGTCACGCGTTTCGACCGAACGCACAAAGTAATCGCCGAGACCGGGGATGTTGAATATCCGCTCCACATAAAAGCCGCCTGTTATTATAAAGGCCGTCATCGGACCGACATATGTGACAAGCGGAATGAGAGCGTTACGCATTATGTGCTTGTAGATAATGCGGATACGCGACACACCTTTTGCCTTTGCGGTTTTGATAAAGTCAGAATCAATCACGTCCAAAATAGTGGAGCGGATAAGGCGCGCTATGTAGCTCATGGATTGCATAGACAGCGTTATGACGGGCAATATGTATTGTTTTGGCGAGCCGAGGGCATCTGTCGCGGATACCCACCCGAGCATTTCCGCAAATAGGTATATGAGCAGAGTTCCCAAAATAAAACCGGGTACGGAAATGCCGATCGTGCTGATAAACATTATAGCGCGGTCGAGCAATTTGTTGCGGTTCATCGCCGCCGCGGTTCCTAAAATCACTCCCGAAAATATTGACCAGATGACGGCAATAATGCCGAGCTTTGCGGAAACAGGGAATTTTTCCGCGATGATTTCATTTACCGTAAAGCCTTGCCTTTTGTAGGAAATGCCCAAGTCGCCGTGCAGCAGGCGGTTCATGTAATTTATATATTGTTCGTGGATTGGGAGGTCTAATCCGTATTTTTCGTTCATTCTATCAAGTGTCTGCTGGCTGGTTTTTTCCGAAAGGAAAGGCCCGCCGGGTACGATGTTCATTAGAAAAAACGTCAGCGTGCAGACGATGAATAAGGTGAGTACCGCCCCAAAAAACCGTTTAATTGTAAAAGAAATCATGAAAACCCTCCGTCAGGCGGTTGGTATTAGTAAAATCATTTGAGCAGTCAGCCGTCAGACGCCTTTGGAATTATACAAGAATGTAAGAGCTTTTGCAAGAGTTTTTATACACATAGATTGCAAAAAATACACCAAAAATGCCTCAAAACTCTTTGAAAGTTTTGCAAAAATGCACTATTGGCGTTAATTGAAGATTGTATGTTTAGTTTCGTGGTCATAAAATTATTCCTCCCCGAATCACTGCGTCATCCGTGCGCAGACGATTCGGACGCTCCGCATCCATGCTCCGCTCTCGGAATAATTTTCATGACCGCTTCATAAGTTGCTTCATACATCAAATATCTTCCAAGCGTTCTATCATGGCGCACATGGCGGCATATGAGTTGAAGTTTTCGGGAACAAGCTCTTCGGGCGGTATAGACACCCCTATCTTATCGTCTATTTCAGCGATAAGGGAAATAATATCAAACGAATCAATGACTTTATCATCAATCAATGTTTCGTGCGTATGAAAGTCAATATCCTCATACATCTCTTTGAGGATTTCCAATAAAATGTCCATGACTAATACTCCTTGCTGTTACTTGCGGAGAACGGTGCTGATGGAAGGATGTTACAGATTCTCGGTCATAAAATCATTCCTCCCCGATCAATTGCGTCATCCGTGCGCAAACGATCGGACGCTCCGCATCCATGCTCCGCTCTCGGAATGATTTTTATGCCCGCTCATACATACTTCGTACTGTTACTTGCGGAGTCAGATTTTTTCAAAGTGGTCAATGGGAATGACAAAGACCGTCGCGCCGCCCACAGTCACCTCAACAAGCGGCGCGTTAAAGAACCCGCCCATTGACGACTCTGAGACAGTCGGCACGGTCTGGCTGCGGCTTTTAGACTTTTCGCGTATGATCCGCGTGACCTCATCAACACGACTATCCTCTACGCCCGTGATGATGGTGACATTGCCCGCCATTAAAAAACCGCCTGTGGTTGCAAGTTTTGTGATTTGAAAGCCTTCTTGCGTGAGTCCGCGAATGACGCTTTGCGCATCATCGCTGTTTATGATCGCCATAACCAATTTCATAATTTTATAATCCTTTCCGGTTCATTGTCAAAGTAAAAATATCTGCGCCGGATATGGAGGCTACCTATATTATTTTACATGAATTTCGGGAAATTTCAAGCAAAAGGTATGGCAATTGGCGTCAAATATCTTGTTATTTGTGCCAAATATGTTGTAAAATGGTGTCGTGAAAATTTATCACAGACGCGGCAAAACAAGAAAAGGATATCTATCACCATGAGAAAAAAGCTATATATGGCCGCTGTGGGAATTATTATCGGACTTGTGGCAATTTTGCTCGGAATTTTTGGAAACCCCGCAAATATGGCCTTTTGCGTCGCCTGTTTTTTGCGCGACACGGCAGGGGCTCTCGGGCTGCACAGAGCCGAAGCCGTGCAATACGCGCGTCCCGAGATTGTTGGCATCGTGCTGGGCGCTTTTATAGTGAGCCTTATCAAAAAAGACTTCAAGCCCGCGGGCGGTTCGTCGCCGTTCACGCGCTTTATACTCGGCATATGCGTTATGGTCGGCGCGCTGGTATTTTTGGGCTGCCCTTTGCGCATGGTTCTGCGCATGGCGGGCGGAGATATAAACGCCCTCATCGGGCTTTTTGGATTTGCCGGCGGAATACTCACGGGCACGGCGTTTTTAAACAAAGGCTTTACGCTAAAACGCGCCTATGAGCAGCCCCGCCTCGAGGCCGCCGCTTTCCCGGCGGCAAATGTGCTGCTCTTGGTTCTTTTGGCGTCCGCGCCCGGTTTTCTTCTCTTTAGCGAGAGCGGACCCGGCTCTATGCACGCGCCGATTCTTATGTCTCTTTGCGGCGGTTTGATTGCCGGCGTAGCCGCGCAGCGCTCGCGCCTGTGCTTTGGCGGCGGTATTCGCAATGCCGTTTTCTACAAAGATTTTGACGTGCTTGTATCCATCGGGGCTATTTTTGTTACCGTTCTTATTGGCAATTTCATAACCGGCGGCTTTAGGCTCGGCATGGTAAATCAACCGATTTCGCACACCGAGTGGATATGGAACATTCTCGGGCTGTATCTTGTCGGCTTTGGCTCTGTTTTACTCGGGGGCTGTCCCCTGCGGCAGCTTGTTTTGGCCGGCAGCGGCAATAGCGACTCGGGTATTACGGTGCTCGGTTTTTTGGCGGGAGCCGCGATTTGCCATAACTTTGGCATAGCTTCCGGCGCGGCGGGCACTACCGTAAACGGCCGCATTGCCTTTGGCGTCTGCGCCGCGATCGTGTTTGCCGTCGCCGCCGCAAACACCGTGAAAATAGGCAGCAAATGAGATGATAAGGAGCGTCATGATGAATTATATAGCGACGTTTTACACGCACTATGGCGCGATGTGTTTTCACAGCCATTGCGCGGCAAACTATATAAGCGCAAAGCTCGCCCCCGTTCCGCGTGAGCTCAGTTCTTCGTGCGGCGTGGCAGTGCGTTTTGAATCCGAACGCGATGTTGAAGCAGTCCGGCAAAACTTGGAGCTTGCAAAGCATGAGGATTTGGAGAGCTGCTATATAATCGAAAACGGTACATATACTCCCGTATACCCATAATGGGTTATTGCGAACATACCCTGCGGAGAGCTTCGTAGCGGAGTAAATTAGAGACTGTAGGCGAAATAGCGGATAAGGTCGAGCATTGTTTGAGCAGAGCGAACAAAGTTCGCTTTGCGAGTTTGCGAAGACCCCGCTATGAGCCGTACAGTGTCTATTTACGTAGGTCTGAAGCTCCACGCAGGGTATGTTCGCAATAAAAATTTTTAAAATTTTTTCACAATATTTTGCAAAAATGCAAAGTTTTTATTGCATTTTGCCGTCATTTATGATAGTTTATTGACCGCAAGGCCATAATCATGGGCCGCAGCGACCGCGAAGATGCGACAACATCTTCACGGCGAAAGTAGGGAACAATTCTAACTTCCTGCCTACAGACACGGAAAATCCGCCGCTACGACCATTATCAGTATACCTTTTCATCTCGGTATTTTCAACCTGATTTTGTGGTTTCTGTGACAGACTATCCGCAATAAACGCTGAATATACACATCGGCGCACATGTAGGTAGAGCCAACTTCGTTGGCTCACGTCTCCTGACGGAGACGCAGGCATTATATGCCCCCCTGCGTGCGTTTTTATTATGGCCTTTTGCTAAAATAAACAAGATAAGCAAAAGGAGAGGAAAAAACATGAAGAGAAAATTACTAAGACCCATCGCAATCGCGCTCATGGCCGCGCTCGCGCTGTCGCTTACCGTAATCCCGCTGACGGCCGCGGCGGCGGAGGTAGAGGGCACGTACAAATTTCAAACAGGGCAGTCTGTACCGTTCACGCTTAGTTTTACCGAGACCAACCCGGGCGAATCTGCCGTGTGGCTTTATGCACGCCCACTTGCAGAGCGGGAGGTCAATCACTTTAGCCATAAAAACCAACTCGCTCTTTATATCGTCAATTCAGCAAATATAGCCTCCATAACCATCGAGCATACTTCGCAAAATGTTGAGAAGATTGATACAACAACAGCGGGAATGGCAGATGAACGTACATTGACCGCGACATTGAACGATAAAGTAAATGTTTCCGGAAAAGAGCTGACCATCACAGGTCCTGCAAACTTCGCTGCTCTTATTGACGCGACAGGCAGTACGGGTCCGGAGGACTTCGGGTGTGCGGTCGCTTTTAAGGCCGACGGCACAGAATACATTTTGTTCCTCAATGAGTATGCAGGGGTACATTATAGCATTACAAACAGCGGCGGCGGCACGGTGACTCAAGGGGCAAATGCCAGAGTAAATAACCAGTTTTCCGTTTTTGCCTCAGAGCAAACGATTACAGTCACGCCGCGTGCCGGCGGGTCAATCAAGTCCTTTACCGTAAATGGCGATGACGAATTTTCAGGTTTAGCCATAAATGAAGACACCGGCGTTGGCACTGTCACGCTGCCTTACGCAGGCGCTTCCGATAACTTACTCTATACTATCGCTGTGGAGTTTGTATCGCCGCCCGCGCCACCTCCGACTTCGTCCGCGCCGGCCGCGCCGTCAATGCCTTGGACAGACCCCGAGCCGAACACGCCGGACTCTTTCCTCGCGTCACTGTATTTCGCGGCGCTGGGCCGCACTCCCGATGAGGGCGGTTTTGACGATTGGGCGGACGCGCTCGAAA
Organism: Oscillospiraceae bacterium; assembly: GCA_009777235.1. Taxonomy (GTDB): domain Bacteria; phylum Bacillota; class Clostridia; order Oscillospirales; family Oscillospiraceae; genus WRMH01. The sequence goes on from WRMH01000006.1 coordinate 35,362, forward strand.
GCGGCGCAATGACCGCCACCGACGTCGTCTACGGTTTTGTGTTCAGCCCCGAAATGGTAACAAAGAACCTTAGCGATGAAGAATATGTCGTAATGCTCTACGCCGCGTTTTTCGCGCGCGACCCTGACGAGGGGGGCAAGGCGCATTGGCTCGGCCGGCTTGCTTCCGGCGCCTCGCGCTATGATGTATTTCTCGGCTTTGCAAACTCTGTGGAGTTTGACGTATTTTGCGACGCCCACGGCTTCGTGAGGATATAGGCGAGATTGCTTGTCACATTAGCCAAAAGCCCCTTGAAAAAGGGGCTTTTGGTGTTGGGGGGTGTGCGCGGGGTATTCAGAGCGTGCGCTGCGTGGAGCTTCAGACCTCCGTAAATAGACACTGTACGGCTCATAGCGGGGTCTTCGCAAACTCGCAGAGCGAACTTTGTTCGCTCTACTCAAACAGTGCTCGACCTTATCCGCTATTTCGCCTACAGTCTCTAATTTACTCCGCTACGAAGCTCCACGCAGTGTACGCTCTGAATCTTGTACGCCAGCCCCTTGCGAAGCAAAAATAATGTTGACAGAGTTTTTCTGATGTGGTACTATGAGCATATAAAAAGGCGTCGCACCGTCTCGCCAGCGAGACAGTGTAACGGTTAGCCTTAGACGACGAAACGATTGTAACCGCTCATCTATCTAGGACGTGGCGGTTACTTTCGTTTGTCTATGTATTCTCTGAGCTTTATCATTAACGCCGCAAATGCGATAATCAATGTTATTGCTTCAAATAGTGTCATAGAACCACCCCCTTTCGGGGTGGCTAACCGCTACCGCTATGGCAACGCCAGTTTAATTATATTTCGGATTAACCAAACTGTCAAGGGTTTGTTGGGGCAAAGCGTTTGAGGAATTGTTTCATAATTAAACAGTTCCTCAAACGCTTGCAAATGCTGCGTTTCGCTCAGAAAAAAGCGAGTATTATGTCAACCATGTGGGCAAAACACCGCTTAAAATAACGCTTACGCCTACCTCTTACCCTACCACTTTGTTTAGCTTTTCGGTGAGTACCAGAAGCAGTACGGCAAAAATGAAAATAACCACGGGAAGCAGCGCTATGCCAAGATTTTCGGCAATAATGCCAAAGAGCGGCGCCATAAATGTAGAACCCGTATATGCGCTCGCCATTTGAATCCCGATTATCGCCTGCGAATTTTTTTTGCCGAAATTGGACGGCGTGGCGTGTATGATTGACGGGAAAATCGGAGCGCAGCCAAGTCCGATGACGACAAGCCCGACAAGGCACATTATCTCGGTACGCACCGGCAGCCACAGGCTGAAAATCCCCGCAAGAACAATGCCTATCCCGATGCGTATCATATTCCTGTCTCCGATTTTGTCAGAAATAATCCCGCTAAGAAACCTTCCGCCCGTAATTCCGATAAAGAAAAATGAAGCAAAACGCGCCGCCGTTTCTTCGTTTACGCCTTTGTGTTCAAAGAGAAAGCTGCTCGCCCAGTGCATTGTCGTGCTTTCCATCGCGCAATAACACAAAAACGCGATTAGCACGAACACAACGCCTCTTATTTTAAATACGCTCCGCAGCGTTATGGGGGCAGGGGCGGCGGTGTTGTCAGTGGTGGTGGCGGGGGCGGAGGCAGCGGCAGTGGGGGCAGCGTCGGTGGATGCGGCGGGGGCGGGGGCGTCGGTGGGCGCGGCGGCAGCGTTTTTCTTATCTTTCCAGATGAACATACTGCAAATCAAAAGGCATGAGAGCCCTATGTATATGTATGATACACTGCGGTATCCCATGCTCCAGTCGGAGTTTTGCGCAAGAAAATGACCCATTATCAGCGGGCTGATACCGGCGCCCACGCCCCAGAAGCAGTGCATCCAGTTCATGGCGCGTGACTTATAGTGCAAAGCGACATAATTATTTAGCGCGGCGTCTATCGAGCCGCCGCCAAACCCGAGCGGCACGGCAAAAGCTATGAGCATCGGATATGAGGTCGAAACAGAAAAGCCGTATAACGCCGCGGCAGACAATATGACGCCGCCTGTCGTCACTCGCGATGCGCCGAATTTTTTTGTGAGCCTGTCGGACATAAGCGCGGCGATAATCGTACACGCCGACCCTGTCATTGTTATAAATCCGAGATATGACAGGTCAACATTCATATACTCGCGTATTACGACCCATCCCGATCCATGCAGTGAATCGGGCAAGCCAAGTCCGATAAATGTCAAAAAGATTATAATCAATAGAGCCGTCGCCATAATGGTCTCCGATACTTTTCTTATTTTTGTCTACGATGGCTATTGTAACATTTATATCCGCACTACTCAACATGAATATATGGCAATTTTCCATGTAAAATGCTATAATACAATACATGAAAACACTTACGGTTTTAGGTTCAACAGGGTCAATAGGCCGCCAAACGCTTGAGGTGGCTCGCCATCTCGGTATTCGAGTCGTCGGGCTGACGGCATATAATAACCGCAAGCTGCTCGACGAGCAGGCCCGCGAGTTTGGCGTCCGGCCGGATATGACAGCCCTCGGCAGCGAGCCGGACGGCGAAGAAGCTATCTGCCGAGTTGCCGCAAAAAGCGGCGCCGATATAATAGTCACTGCCATAGCGGGCGAGGCCGGTCTTCGGCCCACTCTTGCTGCCCTTAGCACCGGCAAGCGCGTCGCGCTGGCAAATAAAGAGCCTCTCGTTTGCGCCGGAGATATTGTCATGCAAACCGCGCGAAAGCACAATGCACAGATTATCCCCGTAGATTCTGAGCACAGCGCGATTTTTCAGTGCCTGGCCGAAAGACGCCAATATGCAGAAAGTTCCGCCACCTCGTCCTCCGGCGCGATAAAAAAGATAACGCTCACCGCGTCCGGCGGCCCGTTTCGCGGATTTACCCGTGACAAATTATCTCACGTAACGCCAGAAGATGCCCTGCGTCACCCCAACTGGAACATGGGTCAAAAAATAACCGTTGATTCCGCTACAATGATGAACAAGGGGCTTGAGCTTATCGAAGCCACTTATCTTTTTGGCGTGACGCCCGATCAGATCGAGGTCGTCATACATCCGCAGAGCATTATCCATTCTATGGTTGAGTTTGCCGACGGCAGCACGATAGCGCAGCTTTCAAACCCTGATATGCGTATGCCGATCCAATACGCCCTCACATATCCGGGCCGTCTGCCGGGCCTTGTAAAACCGCTAAATCTCATTGAGCTTGGCTCTTTGACCTTTGAAAAACCCGACCTTGACGCTTTTTCCTGCCTCGCCCTCGCGCAAAAAGCCGCGCGATATGACGCTGCGCACGGCTCTTGCGCTGCCTGCAAAGCCTTAAACCGCGCAAATGAAGAGGCGGTCGCTTTGTTTTTAAACGGCAGCATCGGATTTCTTGAAATAGCGGAGCATATCAAAAATGTTTTGAGCAATTTACAGCATTGGAAATAAAGAATAAAGGATAAGTCAGTATGTATATAATTCTCGCAATAATCGCGTTTGGAGTCATAATCGCCGTCCATGAGCTTGGTCACTTTTTCGCGTCAAAAGCACTCGGCGTCAGGGTCAACGAATTTGCTATCGGCATGGGTCCGAAAATCCTGTCACGGCAAGGCAAGGAGACCTTATACAGCTTGAGGCTCTTTCCTTTTGGCGGTTTTTGCAGCCTTGAGGGTGAAAACGGCAACCCGGAGGGAAATGATACGGACGACGGCGAACGCACCGTCGGCACTCGGCGCCCCGACGCTCGCGCAGCGGGGAACACCTCATACCGAGGTGCGCCCGCCGCCGCCCTCGACTCTACTATCGCCGATGACTCTCGTTCATTTTTCGCGCAAAAACGCTATCGCCGAATCATCATACTCGCGTCCGGCAGCGCGGCAAACTTTGTTTTAGCGTTTATTATAATAATGCTGTTGTCCTTTGGCTCTGAGAGCTATTACAGCACGCCCGTCATAATCCGGGACAATTTGCCCGAGCAGGGCGCGGCCGAGCTGATAGGCGGCGACAAAATCATCGCGATAAACGGCGAGCGTCTTTATTATTACAACGATTTTGCCCTGTTTATGAATCTCAACGCAAACAAACCCATCACCTTTACAATTGAACGTGACGGAAATTCCTTTGAATACCAACGCCGCACATATATGGTGGACGGCTATGAGACCGGCAGATACAGCTTCACATCATACGAAATCAAGCCGACATTTACGGAAAATCTCAAATACTCCATCTACCAGACCTTTAACTTCATGCGGCTGATACGCGTCAGCCTTGCCATGATGTTTCGCGGAGAAGCGTCGGTCTCTGATATGGCAGGGCCGATCGGCATTGTTGACGCAATGAACACTGTCGGCCAAGAGTCTGAAAACATCTATGACGCAATACGCAATATCGTGTTCTTTACCGCTTTTATCGGCATAAATATCGCGGTTATCAATATGCTGCCGATACCGGCAATGGACGGCGGCAGGATTTTATTCATCGGCCTGACATGGTTTATAGAGAAGGTTTTTCGCAAAAAACTTGATCCAAAATATGAAAATTACATAAACACCACCGCTTTTATCTTGCTCATTATTTTCATGGTGTTTATAATGTACAACGACGTTATGAGGCTGATAGCCTGACCTTTGTAAATCCGACGGCCTAACGCCGTAATATGAGGTTTTTTTATGATTTCTCGCGATAAAATTACAATCCAGTCAATGACCACGACCAAAACATCAGACGTACAGGCCACCGCCGCCCAAATCAAAAGCCTTGCGGCGATAGGCTGCGACATTATCCGCGTCGCGGTGCCGGACATGGCGTCGGCGGATGCCATTTATCACATAAAATCCGAAATTGACATACCGCTCGTCGCCGACATTCACTTTGATTACCGCCTTGCCATACGATGCGTCTCATCAGGAGCCGATAAGATTCGCATAAATCCCGGAAACATCGGCGGTGAAGATAACGTAAAAAAGGTTGCCGATGCCTGCCGCAAGCGGAATATCCCGATCCGTATCGGCGTAAACAGCGGCAGCCTGGAGCGGAGCATACTCGAAAAACACGGCGCGGTCACGGCAGAGGCTATGGCCGAGAGCGTGCTCGGTCATGCCGCTTTGCTCACAAAATATGACTTTGACGATATTTGGCTCTCCGCCAAAGCCTCAAGCGCCAAGCTCACGGTGCAGACATACCGGCTTTTGCGCGAGATGACAAAATATCCTCTCCATATAGGCGTTACCGGCGCCGGTACCGAATATTCCGGCATAATCAAAAATGCCATCGGCATCGGCGCGCTCCTGCTTGACGGTATCGGCGACACTATTCGCGTCTCGCTGACGGCTCCGCCGGAACGTGAGGTGATCGCCGCCAAAACAATACTCAAATCGCTCGGCCTTTATCCCGGTATTGATGTGATTTCGTGCCCCACCTGCGGCAGATGCGGCATTGACGTAATGACGATAGCCGATGAAGTAGAAAGGCGATTGGAGTCAAATATGTCCCGGGCTTTGAAATCCAAACCCGCGGCGGATAAGAGCCATCTTTCCGATAGCCTTACAGTCGCGGTCATGGGCTGCTCTGTCAACGGGCCCGGAGAAGCGCGGCAGGCGGATTTTGGGATAGCTGGCTGCGCGGGGGTAACGCGCGGCGGCGCAAAAGAGGGCGAAGGAATCATTTTCGCGAGGGGCGAAATAATAAAAAAGACAAAAATGAGCAGTCTCATAGATGAATTGATGGAGATTATATACCTATGACGCCGGTTTTACTGTATGAAATATTTCCGTTTTTGCAAGGCGCGGCAAAACTCACCTGCGATTTTTCAAAGGTTTTTGTTGTCCGCGCCTCCATAAACAACGCAAAAACGCAAATGGACATTTATCTCACCGTGCCCTCTCCCATACCCCCATTTGAGATAGATGCAATGGAAAAGCTCATCGCGAAGGAATACGGCATAGAAACGGTAAACATATCCGCCGCAGCCTCCGCCGACCCCTCAGGCGGTGGCGAACGAGGCGGCGGGCACAGCTCACCGGTAGGTGATTCCCGCCCTGCAAGTGCCGGCGCTGTGACTGCCACCGTCGGCGTCAAAGACACAGGCAGCGCGAAAAAAAACTTAAAGACGGGCAAAGCCATAATGGGGCGTATTGTCAAAACCGCTCCCATGCCAATGAGCCAAATCACCATAGACGACGGCAAGGTCACTGTCCGCGGTATTGTTTGCGCAAACCGCTGTAGGCTTATAGAAAAAAATAATTCATGGCTTTTAAGTTTTGACATCACAGACCAAACCGGCACGTTGACCGTGTATAAATTCATACCGGACGAGAAGGCTGAGAAAATAGCAAATGCCATACAAATAGGTATGTATCTCACTGTTTCGGGCGTTTTGTTCATCAGCAATTATGACGGGGAGCTGACTTTAAATCCCCATAATATTTTTGAAAGCGAGCGCGCCCTGCGCATGGACACCGCCGACGCCGACAAAACGCGGGTCGAGCTGCATTTGCATACGAAAATGTCCGCAAAGGACGGCCTTATTGACGTGTCCGAGCTTATCGGGCGTGCCGTGGCTTGGGGGCATCCAGCCATAGCCATCACCGACCACGGCGTTGTACATTCTTTTCCCGAAGTGGAAAAAGCAGCGGGCAAGTATAAAGGTAAAATAAAGATTATTTACGGCATGGAGGGGTACTTGCTCTCCGATATGCCCGAGCCGTTAAAGAAGCGGCGCAATAATCACGTAATTTTGCTCGCGCAAAACAAAGCGGGGCTCAAAAACCTGTATAAACTCGTTACACACAGCCATCTGCACGGTTTTAGCAAACGCCCTATAATTAAAAAAAGCGAGCTGTCACAGCACCGGGAGGGGTTGATAATCGGCGCGGCATGTGAGCGCGGCGAGCTTTTTGAAGCCGTCACCCGCAATAAAAGCGACGCCGAGCTGCGCGAGATAGCGGCGTTTTACGATTATCTTGAGATTCAGCCGCTTTGCAACAATATGTTTATGCTGTTTAGCGAAAAACCCATTGCCAAGAGCGTAGAGGATTTGCAAAATTTCAACCGCAAGGTCATAGAAATCGGAAACTCGCTGAATATTCCGACGGTTGCCACATGCGACGCGCATTTTCTCGACCCGGAAGATGAAATTTACCGTAAAATCATCCTCACAGCAAACGGCTACAAAAACGCAAATGACGACCTTGCTTTGTTTTACCGCACCACGGATGAAATGCTCCGCGAGTTTAGCTATCTCGGAGCTGACGAGGCGTTCAAGGCCGTGGTCACAAACACGAGGAAAATCGCCGAAATGTGCGAAGAAATAAGTCCGCTGCCGCAAAAGCACAAACTCTTTTCACCGCAGCTTGAGGGTAGCGCGATAGAGCTTGAAAAACTCATAATAGATGGAATTGCTGCGCATTATGGCGATGATCCTCCGCAAATAGTCACACAGCGCGCCGAATATGAGCTGTGCGACATACTAAAGCTAAATTATGACGTGATTTATATGGCTGCGCAAAAGCTCGTCGCTTATTTAAAAACTAAGCGCAACCGAGTTGGCTCACGCGGCAGCGTCGGGTCGTCTTTTGTCGCGTACCTTGCTGGAATCACCGAGGTAAACCCTCTCCCGGCACACTATAGATGCCCCAATTGTAAGCTGTCTTTGTTTTATGACGGCAGCGGCGCTCATCATGTCGCCTCAGATCAAACAATCAGCTATTATGCCTGCGGGGCGGATATGCCCGACAAGGCTTGCACCCATTGCGGCACAATGCTTATTAAGGACGGGTTCAACATACCCTTTGAGACGTTCTTAGGATTTGGCGGGGAAAAAGTCCCCGACATTGACCTGAATGTTTCAAATCAAAGCGCGGCGCATAAGTTCGTTTATGATATGTTTGGCTCTGACCGTGTTTACCGGGCGGGCACTATCGGCACTATCGCGGAAAAAAACGCCTACAGATATGTAAAGGGCTATCTTGAAGCGACCCGCAAAAGCACCACAAAAGCCGATGAATATCGTTTGGCGGCGGGCTGTACCGGCGTCAAAATGACTACCGGGCAGCACCCGGGCGGGCTTATTGTCATTCCGCAAGGCATGGATGTCACCGATTTTTCTCCCGCGCAGCATCCTGCCGATGACAGCAGCGACGGTATCATAACTTTGCATTTTGAGTATAAATACCTTGAGGACAACCTGATAAAGCTCGATATATTGGGGCATGACAATCCGGGAATGCTCAGTATGCTTGAGGAAATGACGGGCATAAACGCAGATGAAATCGGGCTTGACGATGCCGGCACAATGTCAATTTTTTCTTCGACAAAGAGTCTTGGGATCGATGATGACGACATAATTATCGGTAAAAACGGCGCGATCGGAATACCCGAGTTTGGCACGCCTTTTGTGCGGCAAATGCTTTGCGACACCAATCCAAAAGACTTTGATACGCTCGTTCGCATATCCGGTTATTCTCACGGCGAAAAAGTATGGCTCGATAATGCAAAGAGCCTTATTGATACAAAAAAAGCCACAGTCGCCGAAACCATCAGCAGCCGCGACGACATTATGCTCTATCTCATATCAAAGGGCATGGCTGAAAAGGATGCTTTTGTGGTTTCCGAAAGCGTGCGTAAGGGTAAGGGGCTTCCGGGCGGCGTCGAAGCCGATCTTTTGAAGCGAAAAATCCCGCCGTGGTATATAGATTCGTGCAATAAAATCAAGTATCTTTTTCCAAAGGCTCACGCCGTCGCCTACGTCATCATGGCGTTTCGTATCGCTTGGTTTAAGGTCAACCGCCCTCTCGAATATTACAGCGCGTTTTTTTACCGCCGCAGCCAAAGCGGACATTTCGACGCGCACATGATGACGGGCGGCATTGACTCGGTGAGGATCAAAATCCACGAGATAAAAAGCCAAGCGGAGCGCACCAAGCGCGATGATGAAATACTCGTGACATTGGAATCGGTATATGAGTTTTATTTGCGCGGCTTTGGTTTTGCCCAAATAGATTTGTACAAAAGCGACGCCGAGCGATTTTTACTGTGCAAAGTGTGTGATGATTCGGACACCGAAAATGCCCCAACCCTTTTACGCCCGCCGTTTATAGCCATAAACGGGCTGGGGACAGCCGCCGCCGGAGAACTTGTAAAACAGCGCGAAAATCACGAGTTTATCTCGATTGACGACATTTCGGCGGCATGTTCGGCGGTAAATAAGAATCACCTTGTCGAACTTAAAGCTCTCGGCGCGTTCGGCAACCTCCCCGACACCAGTCAAATGAGTCTTTTTTAAATTAAGCTGCGGTCGTAAAACTCATTCCGATAGCGGAGCATGGACGCGGAGCGTCCGATCGTTTGCGCACGGATGACGCAACTCTTCGGGGAGGAATGGTTTTATGACCGTAGCTTAAATACCCCCTAAAAAAGAAAGGAGGTTCGTAATGAACAGAATTGTGATGAAAGGTGTGCTTGACGGGATTGTTGTGGACAGAATTGTGCGCGACGAGGAATATACAATGCCGTCTGTCCACTTTCATCCCGAGTTTGAGATATATTACTTAATGGAAGGCTCGCGGCTTTTCTTTATCGAAGATAAAACCTATCCAATGAGCAAAGGAGACTTAGCGTTAATCAACAGCGAGCTGATTCACAAAACCAGCGCGTTCGGGAAAACACCGCATGACCGCTTTCTCATTGAGCTGACCGCCGAGCCGTTTGCGAGTTTTTTCAGTAATATAAGCGGATTAACGCTCAAAGAGCTGTTTGCGGAGCAAACGGGAGTTTGGAAGCTCGACGAAGCGGGCAGGCGGCAAGTGGAGAGTATTTTTCTGTCAATTTCTGATGAGTTCAAAGCGCAAAATGAGCATTATAATGTTTGTGTGATGATGAAAATCGCGGAGCTTATGCTCTTTATTGCCCGCCTCAGAGCAGACGAGCGGACAAGCGAATCGCTTCCGCAAACATGGAAGCATACACAGATCAACTGCATTACCGACTATATTCTGCGAAATTATACAACGCCAATCTCTCTTGATACCCTGTGCAGTCAATTTTACATCAGCAAGAGCTATCTTTGCGGCACATTTAAGGAAATCACGGGGTCAACGGTTTGGGAGTACATACATTTGTGCCGCGTTAAGAGGGCGAGAGAGTTGCTCGAAAACAGCGATATGAGCATAACGGAAATTTCGGCGCTGCTTGGGTATGGCACGGTTACGCATTTTGAGCGTATGTTCCGAAGATATATGGAAACATCGCCGCTGAAATACAGAAAAAAAATGCGTCTTATTCACAAAAAAGTCCGCGAGAGAAAAAGCGAGAGTTTGTTGGAAAATTCGGTATAAGCGATGCGTGTGGCGGCAGAATACCGCCGCTACGAAAACCACCCCGCCCTTCGGGCACCCCTCTACGGAGGGGAATTTCCCGTCATTGCGAGGAGCAAAGCGACGAAGCAATCCAGATCTATTGCACTCATTGTTGTGCTTTTGTCTGGATTGCTTCGCTTACGCTCGCAATGACGAGCCTAATTCTTAGCCGTAATACTCGTCTAAGTATTTCTGATAGATTTCTAAGTATCTGCCGACACCTACGTTTTCTGCTTCGCTGAGGAATGTGTCCCAAGTAGCGTCAGTAACGCCGTTGATGATGAAGTTCGAGATAGTTGTTTTCATCAAGGACTCGATGTCTGTTCCAAGACGTGTCAGCTCGGCGGCATCATCGGGGGCGGGCTTTAGGATGCGCGTCAGAATCATGTAGGAATTTTGCTCGACAACACCTGCCGCTTGATACTCGGCCGCGTAATCTCTGCGTTCGATACGGTGCGGCGGCAGCTCAAAGATGTCGAAATACCAGTCGCCCGGCGCGAAGAATTGACCTTGTGTGACAGGAACGAGCTTATAAAGCGCATTGTTTGCCGGCACATCGGTGACTACGAACTGACCGTTCTCAAATACGAGCGGAGCTTTGTCGCTCTCCCAGTCTTCGCCCAATATAGCTATGAGGTCATCGGTAAGCTCTGTGGGTCCGTTAGAGGCGATCATCATCATTTCGGGGTCGTATTGCGCGTCTAACCAACGGAAAACCGCGGGGAGCTTGTCTGCGGCGGCGGCTGTTACAACCGCGCCAAATTCGGGAATCTCAAGCTCTCTGGGTACTGTCGCGCCTCGGCTCGCCTCTGGTGGCAGAATTGATGTCCAATTTTGAATTGTGTCCGGATTTGCCCACGCGGAGTTAATGAGGCGCAGATAGACTTGGAAACCGACTTGGTCTGAGTTAACTTTCTCGTTCCACGCGTTCTCATCTTGTGTTATCGCGTCGGGGTCAAGCAGACCTTCCGCATAGCACAGAGCAAGCCACTCACAGGCTTCACGGAATCCGTCCATATAACCCGGGAATACCGCGTTGAAGTTGTTGTCAACGGTGGCGTGTACCCAACGTGTCAGCGGTACGCCAAACATACCGAAGTATGGGTAGATACCGTTGGTTTGATGCTCAATGCCGCCGCCCGCGCTCATCGGGAATACGCTATCGGCGCCGGGAGCTTCAGCCTTAAACGCTCTGAGGACGTCGGTAAGCTCATCAATGGTTGTGGGTATGCTTTTTGAGACCGCGTCAAGCCATGTTTGATTGATGAAGAAGTGCGAGTTGTGATTGATGTTTTGCGCGATCAAAAATCCGAGGAAGTACATATTGCCGTCACTTGCGCGCAGAGAGCTTGTCTGGCCGTTGAAATCGTTATAAGCGACGCGAGCGGCATAGTTTGGCATATACTGGTCAATGTAGTCGTCGAGCGGGAGCAGAATACCTTGCGTTACGCCGTATTCTTCAATGCTAAGGCTTTGGTCGGGACGGATGATGACATCAGGCCAATCCAAAGAAGCAAAGGTCAGGTTAAGCTGCTCTCTCCAGTCACTTTCCTTAACGATGATCCAGTTGACTTTTACGCCTGTCATTTCTTCGATTTGCTGATAATACCACAGGTTCTCAAAGTCGGTTGTTTGGTTGTCGAGCGCCCACTGCATTACGGTAATCGTGGCGGGCTCAGGGTCGCCGGGGTCAGGCGGGCCGGGGTCAGCCGGACCGGATGTGGGGTCTGTGGAACCGGGGGCAGACGACGGGCCGGGTGTGGAGTCTGCGGGGGTGTCGGTCGCTTGACAGGCTACGATAGAAAATACCATAACAGCGGCCAACAGGATTGCAAGGATGCGCGTTAGTTGTTTCATTGCTTATTTTCCTCCTAAAAATTTTGTTTAGGGTACTTCCAGAAACCTGTGTCGTCAGATTTGTGCTATATTTTTTTTGTCCATTTTACGGGTTTTGAGGGACCGGAACCCGACCGCCGCCTGTGGCGGATAAAGGGAGGGTGACGGTGTCAAGCTCGAGGTGAGTGCGAACGAAGTGAAGCACGAACCCGAAAGCGCAGACTGGCTTGCCGTATTTAACCGAAAAACGCGTAAAAGGGGCGGGAAAAGATAGTGCAAAGATGTGCGACAGAGGTTTTTAGAAGTACCCTTTTTATAGTCAACAGTTTTTTTGCTAAGGCTATCCTTTGAGCGAGCCCACTGTTACGCCTTGAACGAAAAACCGTTGCATACTAACATAAAGGATTATAACAGGAACTGTTGCCACCACAATACAGCAATATTTAACAACCTCTGCTCTGCGGATGGCGTCGGAGATAGCCCTGCCGTCTCCGAAAAAGCCCATAAACGAATCGAGAGACGAGCCTGCCTGTGCCATTGCGATGATTTGCCTCAGGACAGTTTGAAGCGGTAAGAGCGACTCGTCGCGTATGTAAACGAGAGCTGTAAAATAGTCATTCCACCTTGCGACACCATAGTATATGAACATGACGGCAATAATGGTTTTCGAGAGAGGGAGGACGACCTTGAAAAAATAAGTGAAATGATTAGCGCCGTCAAGCATAGCCGCCTCATAGAGTTCATCAGGTACCGAGGTGCTGATATAAGTACGGGCAATCATTAGGTTCCAAACCGAAACGCAGTTGATAATTATCATAATGGTTATGGTGTTGTACAGCCCGAGCGACTGATTCATCAAAAATTGCGGAATCAAACCGCCTGTGAAAAACATGGCAAAGATGAAATAGAGGTTGACTGTCTTTTTGCCTTTGAACTTTCGAGTGAGCGCGTATGCCGCCATCATCGTCACCATAACGCTGAGTGTAGTGCCTGTGACGGTGTAGACGATCGAGTTGAAGTATGAGCGAAGCAAAAGTACGTGTTGGAAAACAGCCTCGTAGCCAATCAGCGAGAAATCAACAGGCCACAGGATCGCTCTTCCGCTAAAAATAGCTTCCGCGCTGGAGAAAGATGCGACGACAATATACCACAACGGGAAAACTATCAGCAGCAAAATTACAATCCATACAAAGAGGTTGGCAAAGTCAAAGACTTTGTCGGAAGTGGTACGCGCTACGTTTTTTTTGCTTGATTGAAAAGTCGCTTCCAAATCATTACCTCCTCTTTTGTTAAAACAGGCTTGCTTGTTTTGTGCGCCTCGCAACCCAGTTGACGGTTAAAATCAAAGCGAAATTGATGACATTTACAAGCAAGTTGATTGCGGCTGTGTATGAGAACTGTCCGCCGCGAATACCCATTCGATAGACATAAACGCCGATTATGTCAGATACGGGTATGTTGGGGTCGGTCTGCATGAGCAGAGCCTTGTCGGTGTTTGATGCCAGCATCGCCCCGCAGTTGAGGATCAAGAGCATTATGATAACGGGCATCATGTGCGGTATGTCTATATGGCGTATCGTTTGCAGCTTCGTAGCTCCGTCAATTTTCGCGGCTTCGTAGAGGGCGGGGTCAATGGCGGTGAGCGCCGCTATGTATAAAATTGTGTTCCATCCTGCGTGCTGCCATATGTCACTTGCGATAAAGATACTTCTAAACCATGATATTTCCAGCATAAAGCTGATCGATGTTCCGCCAAGCGATTCTATCAGCCTGTTTACAAGCCCCGTCGTGGGAGAGAGAAGCAAAAAGAGTATGCCAACAAGGACGACAGGAGAAATAAAATGCGGGGCATATATGACGGTTTGCGTAAAACGCTTGAACCGACGCCAAGGGAGATGATAGAGAAACAACGCCATAACTATCGGAAACGGAAACGCCCACAATAACCCGTACAGGTTAAGGAGTAATGTGTTGAGTATCAGCCGCGTTGAATAATAGGACGCGAAGAAATCAGTAAAATTCTTGAGGCCTACCCACTCGCTGCCCGCAATTCCGAAAGCCGCTTTGAAATCGCGAAACGCTATTTGTATGCCGTACATGGGTAAGTATGTGAAAACGAATACCAAAGCAACGGCGGGGAGCAGCAGTATATATAGCTGCCAGTCGTGTTTTACCGCGTCGCGGGAACCTTTTGAGGCGCAAACCATGGCAATCAAAGCAATTGTGAAAGTTATGGGCGGCACGAGCGTGGTTTTGAGTATTGCGGGGTCGTTCACGCTTGCGGCGAAAATTATGAATACGAGGGAGAGTGCCATAATTATGCTAAATCCGGTGTTCATCAGTACCGTTTGCAGCTTGGATATGGTAAATTGGCGAATTAGAAGTAAAACGAGAGAGGCGAGAAGCATAACAACCGCCGCAACGGATAATACCGTAAATGCTGTTAAAAATGCTTGAATTGCCGCGCTTTCAGGTTGAGACGCAAATGTAAACAGATTGAAGAACTCCCCTTGTCCCGCAATAACAAGCGCGGAACGAGCCGAGTTGGTGACAAGCACCCAGTCAAAAAATAAGCAGGCTACAATGCCGACGAATCCGGCAAGCAAAGCAGAAAAGCGTATCGAAATCGGAAATCTTTTCTCCGTAATCGGCACGTTTTCATCCACCTCCCTTTATTTTTGTGAACACGCTTCTATCCGTGATGTTAATATTAACTAACTATTACAAAAATGTCAATAAATCATACCTTAATCTCACAATAACAGTCGAAAATGCGTTAAAATCGTACTATATTCCTCAAAAACAAACGCGTTCTTGAAATATGACGGTAAGTCTAATATTATATTTCTATGATTGACAGAGAAAATATAGTGCGAAGACACAATCTTGTATTGGAAGAATAGGTGAAATAATAATGGTAAACATTAAGATTGCGTACATCGGCGGGGGTTCGATGGCATGGGCGAGGACATTTATGACCGACCTTGCGAGGGAGCCTCTGCTTGGGGGAGAAATCTGCCTATACGATATTGATTGTGAGGCGGCAAAACGCAACGAAATAATAGGCAACCGCATAACCGCGGATGCCCGCGCTGTCGGCAAATGGCGTTACACTACCGTCAGCGCCATAGGAGAGGCATTGACAGGTGCGGACATTGTTGTCATATCCATTTTGCCCGGAGATTTTGAGCATATGCGAAGCGACGTTCACCTTCCCGAACGTCTGAGTGTTTATCAATCGGTCGGGGACACAACCGGACCCGGCGGTATCATACGCGCGCTTAGAACAATACCGCTGTTTGTCGGGTTTGCGAAGCAGATAAAAAAATATTCGCCGGGCGCTTGGGTCATCAACTACACAAATCCCATGGCGGTGTGCGTGCGCGCGCTTTATGAGGCATTTCCCGAAATCAAATCATTTGGCTGCTGCCATGAAGTGTTCGGTACACAGGCGCTTTTGGCGGCAATGCTCAAGCGCGATAGGGGAGAAACAGCAGACAGGAGCGATATACATGTAAATGTTTTAGGGCTGAACCATTTCACATGGTTTGACCGCGCAACATGGGGCGAACACGACTTAGTATCACTTTTTGCGCGTTATTCTGATGAGTTTTACGAAAGCGGGCTGTCGGCAGGGTATGACCCCGGGCTTGACCCTGTCTTTCATTGCAGTAACCGCGTAAAGTTTGATTTATTCCGCAAATACGGTTATATTGCGGCGGCGGGCGACAGGCATTTAGCAGAGTTTATGCCCGGTGAAATATACTTAAAAAATCGTGAAACGGCGGAGAATTGGGGATTTACCCTGACAAGTGTTGACTGGCGTATTTCGGACAGAGAAAAGAAAGTAAAACACACAGCGCGCCTTGTGTCGGGCGAGGAAGAAATCGTACTCAAACCGTCGGGCGAGGAAGGCATTTTGCTCATTAAGGCGTTAGTAGGGCTTGGGGAGGTTGTCAGCAATGTCAATCTGCCCAATACCGCGGGACAGATCAAAAACCTGCCTAAGGATACGGTAGTTGAAACTAACGCGCATTTTTCAAAGGATAATGTCCGCCCTGTCATGGCAGGCAGCTTGCCCGATGCTATTTATGATTTATTTACTCCGCATATCGAAAACCAAAAAGAGGTCATGAGGGCCGCTCTTGATTGTGACTTTAACGCTGTTCTGAGAGCTTTTGAACGCGACCCGCTTTTGCGCGGCAAGTGTTCCGACGGTGAGCTTTACTTGCTTGCTGAGGATATGATACGAAACACGCAGGACATACTGCCGAATACTTGGAGAGAGGTAGTCTAAAAAAATCCCCCGGCTGAGCCGGGGGATTTTTTTTACAATTGGTTGCGTTTGATTTTGCCGCTGATGGTCTTTGGGAGACTGTCGCGAAATACCACTATGCGCGGATATTTGTATGGCGCGGTGTGCTTTTTCACATAATCTTGAATCTCGCGTTTGAGCTCTTCGGATGGTTCTTTGTCTTTTGTCAGCACAATGCTCGCCTTGACGATTTGACCGCGTGTTTCGTCCGGCTCCGGTGAAACGGCGCACTCTAAAACGTACGGCAGCTCCATTATAACGCTCTCGACCTCAAACGGGCCAATGCGATAGCCTGAAGATTTGATTAGGTCGTCAACCCGTCCCACAAAGAACATATAACCGTTTTCGTCATACCACGCCGTGTCGCCCGTGTGGTATGCCCCGTCGTACCACGCGGCTTTTGTCTGCTCTTCCCCTCTGTAATAGAAGCTAAACAGGCCGCAGGGGATATTTTTGTCGGTGAGTATCACGATTTCACCCACTTCGCCGGGTCCTACCCTGTTTCCGTCGGCGTCCATGAGCGCGATGTCGTAGAGCGGGCTTGCCTTGCCCATAGAACCCACTTTTGGCGGCATACCGACAAGGTTTGCTATCATGAGCGTTGATTCTGTTTGACCAAAGCCCTCCATAATCGAAAGACCCGTGGCTTCCTTAAAACGGTTAAAGACTTCGGGATTGAGCGCTTCACCCGCCGTGGTGAGGTGTTTTAACCCGGATAAGTCGTATCTCGACAAATCCTCGCGAATGAGAAAGCGGTACATGGTCGGCGGTGCGCAAAACGTCGTAACGCCGTATTCGGCAAACATCGGCAGTATCTCAAGCTGGTCGAAGCGGTCAAAGTCATAGCAGAAAATACCCGCCTCGCAGAGCCATTGGCCGTAGAGCATACCCCAAACGGACTTGCCCCAGCCTGTGTCCGAAATCGTGTAGTGAATACCGTCCGGGTCAACATTATGCCAGTATTTTGCCGTGATGAAGTGACCGAGCGCGTATGTGTACGAATGTGCGGCGATTTTGGGGTAGCCTGTGGTGCCGGATGTAAAATACATGAGCATAAGGTCGTCGCCGCACGGGGCGTCCTCTTCACGCGGGAAAAAGCTGCGGAAACGCTCGCATTGCTTGTCGTAATCGAGCCAGCTATCGAGAGAGCAGTCCGCGCCGCCGGGGTCGCTTGCGCCCGCGGGGCTTTTTGCGTAGCTCTTGTTTATCATTATTTTTATGGCAACGGCGGGGCAGTTTGCGATAGCTTTATCTGCTTCAAAAGGCGCGTGTGACTGGCCTGTGCAAATTATCGCCGTAATACCCGCCGCTTCAAAGCGATATTCATAATCTTTTTGCACGAGCTGGTCTGTGGCGGGGATGGCAATCGCTCCGATTTTATGCAGCGCGGTGATTATCGGCCAAAACTGATAATTGCGTTTGAGTACCAGCATGACGCGGTCGCCCCGCTTTATGCCAAGGCTTGTGAAATAGTTTGCGGCTCTTGAGGATTGGCGCGAGATGTCGGCAAATGTGAACTTACGCACTGTTTTTTCACGGTCGAGATGTACCATAGCAACTTTATCCGGCACTTTCGCGGCAAGGGCATCAACGACATCAAATGAGAAATTAAATTCGTCCTGATCTTTGAACGAAATGGAAGTAAGCACACCGTCGGCATCCTCTATGGGATAGCAGAAGTTTTCATAGACGCGTTTATCTTTTGGCGTCTCGGGCTTCTTTTCCGCGCGGGCGGCAGCGTCTTTTGCTTTCTTTGCCGCGCGTTTTTCCGCCACCTTGGAGTCTGTCCATACTTTTTTGCCGCCGTGTGTAACAAAATCGCCGTCTATCGCTCCAATATCCTGCGCGTCAGCGTGTTCTGCAAGGACGACCGCGCAAAAAACGCAGTCTTTACCGCCCACGGCAATCATTCCGTGAGGCGTTGTGCTGTCAAAATAAATACTGTCGCCCTCGGAGAGTATCTCTATATGCTCGCCGATTTGCACCTTGAGCTGACCTGAATAAATAATGTTAAATTCCTGACCGCTGTGCGTAACAAGCGGTATAGGCTCGTTTTGCTGGGCATCGGAATAATTATACGTGACCCAGTAGGGTTCTGCGATCTTGCCGCGAAAACGCGGTGCCAAGTCGCGTACCTCAATGTTTTGCTCTTTTGACGTGACCCGTCCCGCGCCTCGGCGCGTTATCGCGTATGAGGTAAGGAGCGCTCCGGTTTGGCCCTCAAGCAAGTCACTTAGCTCAACGCCAAAGAGCAGCGCCGAGTTGTGAATGAAGGAAAACGGCAGGTCTACCGATCCCGACTCGTATTTCTTGTACTGCTGCACGGAAATACCCATTTTTTCCGCCATTTGAGCGGCGGTAAATCCGCTGACCTCGCGCAGCTCGCGCACGCGCAGCGCGACATCATAGATAGCTGTGCTCGTTTTGGTTGTTTGCATATTTTTCTTATTCCTCCGTTTGATTATTTCGATAATATTTTAGCGTGTCCTCAAGAGTTTGTTTTAGAGTGTATGCCCGTGACCAGCCCGTGTCCCGTATAAGTTTGGCGTTGTCGCATATGAGTATCGGGGTGTCTGACGGGCGCATACGGCTCTCATCTTGCTTTATGTTAATCTTTGCGCGAGTCATTGTGAGCAGCATATCGAGTATCTCTTTGCCGCTGCAGCCTGTGCCGCTTCCCACATTATACACCTGCGCGGATATGCCCTTTTCGGCGATTAGGCGATAGGCCCTTGCAATGTCCCGCACGTCCGTATAGTCGCGCACGCTCTCTAAGTTGCCCACCGTGAGCGTGTTTGCCTTTCCCCGTTCGATTTTTGCTATAGCGTCGCAAAAATCAGGAATAATGAAGCCCGTTTTTTGACCGGGTCCGCTATGGTTAAATGAACGCGTATAGCAAACGTCAAGGTTATAAATTTTCGCAAATTGCGCCGACGCCGCTTCCCCGATAAACTTAGAGATAGCGTATGGGTTTTGCGGATTTGGCTGCCGCTTCTCATCTATGGGCTTTGTCACGCCCGTCGCTCCATATTCGTCGGCTGACCCAATCATCACGACGCGGGGACGGGGCGCGGGATTTTGTGAAGTATGCCGGTGTGACGCGGCTTTTTGCATATGATGTATGCCTCCGAGCACGTTTACCGCTCCCAGTATGTTTAATTTTGCCGTCAACTCGGGTATCTCCCATGAGCGGCGTACATCCGCCTGCCCCGCAAGATGAAACACAATATCAGGCTCTGTGCGGCCAATAAAATCCCGGACGGCTTCGGTGTCCAAAATGTCTATAATCTCTGTGCGGTTATCATGGTCTTTGCCGCAGGCGGCGCAAGTTTTATCCGCCTCACTTTGCAAGCTGCCCGATATGTCCATGCCAAATACTTCATATCCATACAGACACAGCTCTTTGCACAGATGTCTGCCGACAAATCCCATACTTCCGGTGATAAGCGCTTTCGGTTTAGTTTTTTTTAGTTGGCGGGCTATTGACATTTACTACTTTCCTTGCTTCTTATTTTTAACAAAATCATAAGTCCCTGCTTCTATTCCTGCGCTGTCATAAAATCATTCCTCCCCGATCAATTGCGTCCATCCGTGCGCAAACGATCGGACGCTCCGCATCCATGCTTCGCTCTCGGAATGATGTTTATGACCCCCGCTTTTCGGTCAGTCTTCGTAAATCGCAAGATCGCCCGTTACCATGCGCTCCACAAGCTCATCAAAGCTGATCTCACGTTTCCACCCGAGTACGCGCTCCGCTTTTTCGGGATTGCCGAGCAATATATCCACTTCGGCGGGGCGATAAAATTCTTTGTTGATTCGAATTAAGGTTTTGCCCGCGGCCTTATCTATGCCGACTTCGTCAAGACCCTCTCCTTGCCACTCAATTGATATTCCGGCGACGGCAAAGGCTTTTTGGGCAAACTCCCGCACAGTCCGCGTTTGACCTGTGGAAACAACATAATCATCCGCCGTGTCTTGCTGGAGCATTAGCCACATTGCTCTCACATAGTCTTTGGCATGGCCCCAATCGCGCCTTGCGTCGAGATTTCCCAGTTCTAAGGTATCAAGCATCCCGTATTTTATGCGGGCGACGGCGTCCGTGATTTTGCGCGAGACAAACTCTTTGCCCCGTCGTTCAGACTCATGGTTGAACAAAATACCCGAGCAAGCAAACATATTGTAGCTCTCGCGATAATTTTTTGTGATCCAATGCCCGTACAGCTTTGCCGCTCCGTAGGGGCTGCGGGGGTAAAACGGCGTCGTTTCCGTTTGGGGGGTCTCTTGCACGCGCCCAAACATTTCTGAGGTGGATGCCTGATAAAACCTTGCTTCCGGCGCGGCGGCGCGTATGGCTTCAAGTATATTCAACACGCCGACGGCATCTATCTCCGTCGTAACAAGCGGCTGTTCCCAGCTTGTGGCGACAAAGCTCTGCCCCGCAATATTGTATACTTCATCCGGTTTTGATTTCTTCACGGCGCCTATAAGGCTCACAATGTCGGTCATGTCGGCATTGATGAAAGATATTTCGCCCTTTAGGTGCTCCGCGTTGCCGTAATCGAGCACGGCTCTGCGCCGCACGACTCCGTAAACCTTATAGCCTTTTTCAAGCAGCAGCTCCGCCATGTATGATCCGTCTTGCCCGGTAACCCCGGTAATCAGCGCGCTTTTACTCATTGTCTGTAAGCCTCCTTTTAATCTCGCCTGAATATGTCGCGTGTATATACCTTGTCCATGCAACCGCTAAGCTCGGCGGAATATCTGTTTGCCACGATTACATCGGCGGCGTCAATAAACTCTTGCAGATCGCGTATTACGCGAGAACCAAAAAACGAATTCTCAGATAAAGACGGTTCATACACCACAACCTCAATGCCTTTTGCCTTGAGCCGCTTCATAACGCCCTGCACCGACGACTGGCGGAAATTATCCGAATCCGCTTTCATCGTGAGGCGATATATGCCGACGACGCGGGGCGACGCGGCGAGTATTTGCTCTGCAATATGATCTTTGCGCGTGCAGTTTGCGTCAACAATCGCTTTAATCAAATTGTTTGGCACATCTTTGAAGTTTGCGAGCATTTGTTTCGTATCTTTTGGGAGGCAATATCCGCCGTAGCCAAAAGACGGATTATTATATATCGAACCTACACGCGGGTCAAGGCATACGCCATTTATAATCTCCTCGGCGTTAAGATCGCGTATCTCCGCATAAGTGTCAAGCTCGTTAAAAAATGACACGCGCAAGGCCAAAAATGTGTTCGCGAAGAGCTTTACCGCCTCCGCCTCGGTCGAACCCATAAAGAGAACCGGAGCATCCTTTTTTATCGCACCGCTCACAAGCATATCCGCAAAAACACGCGCCCGCTCGCTTTGCTGCCCGACTATGATCCGCGACGGGTAGAGGTTGTCATGAAGCGCCCTCCCCTCGCGCAAAAACTCCGGTGAAAAAATGATGTTTTGCGTGTTGTGGCGTTTTTTCGCGCTCTCGGTAAAACCGACCGGCACTGTTGACTTGATTATTATAACAGCTTTTGGGTTTTCTGAAACAATATCGCAGATCACCGAATCAACAATGCTTGTATCAAAGTAGTTTTGCTTGGGGTCGTAGTTTGTCGGCGCGGCGACGATAACGAAATCGGCATCGCGGTAAACTCCAAGCCCTTTCGCCTCTGCGCGAAGTTTTATAGTCTCATCTTGCAGATATGTGTCAATGTCCGGGTCTAAAATCGGAGACTTTCGACTGTTTAGCGCGTCTACCTTGCTTTGATCTACGTCTATCGCCGTTACGTCGTTCTCTTTTGCCAAGAGCGCCGCAAGCGAAAGCCCGACATAACCGATACCTGCCACGACTATTTTCATAAAAATTACCCCTCTCTATCAACGCATAATTCACAATTGTTTAACAAAATCATAAGTTTCTCGCCTCTATTCCTTCGCTGTCATAAAATCATTCCTCCCCGATCAGTTGCGTCCATCCATGCGCAAACGATCGGACGCTCCGCATCCATGCTCCGCTCTCGGAATGAATTTTATGACAGCTTTGCCTGTGAGTCGTCAGCACCGGCCTCCAAACCGGCGCATACCCCCGGGTCGCCATAGACCGCGACGACGTCTTTCATATCGCCGCCGCATATCACTTTTCCTCTTTCGAGCAAAATGGCGCGTGAGCACATTCTCTTTATAAGTTCAATATCATGCGTAACCATCAAAGCTGTAGTGCCGCCGCTGATCATGCCCTCAATGCGCTCTATGCACTTTGCCATAAATTTATAGTCGCCGACGCCCAATATCTCATCAACTATCAAGATGTCGGGCTTTACGCTCGTTGCCACGGCAAAACCCAGCCGCGCCACCATGCCCGATGAAAAGTTTTTTAGCGCGACGTCCTCAAACTCCCATAGCTCGGCAAAGTCAATGATTTCATCATATTTTTGCGCCATATATTTCTTTGAGTGTCCGTACATAGCGCCGTTCATGTATATATTTTCGCGGGCGGAAACCTCCACGTCAAAACCGGCTCCAAGCTCTAAGAGCGGGGAAATCTCGCCTCTCACCGTAATAGAGCCGGACGTTGGCTTAAATACGCCGGCGATGAGCTTTAGCAAGGTTGATTTGCCCGCGCCGTTGAGCCCCATTATGCCAAAAACCTCTCCCCTTTTCACGTCAAAACTAATATCGCGCAGCGCCCAGAACTTTTCGTAAAAAAGCTGCCGTTTGAGGCTTTTTACTATATATTCTTTTAGCCCCGAGACTTTGTCCTTGCTCAGGTTAAACATCATAGAGACGTTTTTTACTTCAATTGCCGATTTTTCTAAAATTTCCATACTAAAAATCTTTCTGAGGCTTTTGTGGTGTTTTTAATCTTTGGCTAATTTTTGACAGGCTTTGGCTTTGCCGCAGGAGGAGCATTTATAAATATAAAATGTACCTGTCCTGTTTTCGCATAAAGGTATACGCGCCGACCGAGAGCGATACTAAGGAAAATGATATACATACCATGTTTGCCCATAAGTCAGGAATAGTTCCCCATAGAGCGAGGTTACGGAAGTATGTGACAAAATGGTAAAGCGGGTTGAATCCATATAGAGGTACGAGCCACGGGGGCAATATATCCATCGGGTACATGATCGGCGTCAAAAACATCCAGAGTGTCAAAAACACGCCGTACAAATATGTGAGATCGCGGAAAAACACCGCCATAGACGACATGAACATAGCCACCCCGAGCGTAAACACAAACAGATATATCATCGGGATGGGAAACAGTAGCATCGTCCACTGAAATTCGACGCCCGTAAAAACAAAGACTATCAAAAAGGCTATAAACGAAAAACCCAGATTGACAAGCGACGATATTACCCGAGACGCGGGGAAAACATACTTTGGGACATAGATTTTTTTTATGACGCCTTCGCTTTGGATAATGGAACTCATAGCAAGCGTGGTAGCTTCATTTAAAAAGTTGTACATGATTATACCGCTCAGGTAATATACCGGAAAGTTTTCGATTTGAACCCTAAAAAGATAGGAAAAAACCGCGGTCATGATAAGCATGGTGAGCAGCGGGTTTAGCACTGACCACAGCACTCCGAGTATGCTCTTGCGGTATCGCGATACAAAGTCGCGCTTGACTAAAAGTATCAAATATTGTTTGTATCTGTTGAATGTAAATATTTGTGCCTTGACGTATTTTCGCTTAAATATAAGCAGCAAGAAGGCGATCGTACCGATAGCTGCCGCCACCGCCAAAAACGCGATTTTTGAGGAAAAAAGCGCGAAAGCTGTAAGCTTTTCTATGATGGTCTGAGGGGCGCCGGTGCTTTGAGCGTCAGTGTAATCGGGGCTTTGCGGGTCTGCGGGGTCTTGAGCGGCGGTTTTGGCGTCGTCACCCCGTCGGTCGCCGATAATGCTTTCCGGCAGCATTGAAAATGCCAAAAAGTAAGCGGCAGTCAGTATGATTGCAAAGAGCGCAACTCGTTTTTTTGTCAGCATCATCAGTTTTGCCCCTATTTGTCGTCGCTCGTGGTGTTTTCGGCGTCATCTGCGGCGTCCTCTCCGTCAGCCTCGCCGTCAGCCTCGTCATCGGAGCTTCCGATACGCGAAATGCCGCTCACTTTGACAAGGCTAAGTACATAGGCAAGCACGATTGCCGCCACAAGCGTAATCAGCATATATTGAGCGATAAACGCGATGGTGTTCAGACTCGAATTGCCCGTCAAAGTCCAGTCGGCAAACTCCCAGCCCCGCGCCCAAAAAATGGCGTGCGCGACCGCTATGATAAGAAACGCAAAAACAATCAGCAGCTCTATGCGTTTTCTCAAAATCAGTTCATATCCTTTAAACCTTTCGTAGAAAAGTACGGCTATGAGCGCCGGGGCAAGAAAAACAATCGGTATCAATATAAACATATATTTGTCTCCTCTAAAATAGCAGTCTTTTTGCGGTCTTTCCCGGACAGCGGCCGCCTGCGCCGTCAATCGGCGTCAGCGGTCTGCGCTAATCGTCAGCATACATTGGCCTTTGCGTTATTTGATGTTCGTCGAGACCGCCGTATTTCATGGCCGCACTTATAGTCTCGGCGCTTATGATTTTGCCGAGCATATTCACCTCGAGCGCCAAAACCTCATTTGCCTGCGACGTTCCCATCACAATAAACATATTTCCATTGTCCAAATATTTTGTCGGATAATTCAGCGACAGATCATCATAATACCATCTATAGTCACCGTTCGCGTCAAAAGCCGTCTTTTTTACATGCGTAAAGTAAAATTTCGTCGTCTCCGGCGATTGGCCTGATGGCTCTCCGCTGTCTTTTTCGGAGCTTTGCGGCACTAAGTTATTTAAAATGTCATCCGGCATGGGCTGGGTCTCTATCAGGAAGAGTGCGCTTGTTTCCGCGCCGCCGCGCTCTTTTGCGGTTATTTCGACTATGTTTTTAGCTCCGGGATAAAGCCCGTATACGGGCAGGATATGCCTGTTGTTATAGCCCTTGAACGTGTGAAAGATGGTCGCTTCCTGCGTTTTTGATATGATTTTTACGGACACCTGCGCCGGTTCTTTGGTATCGAATAAAACGAGCGCCGTAAGGGGCGATGTGTCGTATGGATTTAGCGATACTATCGGGTTTTCCAAGTTATGCTCATCTGTGTCAAGTTTTGAGAGCAGCCAATCGTCTGTCTCTTCTTGCCTTTGCATTTGACCGTATATTACGTCAATGAGCGGCGCGGGGGGCGGTATCGGTTCCGGGGCGGGCGGCGGTTCCGGTGCGTCCGATTCCGGTGAACCGGACATTATGCTCGACACAAAGATAACTATCGCGGCAACAATGATGATTGCGGCGAGGATCGCTTCCTGCTTTTTGTTCATTTCGAGCTTGATCATCGTAGGTAAATCCCTTCAAGTTTGCGCTCTCGAGATTGTACCATAGCCCGCGCAAAAATACAAGGCAGGAAAATCGAATGGACAAACAGCCTTTCGAGCGCAAGGGGTTGTGGTGTAACGACAAAACTTGCGACGGCACGGCGTGGAATTTTTTTGTTGAGCAAATTCTAACTTTGCTGTATAGTAAGCTGTATAGTAAACACTAAGATCGTCTTGGGTTTTGGGCGTTGCGCCCGGACATATCAACAGACATATCAACCGGGGAGGGCTTTCATGAAGCACCTGACGCCTCAAATAATCGCCGAAATAACAAAAGGGGAGTATGTGGGCTCTGAGAGCGGGCTAAATGTCCGCGTTTTTGGCGCGTCGTATGACAGCCGCAATGTAAAGCCCGGCAACCTTTTTGTATGCGTAAAAGGCGCGCGCGCCGACGGCCACGCATATACGGAAAGCGCGTTTGAATCCGGCGCGGCTTGCTGCCTTGCCGAAGCTCATATTCCGGGTGCCAAAGGCCCGTATGTGCTTGTCAAGTCCACGCTTGAAGCGGTAAAAACAATCGCCGGGCATTATCGAAGCTCTTTTTCAATTCCCATAATAGGCATAACGGGCAGCGTCGGCAAAACGACAGCCAAAGAACTTACCGCGGCAGTACTGGGCGAAAAATTTCGCGTCCATAAAACCTATGGAAACCTCAATAACGAGCTTGGCGTCCCGCTGACGCTTCTGTCACTTGACGAGTGCCATGAGGCGGCGGTTATAGAGATGGGCATCAGCGAATTTGGCGAGATGAGCCGCCTGTCAAAAATGGTTCGTCCGGACATTTTCATAATAACGAAAATCGGGTACGCCCATCTTAAATCGCTCGGAGATTTGAGCGGCGTTCTGCGGGCAAAAAGTGAGGCTTTTAGTTTTATGAAACCTGACGGGATCGCGGTTTTAAACGGAGACGACGAGCTTTTATGGAAATATGACCCCAAAATAAAAAAAATAACATTCGGTTTTGACTCGCGCAATGATTTTCGCGCGGAAAATGTCCGCTGCTCGGGCACGGATTTTATATTATTTGATATAGCAAATAACACGGATCGCTTTGCCGCGAAAATCCCCGCATACGGCAACCATATGGCACATCTCGCATCGGCGGCCGCTGCCGTCGGTCAGATTCTCGGCGTGACACAAGACGGTATAAGGCGCGGCCTGTTGTCGTATGCTCCCGTCGGCGGCAGGGCAAACGTATCAGCCACAGGGTTTATAACGCTTATTGACGACTGCTACAACGCAAATCCGAATTCTGTCAAAGAAGCGCTCGAGTCTCTGTCCTCGTTCTCTGGCCGGCGCGTCGCGATTTTGGGCGATATGTTGGAGCTTGGCACGCGGTCAGACGAACTTCACGCTGAAATCGGAGCGTTTGCGGAGCGGCACAATATTGACAGCCTTATCTGCTGCGGCGATAAGGCAAAGCTGATATTTGACGGCTATATGGCTTCCGGCGGAAAAACAGCGCGGCATTTTCATCTCAAAGATGAGCTTATTTTGGATTTGCCGCATCTTATAAGCAAAAACGACGCCGTGCTTGTCAAGGCTTCACGGGGTATGCTATTTGAGCATATAACAAGTGTTTTGCGCGAGATGTAGCCCTCTTTTACGCATAATAGCCGATCCACCACTTGACGAAGTCTTTTAATCCTTCACCGAGCGGGGTTTTTGGCGCCGCGCCCGTGTCGCGGATAAGCTCGCCGATGTCCGCGTATGTCTCTTTAACATCTCCCGGCTGCAGCGGGTGCATCTCCTTTATGGCTTTTTTGCCGGAGTATTCTTCAAGGAGCGCGATGAAGTCAAGGAGCTTTTCGGGTCGGTTGTTGCCGATGTTGTATAACTTATACGGTATGTTTTCCGCGAACATGGCGGCGGATTTATCTATCAGAGCCACAATGGAATCCACCGCATCGTCCACATAGGTAAAGTCACGTTTCATATCGCCGTTGTTGAACACCTTTAACGGCTTGCCGTTATAGATGGCGTCCATAAACAGCATCGGCGCCATATCAGGACGCCCCCACGGGCCGTATACGGTAAAAAAGCGCATTCCCGTGATGGGTATGCCATACAGGTGCGCATATGTGTACGCCATGAGCTCATTTGATTTTTTTGTCGCGGCATACAGGCTTATGGGGTTATCTGTCCTGTCGTTCACGGAAAACGGCTGCTTTTCATTTGAGCCGTAGACAGAGCTTGACGAGGCGTATAGCAAATGCTTAGTCTCAAATCGGCGGCAGCATTCCAAGATGTTTACAAAGCCGACTAAATTTGAGCGCACATAAATGTCAGGATTGTCTATCGAATAGCGCACGCCGGCTTGCGCCCCGAGGTGAATGACCGCGTCCGGTTTGTGTTCATTGAATGTTTTTTCGAGCGCGGCTTTGTCGGCAAGGTCTGCCCGGATGAAAGTAAATACGGGCGGCTCTGATGTGTTTTGAGGTTTCGCCGCGCTTTCGAGCTCGTGAAGCCTCGCTTCTTTTAGCGAAACGTCGTAATAATCGCACAGGTTATCAAACCCTGCCACGCTGATACCCGTCATGAGCAGCCGCTTTGCCGTGTGAAACCCGATAAACCCTGCTGCTCCGGTAACGAGTACATTTTTGCTTTTCAAATCACATATATCCATAAAAATATTATACATACGGCGGCGCAATTTTGCAACAACTCATCCGGCTCTATTTATTCACGGTCATAAAATCCAATCAATTGCGTCATCCATGCGCAAACGATCGGACGCTCCGCATCCATGCTCCGCTATCGGAATGATTTTTATGACCGCTTTATATTGGTTATTTAAACAATATTTATTGACATCAGGGGTGCGTTTGGTGTATAATCCCCCTTGAAAAGAAAAATCTTGTTGCCCTCTTGCGGCCGGTGAGCAAAAATCAGGCCGCAAAACAAAAAGCAAAAGTAAAAGTAGTGAGGTATGTTATGAAAAGACTAAAATCTGTAATATCGCTCGTCCTTTTGATCGCGTTATCTTTTTCACTGACCCACGGCATTGTCGCATCCGCGGCGGATGACCCTGTCGAACAGTTTGTGACGCGCCTGTATCAAGTAATCCTTGATCGCAAGCCCGATGACTCCGGCTTAAAATTTTGGGTAGGCAAACTAAAAAGCGGCGAAGCGGACGGTTCCGGTGTTGCTTATGGCTTTATATTCAGCGATGAAATTATTGACAATAAGCTCACAAACAGCGCCTACATTGATATTTTATACAATGCGATTCTGGGCCGGACGGCGGATCCCGGAGGCAGAGCATACTGGCTTGAGAGAATGTCATACGGCGCATCCCGGTATGATATTTTTCTGGGATTTGTTAATTCAAAAGAGTTTTCTGATCTGTGCGCGGCTTACGGCATCTTGGTGGGCAGTACGGCGCATATGCCCGTACCCGCGCCTCCTCCAAAGCTGAGAATCGCCCTTACATTTGAAGGCGGGCCGAATACAGAGACAACAAACCGTTTCCTGAATGTGCTCGCGCAAAACGGAGTGGTCGCCACATTCTATTTCCAAGGAGACCAAATAGGCGACAGCGAAAAAGATATAGTTTTACGCGCATCTAAGGATGGACACGAAATCGGAAGCATGGGGTGGTCGCAGCAATGGATAACCGACAACATGGCCGATTGGAAAATTAAAAATGATCTCACTTATACCAGCTTCATAATCGAATCCATAACCGGAACCGCGCCGATCGGCTACAGGCCGCCAAACGGTGTCACTAATGCTTTCATGACAAAATATATCACTACAGAACTCGGTTACAGAATGGATTTGTGGACCGTCAACAGGTCTTCCTGGAACAGCGTGGACGGTATATATAATCACGTAATGTCTACTGTCAAAGACGGCAGCATCGTCCGCCTTATGGAAACCGATAACACGCTTGCTGCTCTGAGAAGATTGCTGCCCGACTTATTGGCGGACGGATATGAGCTTGTAACCGTAGCCGAACTCAAAGCAGGCGGTTAAAAAGAATATGTCTGAAAAGATTTCGCTTTTTGTGCCGGGGAGGCTGTGCCTCTTTGGTGAACATAGCGACTGGGCGGGATTGCAGCGGCTGTTTAACGCCGACATCGTGCCGGGTGCGTCTATCGTCACGGGCATTGAGCAAGGGATATATGCCGACGTTGAAAAACATGACAGATTTGCCGTCCGCAATGTTTCAAAGGAGCTTGCGGACGGTTGGTCTGATTTTGAGAGCGCGATGCAATCCGGCGAGCTTAAAAAAACCGCCGCTTCCGATAACTACTTTGCGTATGTGGCGGGCGTGGCCTCCTATGTTTTTGAAAACTATAATGTCGGCGGCATGAAAATCACCATTACAAAAATGACGCTTCCGGTAAAAAGCGGATTATCGTCAAGCGCCGCTATATGTGTGCTCGTGGCCCGGGCATTTAATCATCTTTACGGTCTTAATATGAACACGATAGGCGAAATGACCGTTGCTTTTAAAGGTGAACAGCGCACAAAATCAAGATGCGGACGGCTTGACCAGGCGTGCGCTTTTGGCATTTCGCCTGTTTTGATGAGATTTGACGGTGAAGATATTGACGTAAAGCGCCTTGTTGTCGGACAGACGCTGCACTTTGTTTTCGCAAATTTAAAAGGCAGCAAGGACACAATCAGCATACTGTCAGATTTAAACAAGTGTTATCCTTACGCAAAGGGCGATATAGACAAAGATGTCCAGTCGGCGCTCGGCATAGAGAATGAAAAAATCGTTTCAAAAGCCGCCTTATACATAGAGCAGGGCGACGCCAAAGCCCTCGGCGCGTTAATGAGCGAGGCACAGGCATTGTTTGACGCAAAGGTTGCTCCGGCATCGCCAAAAGAGCTCGCCGCGCCGCTTTTGCACAGCGTACTTGCCGATGAAACGGTAAAGCTGCTGACCTATGGCGGAAAAGGTGTCGGCTCGCAGGGAGACGGGTCTGTGCAGTTTTTGGCCAAAGACGCAGACTGCCAAAGCAAGCTCGCCGAGTATCTGAATAATAAAGGCATGACGGCAACAACCCTGACCATAAAGCCGAGGCACCATATACATAAGGCGATCATTCCCGTAGCGGGTTTCGGAACGCGGCTCTATCCGGCTACGCGAGCCATAAGCAAAGAATTTATACCCGTCGTTGATTCCGACGGCCTTGTAAAACCGGTCATATTGATAATTTTGCAGCAGCTTTACGACAGCGGAATTGATGAAATTTGCTTGATAGTAGGCGAAGAAGAGGATATTGAGACGTATAACAGATTTTTGAAAAATCCGTTATCGCAAGACCATGCGCGTAAATTGCCCCCTCAAATGGCAAAATACGAAAACAAGCTGCTCGAGATAGGCAAGCGCGTGACTTTTTGCGTGCAAAAAGAAAAACATGGATTTGGCCATGCCGTTTATCAAAGCCGTGAATTTTGCGGCAATGAGCCTGTCTTACTGTTGCTCGGAGACACTATATATCGGTCGAACATATCAAAATCTTGCAGCGAACAGCTTATCGAGTCATTTGACCGTATCGGTAGGCCGATAGTGGCTATTCACCCCATACCTGTTGAAGATGTCGTGCATTATGGCATACTTTCCGGCACTTGGGAAGATAAGTCCGAGAGGGTTCTGTCAATCACAAATTTTGTCGAAAAGCCGACCGCCCAGTATGCGCGTGACTGTCTTGGCGTTGCTTCAAGCGGCCGGGATAAGAGATTTTTCTCTGTGTTCGGGCAATATGTTTTGACGCCGGATGTTTTTTCACAGCTTGAGGCCAATATTTTGGAAGAGAGCGAGACAGAGAAAAACGGCGAATACGGACTCACGGATGCCATTGCGGCTCTCATTGACAAAGGCGGCGTTTATGGCGTCGTTTTGGACGGCGAAATGTTTGACACGGGAAACGCGCAGGCCTATAAACGCACAATGCGCCTCTATTAGAATATAAGGAGATATAACTTATGGGTAATTTGCTTGTTTGCGGCGGAGCCGGATATATTGGTTCGCATACTCTCGTAGTTTTGCGCGAGGCGGGCTATAACCCTATTGTCTATGACAATATGTCCGAGGGGCACTTGGCGGCTGTTTCGGGTTTTACCCTTATTGAGGGAGATCTCGCCGATACGGAACTTTTGCGCGAGACCATATCACGCTTTGATATAGACGGCGTGGTGCATTTTGCGGCCTATGCGCTTGTCGGTGAGAGCATGAAAAACCCCATCAAATATTATCAAAACAACGTGGGCGGCACGGCAAGCCTGCTTGAGGCCATGCGTGATACAAATGTGCGGCAAATCGTGTTTTCATCCACCTGCGCAACATATGGCGAGAATGTGCCCGTTCCTATTACGGAGGACGTGCCGCAAGAGCCGTGCAATCCCTATGGCGAGTCAAAGCTGTTTGTAGAAAAGCTACTGAGCCGCTGTGATGCGGCATATGGCATTAAATCTGTTTCCCTGCGTTATTTCAACGCGGCGGGCGCTATGCAAGACGGCAGCATCGGGGAGGCTCATCTGCTCGAAACCCATTTGATACCGCTGACGCTAAAGGAAGCTCTCTGCGGCGAAGGCAAGCTCGAGGTGTTTGGGCTTGATTATCCCACGCCGGACGGCAGTTGTATCCGCGACTATGTACATGTTTTAGATTTAGCCTCGGCGCACCTGTGCGCGCTGCGGTATTTGGAACGCGGAGGGGATACGCAGTTTATCAATCTCGGCACTGGTGTCGGCTCGTCCGTGCTTGAGGTCATACAGACAGCGCGAGAGGTGACGGGCCGCGATATTGCTTATACGGCCAGAGAGCGGCGTCCCGGCGACCCACCCGTGCTTATCGCTTCCGGCAAAAAAGCGCGGCAGCTGCTCGGGTGGACAGCCGAGCGCAGTGATTTGCGCACGATTATCGCCGATGCGTGGTCTTGGCATAAGACACACCCCGCCGGATATGGAGATATGTTATGATAAAGCTCATAGTCTGTGATGTGGATGGCACTTTGACGGACAGCCTCGTCATTTACAGCGACGGCAATATCGAGAGCAAGGCGTTTAGCACTAAGGACGGGTTGATCTTAAAGGTACTGCCTAAGCTCGGTATCAGTGTGGTTTTCTTGACCGGACGCACATCCGAAGCCGTCTTTCGCCGCGCCGCCGATCTTGGCGCGACGGCAATTTGCGGCATTTCCGATAAGCTGCCGGCACTGCATGAGTTGCTCTCTTCGCGCGGCATTTTGCCCGAAGAGTGCGCGTATATCGGAGATGATCTAAACGACTATGCCGCCATGACGGTTTGCGGTTTTAAGGGAGCGCCGTCCGACGCGGCAGCGGATGTACGTCAGTTATGCGATTATGTTTCGCCGTTTAAAGGCGGGTATGGCGCTGTGCGCGACGTCTGCGAGCAGATACTAAAGCGCGACGGGAAGTATGAAGAGTTTTTACGCTTGTTTACCGGCTCCTTATAGCTCCTTATCAACTTGCGCTACTTCGGCGACTTCTTTTATAGAGTACGGCATATCAATTTTTGAGCCGAAATATATGCGGGTGAGCATATCGCTCATCAGCCCGAAAACGAAGAGCAAAAGCCCGACGATAAGAAACGCGATGGCAACCATCGGGTGAAAATTGTTTGTAAGGCTTTGCCCGGATATAAACAAAATAACTGTCCAAACGCCAAAGAAAGCTCCAATAGTCAATGATAAAATGCCAAAGCTGCCGAGCAGATGAAACGGCCTGACGGCGTATTTGTGCCAAAACCATACAGTTATCATGTCGAGCAGACCTTTTATTGAACGCTTCCATGTGTATTTTGTTTTCCCGCTCTTTCGCGGTCTATGGTTTACAACGATTTCGCCGACCTTAAACCCCTTTATTCTAAGCAGTCCGGGGATAAAGCGGTGCATTTCCCCATATAGGTTAATGTTTTCAAAGCATATTTTTCGGTACACTTTGAGCGAGCATCCGCTGTCGTGTATATGGTCTCGCACAATGATCCGTCTGAGAAGATTTGCGCAGCGGGATGCGATTTTCTTAAAGAAATTGTCTTTTCTGTGTCTGCGCCATCCTGAAACAACATCAAGGTTGTTTTCCTCCAAATATGTGATCAGCTTTGGTATGTCGGCGGGGTCGTTTTGCCCGTCGCCGTCCATTGTGACGATATATTCATATTTTGACGCCTTGATTCCGGCATCCATTGCGGCGGTCTGCCCAAAATTGCGGCGCAGCCTTATATATTTGATAGGCGCGCATTTCGTGAGTAGCACTTCACGCGTGTTGTCGTAAGAGCCGTCGTCCACGAAAATGATTTCAAAACTGTATTTGTTTTGAACGCAAACTTTGAGGATTTCGTTAAAGAGGGTCTCGATGCTCCCTTGTTCGTTAAACACAGGAACTACTACAGATATTGAAGCTATTTTCCTCATCTCCCATCAATGATATTTTTGTCAATCTTGCGAAACTCTAATATCCAAGCCTTTCCATAGTCTCAAATAGTGCATCTATGGCACGCTCTCGCGCAAAAACTCAAGCCTGAGTTTCACATTCATAGCTGTCGCCAATCGCTGAGGAGTTTTAGGTGAGGGTTTGAGCGGTTTCTGAGTCTTGACGCACAGTTACCTCAACATTCTCGCGATAGAACTTTGCAAAAGGATTTCTGACCGTTTTTCCTTCCTTCAACAACGTTTTTAACTCTTCAATGCCTTGCGGAGTATATTCAAAATTCGACATTTCGTGAATATCTCTTTTTTCCATTTTATTTACCTCCAATGTAATACCCTGCTTCTGCGTTAGTCGGCTTTCTTGCGGAAATAATTCTGATAATCGTGTCACTCTCGCGGTAACAATGACAGACTATTAACAGCTTTGACATTTGTGACATCCCTATGATGTAAAATCTATCTTCTGCTCCGGAGTGTTTTTCATCATAGTACAAAACTGCCTTACTATCTTTGAAAACGGTCATGGCTTCTTCAAAAGATACATTATGCTTTTGAATGTTAATACTATTTTTTGTTTCGTCCCACTCAAACTTCATGAAATGCGCACCACCCTCATAAATACACTACCACAATATCACACTTACGTCAACTTTATCAAAATCTAAAAAACCGTACTTCAAACGCATAGGCATTAAGTGTGGGTAAGATAAAAAATCATGAAACATATTCAAGTCGGCGAAGGCGATATATTTGACGTTGGGTCAAAATTGATATGCCGTATTCCCTAAAAGAGGTTGTTTTGCACGAGGGCGATAGCGAGGAATCAGTTAACGAGAAGCCGTGGAAATTGGTAGGGATTTTCAGTAAAATTTACTTGCCATATAAAATGGTACGACTCTCAAGACCTTCGAATACTTTCGTGTAGTTACCATTTAAAAAATCAAGCATCAAAATGTCCTTTTCACTACCCAAGTATACAGCTCTTAAGTAACATACATTATCATACTGTAAAATGTTTGTATATGAAATTACAGTATTCGGGGGAGTTTGTTTTCCTTCTGACCGGAAAAGAACAGGGTCTGCAGCGGATGATGTCACAGCTATAGTTGACGGTGGGCTAACCCCTCGCTTTAAGAAGTAATATTCAAGCCAAAATTCAGGATTCCCGTCCAAAATGACTAATGTCTTATTGTCATCAAAACTTTCAGTAAAAATTACATAATCAGCAACTTCCCGATATGGTTGCCACATATAGATAACGGTGTTAATTGCTGATCTGTATGTAGAATTTGCGATAGCCACAATAATCAAAAGAAAGATAGCCATTCTTTTGATAAAGCTGAAATTATGAGTTCTTAATTTAATAAAGTCGATAACAAAGGATGTCGCAAAAGAGGTAAGCAATAATGCGTGAGGAATAAGACCAACATAAAAGCGAGAAGCAAACAAAGATTGTGAGGAAGCAATATTTGAGTAGACAAACATTACTAAGATAACCCCAAAAGGGCAAAAGAACGTAATCAACATGAAAATCAAAATATGATTGAATTTTGCTTTTCGTAGGTTCTTTATTAGAAGAGGAACAATAAGTATAGTGCATATAGCAGTTAAGACGGCAATATGCTTATGATCCGAAAACAAATAATAAAACCTATTAAGTAATTGTGCATAGCTTGGCGAGCCAAATGTGAAATGAAGTTCGTCGAATTTTACATGCATGAGAACAGCCACAAACCAAGGGATAATCGCAGCAATTGCGATGATATATGAAGAAATACATTTTATATGCACTTTTCTTTTTATACATAAAAATAAATCACAAAACCCGTAAAACACAAGTATTATTGCGCCAAACCAATGACTGTAGAGCAGTAAAATCATCGAAATCGCATAGCCGATTATATTGCCTATTGATTCCTTTTCCAGGCGCTTTAGATAAAATAACATTGTCATAGCGGAAAAACAAAAATAAAAGGCATATGGCCGCAATTGCCAGCCGCATTGAAACATGAGAACCCCGGAGGAAGCTGACGCTAAACATAAGACAATAAACCCAAATCTTTCCCCCATAAGTCTTTTTGCAGTAAAGTAGAGAAAAATAATTCCAATAGCTACAAAAGGAATGGATAACAGCGATCGAAGATACCCTTCCCCATATGGCACAAGAGGGTAAATAATTCTCAGCGCATAGTAATATAGGGGCATATTATATCCGTCTTCAAGTAACTGCCGTGTAATCTCAGGTAATGACTTATTTGCAACTCTCCCAATTGTCCAATTAAGTTCGTCTCCCCAAAAAGACTGCGCGTTTGAATAACTTAGCATAACTCCCACCATTACGCAAAGCAAAGTAAATCCGATGATTTTATATGTTAATGTGTTGCTTTCTTTTTTACGTGAAATAGATCGCTCGGGCAAATTATCTGATACAAACTTGATAAAGTCGGGGATAGTTAAGACAACTACGCAAATAAATAAAATAGCAATCACAAAGCAAAGCGTCAAACTTGTCCATATAAGAATATTTAAGTGCGAAGAGGATAGAGGTATAGCATCATAAACAGTCTTTACATCAACAGGAAAATCGCCGCCATTTACAACATCAGAAAACCATACGATATATACTTCCCTTGTAAGTAGAAACCCAATCAAGATTGATACAAGAAAACTATATATAAGTCGCTTTTTTGTAATAGCGGAAGCAAAAACAGATGATACATCTATCTTTATAAACAGCAAAACGAGCGCTGCGGATAATGCGAGATAAGTCACCATCAATGAAAGGAGCTTGTCTTCAACCATAAGAACTGCAAGAGCGAGAAAGACAAGGGCTGATATAAAGAGCAAAACGCACGCAATCCTCCGTTTGTTGTTTATAAAATTCGACAGTAACTTAACTTCAATCTTTAGCATAAAATTTTCCTTTCTGCGTTCTTTTCATACGACATTCACGCACTCATTGAAAAACCGCTGCAAGCTCGTTAAAAAACGCATCGTCGCATATGTTTATTTTTAGTAAGTCCATTGAGCTTGTAAGTTTTTGCGAGGAACTACAATAAAGCGACATCTGGGGGTTTTCCTTGTGCGTGCTGATATATCGCTTATGGTCGCCGCTATCTTTTGTGTGAATACCGGATTTGGCAAACTTTAAGTATTTATCATAATCATAATCGAGAAATTTGTAGTGCAATAGGAACGCGCCCGCGCCCTTTGTTTGAAAATTCAGTTTATATGGACAGGCGTCGTGATCTGAGAGAAAATATGATTCCTTTGCCTTGACCAACGGATATTTCGCAAGCTCTCCGCAAAGAGCAAACGCCCGGTATCTCGGGCCTCCCGTTATGCTCTGCGTATAAAAAACAGTGCGCCTCGTGTATGTGTCGGTATCAAAATAGCAATGCTTTTGCCTGAAATCATGTTCTAAATCGGAACTGAAAACACTATCCTTTGAGTACATATCTATCATCGGGGCTAAAACAGCGTCAATATTTTTTGTTTCCAAATGCTCAATATACCGGGATATTGAAATAGTCTCTATACTGGGATATACAAAAAATTCGTCGCTGTCGGGCTTTAGATACCAGCGGTCAAAGCCGAGAATATCAGCGGCCTGCCGCATCCACGCCAGCTTTCTTGCCGGGTTGAA
Source organism: Oscillospiraceae bacterium (assembly GCA_009777235.1). Lineage (GTDB taxonomy): Bacteria > Bacillota > Clostridia > Oscillospirales > Oscillospiraceae > WRMH01. The sequence goes on from WRMH01000006.1 coordinate 73,342, forward strand.
CGTCTCTGAAACGGTAAAGAGCGATACATCGCCTTGCTCACTTAGCCACTCGAAAGTACCGTCGGTTGATTCATTGTCAATATATGCCAGATGCCGCACCCCGATTTGCCTGTAATGCCGGACGTGTTCTTTTATGCGCGTTAAATCGTCCTTTACTGGACATAGCATTATCGGCTCATTATCGCTTAGCTTTACATCGGCGATCTTGATTGCCTTTACGTTTTTTTTGCGATAAGACTCTACAAAGCCCCTCAGAGAATCGTTGGTTATCCTCACGCTCATTACGCGCGACCTTTGACGGAACGCTTTTTTGAACGCTTTTAAATACTCGCTATTTTCTTTTATCGCTTTTTTGACGGCTCTCGCGTTTTTTGTCACAGCCAGAAAGTTGACCGCATATTTGATTATCGGCTCAGCTTTTTTATATAGCTCTGTGTCTTTTATGATACTCATAGTTTTTCATTTATCCTATTGCGAGGGTATCTTATCGGCAGTTGCTTTTTTTACATATTACAGTATAATGGGGGTGTGTGCAATATTTTTGTAAATTGAAAGGTCAATCTATGCGAAAAATGACTAAAATCATTATATCTGCCGCTTTAGCAACCGCTTTGTCGTTTTCTCTTATATTTTCACCCGCTGCGGTCGCGTCGAGTGCGAATGATCCGGTTGCGGAATTTGTGACGCGCTTATATCAAACGGCTCTGAGCCGTCAGCCCGACCCTGCAGGCTTGGAATATTGGGTAAACAGGCTAAAAAGCGGACAAATCTCCGGAGCCGGGGCAGCATACGGATTTATTTTCAGCGAGGAAATGAAAAACAAGAACCTGACAAACGACCGGTATGTCGAAATACTGTACAACACTTTATTGGGGCGGCGCAGTGAGCCCGGAGGCAAAATATATTGGCTGAACAATCTGCGCAGCGGCATGAGCAAATTCAATGTCTTTCTTGGGTTTGCGTTTTCGGCCGAGTTTAGCTCTCTATGCGCGGCTTATGGTATCAAAAGAGGAGATGTAGATCATTTGCCATCATCCGCGCCCGCAAACTGGCCTGAAAGCACGGACAGGCTCATTGACCCGTCAAAGCCTATGATAGCGCTCACGTTTGACGACGGGCCGACCAATTTTACGCCGCAGATTTTGGACGTTTTGGCCGCGCACGATATTTTGGCAACATTTTTTCTGCAAGGCAACCGCATCGAAAAAAACAAGAGCACTATACTGCGCGCGTTTTTAGAAGGGCATGAAATAGCAAATCACTCTTGGTCTCACAACGATTTGACCGCTATGACGGCATCGCGGGCATCGGCGGAGGTCAAAGATACCTGCGATGCGATAACCTCTATCACCGGAGTACCCCCGACGAGCTTTAGACCGCCATACGGGTATACAGACAGCAGCGTCAATCGCATAGCCGCCGAGCTTGGTTTGGACGTCGTAATGTGGACAGTAAATTCGCAGGACTATTCGATCAAAGACGCCGCCGAGATATATGATCGCACAGTGGCAAGAGTTTCAAATGGCGGCATCATACTCATGCACGATATACAAAGCGTCACCGTCGAAGCTATAAAGCTGCTGATTCCAAAGCTGCTCGAAGAGGGTTATCAGTTTGTAACGGTGTCTGAGCTTTTGCTTTACCGATAGCTGATTTTTGTCAATATTTTTAACAAAATCATAATACCCCGAATCACTGCAGCATACTTCGCGCAGAGTGCTTATCGCAGGCCAAAATCAAAATAAGCCTCAAACGGGTCAACGTTATACGCGTTGATAAGAAAAAGTATTACGTCGGGCTGAGTTTTTGCGATATAATCCGTCATGTTCCCCGCAAACATACCCGCGTAAGTCTCCGAAAAGGACAGCGAAATAAACGGAATGAACACACGCCCAAAGCTGTCCGCGAGTATGAGGCAGGTTTTGCCGTTTCCGTTATCGTTTATGATATGGGCGCCTTTGTCCCTTACCATAAAAATATCATCATACGCGCCCGTATCCTCCGCATTGCCCTCAAGGTATGAATAATCTATCAGCGTGTCGGCAAAGCTGCCCGACATCAGATAGTTTGCACTTGGTATCTCAACGCGCAAATTGGTGTCAAATTTTGGCGTAATGACGCTTATATCGTCAACGCCGGCATATAGCCTGCCCGTCCTTCTTCCCCAGCTCCCCAAGAAAACATCGCGGTATACACTGACATCGTAGTTATCCGCGTCATACAGGCTCATATCGCCGGGAAGATACTCGCGCAAATACTCATTCATCACGTATTTTGCCGCCCAAAGCCCCATTTCGGCTGTCCAGTGATGATCCGTCTTGAAAAACCCGTCATACCAGTCAAGCCCTTGTTCATGTATCGTCTCGCGCAAATCAACGTACGGCACGCCGCTTTTGATAATGCTCTCCATAAACCTGTCGGCATTTTTGTTTGTATAATCTACGACGCCCCGCGGCAATCCGTCATCATGATTATCTACTTTATGCGGCGCGAGTATAAAGAGAAACTCAATATCATTTTGACGGGCATATTCATAAAACTCGGCCAAAGCCCGGGCGTTGCCGTCCACATTTTCGCCCGGCTCGGGGCGCACGATTGTAAGATGTCCGTTATTTAGCTTATATACATCGTTATAACGGCTGACGTCAATTATCATTTTTTTACCGAGGACACGCGAAAATCCTCCGTGCAAAACGATAAAGCTGTCTTTGAAAAGAAAGCTCTCATTTAACTTTTCGGCTTTTTTTCTCATCTCTTTTATTGAGGCGTCAAAGACCTCCGGCATAAAGATAATATACCCGCTCATGCAGACGGCTATCACGATCAAGAGCACTATCGCCGTTTGCCGTTTGATAAAGGTTTCAAAAGCGTTTCCCATACCGTGCCTCCTTGTGCGCGTTCTTTCAAAAATTAAAGTAGATGAAAGGATTGTATGTATCCTTTACCACATACGAAATAGTTATAAGAAACAATACGAGCATCATCACGGGATAGATGACCCGCAGGGGTTTATATTTTTCTGCCAATGCTCCTGCCCGCTTTGCTATCGGGGTTGAGAACACCGCGGCGGCAATGAAAAAGTATATATTCTCCCGCAGCCAAAACCATGCGGCGCTGCCTCCCGCGCTGATATTCGCCGGGCTGCCGCCCGCAGCCGTGCCGATGGCAAACATATCCCGGATATAATAAGCCGCGTCAAATATTGACTCGGAGCGAAACAATACCCAGCCCATCATCACAAAAAACAAAGTATATATATGCCCAAACGCCGAAGCGAGCTTGCTTTTTAAAACCAACTTGTCAATGCCCGTAAGTTTTTCCGCACAAATTATGGCAAAATACATAAGCCCCCACAGAATAAACGTCCAATTTGCCCCATGCCATATACCCGTGAGCAGCCACACCACAAACAGGTTTAATATCAGCCTCCGCTTGCTTTTCACACGGCTGCCGCCCAAAGGAAAGTATAAGTAGTCGCGAAACCATGCCCCGAGCGAAATATGCCATCGCCGCCAAAATTCCGTGATTGAGCGCGATATGTACGGATAGTTGAAGTTTGGGAGAAAGTGAAAACCAAACATCCGCCCCAGTCCGATAGCCATGTCCGAATAACCCGAGAAATCATAATATATCTGGAATGTATATGCCGCTATCCCAAGCCAAGCCAGCCCTGCCGTGCGCTCGCCCATGTCAAACACCATATCGGCCGTAAAGGCCAGAGAGTTTGCAATGAGCACTTTTTTTGCAAGCCCCGTAACAAACAGGCAGACACCCGAAGAAAAATCATCTATCGTCTCACGGCGGTTATGGATTTGATCGGCAATGGTTTCATATCTGACAATCGGCCCGGCAATCAATTGCGGAAACAGCGAAATATATAAAGCGACATTTAAGGGGTTGTTCTGCGCCTCGCCGCGTTTGCGGTATACGTCAAAGACATACGACATTGCCTGAAACGTAAAAAACGATATGCCTATCGGCAAGTCAATAATGGGTATTTTGAGGCCTCCGCCAACAATCCCGTTTATGTTTTCGAGCGTAAAGGTCAGATATTTAAAGACGAACATGATACCGAGATTGAAGATCACCATCACTGCCACTATGTGCTTTGCTTTTTCGCGAAAAGCATCTACCCAAAGAGCAAATGCCCAGTTGCACAAAATCGAGCCGATCATCACAAACACAAACCAAGGCTCTCCCCACGCATAAAAAAACAAGCTGGCTGCCGTCAGAAAAATATTCTGCCCTCTGCGGCTTTTTCGCAGCAAACCATAATATCCTATCAGCACACAGGGCAAAAACGCAAATATGAAAATATGTGTGGAAAATAACATTCCGCTGCCCGTCCTCCCATGACCGCCCTTGATTTACACCCGTTATTTACACCTCGCCGATACTCTCCCCTGCACGGCGTTCCTTTTCGCTATTTTTCTAAGCGAAACGATGACAATCCGTCAAAAAACGCCCGGTCGCATATGTTTATCTTTAGCAAATCTTTAGAATTTGTAAGCTCGCAAGAGCCGTCATAATAAAATGACAAATCCGGGTTGTCTCTGTATGCTTGCAGATATATATCGTTTTCGGCTTTGATTTCCGAACCGGGAACATTCGACCAATTTATAAACCGATCATAATCCTCGCTCAAAAATTTATAATGCAGCAAAAACGCTGCGGCGCCGCTTGTCTGACGGCTCAATTTAAAAGGATAAATGTCGTGAGTCATGGGCATATACGGCTTTTGAACCTTTATTAATGGGTATTTTGCCAAATAGTTTTTCAAACCATATGTACGCAGTCTCGGCCCGCCGATGGTTCTTTGCGTATGGCGGAGAGTATGTATTTTGTATGTATCGGTGTCAAAATAGCAATATTCATCCCGAAACCCGAGACCTCCGCGATCTGAACCCTGGTTGAAAACCGGGCCGTTTGCATACATATCTATCATCGGGGCAAAGACAGCCTCAATCTTTTTTGATTGCAAATAACTTATGTATTGCGTTATTGGTATGCTTTCAACCCCGGGGTACGCAAAAAATTCATCGGAATCAACTATTAAATACCAACGGTCATAACCGAATATGTCAAGCACCTGTCTCTCCCAGCCTCTCTGCCGAAACCCGTTGTATGCTTCTGAAACGGTAAATAAAGAGACATCTTTTTGCTCTTTTAGCCATTTATCTGTGCCGTCGGCAGACCCGTTGTCAATATACGCAAAATGACGCACTCCAATTTTCCTGTGATGCGAGAGGTGTTCCTTTACGCGCCTTAAATCATTTTTTACCACGCATACAAGTATCGGCTCGCTCTTTTCTTTTGGCATAGCGCCTTGTTTTACTATTTGTACATTTTTTTCACTATAGCTACGCATATAATCTTGCATTAAATTATATGAGTTTTCGATGTGCGATATAAATAGGCTTTGGGCGAGAGCTTTCCTAAATGGGCGGACAAACCCGAAATGTTCCTTTATAATACGCCGCGACTTTCTTGCGTATTGCCGCAGTCCCAGTTTAAACGCCATATATTTAGCTGCGCTTCCGATTTTTTCGGTAAGTTTTGTTTTCACATACTCCCCCTTTTCCTTGCCGGGCGCGGACACTAAAAATACTACCATAACGGCGGGTCAAAATCAAATAATCCTACACGAACAACCCACGCACCCCTATCTCTTTTTTCCATATATTAAATTGATTGTGACAATGATGACCGGGTACTGGGCTTTGCTCAATTCTCAAGGGGCTTTTGGCATGGGCGATGAGCGTGGGAGTCTGGCTCGATTTATTCAACCACTTCCCAACGACCACCCCTGGCAGCGCCAATACGACGAAGAGTTCCCGCCGTCTGCATTTCTTTCATTTCGCGTGAGATCGTGCGTTTAGATTTTCCGGTCACGATTACGAGTTCATCCAATGTGATATGTGGCTTATTTCTTATTGAATCAAGTATGACTGCATTGCTTTTCTTAAGTTCATTGCCAATATCGTTGCCATCGTTGCCATTATCGTTGCCATTATCGTTGCCATTATCGTTGCCATTTGGCAATGATGTATCCTCTGCATCATCAATGCCACTAAGAAACCCAATATCGGGAGAATCACCGGTCGAACCCAGCGCCCCTATTCCTTTGAGTGGCAAAATGGTTTTAAAAACGTCGCCCTCAAGCAGTTCCGGTTCGCTACCCGAATAAATTCTTGCATACTTATAAAGGTTGCGCACACCGGAGCCGAGCTTGTCAGCGCGACCAATGTTTAAGAAAAACCGTGCTATAATCGGATTTTTTGGGTCGGGGGTGAAATTGCTTGGGTCAATGCGACCATGCTTATTTGAGCGGCTCCAGTTTTCAGCATATATATAATCGCTTTCAATTACGATTTTTGCAGGAAAGCTTTTTGAATACTCTCGATGAACAAGAATGTTGCTGACAAGCTCCCTTGCTATCCACGATCTGACGCTGACGCGCTGATTGTCTACGAGAAAGAATCTGTCCAATGTGTGCTTGGCTATAAACTCCATAAGTTTGTCGTATGCTTCTATTAAGTTAGTTCCTACTAACAGGCGGTCATCATAGCGGTCAATATTCTTTCGGCGCACAAGCGCGTCGGTTTCATAACCGGGGGCGCAAGAACGGATGACATCATCTTTGCAAAAAAGGAGAATTCCGGCAAGATTAATGCCCTTTTTACCGGTACGCCAATCTTCATCATATAGACCGGCACTCTTCATAAGCTCCATCACGGACATATCTTTCCACGGATGATCCCGGTTCTCACTAAATGCCATCCTCTGCGCCCGCTCAACAAGGTCGAGGCGCAGTTCATTTTCTGTGACATATGGGAATATTTCACGTTCCGTATATGCCGCTGATTTCCGCCCATAGAGGTCAGCGACAAGATTTGTGGATTTCGTTATATCAACATCAGCATCCCCTACTCGATCAAAAATCTTGTTTGAGCAAAGCTGCACTTGAGAACTTGCAGGAACATACACATATAAAACAAGCCTTCCGTCAATCTCAATCTCTTCCGGTTCGAGCAACAACGGCGGTGATATTTTTTGCGGATTGCTGAGCATACTTACGAAATTCTTTTTCATGTCTCGCGCAACGAGAGAATCAACGCCTATAATCTCGCCGTTATCATTTACGCCAAGTAGCATATGTCCGCCATAACGATTGGAAAATGAACACACGGTTTCATAAACGCTGCTACTCAGTTCGCTAACACATTTTTTATACTCGACGATCAATCCCTCGCCCTCGTTGAGCAGTTTTTTTATGTTGTCAGGAGTCATTAATTTTGCACCTCCGTTATTCAATATGGATAGGTTTTCATTATAAGGGTGAATAAAAGAATCAGCAAGCTAACGAGAAATTTTTCAATGCAGCTTTCGACAACTCTGTTTTATTTGAAAATATGAGAAGATTTGGATTTTCTGACTAAAATTCCAGTTTCTGTCATATATTGCGACTGAAAAGATTTATGGTTCTTAAACCACTTATCTACTATTTCCTTAACAGTATTATTGCACTCAGGTTTAACTATTTTACTTGTGTTTGAATTCAAATAGTGAATAACGCTTTTATACACAATATCTTGATTCCAACCAGGTCCTATGGTAACTGACTTAATCGGATATGGCAGAGGTCTTGTCTTGTCAATCGGTTGCCAAGCGATTTTCATATAAGGAGTCAGAACTCCATCCAAATTAAGATGATGAATAGTATTATGGCAAGCGTAGTTCTTGTTTTTATCATCCAATAGTAATAAATGCTTCGGTCTAAAAATGAGGCGATACTCTTTTTCCTCTTCGTGTTCAGAACCTTTTATCAATGGTGCATTTTCAAAACACTTCTTAATTATCCCGTTAATTTCATTTGCGGGTTTTTGCTTCATATTTACCAAGCTTTCCAAGACATCCTCAACTGCTTTTTTTACGATTTTTTTTACATCGTCTTTACCATACTCTACTTTGTGGATTTCATTTCCGAATGAACGAACTTCTGCGTAGTTCTTTTCATTTTTACTGTGTCTGTATAAGTTTGCACTATCTATGTCATTTTTTTTGCAATACTTTGAAAATTTTTCTGGCATACTCTTGTCAACAAATTCATATCCCTCAAAATCAAACTCAATTGATACACCTGTTTCTTTCGCATACATTTCCCATTGTGAAAGCGACTCTTTATTCTTTGTAAAGCAAACAAAATATATCTCAGGGCTGCTCTTATGTCTTTTGCTATCAAAATAGCTATATTGCATGAAGTTAGTACTATACGGTTTTGATGGAATTTCAGAAATGATTTTTTGAATGACATTTTGAAACTCAGGCTTTATTGAAGGTTGCTCCGATAGCAATTTAGGCAATTTCTTTAACTCTCTATATATTTTTGAATAACCGTTATCAAATTCCTGATGGTCATTAGAATATTTAACATGAAACGCATAAAACTGATGATCATCTATTATTTTTTGTAACACATCAACTTTGGTAAAGTGATATAAATTCATTTCACAACCCTACCTATTAAAAAATCATAAAAATCAGAACCTGCCGCCGCATCTTCAAAACTATCCGGTCTTAAGTAAAATGCAAACCGTGGCGTTAATGCCTCAAAACATGCGGTATCACAACAACTTGAGTAAAATACAATATCAGAATAGTTTAATAAGCCACTATCAACCATTTCTTTTGCAAGCTTACGTGAGTTAAATTTTTCATATTGCTCTCCACTATCATTAAGAATTTCCAGGTCCATAGCAACTCTCACCCCCTCTTTTAAGGAATCTATTAATTCAAAAAGATTATCCTTAAATTCCTCAAAGTTGACAGCATCTTTATACTCATAAAAGTTGATTCGCGAATTTTTTCCATCGCTTTCCTTCAATTTAGTATAATCATTTTCGTTAAATGCCAAGCCTGGACTTGGGTAAACAAAAAGCTTTTCTAGCATATTGTCACCCTCTATTCTATTTGTTATTAATTCTACAATCAATTCAATAGCATTAAAAGAATCTTCAATCAATATAAGTTTCAAGTTAAACACTCCTTCATTTCCAATCAACAAGGATTGGTAGTTTAAACTTTATTTTGTTCTTATTATCTTCCTCGTAAAGGTCAAAAGCTATTACTGGTTCAGCAGAGTTTATTTTATAACTTTCTATACCACTTAGTATTTCCTCGCAATACCAATTTGACGCATAAAGAGTGATCCCGTCATTTTGCCTCTTTAATTCCCTTTCATTTATATTTTCTAATAGGTATTTCTTTATATCTGCTTCTATTTGCTTTTTCACAGCATCATTCTTAAAATCGTAATTTACCTCATTTTCAATCGTCAAATAGTATAATACGCCTTTTCTTTTCTTATTCGTTCGATTCGACGCATGATAATGATTGACAGTAAAGCTAACCTCTTTGTCTCCTATTTTCATTATTTCAAATGAAACTTTGACTGGACTTCTTTCTTTCCGATATTTGATTGCATTTTGCACTAATGATAGGAGTATACATAGTGCATCCGACTCTCCCACTTCTTTCTCTGGTAAAACATATAATACATCTAAATTTCCATAAACATCAATTTTTTGCATCTCAACTCTATCGGGATGTGCGAAATGTGCTGTTTTATTAAGTATCTCAATATTTAACATCACCCAATTACTATGCAGTTTCGTTGAAGTCAACCTAATTGATTCACGTTCTATATCGCCTGACATTCGCTTTACGAGCGCACTGTGGTACTTTTCGCTTATAAAGGAGTCAGACATAAACCTTATCGCAGCCCCTATACATCTTTCCAGATTGGTGTCTATACTACTCGGCAGTTTTTGCCGCAAGTACGCTGTTACAAACTCTCTTCTATACTTAGAATCACTATGTGACGCATTCTTCAAATGTGACAAGGCATCAGCTCTTCTTTTCTCGGCTATTTTTCCTGAGATCAGGTTGTTTGTAAAGTCGCTTAAGAGTTTAGAAACTATAAGTTTCCTGAAAATCATAATGTTCTTAATGGCATACTTAAATTGTATACCTTCCAGTTTTGAATCTTCTATTAAGAGGTAGATTTTACGGTTTTCTTTTTCAGAAAGAGCAATATCATATTTTAGCATTGCGGTTCTCTCGTTTATACAATATGTTTCCAGAACCATTTCACGCTCAAGCATTTCCTTCATTTTTTCGTCTATATTGTATGCGCTCATAACTTCATTATCCTGTTTGCTGCAGGCTAACGGAATAAATGAATTTTTATTATCGGGCAGGTCGGACAGAATAACACAAACTGTTTTCGAATTCGTCGCAAATCTTACAAGAGTCGTAAGTACGTTGTAAAACTTATCAATGTCGCCGTTGCTAATTGAACTTTTGCCGGTTAACAGATGAAATATAGCTATAACAGCAATAAGTTTCAATTCATATCCTTCCTTGAAATTATTTACATTTATTCTATTTGCAACACTATCTTTCTTAACATCAATTGCGTCAGTAAATACCAATGTTTTGACAAGATTCTCATAGTAATACTTATTGAGGGTCGTTACAAATTTATCGTTTATTGTACAAACTTTTTCATCGTCTTTTTTACAAACTTTGTCTTTGAACCAAGTGCTATCCCTTTTTGTATTAGTTCCCAGTTCGTTAACTATTTCTTCAACCTCATCGCCTAAGTCATTATTCAAATCCTTTATACTATCTATCAACAGCCTGTTATTCTCGAAATATGCGTTCTCCTTAAAACTACCGAAAACTAAATCCGCTACTTTTTCATTGAATTTGCCGGATTGTAAATTCTTTTCAATATCATTGCTGTACTCTTCCCCAAATAGAAGAAGATATTCTAAAAACACACATTTTGATTCATCACTACTCAAACAGGTTATTCGCTTTATTGCCGATAAATACTCCTTTGCAAATTTTTCTCGTTTAAGCTGTCGCAATTTTTCCTTTTCGGGTTCGTCAAGATTTTTGTCAATGCCTTCATCAATGCTTTTACCTGTGGTTTTACATATTGCTTCATCTATGTTTGCATCAATACTCTTTAGCGCCGACTCATGGTAAGCGTGTATTCGTCTTATGTTTTCTTTTCGAATGATAAACGAAGAACCCAAATCGGCAAGCCTTTTTATTAACGTTATCAATAAGCAGTACTTGATTTCGTATCCATTTAAGCCATCAATGATTTTATATATTTCCTTGTACTCAGAATCAGACTCGGTCGCTTTGTTTTTCTTATCATCTTCTTCTGCTATTAAATAATCTAAAATTCTGATCATTATTTCAAAGATGGCTTCTTTATAACTCTTTGAATAGCTAAAGAAAGGACGAGAGAGAACTTTTATATATGATATAAGGTATTCTGCATTATGATACCCATCATGCAGTTTAGTATGTGCGTCTACGCACATGGCGGAAGGCGACCCTTCAAGTAATCCAATCATCATATTAAAAGCAGTTTCTTTTTCGTTTGCAGCTCGCTCCTTGCTCTGCAGCTCACAGTTTGCTATATGAGAGCAAATCATCCTTCTGAACGCCCGCGCTTTTTTCTCTTTGTCATTTTTCTTAATGGAAGTAGATTCATTTATTTCAAGAACACCATGTTTATCGATTTTCTTAATACAATAGTCGTATAGAACATTAGTTGAAGAATACTCGCTTAATACTGTGAAATTACTTACGAATTTGCATAAAACACATGCGTCTTCATGGTTTCGCATAGAAGATATATTTAACTCGACAAAGGCGTTAAACATATTCAAATCTTTGATATAGTTCTCCTTTGTCGCAAGCGAACATCTGTTTATTAAGAGGGTGATGCTCTTAAAAATCTCTATGCTTACGAATTCACTGGTGAAAGCTTTATCCGGGAAAATCGAAGCCAGTATGCTCTTTACTCGCATAAAAGAGCTTCCTGATACGATGGTGTCGTCAACAAAGTGAAATCTTATATTGGACTTTCTTTCCGCACTCTCTAAGTTTTCATATAAAGCACATAGATTGCTGTATTTTGTCTTGATATTCTCCCTAAACTCTTTTTCTGCGTCAATAAACAGGATTAGAGACACATTACTAAATACCTGCCGCTCAAATTCCTTTACAAAAGCAGAGTTAGAAAAGTGCCTCGGTGCAACAATGATGTCGTATGTGAGTCTATCGTCGCTTGTAGTGTTGATTTTTCCCGAAAGCCCTTTTAACCAATTCGTTACTTCATCCTTTTTTTCAAGCATAAGTTCTTCTGTTTGAAAATAAAAGCTGAAGTGATTGCCTTTTCTCTCAATATGCCTATATATCAAGTAATTCTCTAACATCCTTATTCTTCCAATGTTATCTATTGACATAAGTTTGGCGATGTTAGGATTTTCGTTCGCATTCTCTTTGTCCGGTTTGAGTCCTATTTTTTGCATGGGTACAACAGATGTTTTATCTGTCTCAATCAGGGGCTCTTCTTTATAATATTCCATGTTGGGATTTGGCGGAAAGCACTTTTCACAGATAAGGGGATTATACCAAGTGGTATTGACATCTATAAAAAAACGTACAGTTTTCTTCCCATATTCAATTAAGTCCGTTTCAACTTCTTTCTTGTATGGTTTAATCTTAATCTTAGTCCAAAATCTTTTTTCATCTTCGGATAAAATGAGCCCTCCTTTACTGTCCCTACCTAAAACTACCGCATAATTAGCAATTATTTTTGGTTCTGCATTTTTAACCGATTTCGCATTTTTCAGATATTTCGCTAGAGCAGATATCACTTTATTGTGGGTGGTTAATGTCGAGTTGATGGGAATCACTACTACATACAAGGGGTTTTCTGTGATAGAAATATCGGTTATATGCTTGAAATTAAATTTGTCTGTTAGGTTTTGATCATTTGCAGACTTTTTATTATCACTATAGATGATGTATCTGATATGTGGCTTATCGGCTTTCTCTGTCATTACCAGCTGACCATCGGGTAAACTATCAAAGCCATCGGATTCGATGAACTTTTTTAGTTTCACCACTATCTCGTATAAAAGCATATCTGAGTATGTTTCGTATCCAATTAAAACTATATCTTTGCCTGTAGCTATTTTTTTTGTACTAATAATATCATATATTTCCTTTGCGAGGATGTATGAGAAATGCGAAACATAATAACTATTGTGAAACAGAAGCTCCGCTTCATAAAAACTGTCAATGTGGATTTTTGACCCGATTCTCATATGCGTAGGGCTGAGTTTGCATCCGAACGGAGTCTTTTGCAAGTCTGCTTCCAGAACGTTTTTAACATTCCTCTCAAACGGAACCACGCCTTGCTCAATTTTCTGATACCTCTGCAATGAAAAAGGGGTCAGCTCTAATGGTTTTATTTTCTCTTCAGTTTTTTCTCCATTTTGCCTTGAATGTGTGATTCTTTTGTCCAACATCTGTATTATCGTTTTTACACACCTTGGATTGGTGCCTCGTGAGAAAGCTATTTTTTCAGAATAGGAAAGGAAAGCCGCTAAACTATTACCTGTTATGATAAACTCTTCCTCAAAATCTCTCCCGTACAGATATATTTGCACATTGTGCATAAACTCATTCTTGCCTTCTTTGTTGTAAAAAACAGCAAAAATCCTGACAATCTCCAAAATAAAATTATCATCACAGTTGAATATCGCAACATCAAGTTTTTTATTTGCATACTTGACCAAGAACGAAATTATAGCCTTTGCAAGGAACTCAATACGCCTGCTTGGAAGATCGTTCGCATCATAGTAAAAAATCGTATTGCTCTCATCTGATCTATTTTTAACAATATGTTCAGCAAAGCCTTTGCTCATGTTGTCTATCAACTTTTCTTTACGCTCTTGTAAAGAATGGATGTCTTCAGTGTTTATCTCACTATAATAACTTTTACATGTTTTTTCGTCAAATGGGAATCCTTTTTCTGTAGTATATGGGTATGTTAAATTATCGTTGAAGTTTACGCTCCCACTTAGTGCTGTATAATTATGTACAGCAGCATCTACCTCTTTAAATGGTATCAGAATAGTATACTGCGTTCCCGGTATTTTCTTTACGTTGCTATAGCGTTCAGTGTTTGAATAATAACCCGAAGGTTCGATCATGCAGTCTTTTGAACTTCTTGCTATAAAACAGCCATCAGAGTTAGTAATCAGCGAATCAAACAGTTGCAACCCATAATGATGCACCACATTTGTCGCTATAGAGTTATATAGTACCCAAGATTTCTTTTCATCCTCATTTGGATCAAAGAATGTTCTTATTTGGGGATTGGCAAAACCCTCTAATACACTATCATATATTTCCTTGCTATCGTCTGTAGAGGCTTGTTGCCTTTCTGCGATTTTTGATATGAATTTCTGAGGCAGGCTTTCATGTGAGTAATCAATAATATGCGCTTCCAGATAGAAGTTATGCTTACCTTTTCGGTCGTGTAGGTAGTTTACGAATCTATCCTCCAATTTCTTAATCGTGTCAACCTTTTCAGTTGAGTATACCCTAAAGCATAAGTAACCATTCATATTCTCAGAATGATTCATTGCGTTTTCCATCAGTTGAAGTAAGCCGTCAGCCATATCTCTTGCGTCGAAAATCAATTTCCTTAAATATTCTTCACTATTGCTCACTTTTTTTGTTACTTTATAAGAATAGTATTCATACAGGCACATGATGTAATATGCCAGCAAAGGCATATTTTTGATTTGATTAAAGAAGTTTCCGCCCTGATAATACTTGCTTCTTTCTTTAAGCGCTTCTGAATTAATCTTATTTTTTCTTATATTACTAAAGCAAAAGAGGTTTTTCATAAATCGTAGAAGCTGAGTATCCCTACCCTCCTGAGTTTCTTTTTTCTGTCTTTCTATTTCGCTCTCAAAATTCATAATATCTGCCGACTGTATGCTAGGCTTGCTTCTTTGGTTTTTTTCTCTTACCAGAAATAACTCCATAGGCTGCGACCAGTAATCAACCGTGTCGACTTTTTCTTTTTCAGACTCGTCGATTGTACTGTATTCACTAGTAATTTCAATTAAGGGCGACAGGCTTTGCAAAATAGTGATGTTTTTTTTATGCGATAACTGTTGGATTTTTGTACCCTTTCCGTCAGCATAATATCCGTAGTAGCGACCTGGTTTTTTTTGAAGTTCATACATTAAAAATAATCCTGCTGAAAAGTACAGGTCATTTGCTTTTGTCTTATCTTTAGCTTTTAAAAGCAGATAGCAATTGCGTTTATTCTGCAGAATTAATGCGAAGTATTGAAGGTTTACTATATCATTTTCATTTGAATCGTTTGTAACAGAAAAAACGTATTCTACATTGTTCCGCTCGGCATAAATCTTATTAACAGGGACATCAGTTAGTTTATTAATGCTGTTCTCATTAATTGAGCCAGCTATGTCTTTAAGAAAAGTTTCATCTACCTTCGCACTTCCGGTTTCAACATATGCGTCTATACCACTACCAAGAATAAAATCAGCCTTGCTCTTTGTGTCTTCAATTTGCTCAATAATCTCCAAACAACGAGCATAACTGTCTTGATTGTTGTTTAACGTAAAAACCACTACCATACTTTACAAGACCTCTTTACATTTAATATCTGTAGTTTAGTTGGCAACTCTCTTTTTTCGAAAATAAGTATAGCATGTTTTTCAAAATAAAGAAATGTCTAAAATGCAAAATCATCGGCAAATCATCGGCCAATTTGCAAGATATATTTATGTTTACTGCGGAGTATTCTATTTGTCTAATGGGGGATATACCCGCGAAATTGTTCATTGACAGCTTTGATGTAAAAATGCGCGTAAAAGCGTTAATGGGTTTGTAAAGAAATCAAAAAACGCCGCAAAAAATTCTCTTTCGTCGTTGTTTTTAAATTTTTGCAACCGCTCATATATTTTTCTTGAGGTATCATCCGCTAATTTTTCTCGGATTTTTGTAAATTTACTAATTCGTCTCATCCCGACTCCCCTTTTTTACATTTTCAACGGTAATATATAAACAATTCTTGTAAAACTTTCATCTTTTCACCTATAAATCGCTTTCTGGGCGTGCCTGATATTTAATGCCTGTTTATTTGACATGAAATAAATCGAAGTCAGCATTTCCACAATGTATCCCAATGCCCTCGGTTTCTTAATGCTTTGCATGTCAAATTGCTCAATACGCTCCATAATGCCAAAAGCCCACTTGCAATAATCCGCGAATACCCCGTGTTTCGCGGAGATAAGGTTAGATGTGTAAAAATACTTACCGTTGAGGCATCGGACGTAATCGTCATAGTCGTCCGGATAGAGCATATTTAAAACCGTCAGCAAAACAGCGATAATGTCTTCGCTCACAAATCTCTGAAACTGGGACTTCGCGTTTGGGTAACAAATATACGGAAGCGTCAAAATGGCATCGGCGTTATCGTTTAGCATCTCCGGACTAACTAACAGGTGCCGCCGATAATGTTCAATTCCCACCCAAGGAGCCGACGCGTTTTTCCACACCCAGTACATTGCGCTCGCTTCGCTATACTGCTTGTTTTTGATTGATATGTTATCGCCGGTGTTGTCAGGTATCCCGCAAATGCGAATGTCAGTCAGCTCCGCCCCCGCTTGGATCGAAGTTTCCCACGGTTCAAGTTTCGGACGCTTTTTCAAAGGTTTATCAAGATGATGCCGCACTTCAAAAAGAGTAAATTCAATATCTCCGCCCGGCTTTTTCATCGCCAAAGGGAACTTGCCGATACTGGCGTAATAATCAGACATCAGCAAATGTTCTTCATGAGACGTGAGTTTGAATGTGCGAAGATAACCGTTAGCTTTTAGGTTCGCGGCAATCTCGTCTTGCAAAAGTTCCGTCACCGCTATAATAATCAGCGTGTCCGGCGAAACTGTTTCAAGAGCTTGCACGGGCAAGCCCTCAATTTCGCGTGGATTACCGTCAAGGTTGCTGACAATAAAGCATTCCGGGCTGCGGCTCGATAAATGCTTTATCGCGGTATACGCGCCATAAGCCACCACCTGGGCGCCGTAGAACGCAAATTTGGAATATTTTTGTATTATTTCGGTTATCATCAAGCGGTCAATCATCACAAATCAGCTACCAGCCCCAGTATTTGCTCGTTTTCCATCGCCTCATACAAGGCTCGGTATATATAGTAATCCGCCGGGGTGGTGACCTTTAAGTTGTTTGGCGTGCTCGTCACAGTGTGCATCTTCACATTGTAAGCACCGCATAAGAACGCGGAATCCACAACCCTTAGCCCGTCTCTTTCCGCCCGCCTGTATAAGTCCCAAATCTGCCCATATCTGAAAGACTGCGGAGCTTTGGCCGTAAACATTTCGTTTCTAAGGGGAACGTTGATTATTGTATTATCCGGCTCTAAGCGGACTACGCTTTCCGTTGTAGCTTCAATTGTAATGGCATTGCCGTATTCTTTGACCTTGGCAATGTTCGCGGAAATTAAATCGGCGTTTATGAGCGGACGCACCCCGTCATGTATCAGTACGATGTCATCCGGGTTGCACACATTTTCAAGAGCTTGCAAGCCGTTATATATTGACTTATCGCCGCTGTCTCCGCCCGGCACGATTTGACTTATCTTGTCGAGAGCGTATTGCTTGATCATATATTTGAGCTCCGCTATCCGGTCTTCTATACACACCACGACAATATTGTCTATCTCAGAGTGGATTTCAAAATGCTCAATCGTGTAAATAATAATGGGTTTTCCGTGCATCTCCAGAAATTGCTTTGGCTTTGCGCGGGCATTCATGCGAACGCCGGTGCCTCCGGCAAATATGAGGGCTGTATTCATCGTGTGACCTCCTTGTCATCGCGCCGGGCTTTGGCTATCTCCGGCGGCATATCTTATGCTATTATACACCATAATACGCCATAATGAAACCCCGCCGAACAAATCTCAACCCCCGTGCCAATCTCTTATCATGCGCTCATACATATCAACAAGCCCATACTTCGGTTTCCAGCCGAGTGCCATCAGCTTATCCGCGCTCAGCGTATAGCTGACATCCGGCGCGTAGCCGCGCTTTTCAATATCGCCTGGAATATTTATAACTACCGAAACCTTTCCTCCGGCAACTTTATCCGCGACTAAATGCGCCATTTCCCGTACCGTCACGCTCGCGGCGGGATTTGCGACATTGTACGCCTCGCCGTTTTTGCCTTTCAAAAGCAGCAAAAACAATCCGCGCACCGCGTCTGACATATAGCAGTAATTGCCCCGCGATTTACCCTGCGTGTGCAACACTACGTCCTCTCCGGCGACTGCGGCTCTCGCAAACTGCGCGAATACTCTTGTATCGTCTTTTGGCGTACCCGCCCCGAAAGTTTGCGCGAGCCGTGCAATTTTTATGGGGGTTTCATGCTGAAAAAGCCAGCAATTGCACATCACCTCGCACATTCTCTTGCTCTCGGGATAACAGCTTCGCGGATTTGTTATGTCAATATACCCCAAATCCTTTTCGGTTATCAAAGACAAGTTGAGGTCTGTGAGCCCATAGACCTCTATTGATGAGAGGTAAACCATGCTTTTCACTTGCTTTTCTCTCGCTAAAACAAGTATATTTTCCGTGCCCTTCAACGACGTTTCGCATACGCGCAAAGGGTTTAAAATCATCTCTGCGGAACTTGTCACCGCCGCGCAGTGAAAAATATAGTCAATGTTTTGAGAAAGCTCGATGGGCTTTCTTATATCATGCTTGTGAAAAATAGCTTTGTATTTTTCTACGAGCACCGCCGCTTTCGCTTCATTTTGGCCAAGTGCTATGATTTTGATGTCCAGATTATGCTCAACGCTCGCGGCGCGCAATGTTCGCACAATAACCGAGCCGATTGCGCCGGTCGCGCCCGTGACAAGCACAGTACCGTTTTTCAATTTCCGCCACGGAATATTTTTATCAAAAATCGTTTCGTTCAAATCTTCGCATAAGATCATATTTTTCACCGTTTTTTACCTCCCGGTTTGTAAAACTGTCTTTTGTAAATGAATGACGGCTTTTTTCCTACACGCTCAGTAATCGCTCATCTATTTTCACACCCTCTCCGAAAAATCCAACGCCTCGGCAATAACCTTGTCCATGTCAAAGTATTTGTACTGACCCAGACGCCCGCCAAAATACACATCGTCTTGCCCGTCGGCCAACGCCTTATATTTTTCGTAAAGCGCGTTGTTTCGCTCATCGTTTATCGGATAATATGGCTCCAAACCGCGCTCCCAGGCTGCGGGATATTCATGTGTAATGACCGTGTTGGGCTGGTTTCCAAACGCAAAATGCTTATGTTCAATGACGCGGGTGTATGGCACTTCCCGTTCGGTATAATTTACGATGGCATTGCCCTGATAGTTGTCAGTTGGCAATATTTTTGTTTCAAAGCGAAGCGAGCGGTATTCCAAAGCACCGAAGCGGCAGCCGAAAAACTCATCAATCGCCCCGGTATAAACGGTTTTTTTCGCAATGCCCGGATTGCGGGCGATAAAATCAAAATAGTCTGTATTCAGGCGCACCTCGCAATTTTCAAGCATTTTTTCCGCGATCGGCGTATATCCGCCGACGGGGATGCCCTGAAATGGATCGTCAAAATAGTTGTTGTCATACACGAAACGCAAAGGCAGCCGCTTGATGATGAACGGCGGCAAATCTTTACAGTCACGCCCCCATTGCTTTTCGGTATACCCTTTGATAAGTTTTTCGTATATGTCCCGACCCACCAAAAACAGCGCTTGCTCCTCCAAATTTTTTGGCTCTTTAATGCCTGATTTTAAACGCTGCGCGTCTATCATTGCTCTTGCTTCGTCAGGAGTCTTAACGCCCCACATCTTGTTAAAGGTATTCATATTGAACGGAAGGTTATATATTTCATTTTTATAATTGGCAACGGGCATATTTATATAGTGGTTAAACTCCGCAAACTTGTTTATGTAATCCCACACCTTTTTATTTTTTGTGTGAAATATGTGCGGCCCGTATTTATGGACACAGATACCTTCCACATCTTCTGTATAGATGTTTCCGCCAATATGGCCGCGCCGGTCAAGCACTATGCACTTTTTCCCGGCTTTTGTCATTTCATGCGCCGCGACAACTCCGAACAAACCGGCTCCCACAATCAAATAGTCGTATTTCATATTATTTACCTCTCACCTATTCATATTAAGTGTAAAAATATCATATTCAAAGACACATTCTAAAATGAATGTTTCCCTAAAATCTTGGCTCTGTCAAGGTGTACTTGTCAAGTAAAGTAGACATATTTTTTATTTTTGTGATTTCATCAGTCATTTCACATCTCCAGGATCATTTTGGCTGATTATCCGTTTTACCATAAGCAGACGAACGCCCACCGCCGGTTTTGATTAAATATCCGCTGACCACAAGCGAAGCTAGTGTGCGCTCTATCGTTATCTTGCTGATGTCCGGGCAGTCTTCTATAATATCCCTTTTTGTGATTTTACCGATTTTCCGATCTATTACTGCCTTTATGCGATCGGGCTTTGACAATCCGCGATGCTGCAGATAGGTCACGCGCTCCTCAAACTCATAGTACGCTTTCTGAACAATTCCAAGATAATAACGAACAAACGGGATGTAATCGCTTTTGTTGTCGTGCCAATCTGTTGAGCTGTTTTGCAACACCTCGTAATAAGTATCTTTGGTGTTCTCAATCAGCTTTTCTAAACTAATATATTTCCCAACAATATACCCAGCACGATAGAAAAGCAACAGCGTCAATAAGCGGCTCATACGTCCGTTGCCGTCATTGAAAGGGTGAATACAAAGAAAATCCAACACAAACATAGGTATTAGCAGGAGCGGGTCATGTTCGCGTTTTCCCATACTTTTAACAAATGAATCACAAAGGTTTTCCATCGCGTTTGCTGTCAGATATGCGGGCGTTGGCGTGAAACGAATTTTTTCGCTGTCGTCTGAGCCGGTTTCGGTAATGAAATTATCGGCGTTTTTGTATGAACCGCCAATTGATGTCCCCGAAAACGAGTACAACTGTTTATGCAGTTGTAAAATGACGTTCGGCCGCGGGTGAATATAGTCATAGCTTTCGTGAATTGTGGCAAGAACGTCACGATACCCCGCAATTTCCTGCTCCGTCCGATTACGAGGCGCTGATTTGTCCCGAACCAATTCTTCCAATCGCTTGTCGGTAGTACGAATACCCTCAATTCGATTTGACGCACCCGTGCTTTGTACTTTCGCAATTTCCGTCAGTGTGGTAAGCGCGTCCGTATGTGCCTCGATGTATAGCTCTTGTTTCCCCTTGTGTTCATGAATATTTGTGAGCATTGACACGATGTCGGGCGTGAGCAGGGCTTTGGGAGTGTTTTTGTAATCAAATACTTTCATTGCGTTTTTCCTTCACTCCTTCATAATCTACATCATTGTACCGCAAAATGACGTAATTTACAAGTGAGTGATAGTGAAAGTTTACCAAAGTGATAGTGAAAGTTTACCAAAGTTGTTTTCTCTGCTCTCATAATAAAATACTTCTCCGGCATATTGATTTTTCTAAAATTCAATGTATACTGGATTTGTAGGCAACAATCTCTAAGGAAAGATGGTGTACGAGGTGAATGATCAAGTTGAGTATTGGTTGGCAATCGCGGATTATGATATTGAAACTGCGAGAGCAATGCTAAAAAGCGGACGCTTGCTTTACGTAGGCTTCATGTGTCATCAGTCGATTGAGAAAGCGTTAAAAGCCGTTATTTCCAGTGACTGCGGAGAAGGGGAACTTCCACCAAAAATACATGACCTTTCCAAGTTGGCTGTACGAGCAAATCTATTCGACATAATGTCAGAAGAACAACAAGATTTTATTGAAACATTAAATCCACTCAATATTAAGGCTCGCTATCCTGAGTACAAAGCAAACTTGGCGGCAGGAATTACAAAGGAAAGTAGCAGAGAGCTTTTAAAGAAGACGGAGGAATTACTATGTTGGATAAAAAAACAGTTATGAAAACGGTTGAGCAATATGCGGAAGCTGTGACAAAAGAGCTTTCCCCGTCTGCCATTTTTCTATTTGGCTCGTATATCAATGGGCATCCACATGAAGACAGCGACATTGATATTGGTATTGTTTTTGACGGTTTCACGGGCGACTGGATGCAAACGGAAACATGGTTGTGGCGCTTACGTCGTGGAATTAGTTTTGACATCGAACCGCATTTGCTTGACAGTGCAGATGATAAAAGCGGTTTTGCGAAGCATGTTATTAAAACAGGGCAGATGATTTACCAAGCAGGCAATTCTCATCTTCACTCCTAACACGAAGATTCGTCCGAGATAGTGCCTGTCCACATTCTTCTATAGATAGACACTGTTTAGTTATACAACAACTGCCGCAGGTATGCAACCGGACTGTGTCTAATGATTATTTCTTTATATATTTTGTATTCCGTGCGGTGCCGATTTTTTCAATCAAGCCGCTTTTCAGCATTGCGGCAAGCACGGCTTCTACCGTAGTTGGGCTGACGTCGGGCAAAATATAGCAGACTTCCTGTTTGGAAATCGGTAAAAGACTGCCCAGCACCGTGGCCTCTATGCGTTCGCGTTTGGTTACTTTTTTGCTGTTCACTACGGCAAAACGCTTGTCGAGTTCTTTGTAACAGAACAACAATGTTGTAACAAAATTTTCGATGAATGGGAAGTAGCTGTTTTGCCCTTTGCGCCAAGCAACCGAGCTGTCTTTTAACGCGCTGTAATAATCCGCTTTTGTGCGATTTATTTGCTCTTCAAAAGATATATACCGTCCCGCGTTAAAGCCGTTTTTATACAACAAAAGTAAGGACAATAAACGCGACATTCTGCCGTTGCCGTCTGAGAATGGGTGGACGCACAGAAAGTCTAAAACAAAACATGGAATTAACAGCAACTGATTTATGTTGTAATTACTGCGTGCATCCAAATACGCCAGCACAAGCTGCTCCATTGCTTCGGGTGTTTCGGCGGCGGTAACAGGCTCAAAGCGAACGCGCCTGACGCCGCCCACCATTTCCATAATCATATTATCGTTCTCTTTATACGCACCGCCGCCGGTGGGCGTGTATGACAGCATAATTTCGTGAAAACGCAGTATATCGCGCTCCCGAATATCGAGAACGCCTTGTTTCTCGTGTATAAGACTGAGCGCATCGCGGTATCCCGCGATTTCCGCTTCGTTGTGGTTTAGCGGCGCGCTGTTTTGATTCACAATTTCGTGGATACGCTGTTCGCTTGTAATAATGCCCTCAATCTCGTTAGAACCCTTGACCGACTGCACTTTAGCGATACTTTCCAACCGCTCAAAAACCTCGCCGAAGTTTTCTTTGCGTTCATTTTCACGTTCACGCAGTTCGCTTATTTTACTGACGATGTTCACGAGACCGGCGGGAAGCATTCCATGTTCCAAAAAGGAATAATCAAAAAATCGCATATCTGCCTCCTGTCTAACTATCTGCATATATAATAGCATTTTATATGCAGATAATCAAGAGGTTACTTCATATACATTGACTCCTGTAAAACCTAACTGCTCTGTAACTTTACTTTCGGCTCTTGGAATCTATTGTTATAAAGGTTTGGAAGACGATTCTGTTGTTAAGGCAAGATTGTGGTTTACTGAATCAGACTATATTTCTGAAGGCTGGTTCCGTCAACGAATATATGTTGTTGATGCGAATCCTTTCGGGAAAGGTATGCCACAAGTCTCGGTAATAACAGATGTTAGGCATACGGCGACAGCTCTTTTAGCTGCCTTATGCTTTGATGCACCAGTAACTTTCATTGCAGATGCGCTTAGAAATTTGCTCAAGGATGAATGTCGAGATTTTAATCATAAAGGATGGAAAGCTGACATGAGCGACAAGCTCGCTCCATCGGATCTTTATGCAACTATATATATGCTTGCAAGTCTGTATTCTTTAAAAGTGTCAGCGTCCTGTACGGCCTACGGCCTTACAATTCTTGGCATTAATAAACTTTTAAGAAATGGCTTGAATGCAATATGCGATAAACAACCGCATGAACTTGGATATAACAATTCTATCGAACAATCATTAAGAACAAATGCGATAATACTATTTTTTCTTGCGCCTCTTCTTGCTGATATTTACCCAGAATATCTAGAAGAATCTGTAAAATTCATTATGCGATATGTACATAGAGATAATGGTGTTGCTACTTGGCTTGATGGTGATTTTGATACCACTGTAAGCATTTTAGCAGGCTTAGTCGCGGCGGAAAAACATCTTAATGGAAAAAACGTTAACCTTGATACAGTCATCAAAGAAACCAAATGTTTTGTCGAAACGGAATTTAATACCCGATCTGTTTTTCATCCAGTAAGCTTAAGCTTTATTTTGTTCATATACACCAATACGAATTTGCATAAATCAGTTCATTCAACGGAATCAAAAGAGGAGGATACCATCATAGACATTCTGTTAATGGTTTCTACAAAAGCGGAAGAACAAGCCATAACCAAATTGGAACATTTTGAGGAACGAGAACTAAATGATAGACTCTCGTATTTATTCCGTAGCGAGAAAGGCCTTAATATAGCGATGGCGAGAGGATTCGCGTATGGCGAATTAGATGTGGCAATTATGGCACAAACGATTTATATGCAACTAAAACCGAAAGTTTTAGCGATGGCAGGATTTTGCGCTGGAAAACGCGGAGAGCAAGCGTTAGGTGATGTGGTTATCGCAGATAGGGTTTTCAATTACGATATAGGCCAGCAAGTTGCTGAGAATAAAATAAAACCACAGATTTCCAGTTATAATTTAGATGTTAGAGTTAAGCAGAAAATTGAAAGATATGGAGAAAATTGGAGATCTTCCATTCAGTTGGACAAACCAGAAGATTTCGACTTTCAATGCTATGCGTTTCTTAGAGAACTCTTGAATTACCCAGACGGAGTAAAACCTAATGTTCTTTACGACAAAAAGAAGTATCCTAA
This sequence comes from Oscillospiraceae bacterium, assembly GCA_009777235.1. Taxonomy (GTDB): domain Bacteria; phylum Bacillota; class Clostridia; order Oscillospirales; family Oscillospiraceae; genus WRMH01. The sequence continues at coordinate 98,293 of WRMH01000006.1, forward strand.
TTGGGAAGATATTGTAAAACATCTTTTGGAGAAAAAATATATCGGAAAAATTAATAATAATGAACAAATTATATTGTCTCAAAAAGGAATTAGATACTTAAATGAGTTACTTCTTTTATTTCCGGATGGCTTTGTTCCTCCAATTCCTTCAACAATGTTGGGGACACTTGCTACCGGGACAAAAGTTCAACAATGGGATGGAATTTTCAATTACTTAAATTCTCAATTCGATAGAAAGTGTAGCGTATTGGATATGGAAGGACATGCGATGGCTAAGATAGCCGAATTTAATGAATGTCCATTCATAATTGTAAAAGGCGTAGGAGATTTTGCGCAAAATGGGAAAAAATTTGATAATAGATTTATTGACTATGCTGTGTATTCCTCGTATAGATTTCTTATAGAATTCTTAGGAAAAAATTTATCAGTTTTTGGTTTGTGAATCTATTTGAATCCTTTATCATAACGACTTAGTTAAGGATAAAGGATTTGGCGAAGCAAAAAGAAATTGGGAGGACAATGCTATGGTAAAAAGCGAGGAAAAATTCACAGGCATAGCGAATCTTTATAAAAATTTTAGGCCATCATATCCAAAAGAACTTATAGACTATTTATACTCACAGGTTGGATTTCTTGATAGCAGTATTATAGCGGATGTTGGTTCGGGAACAGGGATGTTTAGTCACCTTCTGATAGAACGAGGTAGCAGTGTTTATTGTGTTGAACCAAATGACGATATGCGCAAAACAGCCGAAAGTGACTTGGTGGGAGCTGGGCTAAAAAACTTTTATTCAATTAATGCTTCTGCAGAAAATTTAAAACTACAAGAGAAAAGCATTGACTTTGTGACAGTAGCGCAAGCGTTCCATTGGTTTGACAGGATATTATTCAAGTCGGAATGTCGCCGGGTTTTGAGAAATAATGGTGCAGCAGTTCTTGCGTGGAATTTTTGGGATTATAGTGCTAAGATTATTAAAGAGCAATATATAATACGCGAAAAGTATTGCGTGGGTACGCAAGGTTTAATGACGAGGGATATGCAAAAAAGTGATGTTCGAAATTTTTTCTTAGACGAAATTTATGAAAAAAGAAGAGTCAAGAATGATTTATTTTTGAATCGCGAATCTTTTATTGGTCTATATCTTACTGGATCACACAGTCCAAGAGAAAAGAAAAATCCTGAAAAATATTATGGATTGATAAAAGAATTGAATATGCATTTTGATCAACATAATATAGGCGGAACCATTCATTTACCACAATTTACAGAATGTTATATTGGAATGGTTTGAAATTATCGAGAGTTATTGCGTTATTTTTTGGAAACTAACTAATGCCTACCGAACAATCGAAAAGTCATTAAAAACGATAGTCTATCAAGCACTTGCGTGGTATAATATCTGAAAGGAAAAGCGCGAAAATTGATAAAAACCCTTGCAGGCGGCGTAAGAAAATGTACAAGTTTCCAAGCAGGCAAATAAGCATAGAAGATTTTGGAATGCCGTCGCCGTCAGGCGTCAAATTGAATTCTGAGAACCATTGGGTGCAAAAGGCAGTGCAGATACCGTGGGATGAGATAAAGAAACGGCATACGGCGTTGTTTAAGAATCACAAGGGAAATGTTGCAAAACCACTTCGTTTGGCATTGAGCGCATTGATAATCAATACAAAGCGAGGCTTATCAGACGTGGAGACGGCACTGCAGATACAGGAAACACCCTGCTTGCAATATTTTTGCGGAATGGGCGCATACGAAGACAAACTGCCTTTTGCCCCATCGCTGATGGTATATTTTCGTAAAGGGCTGACCCCTGAAATACTTGGCGAAATCAATGAAATGATAAGAGCAAAGATGGGGCACCACTGCCGAATCAGCCGACAAGCGGCAAAGGCGATGAATCCAAACCACCGAACGAAGGGACCCTGCATAGTGGATGCGAGCTGTGCGCCACAGAAAATACGATACTCGCAGGACAGTTCGCTGCTGAACGAAGCGCGGGAGAATCTTGAGGGCATGGCAGACGAACTTCATGAACCGACAGATAGTGAGAAACCGCGTACATATCGCAAGAGAGCGCGGCGCGAATACATTAAATTCTCAAAGAAGCGCAAGAAAACATTTAAGGAAATTCGCAAAGCGGTAAAGCCTCAACTTCAATATATCCGACGAGACCTGCGAATAGTCGACGAGTTATTGGAAAAGGAAAGACGCCGCCAAAGTGGCTCGCGTAACGGCTATCAACCATCAGACCTCTATGAACAACAGCTCTTGATGTACAACAACCGCAACCACACAATAGCCGACAGAATTGTCAGTTTTTAAGCAGCTACGCCACTAATCCCATATTTTTCAACAGCCAAACGCCATCCTTGAGACCCTGCCGATAAACAACTTTTGCTTCATGCTCAGCAATCAAACCAACTTCAAACAGGCTTTCTTCGACAAATACTTTTTCGTCTGCGGTTAAAGTGGTGGTCAGCGTTTCATCTATGTGATCCAGCCGTTGTTTTATGTGCTTGTACTCCCCGGAATCTTTATGTTCCGCAATTGTATTGGAGAGCAAATTATCTAAAATTCGTTCCACTCTTGTTTGTTATTCATGGATGATTTTCCTTTCAAATAGTATTTTGGGGACTGCAAACATTGTCTATCGACTTGCGAACCCGCATGAATACGGGCTTTGTGTTATGCCCCTTATTACTATTCATCCCAGAATGAAAAGGTACGCTGTTTAGTACAGCGTGAACCCTCTGCGTTGCAGTGCTTTTCGCAAACAAAAATGCGAACATTGAACACGGTGGTGGGGGTAGTGCTTTGCTGCTATTCATTGCAAATTGCTTTAATAAAATGCGTAAAATTATGTGTAAAATGTGCAGAAAATTACTTTTATAAGCCATAAACGCGCTATTGCCAATTCGCGCCCTAAGCGTGTATAATAAGTATGTAGAGAGACACCGCCAATCAAAGGAAGGAGCGACAAAAATGAGCATAGAGAGAATGCTGGATAATTTACCAGTATTGTGTACTGCCGATAGACTTACTTACGTAAGCGTAACTTGGAATGAAAATCGGAGCAAGCAAACAAGCCATTTTAGTGATTGAAAACAGAAGTCAACCGTTACCTTGGTATTTACATTTTGTGAGGGGACTTTCTTTCACGCAAAATGATGCTTCAGAGAAACTGATAATGAGTTTTGAGTTGTTAAATGGAGAGATTCTTGATTAATGAGTTTTGCCATGTATAGGACATTAGTAGTGTGTGTATTTTCTCCGACAATGGATTGAATTAACTGTATATTTTTGAATTGGAAGAGACATTTTATGGGGATAAGCAGAAAAAAAAGAAACAGGAGGAAAAATGCCAATAAAGGTGTACCAAATATCACTCAAAATCCTCAACATCACCAGAATAATCATGATTGTGATGTATTAAAAAATACTAATACTATCGATTTGGTTTTAACCCACATTTCTGGAATATTGGAAAATAGGCGAGAACAAATCGCAGAAAGATCAACAGTTAGTTTGGCGGCTGCTTCAGGTTTATTTGTTCTGATTATCAGTTTTATAACCGGGGCGTTCAACCAAGAGCGTGAGTTTTATATAATTGTGATCATATGCTTAATTATATCTTTATTATTAACGGCTATTTCGATTATTACATCACTTGACTTGATAAAGAGGATTTCTAGAAAGAAAAATCAGAGAAAAATACCTGAGAAAAACATTTTGTTTTTCGGCTGGATTGCCACCCAAACAGAAGATGCATTATACAAGCAGTATTCAAAATTATGCAATGACGATTATAGAAAAGCGCAAATTCGACAATCAATATCGTTATCAAAAAACTTGCAATACCGATATAACCAATTAAAGAAGACTTACGTATTTTTTGTTCTTGGGTTGATTACATACATTATTTCTATTACTTTGAATATACTGTATGAACACGATGTTTTTTCTCAACTTGCTCAGTGGATTAAATGAATTGTGCAATGACACAATAAATATTTGGAGGTTAATTATGGAAGTAGTTTTATTGGGAACAGGGTCGATTCTTACAACAAGTCTTAGTTCTTGCGCTGTTTTGGATTCCAGAATAATGCTTGATTGTGGCAATGGTGCTGTAAAGGCATTGCGTCGCAATAATATCGATCCAAAGAGTGTTGATATTTGCCTAATAACGCATTTTCACGCTGATCATTTTTTTGATATACCCTTTATGCTCTTGGAACAGGGACTTCGGCAACTGCGTGAAAATGAGTTCATCATAATTGGGCCTAATGACACTAAGCACCGTATAATAAATCTCTTTAATTTAGCTTACCCGGAAGATTGGGATAAAATCCAATCCCAATCTAAACTCAAAGTAATTGAAATATCAGAACCACGGCAAGTATTTCAAGTGTATGGTTATGATATTACAAGCGTAAAAGTAGAGCATGCAAACTATGATGCCTATGGCTATATAGTCTCCGACGGTCAATTCTGTGCGGGGTTTACCGGAGATGCTGTGCTATGCGAAGGCGTCATCGACATTACTGAAAGTAGCAATATTGTTTTCGCAGATATGAGCTTTGAAAACCCCTCAAAAGGTCATATGGGATTAAGTGATATTGAAATTCTTATGAATGAATATGGTCAAAATAAACGCATAATTCCGACGCATATGACAGACAATGTTAGAAATGTATTTTCACAAAAGCATTTCCCTGCACCAGAGGATGGTGCAAAATATTCGTTATAAGTTCGTAATTAGAATTATTCTACACATAAGGAAAAGGTGATGCGAAGATGGTTATAATTGAGAGTCGATTGCCAAAAATTTTTGGAGTAGTTGTTGATGGATTTAGCGTTGATATAGCTAATCGATTGAAAAAATGGGTAGTGCCTTTTTGGAACACTGACTGTTTAAGCGATTACATTAATATACTTACGATTGTTCCAGTATCTACAGGAAATGAGGTGGGTTATAGAGTTGGTGTATGCTATATAGACTCTAACAATTCTGTTGACAAAATAGTTAGCCTGATATTGCACCATACAAGAATAATATTCAAGCTGTGTGCTATGCAATATGGTTATGTAAATTTACATTCAGCGTGTATTTCTTACAACGATATAGGAATATTGATTGATGCACCACGAAATAATGGAAAAACGACGGTTTTACTCGAAGCACTTTCAACAGGTGATTTTTTATTGATTGCTAATGACCAAGTTATGCTAAATCACAATAACATGATTTCATATGGTTATCCTGCTACGGTAGGACTAAGGACAAGCTCTCTTTCCCATAAATTGCAAAGCAAAGTTATTCGGTATGAAAATGATCCATATGTTAATGGTAAAAAGCCAATAGTACATATTGTCGATATTGCTGATGAATTTGATGCAACTATCTGTCCTCAAGCTCAGATCAAGGTACTTGTTAACTATTCAAAGGCGAATAATTATAATGAATTACATGTCAAAACCAGTTTTGTGAACGGTCGCGAAAAACTCAAGTCCATGGAATTTCCACTTACAACGGCATACAGAAGTGAAGTTGTCGAGTATTATTTGGGTCGGGTGAGTGAAGTTGTTCATCCTATCTTTTGCAAAGAAAATCACGATTACACGTTACTATTGATTGATGTTTCTTGCGGAATAAAACAAATTCCCAATTTATTGGAAAAGATAAAAACGTCTATAATGGAGTTAAGTTAATATGGATAATTCTCCAAATAGAACCACACATCTTATTAGCGCGTGCTTAGAACTAACAAATGAATGCGAAGTCAACTGTCCTTATTGCTTATTGGATTGCAAACAACAATTTGTTTCAAAAAAAAGATTGTTTCAGATTGTTGACGCTCTTCTTGAACATGGTGTTAGGAGATTTTCCATTGGAGGTGGTGAACCTCTTTGTTCTGAAGATGTCTATTCTATTGGTATACGGATCAAAGAAGCAAGTTCAGAATCTTTATTAAGAACTTCAGGTTGTAGACCAATTAATTTAAACATTATCGAACAGGCGTATGACTTGATTGATATTTCCATTGATAGCACATCTGCCGTATATTATAGAAGGTGTAAACCAAACGCTGATATAAAAATAGTACTAAAAAATATTGAGGATATATTAAAGGCAAGCTTTGAATTGCGTTGCAATGTACTTGTAACCAAATTAAATTATAATGACATTATCCGTTCAATAGAACACCTCATATTGCTAGGTGTTAAAAATATCAGAATGCAACAATTAATACATAGAGGACTTTCCAAAGCAAAATATGAAGAACTTATGATTTCTGGCAATGCCTATAACACCCTAATGGAAGAGTTAAAACATATATCGGAAAGAGCAAAAGTGCATATATCGGATTTAAAATCGACCACTCAACGAGCACTATGTATAATTAAGCCAAATGGATTAGTCTATATAGCAAATCAATTTTGTTTGGAATTCTTTGGCGATATATTTGATCATGCCACTTTGACGAAAGTAGGTGAGCAGTTATATGATATCCAGAAAGAATTATACCAAAGCAAAGCTGAATTCTATTTGCCGTGATTTAGTTTCAGAAGACTTGGAATCATATATTGAGAAATCATATGCGTTGCTTCTCTTTACAAAGAATAATGTTATAAAAGTGTTTGATGAGAATTACTCGCGGTCTAATAATACCTTGATGAAGGAATATGAATGGGATAATCAATTTGAATATCTATCTCCTAAAGTTATTTGCGGATACAGAGGCATTAATGACCATGATATATTAATTACTAAGCGCATTCCATCTATATCTAGTGTTTGTTTAATGTTGTCTTGTAAAACCATACAGCCAAATGAAATATTAACAATATTTGAATTTATAGAAAAACTTGAGCTCCCATTATCCAATGAATCTCATGCGGATTTATATAAACGTTACCTTAAGAACATTGTGTACCAAATCGAAGAATTATCTAAATCATGTAGGGATGATGTTTATTTGCATTTGGTTAAGAAATACATTGAATCGGTAGACTCAGATATTTTTATTTTTTCATGTAAAAACAAAAGGGTACGTAGTGTTCACGGCAATTTATTCAGTTCCAACATATTCTTACATGAAAGTCAGGTTATTATTATAGACCCGATATCTGATGGGCATATATCGTCAGTAGCTGACATTATCGTAGATATAGCCACTTTTTTTGTGGATGTTAGTATTTTTTGCGACGATACACTAAAAAGTTGCATTCGCCACGCCCTTAATGAAAAATACTCTGTTGATGAAAGATTGCTTTTCAAAATGCATTATATTTTGAAATTATTGGTTCGTTTAAGATTTGCTTTTTTAGAACGAAAATTGCACAACAACAATGTTGCAAATGCTAACGAAATAATTATTGAGCAGGTTCCAGAATTGCTTTGTAAGGAAATCTTAGTATAAGTGGGGGATTGTTTTATACTCGCGGTAGCAAATCATTTAATAATGCACCCACTCAATCGAAAACACACCCATTGCTAGCAATGTTCTGCTCCGGATTGCGCCAGTAATCGCATTTGTCCTCACAGTATTTACATACAGATAAGCTCCACGGCGGGCATTGGCGGTCATCCGTATTTGTTTACAAATACAAGTTCAAAAGTGTCTGCATTATCCGATAAAGATTCATTTGGGTTTATCCTTTGTGTCAATCGTGAAGATTTTTCCGCAATATTTCAATCTTCATCCATGACTACTAACCTCTCATCAGTCAGTTTTGATAAGCTTGGTTTATAGTGTTGTGGGCTTGTTTGTAGGTATGCTGCGGGTTGCCCCTTACATTCGTTGAGATTTTGTATATCTACATGATTGTTTTGATTAGTTACATTATTATTGCACCAATGTTAACGTAACTAATCAGCGTTGTTAATTGAGTCCGCTGCCAATTCATCAATCATCAGTTCTTCAAGGCGTGTTATGTCGGGAAATACAATCTTCACGCCTCTGCGATGTAGTCGCAGAAGTTCACGGAAATTGCGGTTAATGAGCATCTGCAGCCGCGTATTTACGGGAATCGGATTTTGCTTAACCATGTGAATGTGGTCTATGTATTTTGGGAGGATGGGGAACATATTCTGAAGCAGAAACACCGCATTTACGCTTGCGTATTCGCCTATAATAATTTTCAGGCACTTGCCGTAGCGGTTGATGTCCTTTTTCATATAGCACATGTATTTTTCAGTTCGGCTACTCATGGGAATTACCCACAGAAGCCCTGTCTTTTCGTCCTTGATACAAAAGTATGTAGGGCGATATGAACCGCCTTCATAGTTTCGCATGAGCTTATCATCGCTTACCACATCAAAGTACAGGTCTTTAATGTGGTAAACATATCCCGGCTTTATATCGCTTTGGTTCATATATGTCACCTTTCTATGAGAATCCCCGCCGCAGAAAAACACGGCGGGGACATCATTTTCGAGCCTTTTTTTATACCCCGCTCCGGTATGCGGCGAAAATTTGTCGAGCCTTTTCTTATACCCCGCTCCGGTGCGCGGCGAGTATTTTCATACCTTACGATACATCTATTATTATACTCATATCTCCCCAAAAGTCAACCGCTATTTTTAGCCTTTCTTTTAGACTTGACTGTGGCATTGGAAATTGTAGAAAAGTTTGTCACGAAACGGCGCGACAGCTATTTCACCGGCGGCTACGTCCACTCTGAAACTGCGGTCGGGGTAAACTTCCCGTGCGGCTTTAAGCATATCTATAACTTCATGTCCGCGCCTCTCATATTCCGCTTGCTCCGGTTTTGGGAAATGCGAGCAGTATATACATTTTGTGTTGCAAAAATCAGCTCCATACTTTGAGCTAATATTCAACACCGTGATAGCCGGTTCAATGTCCCAATAACCAAATTCCAGATTTGGGCAGCCGTCGCAAACGGATGGTCTATTATGCCGCCAATTGTCAATTATCTCTCTGGCTTGCTCTTCATATCGGCGAAAATTCACTTTGGGGTCTGGGCTTGCTTCAAACTCAAGCCTTTTCATAAACTCGGGAACACAGCACACTCCGATTTTGTTGTCAGTAAGTATGAAATAATGTCCCATATTGTGACAGCCTTTGCGATATTCAACGGGCTCAAAGAATTTTATCGCCTTTCTTTTTATCCCTCGCGCAATTAGTTCGGATACAATGCCCGCATACTTTTCCCTTGTTGGGGTGATGTATATTTCATGCACAGGCCAATTAGCGATCGCGGCATCAAGAGGCAAAATATCTATATCACTTAATTGAAACTTGGTATAATGCTTCGTTTCGTCTGCGTCGGCAAAGCACACGGGGATAATGCCGCGACTGTTCCAATCGGCAAAATGATTTTGGGCGTTTTGACCGGCTCCATAGAAAATAATCTGCTTTTTCATACACATGATTCCCTTGCGTGTGCATCTTTTACTGTGTATCCAAGCGCGGAAAATTGCCTGCGGACTTCTTTGCGGATCGCTTCATCCTCAATCGTAATAACTAATGTTTTGCCGTCGCCGGGAGACGATATATCCGGCGTATCAACTTTATGTCCGCATATTTCTTTTATATTGTCCGCCGCAATATCCCAGATAGGCGACACGAAAGTTATACCTTTACTCTTGCAGTATTTCAGAAAACCTGTCATACCGCGTCCCGCACCGTAGAAAATAGTTTCAGCAGATAAATGCAAGATTAGAAATTCTATTACCTCACTGTGCCAACAAGACCAGTCAGCTTTTCCCGTTGCGTAATAATTTGTGTTGAGTTGCAATGCCTTCTTTAAGGCAATCAATTCTTTATCCGCATAGTGTTCGGAAAGAACACTCAATATTGAATCCATTCTTATACTTCGCGGGTCAATTTCCCACGGCAGCAAAAGCGACTCGAATACATTTTGAATGTATTTGCGTGTGTCGGGCGTTATCTGAAACGCGCCGATATTTTGATATAAAGATTTTTTCAGTTGTATGCGCTCGGCCGCTACACTTGAAAACAAGTGTCTGCAAGCATATGCCTTCGGAGGGTTGAAATGTGTCCACAGCAGAATATCATGCAGCACCACAATTGCCCCGTCTATCAGATATGGAAGAACGCATAAGAAATTGAGCGATTCTATCGGATGAAAATGGGCTGTATCAAGCACCAAAAAGTCAAATTTACCCATTTTATCTCCTAACTCGGAGATAACTTCGCTCGGGTCTTTTCCGGTAATAAGCGTCCAACAGTCAAGGGGCAAATCGGGATGTGTCAGCGCAAAATTGCCAATTGGTTTGTCGCTGGTATGTACGCACTTCTCACCTGTTCGTTCATTAGTAGCGGCTGTATAACGTCCATATTCCATCAAATCAATAGACGTAAGTTTCGCGTTCGGAGTGCTTCGGATAGCGTGAAGTATCTGCGCGCTTCCCTCACCAAAATTCACGCCGATTTCAAGCACATTTTTTGGCTTATAGTATGAGAGTAAGCCGTTCGTAAAACAGCACTCATCGAATCCCATCATCGGATGCTCATCAACACACGGTTCCAAGTCATCAAGAATCTCTGTACAATATTCCTCCGGCGGTACCGGCAGTTTCGTAATGCGCAGCATATTCATAAATCCTCCTAATAATGCTTTATTTCGTCAATCATGAGTGACGTATTTTCATTAATCATTCCCACTCACGCCTCTTATTTCTGCAACAACGCATACAATACTGTATCAGACGTACCGATTGCTTGCTGCCGCAGATAATATTTGTATTCCGGAACGATTTTTATTGCAATTTTACATTAACATACTTCTGATTTCTGCTGTTAGGCTTATCCGGAATCGTCATTTTTAGTTGCCCTGTCTCAAGTAGCGGTGTCAAAAATGTTTTGTTAAAATGCTCACGGCTGGCAAGCCCAATAAACGATTGCATCTCTTTTCGCGACCGTGGCACAACACAGAATTCGACCAAAGAAGCACGTTTATCTTGCCTTGCAACTTGTCCTGTATCTTGCCCTGTAACTTGCCCTGTAACTTGTCCTGTATCATGCAAGTTATAATTAACACTTTTCAAAACCACATGAAAAGCTGTTGGAGTAGAACGAAACTCCGGCGCGTGTTCATCTGTATAACCAAAAAGATTTGAGGTCTCCGTGCGTATCTTCTTAAAGCCGCTGCCACGACGTTCTATATAGTCAAGACGATGGAACATTTCCGCAATTATCGGATTGCGGCGAGTTGAAGGAACGTCGTCAATATCGCGTTCCTGTATAAGCGTTCCGTCAGCCATCCCACCGGGAGAATAAACCTCCAATCGGTCATCGTACATATCAACATGAACCTCGCTGCCGACTATGTCGTATGATCTGTGCATGATGGCGTTCGCAAGAATCTCAAAAACCGCTCGGTCGGCATAATCCGGTTTATTCACGCGATGGTCTGACATTTTCCTCCATCGCACTTTGGAGTTCGTTTTTACAAAATCATGGCTGCTAATGAGTTGAGATATGATGTCCCCTTCGAACTCTTTGTCATCTATTGCGTCGTCGCCCACAGAACCCTTGGTCAGTCCGTTCCAGCGAGTGCAAAAAACACGCGATTGCAATAGTGGGCATTCGTCTGAGAACATCAATCCGGCGTATGTCAGTATACCATCATGTTTGCACATGCCGAAAGAGATATAGTCGTTTCGGGCGACAACTTTTTTTGTGATTCTCTTGAATGTAGATTCAAATACGGTAAAGGTCAAATCCTCAAACCTATAGTCGGTTGGCAATGAATCAAATGACAGATTTTTCCCTTTCATGACAAGCTCCCGCAATCGGTTGGCCGGAGCGGGCAAGCTGTCACTGCCCATTCGTACATAGGCAGTAAGGCTACCCTTTTCTGAATAAAAATACGGAGTATCGTCGCCCGGAAAAACCTCCAAAGCCAATACGTCTTTTCCGTCATCAGCATAATAAGTGGTGAAATCAATAACAGGCATCGGGTCAATAAACTCCTTGATTCTTTTGCCGATGATGTCAATGTCACCCTTTATGTCTGCAAGACCGACAATACGCTTGTCGTCAGCGACCCCAAAGAGCAGAACCCCGCCAGATCCGTTGGCAAACGCACTCACGGTCTTCAGCCAGCTTTTTGGATGCCTGGCCTCAAGCATTTCCTTGAAATCGCACGTTGTTGCTTCTGCGAGCAATAGCTCCGCAAGGGTTTTCACTCAGTAATCACTCCTTTCGACAAGGCTTCCAAAACCCTGTTGTAAACTAAAATATAATGCCTGGATTGCATTGGCTTTGATTCCCCCTGAAAAACGGGGAAACTCAAATCTCCGGCGTATTGATTTTCTAAAATTCAATGTATACTGGACTTGCTTATCACGGCTGTGCTTTCCCTATAAACTCATCAATACAGTCAACGACATAAACCGGACTTGTTGTATGCAAGCCCTCCCAACGCTTGATAATAAAATCAACAGCGTTGGTTTTTCGCAGATAATCATAGGCTTCTTCGCCGCTCATGCCTTTTTCGTTCTTGTAAAACTCAACGCAAGAAGCTAAAAACCATATCTCGCCTTTTGGGATATTAGCAGTCATATCATTGTTCCTCCGGGAATGTAATCTTTCCTGTGGCTAATTCTTCTTCAAGCATGTCATAAAGCAACGGATAACCGAGCCGCCACACCTTAGTTTTCTCATCTTCCAGCGTTTTATATAACTGTGAACGGTAAAGCAGAGCCGAGGCTTCATCTAAACTTATATTACGATTTTCTATAGCTACCGCGAGTATCTTTTGGGCGGTATTTAATGTTCCGTTTTTAGCAACTGTTTTTATTAACTCAAATGATTCGCTTTTTCTTCTTTCCGTATTATTCAGCAACTCAATCGTTTCGCGCCGAATAATTAACGCACTTAGTTTCCGTGTCGGAGGTCTTTAACCTCGCTGGGGGTTAACCCTGTGAGTTTAACAATGTCGTCATCACTCATACCCAAAATTATGGCGTTTGTCGCGGTAGATAGTACACCCTCGCGCCTGCCCTCGCGTTTGCCCTTGAGGATGCCTTTGCGCTCGCCTTCGAGGATGCCCTCAAGGATGCCCTCGCGTTTTGCGTTGCCAAGCGCGCTTACCTCGTCGTGCAGGGCTTTTTCGCGAAGACGCGCAACCTCCTGTATCTTTTCGTCCTCGCTCATCTTGTGCAGGATATATACTGCTTTTTGGATAGGGGCTACGTTAGTTTCTTTTAGCATATCAAGTTCTTCCTCCGTTTCCGCGTTTATGAGCTGTAGCCACAGCTCGGCAATGTCATCCTTGTTTGCTTTCTTACCTATTTTGGTCAGCTCGAAAAAATGTATGGCGCATTTGTCGGTCAGCTCTTCATGCCGTGACTTTTCCATAATTGTAAAATGCGAATGATACTCGCTGCATTTGAAATAGGAATATGCGATAATGTTAATGCAAATTGCGGGTTTTAGCTTAGAGTAGTCATTGCCTCTTTTCAGCTCGCCGCTAAATAGCTTTGACCAATGGTATACGGTCCTGTCATTAAAGCTCGGGTCATTACCGTATTGCATTTCGACGTTTATGAGTTTACCGTCAACTTCCATGTTCATGTCCATACGGACAAACTTGCCTTCTATGCCGTCCGGCATGATTTCAGAGTTTTTGACCACTATGTTTTCAATTGAGTTTTGCGGAAGCCCCAAAAGGCTCGAAAGCAGGTTGCTGAGCAAATCTAAGTTTTCGGAAAACAAAATCTTGAATATGACATCGAGCTTAGCCCTTATAGTATTTTTTGACATTGGCGATACTCCTTATAATATCTATTATAGCAAAACTTAGCTATAAAAGCTATTAATAAAATTTCTCTATATCTTTACTGATAAATTGAGCTAATTGTACCACAACGCAAAGAACTGTCAACAGTATTCCCCGCCCGCTGCTCGCCGGGCGGGAGTCAATACATGCTGACTAACTCGTGATATTTGGACATAGCTCAAGGCTTTATGTTTTTAATCTGAAATTTCTAAAAATCCCTACTCTGTATTATATATATTTACTTAATATATACTATTTAATTATTTAATACCTTGTTATATTTAGAAGATGTCTCAAACCGTTGCAATTACTAATTTTTTAACCACGAACTATAACTTTTATTTCAAAATTAAAACCCCATGCCACCCGATTGTGGATAACTTTTGGCGATTTTGTGGAAAACAGCCAGGCGCGTGGCTAAATAGCAAAAAAGATAAACAAAGTTTCACCGTTTTGCTTTAGCGAGGTCTAAAATATTGATTTGCTTATAAAAAGAAGATTTGCAAAGGCCTGTTTTTGACAAAGCTTCTTGCAGGGACATATGGCCGGATACATATTTCCGGCAGGTCTGCTCAAAGTTTTTAGGAAGAACCAGGCAGGGGCGGCCAAACTTGACACCGCACTCCCGGGCAAGAGCTATGCTTTCGGCTTGGCGCTGCCGGATCTTCTCCTCTCCATTTCTGCGCTGTATGAAATCGTTTGCAAGCACATATTTGAAACAAAAGTGTATGTGAGATGTTGCGATCCGTCAAGGGGCGAGTTTAGTAAAGGAAATATAGTTTACAGCCTCTTGGAAAGTTCTTAAATGCCGTGATTATCGGCATTTGAGAACTTTAGAATTTAGTGATTCAATTCCTGTTATTGCAAGTGGCACGCAACCCATGAAATAACAAAATACACAGGTCTTGTTTGTAGGTCAAGATTTCTTTTCTGAAAACTCTATTGCTTTAGCTTGTCCAAACAAATCGCCGTAAACTGTCGCAAACGAAAAGCCGTTTTTGCAAGAGCAAATCTTGCATTTCTTTTTACGCCAAGGGCACTTTGGCACAGCATATATGTTCGTTTTTAATTGCTCTAAAATCGTCTTTTTGGCTTGTTTGTCGATCATAATTTTATGGTAATTCTTTGTTGCCACCCTTTCTTCTGAACCACTTATAAGAAACAAACCTTTTTGTTTTATTAGTCTTTTATTGGCCGCAATTGAGTAATCGGGTGCATAAAACACCTCCTCTTCCAAAGAAAACAAAAATCAGCATAACAGATATCACGAACAACAGATGTTTTTTTTGCGTTGCCGAACAGTTTTTGAAGCAACTTGCCATAGTTTTCTTTAATGATATAAAAAAAATGCAGGGGCAAATTATCGTAAAAATTTACAACATAACTCAAAATAGTTGCATAATTATCTTTATATTGTTCATCGCTAAAAAAAACAAACTGATTCATTTGTCCGATTAACGAATCTATAATATCGACAATTCCATTAATGCCCTTTTTAGCAGCCTTTTCCCTCAGTATTTTGAGTGAAGTAATATAGGGAGATTCATCTAAATTGTAGCAACCAAAAGTTTTACCCATGAAATTTTTGTTTTTGCACATCAATACCACACTGTATACATAGTTGAGATAGCGTTTAAGCAATGTAATAAATCTTTTGCAATCATTCAAAGCTTGAAACAAATCATTCTTTTCTATTTTATTTAGATTAATCAAGTGCGCATATGCCAAAGCTTTTTGCTCAGTATATAAACTATCATATTCCTCAACGTCAAAAGAAAACACATACACAACGCCGGTTTCTATATTTTTTCCTTCGCCAAATTCTAATTTAGGGTCTGCACACGCAAAATACAACGCAATTAGTGGGCAAAAAGAGATGTCTAAAAATCTTGTAGGTATCCCGTAATGCTGTTGTTTGCAAATGTTTAGAGCGGTTGCATAAGAAACATTTTTAGGAGGGATCTCACCTTTTGAATGAAAAATGTCAGCACTATTTTCCAATGAAAACATATATTGTTCGTTTTCACTATCTATGCGAATATCTCGAAACACGGAGGCAGAAATAGCCCCATAGTCAATAGTCTGCCCGCGAAATCCTAAATATGGATTTTCCTTTGATGAAGCTTTTTCGTTCAAGTGCAATTCGTAAATATGCTTAAAATATTCATCAATGTTGGATATAGACGGCTTTCGCATTTCAGTACAAATATAAACATCTGACAAAGCATTTGCTATGCCAAACATAAAAATTTTTTTTACATCGTCTAAATTCACCATTTCATTGCACTTTGCGTTGATTGCATTCATCAAGTTAAAAAAATTGACATCCATTTCACTCGAAAGAATCTCTTTGAAATTGATTCCAAGATTATTAAAATTGTATGTATGCATATTAGACCCATGGTGATAAACTGCTTTCCCAAAATTACATTTTGCCAACAAGTCTGATGTAGGAGCTGTTAGCGCCTTGACATTAGCATTGGGTTGGACTTTATTAATCACACAGCTAAAATATTCATATGCATCATACATAGCATGAATTTCATTCGAGGTTAATCCTTCGAATACTTTTTTACCGTCAACAAGTTCCCACTCCGCGTTTCGCAATTTCTTATACTCTTTTTTCCAAAGTTTTCTCAATGGGTGTTCATAAAGATACCCATGTCCAACCTTTACGGCGAAATCCTTATATTTGTCCGCATCATCAAACGCTACAAGCAATTTTTCAAGTGTCACTTGCCGATAATTCTCAATATCCAAACAATTTCCATCGGTATTTTCGCGCCAGTAAGGTATTTGTACGTCAAGTTTGCTAATGCTTGCGGTGTCATTGTCGATATTTGCCTTATTGTTAACATAGAGCTTATTGGCGGAAAGTGCAAGAACAGCGAGCGCCGAACCGACGTTATCATAAACATATACATTTATTTCATTAAAATGTTTAATCAAATATTTGTGAAAATATATCACCGCCTTTATTCGTCCACCTGTTCCAGATAAAAGAATGTTTATCTTTTTGACTCCACTATTTTTGTATTTTTCTAAAACTCTATAAATACTACCACCATTATCATTAAAATCATTTAGGGAAAGCGAATAACTGTCGATATTGTTAAAATGGTGGTGTTTTGATAGTGCATTATACTGTCTCGAATCATTTTGGGTCGCAAAAAAGAGCAAAAAAGCGGTTTCTTTCTGCCCCTCAGTTTTCATAAGATTGGCTATCAGTTTTCTTAATTCAGTCTTTTTTGCGATAACTATGTTTGAATCAGTATCCTTACGACAAGTCCTTAATTCGACATTGCAATTACGAATTTGTGCTTTTCTCATCTAGGATTTCACCTTTGCTTATAGTTGTCTTTCAAAGCTGCAGTAAGAATGTCTAACCTTTTCTTATACGGATTCCTACCTATCCGTCGTTTCACTTTGATTTCTGAAGCATATGTGCTATTATACAAAGACAACTCCTCTTTATCTTTAATAGTATTTTTCGTATTACTCTCCATAAATAACTCTCCTAAGCAGCTGATACTTTGTAACGCAAAACTAACGCATGGAAACTTATCCACATATCAACGAGAAGCATTATACTGCTATTTGACCGGGTTGTCAAGCATTATTTTTGCGTTTGGCGCAAAAAATTTTGTGAGTAAATTCCCAAAGTAAGAGCAACAGTGGCGTAGGGGGTGGCATTTAGTCTGAAAAATAAAATATGGTAGCATTAAGTCCGGGAAATTTTCTATTGAAAGGAAGAATACAATGCCGGGCTTAAGAGTTAATGGGGGCAAGCACCTAACGCTTGATAATCGTCAAGAAATCATGGAATGTCT
>WRMH01000007.1 GCA_009777235.1 Oscillospiraceae bacterium
ACTTCGCGGACAGCCCGCCTTCGGTAACTGCCACCACTACCTGAACTCTTTGTTCATAACTGTATTTTGCCATGAAAGTGCACCTCCAAAATTTTAGATTTTTGTCTAACTTTTGGGGTGCATTTCATTTCGCGGACAATATACAGAAACAGCACAAGTGCCAAAATTGCAAAAATCCATTCTATCATGAGCCTCACCTCCTTTCGGAGGATTAGCTAACCGCCTACCGTTGAAGCGTCTCGCTTGCGAGACAGGGCAACGCCGTATACATTCTATCTCCGATTAACGAGGGTGTCAAGCCAATCTTTACCTATCCGCATAGGCTATTTACCTATCAGCATAGGCTGTGCGGACACAACGCATCCGGGATCGCCGCAAAAATGTCCGCTTGGCTTGAAGTTTGTCTTTACGGACGGATTTTTGCATGGTATGATGACGCTATATAAATAATTTTGTAGAAAGAACAGGAGGGCACTCTCAGTGACAACACAAATTGCTAAATGGGGCAATGGTCAAGGCATCAAGATAGAGGCAAGCCTTCTCCATCGCATAGGTCTTTCCGTCGGCGACACGGTTGATGTTGTCAAGCTCAATGAATCAATTGTGATTAAGCCTCAAAACCGTCGCGACCTCGATTGGTATCTCCAAGATTACGAGCGGCCCGATGGCGATGTGGGGTGGGTAGACGAACACGATCCAAGGGGGCGCGAAATATGGTAAAGCAAGGCGAAATATTTTACGTTGACTTCAGTCCCTCTAAAGGGCGGGAACAACAGGGCAACCGTCCCGCAATAGCCATTAGCAGCACAAAATACAATTTTCGCACAGGCTTTGTCCTTGCTTGCCCCATAACAAGCACCCAAAGAGCTATGCGGGTTCGCATCCCTCTTGACGATAGGACAACCATACAGAGGGATCTTCTTTGCGAGCAAGTTCGAATCATAGACCTAAAATCCCGCCCACACCGCACCGTGGAGCACGCCCCCAGGGACATAGTATTCAAAATTCACGAAATAATCAATTCCATTTTGCTTCTGGACGAGGCACAATGTGGATAAGGCGGCGGCTGTCTTGTGTTTTGGCAAAAGAGAAAGTTTATAAATATGAGAATGAGAAGAAAGCCAAATCTTGACCTGCGCATTGAAAAATGCTCTCACCTGTTGACAGAGCAGCCTTGCGCCATGCGCGGCAAGTGGCTGCAAGAACACGGTTCGGACGAGCTGCCATATGAAGAACTGCATATAGAGATCGGATGCGGAAAAGGTCTTTTTACGGTCGAAACCGCTTTAAACTCCGCCGACGTGCTGTTTGCCGCGATAGAAAAAGAGCAAAACGCGCTTGTTATTGCTCTGGAGCGAGCCGCGCAGCAGACCGTGAAAAACATTCGCTTTGTTTGCGGTTTTGCCGAAAATTTATGTGATTATTTCGCGCCCGGAGAGGTGTCTCGCATATATATTAATTTTTGCGACCCTTGGCCCGCAAACAGGCACATTAAACGCCGCCTCACAAACCAAAGCTACTTGGAATCATACAAGACGATACTTTGCCCGGGCGGTGAAATACACCTTAAAACCGACAGCCTTCCTCTTTTTATGTACTCCCTCTCGGAGCTTGAAAAGAGCGGCTTTGAGATAATCGAAAAAACCTTTGACCTTCATAAAGACGGTATGGTTGGCGTGTTGACAGATTATGAGATAAAGTTTAACGAAGAAGAATCTGTGCCTATCTATCGCTGCACGGCGGCAGCCACTTAATATGATAATTCAAGAATGTGAAAACAAAATACAGATTTCCGGCATTTTAGATTTTGACCTTACAAAGACTTTTGAGTGCGGCCAATGCTTTCGGTGGAACGCCGAATCCGCCGATATATATGTTGGCGTGGCTTTTGGCCGCGCCGTGCGTATATATAAAGAAAATAACGATATTTATATCACCTGTTCACGCACGGAATTTGAGGATATATGGAAAGGCTACTTCGATTTGGCGCGTGACTACGCAAAAATCCGCAAGCAGCTTGATGTTTCCGATTTCATGAATAAGGCCATACAGTACGGCGACGGCATACGGCTGCTGCGTCAAGAGCCTTGGGAAGCTCTTTGTTCTTTCATAATCTCGCAAAACAACCACATACCCAGAATAAAGGAAATAATCCGCCTGCTATGCACCGCCTTTGGCGATAAGATAATGTTTGACGGCAACACATATTACAGCTTTCCGTGTGCTAAAACGCTTGCCCGGCTGCGCGAGGACGACTTGGCTCCCATAAAGAGCGGATATCGCGCCAAATATCTCATTGCGGCAGCGCAAGCCGTTTCGGGCGGCGTTCTCGATTTTGAAACCCTCTCGGGGCTTTCGCAAAATGAAGCGCGGCAGGTGCTTTTGAAATTGCCCGGCGTCGGCAATAAGGTGGCGGATTGCGTATTGCTTTTTGGGCTTCACATGATAGATGCGTTTCCTGTTGACGTTTGGATAAAGCGGGCTTTGTCGAAGTATTTTGACCCGTCCTTTGATTTTACCGTTTTCTCTCCCTATGGCGGCATTGCTCAGCAATATCTGTTCTACTACGCTCGAAACAATATTTAGGGTATCTCGAATGACATTGGGCGAAATAACTTCCCGCTTTATAACAAACGATAATGGGAATTGCGTCTGGAAATTCTGAAAGTAACTGGAAATATTTAACAAAATCATAAGTCTCCCGCTTCTGCAAGCGGTGAGTTGCATTATAGCCGAAATCAGTGGTGAGTACAAGCTCCAACTGATTTTGTTAAAAACATCACGCGCATCTGCGCGAGATGCAAACGCGTAGCGTTTGGGAGCCGAGCCGAATTCATTTCGGCGAAGGCGATATATTAAATTGACTATGTATCCATCAATAAGAATTCCCGGATGTTTTGATGTTGTATCCCGTCGCGGCTCATATCCAGCTCATCCATAGAAACTACATATTTGGGGAAATTATCTTTGATTTCATAGTAAACGTCGAACTCCCGCTTGATAGTTTCATCGGTTGCGAGGAGATAGCAAACCTGAATATATATCCGCTTTTCGTCACGAACTCCCACGAAGTCAATTTCTTTTTCGCCGACGCGTCCGACCGTAACATCATATCCTCGCCGCCAAAGCTCCAAGCAAACCATATTCTCCAACACCAGCTCAATATCACGTTCATTATAGCCATAGACCGCTTGACGCAGACCGTGGTCAGCGACATAATACTTCTCATTTACCTGAAGCATCTTTTTTCCCGGAATCTCTTGACGCTTGACTCTCCCGAACAAATATGCTTCTTCGCAAAAATTTAAATAGTTCAAAACGGTTTCAGGGGCTACGATTCTGTTCTCGCTTTTGAAATACGCAGATATGCTGTTCGACGAAAAGGTCTTGCCGATATTTGCCATTACATAGCCGATGATGCGCTCTAACAAATCCACATCACGGATTTTATTGCGTTTCACAATATCCTTGATAACAACCGAAGTATGGAGATCTTTCAAATATTGTTTTGAATCTCGTTCATTCAAATTCGCGTTTATAAGAAGCGGCAGACCACCTTGCTTCAGATATTGTCTAAACAGCTCTGCATCTGATGATTTCGGCAACTTTTCACGCATTGCGGTGTCAAATTCGCGGAAAGAGAAGGGGTATACCTGAATTTGGATATACCTTCCCGATAGCTTTGTGGAGAACTCTCCTGCAAGCATCTTTGAGTTAGAGCCGGTGATGTATATATCGGCATCGGAATTTACTCGCAGAGAATTGATGCAGGTCTCCCAGTCTTCTACCTCTTGAAGCTCGTCTAAAAATAAGTACGACCGACCATGCGCCGCATCCATTTGACTTTTTAAATAATCGTGCAGCACTTTTGCATCTTTTAGATGGTCGAAGCTCATGTCCTCAAAGTTGATAACAATCATATTGTCCGGGGATACGCCTTTTTCTTTCAGTTCTTCCCGGACTAATTCCAGCATGACCGACTTGCCGCTTCTGCGCAGTCCGGTCATAATTTTTACAAGCTCAGTCTGATCGATAAACCCTCTGAGTTTTTCCATATACGTTTCACGCCAAATCATTTTTCAAACACCTCCATTTTGATATTATGCTTATTATAACTGATTTGATTTGAAATTTCAACTATTGTTTCAGATATAACCTTAACAACATCATTTTTGGCGAGCGGGTTAAGTTATATTTTGTATAATAAGCATTTTTCCGCGTATGCTTTGATATATATGCTGCGGTCATAGCGACGCTCATAGCGGCAGTCAAAAAGGTCATAAAACCATTCCTCCCCGATCAATTGCGTCATCCCTGCGCAAACGATCGGACGCTCCGCGTCCATGCTCCGCTCTCGGAATGATTTTTATGACCTTTTTTTACAATCATCACGCACACCAAACGGGAGGCTGCCTTGCGGCAGCCTCGTTGATTTATTTTGCATATATTTATTTCCTTTCCTCTTTTTAATATCCCTTTCCTTTATTTGCTAAGTCCTTTTTCTTTGCGGCGGATAATTATAACCGCTGCTTCGAGGGCGAGGATCGCGGCGTGTGCAATCGTCCAAACATCCGTCATAATGATTTGGCCGTTCATGTCTTGGGTCAGCCAGAAGAGGATCACACTGGCAGCGGAGAGGATTATCGCGCTCAGCAGGTTTGCCTTTTTTCCTTTTTTTCCGCGCTTGCCGATGAGGGCTTGAAGAGCGACGATTGAGACAAGCAGCACTCCCAGCAAAGAGAGGATCAGGTTCGCGATTGCCAGAGTTCCCGTTCCTGTGCCGAATCTCGCGCCTATGTTGGCAAGCGGTGTTGACTGTCTGTTTGCGCCCGCGTATTCGTCGTCGTCAGCGTCGCCGACAAAACCGTCATCAGACAAGGGTCTCTCGGGGGTGGGTTCGGGTGTCCGCTCCGGGGTCGCTTCAGGCGTCGGTTCCGGGGTCGGCTCTGGTGTCGGTGCGGGGGTTGTTCCCTGTGTGCCCGCTGTGGTATCTTCTGTGCCCGGCTGTGCGGTCATCTGTGAGCCATTGCCGTCATCTGCTTCTGTCGCAAAGCTATCCATGTCGTCTTGACTTTGACCTTGATCATCATTGTCTACCGTGTTTTTGCCGTCGTCGTCGCCTTTGTCTTTGTCCCCGTCGCCGCCATCGGCGGCGGTATTATCGGCGGCGGTGCTGTTGTCGGGGTTGCAATCATCACAGTCACAATCGTCATCATGCTCATCGGCGTCGGGGTTGCAGTCATCGCAGTCACAATCATCGTCATGCTCATCGGCGACGATGCAGTCGTCACAGTCACAATCGTCATCATGCGCACCGTCGCCTACGGCGCCGGGGTTGCAGTCATCACAGTCACAATCGTCGTCATGCTCATCGGCGTCGGGGTTGCAATCATCGCAGTCGCATCCGTCGTCATGCTCATCACCGTCGTCCTTGTCCTCTATAATATCGGCTGTGCCGTTTTCATCGGTTGCCCAAACAGCGTAGACATTCTCGTCTTTGTTTGTTATGGTGACATTTTCCAGCAGATTTACGGTGACAGAGGAATCTTTCGTCAAAAGGGGCAGCGGCTCGGCCGACCATCCGGCAAAGATAACGTCTATTCCGTTTATCGGTGTGTGGGTCGCTTTTTTGCCGCTCACCGTGATCGTGGTATCTGTCAACAGTCCTACGGCGGGGGCGGGGATGTTTTCCACGTCGCCGCCCTGTGCGTTGGCATGGTAGGTCAGGGTGTATTGGTGCTCGCCATAGTCCGGCTCGCCGTTTTTGTTCATGTCGAAAGCCCAGATAGCATAGACGTTTTTGCTTTCATTCGTTATCACAATTTCTTCCAGCGGCTTCGGGGCTTTTGAGCCAACCGCTAAAATGGTGAGCGGGCTTTCCGACCAGTCGACAAAGATGACGTCCGCTCCGCCTATCGGCGTATGGGTCAATTGCGCGGAGCTTAGCGTTATCGCGGTATCTTTCATCAGTCCGCCGACGGGAGTCGGGAGTCCGTATACGTCGCCGCCCTGCTGTGCGTTTGCGAAGTAGGTCAGCGTGTATTTTGATTCTTGATAGTCCGGGATTCCGTCGCCATCGGTGTCTATCGCCCAGAGCGCATAGACTGTCTCGTTTTTGTCCGTTATAGAAATCTCTTTGTGAAGAGCTTCCTCTACGGTGGCAGAGGCAGCGTCTTTATCAAAAGGTGAGTGCGCGGTGGCAGACCAGCCGACGAGAACCGTGCCGCTCCGCTCCGGCTTATGGCCTTCCGCCAACTCGGCCAGTATGTATGTACCGGGGAGCAGTCCGTCTACCGCTTTGTCCGGGCTGCCGCCGTTGGCGTCGAAGGTCACGGTGAATCTTTCGATCAAGCTGTCGGGGTCTGCCCAGTTTGCGGTGGCTGTCGCCTCGCCGGCGGGCATTACGAACATTATGCTCTTGCCGCCCGGGAAAGTATACAGCGGGGCTATCTCTTCACTGCCTGCATCTGTCGTCACTGTCCAATGCGTGAAGATATATTTCTCCGGGTGTGTGCCCGCTTTGACGGTGACGTTTTCTCCGGCCAGGTAGTTTCCGGCGCCGCTCTCGCTGTCGTCCAAGTAGGAATCTTTCACTGTTACCGGGTATTTCGCCATCGCGCCTTCACCCGGCAGATTCCAGAGGACGGTCACTGTCATGTTGTCTGTTACTTGTTCATTGTAAGACCACCAGCTTTGCTTGATGTCCTGCTCGCGAGACGTTCCATTTTCGGGGACGATCTGCCAGCCTGTCGCCTCGGCGCCGACTATGCGGGAGGGGGGACCAAAGAAGCTGTTATTATATCTGTCGTCTATTTCGAATACTTCTCTCGCGCTAATCGAGCTCATATATGGTGTACCAAAATACTCATGGTCTTTGAAATTGGGGAACGCCGACCAGTTTGGGAAACCGGAGTAGTTGTTGATGCTGCCCAGACTCGTTCCTTCCTGCACGCCGGTCACGGTAAATGGCGCGAAGTCCCCAAAGCGACCCGGCATTACTGTGACGCTGTAGGTGGGTACCCAAATTGCTTTAACTGTGATGTCTTCCTCTGTCATGGTGTAGTAAGCATTTTCGGAGGTGTTCCAAGTGTATTCATATCCCTCTTCGTAAATCCTTACCCAATGTGAGAATACATAGCCGTCTGTGTGTGTTCCGGCCTTTACGTTTACCGTCTCGCCTTCCTTGAACTGACCCACGAATTTGCGCTCAGGGGCAAACGCGTCGTCTACCCAATCGGTATGGTATGAATCCAGAACCGTCAGCGCGAAGGTTTCGTTGGGGTTATAGCTGCTGACGTCGGCTTTAAGTGCGTCGTCCGCCAGATATAGGTCGAAGCGCAAGCCTGATTCGGGAACTTTTATGCTGTCAGGGAAAAGATTGTTGGCCCATGCGCTGGTATTGCTGTTGTAGGCACTGCTAATCAATATAATGGTGTCTCCGTCGTTCAGTCCGCTCATATCTCCGGTCAGGGTGAAAGGAAGTACCGCGCCGGAGTTGCGGACGAAGTCAATCCCCCGGCCATTGTTGCTCGCCCCGCCGTTGAGCGAATGATTTAGCGTCAGGACGGTGTCGCCGTCCGTGATGTCGCTCAGGTCGAATTCGTAGCCCCCGAAGTTTGTGGCTATGTATCCGTAGGTAGGCCAGGCATCGGTCTCTGTGCCGCGAACCGGGGCGGTGATGATGTCCATTGTATAGTGTTTGCGCGATATAAGTTTCATGTATTGGAGCGTGATTCTGCCGCCGTTGGTGACGCTGCCTTTTGTCTTTTGGGGCTGGAGATTCATGAGGACGATTTCTTTCGCGTCGAGGGCTCCGCCGTAACCTTCGAGCGTGACCTGTCCGGCGCCGCCGTTGGAATTGGAGTATATGCCGGTATCTGCTCCCCAAAAGTTTTTGCCCGTTCCGTCATTGCCGAGCCTACCCATGCCGCCGGCCTCACCGGCAACCATGTAAAGGGAATCAAGTTTCAAGGTTTGGCTGCCAAAATTGACGCTGGCATCTCCGCCCCTGCCGCCGGAGCCGCCATTTGTGTTGTCGCCGGAGCCGCCCGGAGAACCGTTTGATCCCTTTTGCGTGCTCCTATTCGAGAGAACGGAGGGGAAAGAACCGCCACTGGCTGACACCGTCAGGTCCGGGTTGTTCGCCAGGATATGGTTAAAGCCCGAGCCGAAGCCGCCGTCGCGGCCGGTGCCGCTTTGAAGGTATTCGGCGGGATTCGGATGTTGGTCGCAAGCGACTCCGTCCGCACCGGGATTGCCAAACTGGCAGTAGCCGTTGTTCGCGCAACCATTCCAAAGGAAGTACATCTCAATATACGCGCTGCTGATGGCATCTGCATCGTCCGCCTCTGTGAAGCCTCTGAAACCGCCCGCGCCGCCTGCCATATTATTGATGCTCGCGCCGCCGTCGCCGCCTTTGGCCGAGTCGGGCACGAGTCCGAAGCCGCCGCCGCCCGCGCCGCCGCCGCCGGTGATGAATCCGTCGCCGCCGCGTCCGCCGCTCATAGGCATGGACGGGGTCTGCACGCGTCCCGCGCCGCCGACGCCCGCGCCGCCGTATTGCCACGCCACTATAGCATTGTTTTCCTGATATTCGATGTAGCCGCCGCCACCGCCGCCGCCGCCGCCGGGTCCTGCGCTGTAGAAGTGATCAAGCGGAGAAACTTTATCGTCAGACAGGCCGGAGCCGCCGCCGGAGCCGCCTGTGCCGCCGCCTATGATCAGCAGGTTTTTGCCCGCGCCCATGTTAAAAGGATCAACAGGGGAGAATTTCTGCACTTCTTTCTGCCAGGCTTGCTGCACTGTCGTTGTGGCTGTCATGCCTCCACTGACAGGTCCGATTCCCACGGCGTTTATCGCCTCGGCAAAGAATGTGTAGGCCGTGTCGGGCTCAAGGCCGGAGACTGTGTAGTTTGTCACTCCGGAAGCCACGCCGTTTACTTGTGTCGGGATGGGGGTGTTATAGGCAGGATATGCAATATACTCTATGATATGTCCCGGTTCCACATATGTCTTGACGCCGCTTTCATCTGTGTAGCTGAGCCGGTAGCCGAGTACGGGCATGTCTCCGTCAAAGTATGGTTTTTCCCATGAGAAGCTGACCGAGTCCGCTGTCACGGCGCCCGTGCCTATAGTCCTGGCATAGGGGGCGTCCGGTACGGAAATCAGCGCCCATCTTTCGGCATCTCCGTCATAAATCATCCGGGTGTTTGGGCTGTTGTCGGGTACAAATAGGCGGGAATACTCGGGATTATTAACTGTTCCCGCGCCGAATACATAACTGTCTTCGTCAATCCTGTTGCTAAGGGTGTATGAGATGATTTCTTTCGTAACGCCATACGCGCCGGTCAACGGATTGCCCGTCGGGCTGGATGCGCCGTTTGTTCCGTCGCCGATGGTGATGGTTGCAGACTTTCTGCTCGTTGTGTTGCTTTCCAAAACGATATTGCGGGGATTTCCTGAGGTATAGTTACCCTGAATTGTCCCGCTGCCGCCGATGATGAAAGAACCGACAAAGCCGGACCCGGCGCCGACTGTGACGCCGCTGCCATTGTTGCCGCTGATTTGACCGCCGCTCATGACAAACTCGCCGCCAACATAAACGCCTCCGTTTTTAGCGGCGGGATTGTTGATGATTTTGCCGCCGGTCATGTTAAACTTCGCGTCGGAAGGCTTTATCGCATTTGTGCCGTTGCCTGTAAAAATCGTCCTGACAAAAACGCTGCCGCTTTCTATTACATTTGCAGAAGAGTAACCGCCGGAACTTGAGTAGTTTCCGCTGATTACAGCATTTCCGCTCATATTAAACTCGGAAGACGTGATGTTGTTAGTTTGGTAGCCGCCTTGATTCATTACCGCCACGGCATAACCCGCCGCCGCACCGTTGCCGCTGATAACTGCGTCGCCGCTCATGTTGAAAGTGGAGCCAAGAACCAAAACCGCGCCGCCGTAAGGTACGTTCTTAAAATAGTTGTCATAGCCTGAATAAGCATAATCATTCGGAAACTCGAGAGGAATCGCCACGTTATTTATTATCGCGCCGCCTGTCATATTGAAAACTGCCTCTCCTACATAGCCAACTATCATATTTTGTTTTATTACCTTCACTCCGCCGCCCGGACCGTTATAATCCGCAGCGCGGGTGAGTGTAATGCCTGATCCCATGGTGAACGTGTTCACGCCTGATGGTCCGGATAAAACCGCAAAGTGGCGATATGGGCCGTTTACCGTCAACGTGACGCCGACCGACGATGTGAGCGTATCTCCACTTGTGGGATAGATGGTATATGTGAGCAAAATCGTCGTAGGTCCGTTTCCCTCCTCGGCTGCCGCAATCGCCGTTTTTAATTCCGCGTAAGTTTCAACAGATGCAAAGTCGGCTTCTTCACATTCGCAATCCGCCTGAGGCTCACCGCAGTCCGCGCAAATATCACATTCGCAGTCCGCTTCAATCTCGCCGCAATCTGCGCAAAACTCAAACGACGATGGCGCGAACAGCATAAAGCCGTTTTCGTCCGCGCCGCCATCGGCGGCGGTGCACTCACATTCGTCTTCGCGTTCGCCGCAGTCCGAGCAAATGTCAGGTTGCGCTATCGGGTCAACGCCTCCTGCGGAGGCGCAGTCGCAGTCGTCTTCAAGCTCGCCGCAGTCTGCGCAAATATCCGCCTGCGCTATCGGCTCAACGCCTCCTGCGGAGGCGCAGACGCAGATGTCTTCAAGCTCGCCGCATACGTCGCATGGTTCGCCGCCCCCGCTGGGGGCGGTGGAGTCTGCAATCGTGACTGTGAACGAGCTCATCATTACAATTGCCAGTATTATTGCCATAATTCTTTTTAGTGCGTTTACTTTCTTTGTTGTCCTTTTCATTTTTTTGCTCTCCCTTTATTTTTATTGGTTTTTTATTTGTTTTGCGGCTTTGTTTGCCGTCTGATGATACTGTAGCACATCTCTTTTCAAAATGTGTGAAAGTTGGCAGAATTGCCAAACATTTTTTTTAGGGAGTTTGCGATAAGGGCGGTTTTTTGCGTTTTTTATGAGAGAAACGCAGCATTTGCAGTCGTTTGAGGAACTCTTTAATTTTAAAAGAGTTCCTCTTTTGAATTGCCGTAAAAAACGAGTTTTGAGGGGGCGGTTGGCGGTTTGGGGATGCGCTGTGGGGAGGTTTGATATATAAGGGGCGGTCATAAAAATTATTCCGAGAGCGGAGCATGGATGCGGAGCGTCCGAACCGTCTGCGCATGGATGACGCAGTGGTTCGGGGAGGAATGATTTTATGACCGCCGCTTTGACGATGCCAAAGAGATGCAGGGATTATATATCCAAAGTATACGCTGTGGGGCGCTTCAGACCTACGTAAAAAGTGACTGTATGGCTCATAGCGGGGTCTTCGCAAACTCGCAGAGCGAATTTCATTCTCCACCCCGAACTTCGTTCGCAAAGCGACCTTTAGTCGCTGTGTCAATGAAATTCGCTCTGCTCAAACAGTGCTCGACCTTGTCCGCTATTTCGCCTACAGTCTCTAATTTACTCCGCTACGAAGCTCCCCGCAGCGTATACTTTGGATATTTGGCAAATACTCATCACACAAAAAGGGAGGCTGCCTTGCGGCAGCCTCGTTGATTTATTTATCATATATTTCTTTCCTTTCTTATTTTTCTATTTTCCTCTTTTTCATATTTTTTGATTATATTTCTTTGACGCTTCTACTGCCTTTTTTATCTTAATTTTCTTCCCCCTTTGTTATTTCGACTATTTCTTCTTCTTCCTCTTCTTCGTCGCGGCGTTTCCATACGACAAACAGGAAGAGCAGTGCGAGAAGTACAAGCAGTGCAGCCATGTTTGCCATTGCGAGGAGTGACATTGAGCTAAGTCCGTTGTTGTTTGCTTGTCTCTCTCCTATATTGGCAAGCGGTGTGTCAGAATTGTTCGCGCTTAAGTATTCGTCGCCGCCGCCGACAAAACCGTCATCAGGCTGAGGTCTTTCCGGGGTGGGTTCGGGTGTCCGCTCCGGTGTCGGTTCAGGGGTCGGTTCTGGCGTCGGCTCTGTGCTCGGCTCGGATGTTGTTCCTGTGCCCGCTGTGGCCGCTTCTGTACCCGGCTGGGCGGTCGTCTGTGAGCCGTTGCCGTCCTCTGCGTCTGTCACTAAGCTGTCGCCGTCGTCTTGACTTTGAGCTTTATTTTGGTCTTGACCGTCGCTGTTTGCCGCGTCGTTTCCATTGTTTTTACCGTCGTCATTGCTGTTGTCTTTGTTGACTTCGCCGTTGTTTCCATTGTTGCTGTCATTGTTTTTGCTGTCATCGGCGGCTTCGCAATCATCGCAGTCGCAGTCACAATCTCCGGCGCAGTCAGCATCACAGTCACAATCTTTGCAGTCACAATCTCCGGCGCAGTCAGCGTCACAGTCACAATCTTTGCAGTCGTCGCAGTCGCAATCGTCTTCGCAAGGCGGGTTGCAGTCGTCGCAATCGCAGTCATCAGCATGTTTGCAATCGTCACAGTCGCAGTCGGCCGCATGCTGTACGGGGGCTACTGTCGTAGCGTTGCTGATGTATGAGTTATTGCTCGGGCCGACTTCGTTGACCGCACGGTATTGCACCTTGTACTGCACTCCGTCTTCAAGCCCATCTATTACATAGGTTTGCACTATGCCGTTTCCTGTCGCGAGAAGCTCTGCGGGAATATCATATGTTATCCAGTCTCCGTATGCGCCGTCGGCGCGGCTGTATCTAATTTGAAATCCCGTTGTCACTCCGCCTCGAATATCAATGTTGGGGGAATATGTTTTAAGCTCGAGTGTGATTTCTCTGTATCCGCCGGTGACTGTGCCTCTGTTCGTATTTGGAATACCATACGCCCATGCGGTTTTCATTTCCGACGGCTCGCTAAATCCTGCCGCGTTGACCGCCCGCACCTGATAGTCGGTGGAAATCGCTGTAAGGAATGTCGCGCTTGTGCTATCCACGTCGCTGTATGACAGCGCGTCGCCGACGTCATACCAAGAACCCCAATTTGCGCTGTCGCTTGCCTTTTGTCTAATCTGATAATGCGTGATCGCGCTGCCGCCATCGTTTTCGGGGGCTTCCCAAGTTAATTCTGCCCGTTTCGGTCCGATTGCCGCCATGAAGTTTTGCGGCGCGGTGGGGGCTGTTTTCGCGTCGCCATCGGCGGCGATGCAGTCGTCGCAATCGCAATCATTTGCGTGCGGTAACTCTTCCCAACGGGCGTAGAGGGTCGTATCTTCCGTGAGGCTCAGTTTCGCGCCGGGGGCAAAGTCCGTGCCGCTGCCGTCGGCTTTTGTATTCCAAGCGGCGAACTCATAATCTTCGGGGGCGGTGAAGCTGCTGTCCGCCAAAGTCGCGGAGCTTAGTACCGTGACGCTGTAGGCCGTGCCGCTGCCGCCGTTCGGGTCGTAGCTCAGGTCGCGGAAGTCATCGACCGTCACATTAATTGTATACTGTTCCGTGCCTTGGAATGTCACTATGAAGCTGTATGTGCCGTTTTCGCTGACTGTCATCCGCGCTGTGGACCAGTTCGTGCCGACAGGAGCAAGATAGACATTCGTCAAGGCGGGCATACCGGGAGCGGCGGTGATGGCTCCGACGTTCAGTCCGAGGTTGATTCTGGTTTTCAGCTCTATCGTCACTGTACCCGTAGCCGCGCTTTGCACTTTTTCGATTTCATAGAGCGGGCGGGGGTCGTCCATGAAGTAGACGGGCGTCCCGGCGGGTGCTCCCCAGGGCATATTATTTATGATGGAGGCCACGGCTTTTCTATAATCGGTGTCGCCGGCTTTGGTGCGGTACTGGTGGATGGTGATCACGTCGATGTCGGGATTGTTTGCAAAGACATTGTTTGTCATGCTGGTCACGGCGCCGGGGATGATGATTTCACCGCTCAGGGCGCCATTTCTAAACGCCTGCGTACCGATAGTGGTGAGTCCGGCGGGCAAGGTCAGTGAGGTGAAGCGACCGCCGTGAAATGCGGTGTCTCCAATTTTTGTGATTGCGGAACCTAAGTTCAGCTCGCCGATGGCGACGTTATAGAAAGCTCTTGCATTGATGGCTGTTATCCCGTCCGATATGGTCAGGCTGCGCAGCTCGCTGTTTGTCGGCACGACGTTTGCGCCGCTTACGCTGCTCACACCGACAGTCGTGATGGGGTAGCTTATTCCCTCGTGGCTGAGGGAGGCGGGGACGACGAGGTCGATGTCCGCCCCGGTGCTGCCCACGTATGTCATGATGGTAGCGTTCAACGTATTAAATGTCCACTCTCCGCTCTCGTCGGTGACGACGGCGGGGGTGTCCGTGATATCCTGCCAATGGATATTGGCGGCGGTCGCGCCCCAGGGGCGGCCGCTAATGCTGTCTTTTTCTTTTCCCAGCAGATAGATGTCCGTGACACCCACAGGGAAGGGAGGCGACGAAACGCTGATGTCGATGCTGCTTATGACGCTGCCCGCAAAGGTGACGGTCCTTAGGGTGCTTATGCCGGCAAAGGCATTGCTTGAGACGGTATGCACCCCGGCCGGAATTGTCACCGCCGCCAATCTGGTGTTTTGAAAGACCGCTCCTCCGATACTGGTCAGGCTCTCCGACAAAGTCACGTCGGTCAGTGCCGTGCAACCGTAAAATGCGAAATTTCCGACAGAGGTGACGCCCTCCGGCAGGATGATCTCCTTTAGTCGGATGTTGCCACGGAATGCTTCGCTGGCGATGCTCTCCAGGCTCTCGGGCAAGGCGATGGCATTAAAACGAGTATTATAAAAGGCCCTGATGCCGATGGAGGTCAGACCCTCGGGCAAGGTAATACTCGTGAGGTTGGTGTTGTCGCGGAAAGTGTCCGCCGCGATCGCGGTGATCTTGCTGTCCGGCGCAAATGTGACGCTGCGGATGGCCGTCTTGGCGTTGAAAGCCCCATTGGCGAAGCCTTTCACCTCCACGCCGTCGATCTCGGCGGGGATTACGATATTGCCGTCTCCCGTATAGGCAGGGCTGAGGCCGAGGATCAGGCCGCTCGCGGCGTCAAAGATGAAATCGCCGGCGCTGGCGCCGTCTTTCCAAAGGATGCTGACGGTACTTGGCGCGCCCCAAGGGGAGCCGGCGACGCCATACATGTCGTGGTCGCCGAGGTCGATGGCGCCGCCCGCCTTGATACCGGAAAATGCGTTGCTGCTGATCGTGGTGACGGAGGCGGGGATTTTGATATAGTCGAGGGCGCTGCAGGCACTAAAGGCACTGCCGCCAATCGTCAGCAACCCGTCGGGCAGGGCGACAGAGGTCAGGGCGCTGCAGCCGTAGAACATACTGCCCTGGAGGGTCGTGAGCTTCGTTTGGGACAGGTCGGCGGATTCGAGCCCCCGACAACTATAGAAGGCTTGGGTGCCCAGGCTAGTGAGGCCGGACGGCAAGGTGATGGTCCGAAGCTCCCGGCAAGCATAAAAGGCGCTGCTGCCGATGCTGCTGAGGCCGGATGGCAGATCAATGGAGGCAAGCTCCAGGCAACCATAGAAAGCGTTGTTGCCTATGCTGGTTAGGCCGGACGGCAAAGTGATGGAGCGAAGCTCCCGGCAACCATAGAAAGTATCAGCGGCGATGTCGGTAATGCCGGAGGGCAAAGTGATTTCCGTGATGTTGGTCTCCCTAAAGGCGGCATTCGAGATCGTCGTCAGCGTGTCCGGGAGATTGGTGATGGCGGTGATGGGGTTGTTGCGGAAAGCACTGTTGCCGATAGTCTTGATCTGGCTGCCGTCTTCGAAGCTGACACTGGTCAGCCCCATGCCCGTGAATACATTAGCGTTTATGCTGCTGATGGTGATGCCATTCACTTGGACGGGGATAAGGATGTCGCTGGGGGCGCCGGCGGGGGGATGGTAGCCGGTGATGACGCCGGAGGCGTTCACGATTAGGTAGTCGGCGATGTCGAAATAGGTGGGCTCAACGCTTGTGGGGTCGCAGTCGGAGCAGACGTCGTTTACGAGGGCGACACCGCAGATGGGGCAGTTTTCCGCTTGTGTTGTCAGGTCGCAGTCGCCGTCGCAGTCAAACTCGCCGCAATCGGCGCAGATGTCCACTTGCGCTATCGGCTCAACGCCTCCTGCGTCCTCGCAGATACAGGAGTCTTCAAGCTCGCCGCAAAGGTCACAGGGGTCGCTATAGTCCGCAAGCGTGACTGTGAACGAGCTCATCATTACCACTGCCAGTATTATTGCCATGATTCTTTTTAGTGTGTTTGCTTTCTTTGTTGTCCTTTTCATTTTTTTGTTCTCCCTTTATTTTTATTGTTTTTTATTTGTTTTTGCGGCTTTATTTGCCGTCTGACGATACTGTAGCACATCTCTTTTCAAAATGTGTGAAAGTTGGCAGAATTGCCAAACATTTTTTTTTGCCAAAATTGGCGGGCGGTTCAGAGGCGGGCGGGAATTTTGAAATTATTGCTTGTCAAATCAGCGCTTTTAAGGCATAATGATATATATAAGATGTATCAAGGGGAGCGCTTGCCTATGATGGAATATTTTCAAAACGAATTGAACACCATTGTAAAGACGATAGCAGACACGGGAATTGTATCTAAAATTATTCTGTTTGGCTCTATGGCTCGCGGTGAGATGACGCCCGACAGTGATATTGATTTGTGTGTTTTAACGTCAGTAAAAGACCGCAGACCTTTAGATATATCCATTGATTTGCGTCGTAAACTTTTCAATGTGAAGAATGTTCCCCTTGATTTACTAACGTATAATCATGACAGGTTTGAAGAGCACGCCGCTTCACCGACTTCGTTTGCACATTTAATCAATACAGAGGGGGTCGTTGTTTATGAGCGATAGTTTGCAGATAACAAGGTGGGTTACGTTCGCGCAAAGAGATTATGACACAGCAATCAATATGTCTATATTGCACCACCCTGTGCCGCTTGATATTGTTTGCTATTTATGTCAGCAAAGCGCGGAAAAAATATTGAAAGCATACTTAATCGCGCAAGGTGAGCCATTTAGAAAAACGCATGATTTAGAAACTATCCTTAAACTTTGTATAAAACACGATAACTGTTTTTCTGCGTTTGAGGATATCTGTCCTGTGTTGACTGAATATTCTACCGTGACACGCTATCCTGCCGATGAGGATTTTATTACCGAACACGATATGAGAACTTCCCTTGAAAGCGCTCATGAGATTTTAGAATTTACAAAGGCGCGGATTGCTGATATAACGCCATAAAACGAAAAATAGTGGCCACTTCTCCGCGCCTATTCTCGCTGGCCTTTCTGCCAATTGGGCTATCCAAAAATATTTCATAGCCTCATTTTGCACTCCGCAAAGTTTTGTCGGGGGAGATTGACGCGCAGTTTTCCGCCAATCTCCACTCCCTCCAATCTTCACGCGGGCGTGAGCCGGGCGGGGCGGGAAAGAAAAGCTTGGCAAACAAAGCGCGTTATGTTATTATTGTGTTATGATAATAACTAATTATTAAAAGGAGTAAACTTTATGATAACAACGGCTAATCGGTGGGGGTCAAGCGGTATAGGGATACGCCTTGCAAAAAATATTTTAGACAAATTTCCTATTGAAGAAAAAACGCCGCTAAATGTCGAAGTAGACAACGAAAATGACAGGATAATCATAACAAGGGTTAAGCAACCAAAAAAATACCCGACAATCGAAGAGCTTTTTGCCGACTTTCGGGGCGAATATGAGCCTGTAGATGTTGACTGGGGCAGCCCGGTTGGGGGGGAAGTATGGTAAAACAAGGTCAAATAATAAAACTCAGCTTTACTCCCAGTGTAGGGCACGAGCAAAGCGGATATCGCCCCGCCGTGGTGGTAAGCAACAATTTTGGGTTGGCGCGTCATAATGTCGTCTACATTTGTCCGATAACCAACACAAGCAAACCATATCCCACACACATACCGCTTGACTCAAGAACAAAGACAACGGGCGTTGTTTTGTGCGAACACATGAAATCAGCCGATCTGTCTGTCAGAAATTTTACGTACGTTGAAGATATGCCTCCTGATATTTTCGAAAAAGTGGTTTTTGCCGTGAGCAGCCTTATTCGATTGCCTGAATAGCAAAACTTTGTCGGTGGTGTTTGACACCACTCGCGCTCACCAATCTCACCATCTCCGCACTTATCCCTCCCCATCTCATCAATCTTCAAAAAAAACTTGCAATTAGTAATATCAAGTGGTATATTTACTTTTACCCCTGTTTTGACCGCAGACACAGAGTCTGACAACATATACATTTATAAGGAAGGACATCATGGCAAACATTAAATCATCCGCAAAAAGAGCTCTGCTGATAAAAAAAGCATCCGCGAGAAACAGAGCCGCAAAGTCTCTTATGAAAACCAACATAAAGAAGTTTTCTTTTGCCGTTTCTGAGGGCGACCGCGACTTGGCCAACGCCGCTTATAAAGTCGCCGTTAGAACCGTAGACCGCGCCGCGACAAAAAACCTTATCCACAAAAATAACGCCGCACGCAAAAAACGCTCTATGACTCTTGCTCTCAACAAAATGGGAGAGTAAGCGGCCGCTTGCCTCTTCCCCACACCCTCGCCAAAGACCAACCCCAAAACTCAAAAGAAAAGGAGATTTGTCAGATGCGTCCGATTGCTCGCAAAGTGATGCTTCCCTTTTTAGTGTTTGCCTTGCTTCTAACTGCTTGCGGCAATAAGGGTTCCGGCAATACGGGTTCGGGCGGCGATACCCCGTCTGCGGGCGCTTATGACGTTTCGCCGCTTGCCGCCGACAGCCCCTTTTCCTATGATGAAATAGATGGATTTATGGGGATTGCCGTTGATGAAAACGGGATACTCTACACCGGCGCGGGAAATCCTGACAATAAAATCATTGACCACTCTGAAAAGGCGGATTGGCGGCCGTCTCGCTATGCCACCGCGTATGACTTGGATGGAAACATACTGGCAAGATATGATCTTAACCCTAAAATGGAGGAGGGCTTTCTTGCCCCGTATATGGCGGCGGGAGGCGGCAAGCTGTATTATTCTGCCGTGTATTCTATGCCCCTGCCCGATTTTTATTATATTACAAAATCT
Source organism: Oscillospiraceae bacterium (assembly GCA_009777235.1). Taxonomy (GTDB): domain Bacteria; phylum Bacillota; class Clostridia; order Oscillospirales; family Oscillospiraceae; genus WRMH01. The sequence goes on from WRMH01000007.1 coordinate 19,058, forward strand.
GACGTTATCTACGCGCTTGACTTGACGACGGGCGGCATTATTGAGCACATTTTGCCCGTTGCCTTTGACGCTTTACATAAGCTCGCGTATTTCGGCGGCAAACTTTATATGCTTGCCGAACATCCCGACTATGAAGATTTTTACATTTTAGCGTCTTTTGACATTGTTTCAGGCGATTTTGAAATCATATACGAGAACCTTGACAGCTTCGCGCTTACCCCGGACGGGAACATCCTCATAGCCGGCAGGGATACCGCCGGCGGTTTTTTTGCCGAGATTGATTCGGACACGTGGACAATGAACAATATTAAGTCCATAGAGGTTGGCACAGTCTCCGACATGGCGGCGGATGAGCGCGGCGTGTTTTTTACCGCTCTGCCGCAGGGTAATGGAGATCATTTCCGTTCATTTTGCCTCGGCTACACATTTCTTGACAGCGACAGCAGCGCTATAATTGTCCGCCCGGATAGACTGTTTTTGGGTATATATCCAGCCCTCGTGTATACCCGGGGGCTGTGCTGGTTTGTCTCTCACGATAACAACTTCTCGCAAAAAACGCTCGAGCGAATAAAAGTATCAGATTATGTAAGAGAGCCTTTGCCAATAAAGATGCTCAGCTCATTTGCGGGTGCGCATAATGACACGTTCGGCGGCGGTTTTGCTTTAGACTGGAAAAGAGCTTCCAACGAGGAGCTGGCGCTGTCCATGCTTTCTCAAGATAGAACCTATGATGTTTTCCTTGCAACAACACACGAAATAATAGCCCACAATATCAAAGAAAAAGGCGCGTTTTATCCGCTGGGCGACGTACCTTTCGTGCAAGAATATATGGATGCGTGTTTCCCCTTTATTAAAGACGCGGCGACCGATGACGCGGGCGAAATATGGATGATTCCCATAACTGTAACTGTTTCTTTCTTTCTTTTCCTCCCGGAAAACGCCGCCGAGGCGGGTCTTGATATTCCGGGCGCCAAGACGCCCTCGGACGTCTTGCGTTTTTTAACGGATGCGTATAATGCCGGGGGCAGCTATTATTTTTACAGTACAGCCTTTAGAGACCAGCTGCTATATAAGTATCTGCGGGAAGACGGCACCTTTGACACCCCGCAGTTTCGCTCGTCCGCTGAGGCTTTTCGGGAGACGGTAAACCTCAAAATTCCCGAAGGCACGGCACACGAGTCAGATAGTCTATACAATACGGAATTTTTGTTTTCCCACTATATAAGCCCTTTTGGCTCTGTGAACGGGGTTCTTTACCGTTTCGACACTGACGCGGCTGACAAATTTGACGTAATACCCATTCTCGGCACATCAGGAAACCCATCCGCCTATACTGAGTTTTTGTGCGTCAATCCATATTCAGACAATTTGGACGCCGCCCTTGAGTTTATATCCTCCGTTTGTCAGTATAGGCTCGGCATCAAAAATTCTTTTTACTTGACGGATATGGACACATATTCCGATTCGCAATTGACACGAAAGCTATACGCACTGTACGAGTCCGCCGTGATTGATTTTAGTATGCCTCATGAGATTTACCTTGATAATTTCTTGTACTATCTTGTTGGGAGAATGTCGCTTGACGAAATGATTGCCGAATCGGATCGCGCCCTGAATATGTACCTCGGCGAGTGAGGCGGTGAGCATTGGAGGGCATTTTGTTGAAACACCCGCGCTTATCGTGGAATCTAAAATGCAAGCTGTGCCTCGCCCCCAGCCTCGCGGGGATAGCCGTTTTTTTCGTTATCCCGTACTTTCGCGTACTGTATTACTCTCTCATAGACAACCAATTTAGCCGCAGCTTTGTGTGGCTTGATAATTATGTCAGAGTGTTCCACAACGAATATTTTCAGCTCGCGCTTAAAAACAGTTTGCTGCTCATCGTAACGGCTGTACCCGTGCTGATTGCCCTCGCGCTGCTAATTTCGCTCGCGCTGACATTTGGAATACGGAAGCTGAAAGCGTTTCGGGCTGCTTTCGTGCTGCCGATGGTCATACCGACAGCCAGCGCGGCGCTCATATGGTCGGCCTTCTTTTCGTGGTGGGACAGCCCCGCGCCTCTTTACTTGCTGTTTATTTGGAAAAACATCGGCATATGCGTCGTGCTTATGACGGCGGCATTTTCCGGCATTGATGATTCTCTCTTCGAGGCGGCGGCCATTGACGGCGCGGCAGGGCTTCAAATGCACGCGAAAATAACTGTACCTTTGATTATGCCAACGATAGTTTTCGGGACGCTTTTGTCCATAGTAAACAGTTTTCGGATTTTCAAAGAAATCTTCCTATACCACGGCGGCACAAATTATCCGCCGGACTATGACTACACTCTCCAATATTACATGAACAACAACTTCCTGAAGCTCGACTACCAGAGCCTCGCCGCGGGCGCGGTAATGACCTCTATTCTCGTGCTTCTCATCGTCATCGGCGGCCTCTCTCTGCAAAGGAGGTACAGCCAATGAAAAAGAAAGTTTTGAGCGCTGTCGCTTTATCGCTTGCGGCCGGCTTGTTTTTAACACCCTTGGCCGCCGTGATGGGCGCGTCGTTTTGGGCCGGCGGCAAAGCGACGCTGCAAAACTACGACGATCTGCTTTTTGACTGTTTTAACTTTTACCCCATGTTCTGGAACTCTCTTTCGTATGCCGCGGTCATTTTGGCCGTTCAGCTTGTCGTCGTTGTTCCGTGCGCATTCGGCTTTTCGCACGCCAAGTTTCGGGGCAAAAGCCTTTTGTTCGTTTTTTACATAGTTCTTATGATGATGCCCTTACAGGTGACGATACTGCCCAATTACATAGGATTGCGGGAGATGGGGCTTCTTGACACGCGCTGGGCGATAATCATACCCGCCGTCTTTTCGCCTTTTGGCGTGGTGGTCATGCGCCAATATATGCGCGGCTCGGACGGTTTGGCGGTGGAGGCCATGCGGCTTGAAACTAATTCAATAATATTGATTATGATCCATGCCGTCATACCGCAGATAAAGATTTGCATATTTGCCGTGGCTCTTTTCGTGTTCGCGGATAACTGGAATATGATGGAGCAGCCGCTCTTGTTCTTAGAGAGCGAACATCTAAAGACTTTGCCCGTGTTTATGGCGACCGCGGGAGATAATATAAGCAGCGCCCTCTTTCCGGCTGCGGTTATCTATATGATTCCGGCACTGCTGCTTTACGGCTTTTTTAGCGGCAGCTTGGAGAAAGGGCTTACCTTTGGTGATTTGAAATGAAAAGAGCAGTACTGATGTCCGTGACTATATTGTTTTTTGCATCAATGGCGGCGCTGACCTTTTCGGCGCGTGATGTGCATAACGCAAGATTGCCGCAGGTTACCGTAAGAGAGCTTACCCGTGAGCGTATCACAACAGATCGGCGCGTGCTTGCTATTCCCGTTGACGCCTACGATCAAAACGGGGTTTTTATAATAACGACGCTATACAAAAACGGCGAAGTGCGTGATGCGGCAATACGCAGGCACGTACAAGTGGGCGCTGACAACGGCGAATTTTACGAGGTAGTTGACGGCCTGTTTGGAAACGAACTAATAATTATCGAAAGCGATACGCCCCTTGCGGACGGCGCCGAAGTATTTATTGTCCGATAAGAGTTTTTCATGTGTTTTTGCTTGCTTTTTTGGTGTGAAAATAGTAAAATAGAAAAGTAAATATCTGGCTGTGAAAGGTTCGGTTTCTTCTATGAATTCTGCCGCGGATATATGGGACAAAACACTTACTTTGATGCGCAAAGATTTGACGGAGGTCGCTATCAAAACATGGTTTGAAGATTGCTCTGCGGTGGGCTTTTCCGCAAACCGTCTGTATCTGCACACATCCTCCGCCTATAACAAAGAAATTGTCGAGGAACGCTTTCTCGGCACTATCAAAAGCGCGCTCGGCGAGCTCTTTTCCTCATCAAATATAGACGTCGTCATATTGGACGACGTTGGGCTAAAAGCTATGAACGAATCTGCCGAAGACCCTGACAATCTTGGCATAAACGAATATACCTTTGAACATTTTGTCGTTGGCAGCTCTAATAAATTCGCGCACGCCGCCGCGCTTGCCGTTGCGGACGGTCATCAAAAAAGAGGCTATAACCCCCTGTTCATATATGGGGATTCCGGACTGGGTAAAACGCATTTGCTCTATGCCATCCGCTATGCTGTGGAAACAAAATTCCCGCACTATAACATTGTCTATGTCAAGGGCGAGGATTTTACAAATGACATGATTTTGGCGATACGGCAGGGCAAAAATGAAGAGTTTCGCGACAAATACCGCGGCGCCGACTTTTTTCTTATAGACGATATTCAGTTCATAGCGGGCAAAGAGGCTACCCAAGAAGAATACTTCAACACATTTGATTCGCTCTTTTTGCTCGGCAAACAAATTGTCCTCACATCAGATCGGCCGCCAAAAGATATGCTCTTGCTTGCGGACAGACTGCGATCCCGTTTTGAGTCCGGTCTTTTGGTAGATATTCAGCCCCCCGACGATGCTCTGCGAATTGCCATAATCAAAAACAAGGCGGAGCAGCTTGGCGTCTTTTTGCCCGACGATGTTACAAACTATATTGCCGAAAACTTAGACAGAAGCGTCAGGCAATTAGAGGGCGCGGTCAAAATGGTTGTTGCGTACCGTGACATAATGAATGACGACATTACGGTCGAGACAATAAAAGCGCGCTTGAAAGATGCCTTTATCGTGGGAGGAAACTTTATTCCTTCCGCCGACGATATTATCAACGAGACGGCAAAATACTACTCTCAAAGCGCGGAAGATATAAAAAGGCAAAGCAGAGCCGCCGAGCTTGTCTTGTCAAGGCAAATAGCAATGTACCTCATACGCAAAATGACAAATCTCTCTCTTCAAGATATTGGCACGATTTTTGACAAGCGCGACCATACAACCGTTCGCACATCCGTAATAAAAATAGATAATAAAATAAGAGAAGACAGCACTTTTTCAAACCTCATCAAAGACATTACCTCAAACATCAATTCCCGAAATATCGCCGCCCAGTAAAAAAAAGCACTATACTTACAAAATGGGAAAGCCATATCGTACAACAAACTGCCCTCCGGCTTCTTAGCTTTTTTAAATAGTTATTAACACTCTCTTGTTATCTTTTGTTAATTTTTGTGGATAATTATATCCTTTTTACATATTTCTTTTTATACTCCCTATTTTTCCACATTTCTTTTTTATTATTATCTATGCAAAATATATTTGCCTGCAACGCTTTTTTGACCTCAAAAATACTTTTCCACATTTTTATCTACTACTATTACTGCTACTAAAAAATATTATTTATATAAATAAAGAAAGAGAAAAAAATATGAAATTCACTTGTTCAAAAATACCTTTGCAAAACGCGGTTACGATTTCGTCCCGTGCCACAGCTTCAAAAAGCCCCATACCTTTACTTGAAGGTATATTATTAGAGGCAAAAGATGGCAATGTAAAAATAACGGGATATGATCTCAAAACGGGCATTATCACAAATGTTGAAGCGGAAGTTGAAAAAGAAGGAGGCATAGTTATAAATTCACGGCTTCTTTGCGAAATTATCAGAAAAATGCCGGGCTCTGAAATTTCATTTTCTGTAAGCTCTGAATATATAGCTCAAATAAGCAGTGAGCGAAGCGTGATAGATATATTGGGTTCGCCCACGGCGGATTATCCCGAAATGCCTTATATTGACGAGCAAGATAAAATTGTAATAGAAGAAGCGAAGCTAAAGAAAATGATTGCGCAAACAAATTTTGCGGTCAGCGATAATGAATCTCGCCCAATCCACACGGGAGCTCTCTTTGAGACAAGCGGGGGTCAGCTCACAATTGTGGCTGTTGACGGCTATAGGCTTGCTTTGCGCCGTGAGGTTTTAGACAAAAAAGATATACCACAGCTTAGTTTTGTCGTGCCGGGCAACGCGCTCGGCGAGGTGGAGCGCATATTATCCGATGGCGAAGGAGAGGTATATGTTACGCTCGGTTCTAAAAACATTGTTTTCAAGATTGATGAAATTACCCTTATTTCACGCAGGCTTGAGGGTGAGTTTTTAAATTATAAAAATTCTATACCGGGTCAGCCAAAATATTGTCTGAATGTCAAAAAAGAAGAGCTTATATCATCTATTGAGCGTGTTTCTCTCATAATCAGCGAAAAAATGAAAAGCCCGGTCAGATGTACATTTGAAGACAAGGTAGTCAAGCTCTATACGGCGTCGGCTCTCGGAAAAGCAAGCGATGAATGTACTACCGACGGAGACGGAGAGGGTCTCGAAATAGGCTTTAACGACAAATTCTTTATTGAGGCTCTTAAAGCGGCTCCGGCGGAAGATGTCACACTTGAGCTAAACTCGGGCGTTTCCCCATGCGTTATTACGCCAAGCGATGATTCAAACAACTTCTTATATATGATACTCCCCGTCAGGCTCAAAGCGGAAAACTGACAGCTTATGCGCAAAGAGGCTTGGCGGCGGGTAGTTACTTTTCCGGGCGCGGGAGTCTCAAAAGGAGTATCATGACAATCAGCAGCTTGACTTTAGAGAGATTTCGCAATTTTCAAACAGCTTCGGTGACATTTAGCGACGGCGTCAATGTCATCACAGGACGCAACGGGCAAGGAAAAACAAACCTGTTGGAGGCAATCTACTACTTGGCGTCCGGGCGCGCATTTCGGACATCAACAGATAAAGAGCTGATCAATTTTGACGCCGAGAGCGCTCTCATTCGGACGGAAATTATGTCCGCCGAACGCAAACAATCACTTGAAGCCCGGTTTTTTAATGGGCGGCGAAGAGAAATCTATGCAAACGAGGTTAAGCTAAAAAAAGTAACAGAGCTTGTCGGACGGCTTACCGCAGTGTTGTTTTGCCCGGACAATTTGAGCCTTATCAAAGACGGAGCCGCAGTGAGGCGCAGGCTTATGGACAACACCATTTCTCAGTTGCGCCCGCGTTATCTGGCGGCCCTCATAGAGTTTACCAGACTATACGAAAACAAAACACGCATTTTGCGCGATCATTATGAAAATCCGTCGCTGATAGAGCTGCTTGATGATTTTAACATACGCCTTGCCGAGCAAAGCGCACAGCTCATATACTACAGGTCGGGATTTGTGGAAAACTTGGCAAAAAAAGCGGCGAAGATACACAAGGAGTTTTCGGGCGGCGCGGAGGAGATGGATATATCTTATCAAACAGTTGGAGGGATAGACCCAAAAGGCAAAAAGCCGGAGGAGATACTGCCGCACATAATAGAGCATCAAAGGGAGCATTACACAGCGGAGCTGCGCAGCGGGCTGTGCCTTACGGGGGCGCACAAGGATGATATGGACGTGCAGATAAACAAAAAGGCCGCGCGAAAATATGCCTCGCAAGGTCAGGCGCGAACGGCGGCCGTTTCGATAAAACTTGCAGAGCGCGACATTCATTTTGACGACCGCGGCGAATATCCGGTTTTACTGCTCGACGACGTGCTCTCAGAGCTTGACAACAACAGGCAAGAGTTCATTCTTGGTAAAATTGAGCAAGGTCAAGTGCTGGTTTCATGCTGTGAGGATGTCTCATCTTCAATCTCTCTGCCGGGAAAAGTGATTTTTGTTGAAGACGGAGCAATAAAATAACGGAGCAATACCGGAAAGGGTTTCAATAAACTAATGTATCTTCATCTTGGCAAAAATGTTGTGGAGCACGAATCCAATATAATAGGAATTTTTGATTTAGACAACACAACAAAATCGCGCATTACAAGAGAATATTTAAGCCGCGCCGAAAAAAGCGACCGCGTGACAAGCCTATGCGACGATCTGCCGCGCTCGTTCATAGTCTTGGGAAAGCAAAGAAAGGTTCTCGTATCACAACTCTCGCCGCAAACGATTTTGAGGCGAATAGAAGCAACAAAGGGGATAATACTTTAATGTCAACAGAAAATACAAACAGCATAAATGATGTAAACGACGAATATGACGCGTCTCACATTCAAGTTCTTGAGGGGCTTGAGGCTGTCCGCAAGCGTCCCGGCATGTATATTGGCTCAACCTCAACATCCGGGCTTCACCATTTGGTGTATGAAATCGTTGATAACGCAATAGATGAAACGCTTGCCGGAGCTTGTGACGAAATCACCGTGACAATAGAAAAAGAAGGCATTATAACCGTTACCGACAACGGGCGGGGAATACCGATAGACGTACAGGAGCAAACAGGCACGTCCGCGCTTGAGGTCGTTTTTACGGTTTTGCACGCCGGCGGAAAGTTTGGCGGCGGAGGTTACAAGGTCGCGGGCGGGCTGCATGGCGTTGGCGCGTCTGTCGTAAACGCTCTGTCGGAATGGTTAGTGGCGCGTGTGCACAGGAACGGGCAAATCTATGAAATGCGTTTTTCGCGCGGAGACATCACGCAGGAGCTGACGGTTGTTGGAACGACAGACAAGTCGGGCACAGAGGTCACGTTCAAACCCGACAAAGATATTTTTGACGACCTGAATTTTAATTATGAAATTTTGCGCACCCGTATGCGCGAACAGGCGTTTCTCAACGGCGGGCTGCGTATCACTATTTGCGACCGGCGCGGCGGGCAGGAGGCGCAAGACTCCATGTGCTACGAGGGCGGCATAATTGAGTTTGTCGGATATATCAACCGCAGCAAGACGCCGCTTCATGACAATGTTATCTATTTGCATGATGAGCGCGAAGATTCGACGGCTCAGGTCGCTTTGCAATATTGCGGAGATGTTTACAATGAATTTTTACTCAGCTTTGCAAACAACATAAACACTGGGGAAGGCGGTATGCACGAAACCGGCTTTAAGGCGGCCTTGACCCGGGTGCTCAACGATTACGGCAAAAAGGCAAATATGCTAAAGGGCGAGGACAAGCTGTCGGGCGAGGATTGCCGGGAGGGTATTACCGCCGTTATATCGGTCAGGCTGATGGACGCCCAGTTTGAGGGGCAAACAAAGTCTAAGCTCGGCAACAGCGAAATGCGCGCGTTTGTTGACAGTCTGCTGTCAGAAAAATTGACCATTTATTTTGAAGAAAACCCGGCAGTGGCTCGCGCAATATTAGACAAGGCGCTCACGGCATCCCGCGCCCGGGAAGCGGCGCGTAAGGCGCGTGACAATATTCGCCGAAAAAACGCCCTTGAAGGTATGTCGCTGCCCGGAAAACTTGCCGACTGCAACGAGACAGACCCCGCGCTCACGGAAATATACATTGTCGAGGGAGACAGCGCCGGAGGGAGCGCGAAAGGCGGGCGCGACAGCCGTTTTCAAGCGATACTTCCGCTCTGGGGCAAAATGCTCAACGTGGAAAAAGCCCGCGCCGACAAGGTTTACGGAAATGAAAAACTCGCGCCGGTCATCACCGCGCTCGGCGCCGGCATAGGAGAGGATTTTGACGAGTCAAAACTTCGTTATCATAAGGTCATTATCATGGCGGACGCCGATGTTGACGGCAGCCATATAAGAACGCTTTTGCTCACATTCTTTTTCCGCTTTATGCGCCCGCTGATTGACGGCGGATATGTATATGCGGCGCAGCCCCCGCTATTTAAGCTGACAAGGGGCAAAAAGGTGCGCTGGATACTAAACGAGAGCGAGCTTGACGCGGCGGCGGAGGAAATGCGCGGCGAGGACGGCAAAGGAAAGGTTGAGATTTCCCGCAACAAAGGTCTTGGAGAAATGGATGCGCACGAGCTTTGGGAAACGACCATGAACCCCATGACGCGCGTCTTAAAAAGGCTTGAGCTTACCGACGCTATTGAGGCGGACGAGATATTTACCGTGCTTATGGGTGAAAAAGTCGAGCCGCGCAAAGAATATATTGAGAAATACGCAAAGTATGCGGTAAACCTAGATATGTAAAGAGCGCTTTTCAAGAGCTCTGGAAAAACGCTTTAGTATTTTAGGAAGGGTTTTAATGGGTAGGGGTATTATTTGCAAGTTTTTGCCCCTGCGGAAGGAGATATAAATGGCGAAAAAAGAGAAAACAGGAGACATTAGCTTTCCTGAGCAGGCGATTGTTTCAACACCGATAGAGCAGGAGATGGAAACGTCATTTCTTACTTACGCAATGTCGGTCATTATTGACCGTGCGTTGCCGGACGTGCGCGACGGGCTAAAACCGATCCATCGCCGCATACTGTATACGATGCACGAAAGCGGGCTCACCTTCGACAAACCGTTTCGCAAATCGGCAACCGCCGTCGGTGACATTATGGGTCGCTATCACCCGCACGGGGACGCATCCATATATGACGCGCTTGTGCGCATGGCGCAAGAATTTTCCATGCGCTATCTGCTTGTTTCGGGACACGGTAATTTCGGCTCTGTGGACGGAGACCCTCCGGCGGCCATGCGCTATACCGAAGCAAAACTGTCCAAGATTTCTGACGAAATGCTCCGCGACATAGATAAAGACACCGTAAACTGGGACTCAAACTATGACGAAACACGCAAGCAGCCCCGCGTTTTACCCAGCCGCTACCCCAACTTGCTCGTCAACGGTTCCGGCGGTATAGCCGTAGGCATGACGACTAACATTCCCCCGCATAATTTGACGGAGGTCATAAACGCCGTTATTTGCGTCATGGAAAAACCCGACGCGGATTTGGACGACATAATGGAACATATAAACGGCCCGGATTTTCCGACGCGGGGCATAATCATGGGAAGAGTCGGCATACGCGCCGCATATGCGACGGGACGCGGCAGAATCAGGGTACGCGCGCGCACGGAAATGGAAGAATTTTCTGCCGGGCGCACGAGAATAATAGTCACCGAGCTGCCGTATCAGGTAAACAAGGCGCGCCTCTTGGAATCTATCGCGGAATGTGTCAAAAGCAAGCGCATTGAGGGTTTGTCGGCAATGCGCGACGAATCCGACAGAGACGGTATGCGCATCGTTATTGAACTAAAGCGCGACGCGAACGCGCAGGTTGTGCTAAACCGCCTTTTTGCGCAAACGCAAATGCAAACCACATTCGCGATTGTTTTACTGGCACTCGTGGACGATCAAACACAGCCGCGCATACTGTCACTAAAGCAAATCCTTGATGAATACATAGCGCACCAGCGGGAGATCGTGCGCCGCCGCATCCAATACGATCTTAAAAAAGCGCGTGAGCGCGCACATATTCTCGAAGGTTTGCGCATAGCTTGCAACAATATTGACGAGGTCATAAGGATAATCCGCACGAGCTATGACGACGCGAAAGAGCGTTTGATGGAGCGTTTTGAGCTCTCGGAGCTTCAAGCTCAAGCGATACTCGATATGCGGCTTCGCAGTCTGCAAGGATTGGAGATCGAAAAGATAGAAAAAGAGTACGCAGAGCTTCTAAAGATGATAGAGCATTATATGATGCTGCTAAACAGCCAAGAAAAGCGCGATGAAGTCTTGGTAAAAGAGCTTATCGAAATCAGGGATAAATATGGAGATGAGCGGCGCACGGAGATTGCCGTAGTAGAAGATGAGATTGATATAGAAGATTTGATTGACGAAGAGGAATGTGTGTATACCCTCACTCACGCGGGGTATATAAAACGTTTGCCCGCAAACACCTATCGGGCGCAAAAGCGCGGCGGGCGCGGCATTACCGCGATGACGACAAAAGCGGAAGATTATGTAGAAACGCTCTTTACGGCATCTTCGCACGACTTTATTTTGTTTTTTACAAATCAAGGCAGGGTATATCGCAAAAAGGGATACATGATACCCGAAGCCGGACGGCAGGCGCGAGGCACAAACTTAGTAAATATTTTACCGCTTCAACCCGACGAAAAGGTATCGGCAATGATTCGCGTGCGCGAGTTTGGACAAGACGAATATCTTGTGATGGTTACGAAAAACGGAACGGCAAAACGCATGAAAATGACGGAGCTTCGCAACATTAAAAACATGGGAATCCGCGCCATCACGCTTGCCGCCGACGACGAGCTTATATCTGTCCGCGACACGGACGGCAAACAAAAGATACTGATTGCAACCAAAAACGGCATTGCGATCTGTTTTAAGGAAACCGATATAAGGCCGACGGGACGCACGGCGGCGGGAGTGCGGGGCATACGGCTGCGCGGCGGCGACCATTGCGTGGGCGCGGCAAGGGCGCGCGAGGGCGGCTCGCTGCTCACCGTCACCGAAAAAGGGTACGGAAAAAGAACTAAGATTAGCGAATATCTGCGCGGCGAAGCGGGAGACGTGCAAAGCCGGGGAGGTATAGGCAAAAAGAATCAGATTATTACGGACAAAACCGGGACGGTGGCGGACATTAAGGTTGTTGACGACAATGACGACGTCATGATTATTTCCGATGACGGCACGATTATCCGTATGTCCGCCGCGGACATCAGCACGATTGGCCGAATTACACAAGGCGTGCGCCTAATGCGCATTAGCGGCGACGCGAAAGTTATCTCGATAGCTCGGACTGAAAAGGAGGACGAGGAAGAGAGCGCGGAAGCGGGTGCGGAAGAACAAGGCGTGCAAGAATAGGGCTGTATAAAAATGAAAAAGGTGGAAATATATACTGACGGGGCGTGCAGCGGAAACCCGGGCCCGGGAGGCTGGGGTGCGATACTGCTCTATGGTAAGCATAAAAAAGAACTAAGCGGATCGGAGCCATGCACGACAAACAACCGCATGGAGCTGTTTTCGGTGATAGCGGCCCTTGAAATGCTAAAAGAGCCGTGCGAAGCTGAAATCTTCACGGACTCTAAGTATGTTTCCGGCGCGATAAATCAAGGCTGGCTCGAGTCGTGGCAAAGAAGAGGCTGGAAGCGCAAAGGCGGCGAGGTAAAAAACCCGGACTTATGGATGAGGCTCTCTGAGCTTTTGAAGCAACACAAAGTGACCTTTACATGGGTAAAAGGTCACGCAGATAATGAATATAACAACCGCTGTGACGAACTTGCCGTAAACGCAAGAATGAAAATCGGAAAAAAATAAAAGCACCCACAAGGCGCGGCTGGCTTTAACAAAAGCAGTTTACGGAGGTCATAAAATCATTCCTCCCCGATCAGTTGCGTCCATCCGTGCGCAAACGATCGGACGCTCCGCATCCATGCTCCGCTCTCGGAATAATTTTTATGACCTCAGTCTCAGCGGCCTTCGTCGTCGGCAATGGCATCAAGCAAAGACTTATACCACTCAAGGGCATCTACAAACGCGGTCGTGACGTCCTCGAGTTTGAGGTTGAATTTCACCGTATAGATTGCGATTTCGTCCCAATTTGCGTGCTCATACGCGTTTATGAACGCAAGAACATTGTATAGATTGCCGGACTTGTCCACGAGCGCAGCTCTGACACTTTCGTCGAGAGCGACCTCGTTTACGGCCGCGTCCATCGGCACTTCAAGGATTACATCAAGGAGAGAAAACAGGCCAAGCATAAAGAGGCTTTGCGAGAACACGCCCATTTCAAACGCTTTTGCTAAGTTTTCGGCAAACCGGGCGCGAATCAAGGACAGTTTTGCTATCTCGTTGGGCTTGTCGTCCGCAAGCTGAAGAGATATAGCCGTCGTCGCCCAACGCTTGACTTCTTTTTGACCGAGAATGGCCACAGCGTTTCTTATGGATTCGATTTTTCTCGGCATGATCGTATTGATGAAGCGGAGCAGGGAAATAGAAAGAGAGGGGTCTTGGCCTATCGTATCGGCTATATCGCCAAGATCAAAGTCCTCTTCGTTCATTCGGCGAAGAAGCGTCAGCGCGTTTATTTTGAGCGGAGCGATTTTCGCGGCGCCTTTTGTAATCGGCTGGTTGAAAAATCTGCCGCAAAATTGCGTGTTTGGCAGCTCCGACAGAATGTCGAAGGTCTCCATCGTGCTGATATTGTCAAGGACGATCTTCTTTAGCGAGGACAACGCCTTTATGGTGGCGATGAATTTTTCTCCAATCTCGAAAGCGGAAACGTCGGCGATAATGTAGGTTATAAGCTCAAAAAGCGGGTTTTTTGTGTGGCCGTCAAGAAATCCGTCAACAGCAAGCTCAAAACCAAGCTCGCGCAGCTCTCTGCAACGCTCGAGCAAAGTGTCGTCCGTTTTGATATTGGCGGGCAGTACGCAGACAAGCTGACTGGGCGGAATGTCGAGCGAAACGGGGACTCTCATCAGCACATGGTATTCGTTTACGTCAATAAACAAGGGGCAGCCGCCCGTGAGCGGCTCAACGCCCAAGGTTTTGACAAGGTCAAGACCCGGAGATGAAACCGCATCGGATAGACTCATCTCTTCGGCCATCATTGCCCGCAGTTTTTGACCGCTGCGGGATTTGAGCCGATAAGCGCCGACCGACAAGTTAGAATCAAAGAAAGGAATAGCAACTATATATGTATGTGTATTCATATCGTCACCCCCGTAGTGTCCTTGGTGTGTCAATTATACACCGGCGGCGGGTCAATGTCAAACCGCGGCGATTCTTGCAGAGCTTTGAGGAGTTTTTCTTTGTCGTTTTCGATTTTCTCATCAACAACCATCTCGAGCAGCGCGTTTAGCGTTTTGCCGATTTGAGCGCCGTCCGTTATCCCGGCAGCTATGAGGTCTTTGCCGTTTACGGCCAAATCTTTTAAAGAAAAGCACTGCTGCTGCTCGATAATTATATCAATGAGGGTTGAAATAATGGCGGTGTTGTCGGGGAATTTTTCGCGAAAATGCTCTGACTTGGCGGCGTTGTCGGCCTTTTTTACGAGAAGCAGACGGCGAAGCTGAGTCTCGCCCAGCTTGCCAAGCCATCTTTTTACGCTCCTGTGATTTGGGTCAAGGTCAATCCCGTGGCACAAAACAAGCCCGGTCACGATTTTTGAGGTCTCCTTATCATACCGCAGACGGTTTAGTATCTCACGCGACATATCGGCGCTCACGCCCTCATGCCCGCGAAAACTTGAGGCGCCTTTTTCGCTCAATTTATAGCAGCCGGGCTTTGCGATGTCATGAAAAAGCATTGCCAAACGAATAGTCAGGTCTTTTGGCGCGGCCTCGACAGAGCGCAAGGTATGCTCCATCACATCAAAGGCGTGATAGACGCTGTTTTGCTCAAAACCTATGAGCGGCTCAAGCTCGGGGAGTATCTCGGTCAGCACGGGAAGATGCGCCGCAAGAAGCCGTCTTATATTGTCGGCCAAAAGCAACTTGTTAAGCTCCGCCGATATGCGCTCGGAGGCAATGTTTTTCAAAAGCCCCCGATTTTTTATCATGGTGTTTGCCGTGTTTTCCTCAATGTCATACCCCAAAACGGCGGCAAACCGAAGTGCGCGCATTATGCGCAGAGCATCCTCTTTAAAGCGCTTGTCGGGGTTGCCGACGCATTTTATCCGCTTTTCGGCTATGTCCAGCGCCCCGCCATAGTAGTCCACGATCCCGGTTTTAGGGTTATATGCCATAGCGTTGACCGTAAAATCCCTGCGAGCCAAGTCTCTTTTCAAAACATCAACAAACCTGACAGTTTCCGGGCGTCTGTTGTCCTTATATTTGCCGTCAACGCGGTAGGTCGTTATCTCAAACGGCTTATGGCGGAGCATGAGCGTTATAGTGCCGTGCTTTAATCCGGTCTCGATGATATGGTGTTTTTTGAAGATTTGCGCCGTTTGACCGGGAAGCGCGGACGTGCAGACGTCCCAATCGTCCGGTATTTCTTTTCGCAGGCTGTCGCGGACACAGCCGCCAACGGCATACGCCTCAAACCCGTTTTTTTCGAGGGTGTCAATAATATACGTAACGTCAAAAGGCAGGTTAATGACCATAGCGGCAGACACTCCCATTACTCGGGGCTCGGCGGGATGCTGTCATCGGGAGGCTCCGGCACGCGCTCGCGCTCTCTTGCGGTCTGCTTAAAGGCAAGCCTCGCGGAAACAACGCAGAAAACGAAGAGCAAAAGATTTGACAAAGTCCAGAAGTCAACGAGAATCATCGGGTTTCGCATATTCTCGGTAAACAGGAAGAGGATAATGCCAAGCATGGCGGCCGCGATGGTGGCGAGCAGCCAGTCTTTGATATAGCGGCGGCGAAATATGAGAAAAGCGGCGCTCAGAGCGTAGAACCCGCCCGCTATGCAAAGGAGCAGGTTTATAAGAGCCCATGCCGCGGGGGCAACTCCCGAATCTTTGTTGGGCCACGCGGCCAAAGGTATCTCAAAGTCGCCGATAGCCAAAACAAGAAGATCGTCGTCCGTGATGCCGAGCGTTATGACGCCGCCCAAGACGGAAATGAATACGCGGGCAAAACGCGGCGGGTGGATGTCATCTCCGGCGCCGTCCGAGCCGTCGCCGGGCGGGACAGTCACATCAGGGGCGGCGGGGTCGCCCGAGGGGTCTAAAACAGGCGGGTCAATAACAGAAATCCGCTCACCATCACCGGGAAGTTCGCCGCCCGGCTCGTCGCCGGAACCGTCGCCGGGATCATCGCCCGGAGAAAGATCGGAGGTGGGCGCGGGGGTAGGCTCTCTCGGCGGCGCGGGGGTGGTGGATTCCGGCGTGGGTGCGGGAGTCGGCGAGAGGTCGCTGCCGTCGCCCGGAAGTATTTCGTCGTCTTCGTCATCGCCAAGCTCGCCGGGGTCTGCCTCGTCGCCGGACTCTGTGTCGCCGCCGGGTTCTGTGCCGCCGCCGGGAGGCGGGGTCACAGATTGCGCGACGGGAATGACGAAGGCAAATTCGCTAAAGCGTCCGACGTGAAGATGAATGGTCTGAGTTGAGGCGTTGTAATCAAAATACTCACCAAAGGCGTTTTGGTTGCCCGCGCCCTTGGGTAATTGCTCGACAGAGCCGTTGTGCAGGCGGAAGACCACTACCTTATCGCCGTGTTCGGCAAGAGCGGAGTCGGCGAGCGGCACATAGATGTCAACATTTCGTGCCAGCTCGGAAAGCAGCTCTGTTACGTCCGCTCCCGCACCGTCACGGGAGAAGTTTCTCACATCATTCCAGATGTATTTTCTCATCACAAAGTCTAAGAAGAGCTTTGCTTCCCATTTTACCGTCTTGTCCTCCGAGCTGGAATTTAACGCGCTGTCCACGGCAGAAACCAAGGTCTGCGCGGCAGTTTCAAGCGCCTTTATCGGCGAGTTTTCGCAAAAGCCCCGGCTATAGAGGTTTAGCAAAATTGCCCCGTTGTTGTAGATGACAGAATTTATCTCGTCTTGGGAGACTCCTTGCAGGCCGCTGCGCCCGCCGGACGAGACCCGGGCTATGGCGGCAGGGTCGTCCATCAAAGCGTTTAGTCCGCCGACGACTATGTTTGAGGAAATCGTCTCCACATCATCTTTTATGGTTGCGGGCTCGCGTATGATGAGCTGGGTGTTTTTGCGCCCGCCGCCTCCGGTATAGATAATGAGGTTGCCAAGGTCATAGCCTTTTGAGGGATCGCCCTCATCAAAAGTCACTTCGATATAAAATGTCCGCACGATCTGCTCCGTATAGTCAAGCTCTTCGCGCTCAATGTCCACAACGACCGTCCGCTCAAAGATGACGACGATGTTGTAAAGGCCGGGGTGAACGTCGCCAAAGCAGAATTTGCCGCTCTCGTCGGTCGGCCCGACTTGGCTGATCAAGGTGTCGCCCTGCCATAGCTGCACGGTCACTTTTTCCAGCTCATTGAGGTTTTCGTCAAGGATAGTGCCAAAAACATCATGACCGTCATCGTCTATCTTGTCCCAGACGGCGATAAACTCAGCCGCCCCGGCGACGGGCGTGTTGAGCGGGTAAGAATCGCCCGCGTAGTCAGAGCCCTTGATGAACCAACCGCGAAAACGGTAGCCGTCGCGGGTGACGACGGGGACGGCGGGATAGCCGCCATAGGCGACGGTTTGCGTCAAAGCTCCGCTGCCGGACTCGTGGTCATAATCGCCCGCGCTCGCGCCGGGGTCAAAGGTCACGGTATAGGTGTGCGCGGTCCATGCCGCCACGAGGCGATAACCCGCGAGAGTGTCATAGGTGGGATAGCCGGCGCCGGTCGGCAACTCGGGCAGTTTGTAATCCCAAGCTCCGGGTGCGGTTTCATCTGCCGGGCGAGCCTGTGTTTCTATCGGCATGACAGCACCGAATGTGCTGACGGAAGTGACTGTCCAGCCGTCAAAATCGTGATTATCGCGGGTGGGCGTTATGACGACAATGCCGGAGCCGTCAGTAAGCTCTGATAATTTGAAGTTTGCGGTCGGGGTCGCGGGGTCGTTTGTGCCCCTGCGCAGCCAATAGGTGATAGAATAATCGCGCTCTTTCCAGACGGCGGTGAGGGTCAAATCGTCATCAATCATGCCCGCGGCAATGCCCTCCCTGTCGGAATATGTCACGGTGTCGCTGCCGTCTGTGCTCCAACCGGCAAAGATATAGCCGGGGCGTGTGAAGCCGGCTCTGGGGAGCAAGATGCCGTCACCATAGGTTACGGAAACATCAGCCATAGTGCCGCTTGCGTAGCCCGCGTCACCCTCAGAAAGCCCGTCGTTAGAGACGCCGTGAGAAAAGCTCACGGTGAACTTATCAGGTGTCCACAGGGCGGCAAAGTGCAGATCGCCGTCGCGGTTTTGCAGGGTGTAAATGTCGCCGCCAATGCCGTCTGTAACCGTAAAGCGGTCAATGATAGTGCCGTCAACGCCGCCCTGCCGGATAGTCCAGCCGGAGAACACAAAGCCTTTGCGGGTCGGCGGGTTTATCGAAGTCTCGGTCAGCGCCGGGCTATCTTCGCTGCCGATTTCATAGAGGCTGTACTTCTCAGGATTTCCCCCTGCGGGCGCGGAGCCTTCGTCATAGTTATAAGCTATGGCATACTCGGCGATTTCCCACTGTGCATAGACGACGATCTCAATGCTTTTAATAGTAAGGTCAATAATTTTTCCATCTACAGTTACTTCCCCCTCTATGCCTAAGGGATCAGTTACGCCCATGTCAGAGTTTTCAAAGTCAATGCGCCCGTCGAGCAGAGCGCCGAAAGTGCCGGGATCGCTGCCTTCCCTCGCCCAGCCGATGAACGAGAAGCCGCGCTTTATCAGCGGCGGAGAGGTCTCCGCGATGGTGGGCAAAACGGCAAAAGTGGGATGCTCTTCATCAAGAGCCTCCACCCAGCCCGCGCTCATGTAGCCGTCGGAGGGAAGCGGAAGCCTGCCGCTGCCGCCGTTTGCGTCATAGGTCAAAATGATGCGGGGCTCAACATAATGCCAGATGGCATATAAAGTCACCTCAAAGTCGGTCTCGCTATTCTCTTTAAATATGCCGAGAATAGACGAGTCTAAGGTAAAGGCTTTGCCGTTAAAGAGATATTTCTCCGCGTCCGGGTCATAGTTTTCGTCCAAGTGATTGTAGACATACTCCGGGTCGGGGTGAAAACCGATGAGAATGTGACCGGGGTTGGATAAGTCTTTTGGCAAGGGCAAATCGAGAGACTCACCAAGCGTACCCTCCTGCTCATAAGAACCCATATCTTCCATTTCGCCCGCAACATTGTAGTCAAAGTTTACCGTGTAAGTGATCGGCGTCCATTTTGCATAGACGGTGGAGGACGTGAGTTTGTCGTCGTCTCCCGCGATAACGGAATATGCCGTAAGGGATGTGATTTCGTCGCCCTTGCCGTCCGGCTCTGAAAACCATCCGGCAAAGACATAGCCGGAGCGGGACGGACTTGAGACGCCCGAGAGCAGGCCGGCCTGCGTCCACGCAAGGTCGGTCTTTTGCGTATGTGTGTTGAACAAATCAAGGTTGAAGTTTAGCGTATAGCCGCCAAGCTCGACCCAAAAGGCATAAAGAGTCACGGTATATAGGGTGTCGTCGCCTTCGGCAAGGTCGGCATAAGATGTCAGCTCCGTGACGCGGTCGCCATCGCCGTCGGGACGGGTATACCAGCCGCCAAAGGTAAAGCCGGGCAAGTAGGTCGGGTCAAGAGCAGGGGTAAGGCCGGCCTCCTGCCACAGCACGGATTCTTTGGGATCAACAACGCTGCCGTCCGCGCCCGTGTCGTAAATCACCGTATAGTCGGATTTTTCGATCCATGTGGCATAGATACTGACGGATTTTTGTCCGTCGTCGCCGTCAGCGAGCTCGCCATAGCTGTTTAGGTCGCCCGGCGAGATACCCGCGCCGCCGGGATCAGTGTTCCATCCGGCAAAAAGATAACCGACGCGGGCGGGATAAGACACTTCCGCCAAAAGACCTGTCTGCGTCCAGCGCACCCCGGTTTTGCGCGCGATTTCCAAAGAGCTGTCGCTATAGAAGACCACGGTAAAATCGTCCATTTCCAGCCACTCGGCGTTTACAGTGACAGAAGATGTGGTATCAAAGACCGCAAGATCGCTGTATGCGGTATCTTCTGTAAGATAGAGCAAGTCGCCATTTATGGGGTCGTAAGTATACCAGCCGTTAAAATAATAACCTTTATACTTTGAGAGCGGAGCCGGGACGCCGGAGTCAAGGCCGTCTTGCGTCCATTTAAGGCCGCTGACAGTCCATGTTGAAAGATTTTCTTCATCGGATGTGTTTTTTGGGTCGTCGGGATCAAAGATTCCGTCCTCGCCTGTGTCAAAGGTCAGCGAGAAGGAGCTTTTTTCCGTCCACATGGCATAGAGCGTGAGGCGGCGGCAGCTATCGTCGTCAAAGAGCGCGTAGTCGTCCGCGTCTGTCGGGTCTAAGGTAAAAGACGCTTTATCCGCAAAAGGTTCTCCCGTGCCGTCGCAGTGGGTGTTCCATCCGGAGAAAGTGTAGCCGGTGCGGGAAAATTCGTTTTCCGTAAGCTCCGCCGGATAATCATAGTCGTGGACGTATACGTTTTCCATTGTGCCTGTGCCCCCGTTCGGGTCAAAAACGATGGTGTAGGCCGCCTCTTTCCAGATGGCGTAAAGGGTGGTGTCGCCCGCGATAGCGTAGACGTCGCCGTTTGCGAGAGTTTGTCCGCCTATGCCGGAGTTGTTTGTATACCAAAAGTGAAATGATATGGCGGGGTTGTAGCTTAAGAAGGCGTTTGGCGGGATAGTTATTTTCTCGCCAAAGGTTATGAAAATGTCGTCCATAGCGCCCGTGCCGCCCTCGGCGTCAAAGTTTGGGTCAAAGCTGACGGTATAGGTGTTAGCATCCCACAGGGCGGTGACGGTGATATCGCCGATAAAGCCGTCCTCGCCGCCAAAGCGATACTCGCCGTCGCCGCCGGAGAGCGCGATAATATTGTCGTCGGCATCAGAGACGACCCAACCCTTGAAAGTATAGCCGTCCCGGGTCGGGGGTTTGAAGATAATGCCGCCCGTGATATTGCCCTCGCCGTCGTCGGTGATAATTGTATCGGAAATATTATATTCTTCGGGATTGCCGTCGCCGTTTGTTCCCTCGCCGCCCGGAGCCGCCGGGTCGCCGAGATCGTAGGTTATGGTAAATTCGTCAGCTTCCCAAACGGCATAGACAGTGACGCCGTCTTCGGTGTCGTCGTCCTCGGTGAAAGTAATCGAAGAGTCGCCCGCCGTTGCGGCTTTATCTCTCGACCAGCCCTGCCAAGTATAGCCGTGCCTTGAAAGAGGGGGAGAACCGGTGTTGTCCGCCAAAGTGAGAGTTTCCTCTGCCGTATAGCCGCCTCGGGGCGCGGGCACAGACCCGTCGCCGCCGTTGGCGTCATAATAAAGGGCGATGTTCGGATAGCCCTCTATCCAGATGGCATAGAGCTTTACGGCTCTGTCTGCAGAGTTTCCGGAAGCGCGGGAGGGGAAAAGATAATCTAACATATCAGGGTCGTTGAGGATAAATGAGTCGCCAAAGAAGAGCCACGCCCCGGCGGTATCATCGCCTGTATACCCCGCTGTGCCAAAATCGGAATCTTTATGGAAGCCGCCGACGTAAGTGGGTGTGCCGGAGGGAGTTTCCGGCGCAAAGTCGTCCCGGCGGGGCAAAGCGACGGGGTCAGAGACGGCGTCAAAACAGGAGACTGTCACGGTCAATTCTCCGTCCGCTTCGCCGTCTTTGTAGAGAGCATCTGCGTTATTCACGTCAAATGTAATCTCATATTCAATAATCTTATAACCGGCGTTATAGGGAACAGCCGCGTCAGACAGGCCGCCGACCGTGAAAACGGGGCTGTAACCGTCTGCATCAACATGAGAGGTGTTTAAGGCAAAAGCCGCGTCCGGCGGCAGAAGCTCCACCCAGTCGTTCCAGTTTATATCGGGATTGTCATTTAGAACATACCTCACCTTATAATAGCCGGACAGATGATCGCTAAAGGACCAAGTTCCGTCGTAATTCGCGCCACTCTGCGCAATGGGTTTATCTCCGGTGGGTGTTCCGCCGGCATCTGTTTGCCAAAGCTCTACAGTCATGATGTCACTGCCGATTTTTACATCATTTGTTTCGGATGCGGCATAGGAACCGTTTCCGCTGCCGTCTAAAAAGGCATAGCCCGAAGTCGCGCCGGAGCTGGCGATACGGTATGCGTCATAGCGGAAGACGGCGGGGTTTGTGAGTGTGTACGGATTGTCAAGAAGCACCCTTCCTCGGTGGGTGACACGGGCGGTCAGCATGGATAGGGTATGGGAAGCCGGCGCCGTGCCGCTGGCGGTGAGGTCGGATGGATCATCGTCACAGCTCAAAGAGAAGTAGGCGGCATAGACAGAGCCTGCCGGAAAAGTGGGAATTGTCAGCCGAACATTTGTGATGTCGTCCCAGCCGTATGCGCTGTCTTCGACATCATCGGCGGTGAGCCATCCGTCGGACTCATCTTCTCCGGCGGGCAGGTACTCGAGAGTATACTCTTCGCCGTCTGACCAGCCCTCCGGGACACCGGACAGGCGGACGGCTCTGCGCAGAGAAAGTCCATAGTCGGGCGTTGAGCTTGTCTGACCGGCAACGCCTTTGACGGTGGCGGCGGTGTGGCTGACGGCTTTGTCTTTTGTCGGCAAGGTAAAGATGGTTTCAAAATCAGAAAGCTCGCTTACGCCCATGTTGCCGATTGTGGCATAGGCGGAAAGACGCTCTTTGTAGTCGTCTCGCCAATCGCGGGTGGAGGTATAGTGAAGATAGGACGCGTCAAGGCCGGGATAGAGGATTACTCCGTCCATTGCCGCAAGGCGGATGCTTGTTTCGATGGGATTCCAACTGTAGACGACGACCTCGTCATCTTTCGGTTCGCCGGTGAAGGATGCCACGTTAGAACCCTTGTTGTAATCGGTGATCGAGATGCCGCCGATAACGCCAGAGTTGGCGTTGTTTAGCTCTTCGGGCACGGCGCTCCACCCGGAGGGAAGATATGCTGCGCTGGGCGTCATGGAGTTGAAGCGGTAGTTGTTATAGGTGTTATTGAGGCCATAGTCGCGGCTGTGGACGTTGCCGGGGTCGGAAGTGTCGCCGCCCCAGTCAAAGGTGCGGTAAAGCTCGTCAATTACTTTTGAATTGCCGGGCGGGGCTGCGGGCATTGTCATAAGCCGGATGGTGTAGGCTGTTGTGACGGTCCTTCGGAGCAGGCCGTCAGTGTTTGCGGGTTTACCGTCCGCGGGGATTGTCGGGGATTCTTTGATGACGAGCCATGTCTCCTCCGCGCCGTCTTCTCCTATGACGGTAAAGCGGCGCACCAGATCGCTCGTGCTGCTGACATAGCTAAAGTTTTCATTGATTTTCAGCCATAGGTAGGAATTGCGGTAGTTTGCCCAAAAGTTGGTACTTCCGGTTCGTCCGGCAGGGCTGTTTATGGTGACGTTAAACTCTCCGCCTTGGGAAACGCCGCTGGCAGCGGCGGGGATGCCGGAGACGGTGGGGAAGGGATTATAGACGGCGACGGATGTTGTTTTGCGAAAGATGATGGGAAGCGCGCCGTTTACCGTCTGGAGTGCAGACCTGCCGTCTTCGGCGTTTGCGCCTTCAACTGTTTTTCCGGTATTAAGGTCTATTTCTTTAAGGGCAGGGATGCCGTCAATATTGCCGGTGGCGGTGGCGGTGAGCTTGAAAATATTAAGGGCGTTATCACCGGGGTCATACTTTGCTTCGCCGAGCAATTCGTCATAAAAGCTCATGTCGTAGAAATCACGCACGGCATCGGGGATGGGCTTGCCGTCGGAGCGGAAATTCTGGTCGCGGTGCGAGTGAAAGGCGATGTGCGCGCCCGCTGTCGTGCCGGTTGTGTTGTAGGCATCCCAGGTGCCTTTTAGCCACCGGATGCCGGTGGCGGCTGCGGGGGCCGCGGGGAATCTACTACTGGCTGACGCGGTAAAGTTTACATCACCGACCTTGAAGAGCTCGGCCTCAAAGACAAAGGATGTGAGGTATTCGCCGGGTGCTAACTCTAAGTCTATGATGGCGGAGCTTGTGCTGCGAGCCTGTGTCCGGTCGTCAGAGCCCGGCTCGGGCAATATGGCGGTATCTTCGAGCAGGACGGTTCTCTCTTCGTCCATAAACGGGTCTGTGTTGCTTTTGACGTTATAAGTGATGACGGCTCCTTTATAGAATGTGCCAAAGAGCCTAAAGGCGGCAATGGTCTCTAAGTAACGCTGCTCCGCCTCGGATTCATTGCCCAGCTCCAATCTGAAATTATCATAAACGGGCCATGTGGCGGGGCGGGGGACTTGGTCTACGGTGGGCGCCGCGGGATCATGGTAGCCAAATGCTATGGCAGCCGAGCGAGAGGATGTGTAAGGCAAGAGCGCAGAGCCGCTAAAAAAGTCAGAGTCGGAAGGCCCGATTCCGTCCAGCAAGGGAACTGTGCCGTTGGCGTTAGCTCTGGGGTTTTCAATATTGGGGAGGATTCCGACGGTGCCTTCCGCAGTTCCGAGAATGATTTCATTTGCGACCGTATCGTAAGCTAAAATCCAAGGCCCGCCTTGAGCCTGCATGACCAAGGTGTCAACAGGGCTTTGGATATAAAAGTTTTGAACGCGATAGCGGCCTGTGGGAAAAATATTAGAAGTATCGCCCTTTTTGTTCAAGGCTATGCCAATGCCGGTATAATAGTCGCCGCCGGGGTTTATGGGGACGTTTTTAAAAGAGAGCGTATCGCTGTCAAAGACCTCTAAATCAAAGCCGAAAGTATACTGTTGACCCGTGAGGACATTAAGGCCGTCGGTGAGGGTAAAAACGACCTCAGAGACGGGATTATCCCACGAGGCTTCGGGAAAATAGACGTGGGTAATACGCCCGCCGGTGCGGTTTAGGGTCTCGGTGACAAAGTCGCCCGGGATAAGTGTATAGTCCTGATCAACAGTGATGGCGGGGACGGCAGTGAGTATTTGCATCTCTTCGTCATCATCCCAGACCATAAGCTCTACTGTGTCGGAGCGGGTGAGCTCATACTCTGTGCCGTCTTTTAGTGTGTAGGAAATTTTTGTCGAGGCGGGCAGTCCGTGAGGAACAGAGGTGAGCGAGCCGGAGGATGAGTTATGATGGGTGATGCCGCCGTGCTCAAAGCGTCGTATTGCGGATGTGCCGGAGGCTTCGATATAGATTCCCGTGAGGGAATAGGCGGAGGGAGCTTTGCCAATACCGGAGACGGCGGTGGTTTCTATCTGCGGGTAGTTTGTGGCGTGGTAGCCGGGCGAGTTTGTTGTGTTTACTGTAAAGAGGTCGGGTGTGAATACGATGCTGCCGCCGATATGCTGATCGTTTACGTTAAAGCCGTTGTTTGCGGTGGCGGCGGCTGCGTATGTTGTCTCGGTGTTGGCGGTTGCGCGGCCGTTGGAGAGGGAGATGTTTGTTGTGCTGGTGTCGAGGCGGGTGTTGCCGCGCCAGCCCGCGTTGGCGCTAAAGAAAGTGGATGTCGCGCTGGCGGCAGTGAACGCATAGGTGTCAATTTCGACAAAGTCGGCGGTCTCGACCCGGGGCGGGTTAAGCTGCAAAGTGACAAGCTCGGCCTGTCCGTCTTTATCGTAAGTCCAGTATGTGACTTCGGTTTGGCGGGGGGCGGTATAGACGCGGCCGGGATCATATTTGCCGTCCGGATGAGCCAAAGGATCGGCGATAAGGCCGAGCCGGATACCAAACGGCGAGCCGGAGGTCAGGGTGGAGACCACTCCGGCAGCTGACACTTTCTTATAATCGCTGTTATAAGGTTCTCCGGAGGTATTGACGGAATAGTGGTTAAAGTGCATGAAGCCTTGGATGGGGCTTTGGAACTTGGCTATGTTGTGGGCGTTATCCGGGTCAAGGTCAACGTCGGTAAAGAGGATATAGCGGCCAAATTCGTCGTTTTGGATGCGCGGTATGTAGTCACGGTTGGTGACGAGCATCCCCTCGGGGATGTAGACCTTTACGGAAAGATTCCAATAAGGGTTGCGCTGGTATGAGGATTTAGAGTTTTCGGTATCTTCGCCGTTGTTTTTGAGATATTGGTCTAACTTATGGGTGAAGGTGGTGTCTAAAAGATACCATGCGACAAGCTGCCCGTTGTAGCGGTCGCCCGTATAAACGGCATGGTCGGTGTCCCAGAGCTGGTTTGTGCTGTGCCAGATGGGGTTTTCGATCCCTGAGCTATTTTCGAGGTCGAGCAGACGGTGAGGCAAAACTATGCGCCCATAGCCTGTCATGTATAGGGTTTTGCTGTAGGTAAACCAAGGGTCGGGGTTGGTGTTGCCCGTGGCGGTAGAGGAAGCTGCCCCGAGCGCGTAAAGACCGTTAAAACGCTCTGTCTCATAGACCTTGTAGTTCATCTCGAGAGACATGGCCTCTTGATCTTCGTCATCGGGGAGGTTCTGCTCGCTGGTCTCCGCGACGCCGCTCCATCCGCCCGACCAGTAGGCCAAATTCGCACGGTTGGTGACAGCAGTGTTTCCCGAGCCGTAGATTATGGGGTCAGCAGCATCCTGACTCTGATAGACGCCTCGAGAGGTGTTAAACCATAGCTTGGTTTGGCTTGTGATAGCTTCCATCGTATAGCCGGGGTCAGCTTTTTGTTTCGCGACCTCCTCTATGCCACGCTCATAGATCGAGCGCCCGACGGAGAGGGCGGTGGCGGTTTGAGACGCCGTGGTGCTGGTCGCGTTGATGGTGGGAATGTCAAAGCTCGGAGTGCCGACGACGTCGTCGGCAAGGAGTATTTCAAGGCGGCCGCCCATGTTGACGCCGCTGGCGTAGCTTACAGAGCCGTCCAAGGCGGCGCTATAGGCGGGATAACGGTTGGTGACGCCGGCGATCCCGGTCTGGCCTGTGCCGCCGCTGTCAAGGCGCACAAACCTCATTCCCTCCGGGGCTTCTAAGGTGATGACGCGGTTTTTGCCGGGACCTTGCGTGTCTATGGTGACTCGCGTAAAATAAGTAAAATCTATGACATAGTCCCACTGCCCGTAGATAAGGCCGAGTTCGCTAGAGACGGTAGTTCCGAGCTTATCAACTTCGGGACCGCCGAAAGAGACGTTATTTTTTACAGCCTCAATGATGACAGAGGGGGGCGTGGACGCTTCGGAAAACGGGGCAAAAAGGACGCGGACAAGGCGCGGGGCGGAGGTTTCCGTCTCGCCGCTTTCGGGGTTTTGCACCGAGTATGTGACGTGGGTTTCAAAGTCGTAGCTTATGCCGCCGTCAGAGCCGCCTGTGTTGCTGTCTGTGCCGTCTGTGCCGCCGTCAAAACTGCCGCCGTCAGAGCCGCCGATAGAACCACTCGCGCCCGAAATACCGACAAAGCCGCCGTCTCCGAAGCCGCCGACAGAGCCACTCGTGCCCGAGATGCCGACAAAGCCGCCGCCAGAGTCGCCGCCAGAGCTGCCGCCGTCAGTGTCCGCGCCCGAGCCAAGCGAGTCGTCGCCGCCCACACCCGAGCCGTCGCCGGAGGTTACAGCCTGCGTCAGTTTGTTTATATAGTCGGAGAAACCGCCGTCGTCGCTGATACTGATGAGGGCGGTCAAGTCTTGAGTGTCTGTGTTTGTGCTGCCGCCTGTACCGGTGTCAGTGCCGTCACCCGAGCCAGTGCCCGAGCCGTCGCCTGTACCGGTGTCAGTACCGTTGCCGCTGCCGCCCGTGACGTCAGTGCCAGAGCTGCCTGTACCGGTGTCAGTACCGTCGCCCGAGCCAGTGCCCGAGCCATCGCCTGTACCGGTGTCAGTACCGCTGCCGCTGCCGCCGCTCTCCGTGCTCGAGCTGTCGCCCGTGCCATTGACGGAGCTGTCGCCCGAGTCGCCGCCGAGAGAACCGCCCGTGCCGGGCGGGGTTTCGTCGGGGATTTCACCGCGAGAGCTTGAAATACCGCTGTCGCCAGTGCCCGAGCCGTCGCCAGAGCCAATGCCGGAGCCGTCTATGCCGCCGTCGCCGGTGCCGGAGCTGTCGCTACCGTCAGTACCGCTACCGCCAGAGCCAATGCCGGAGCCATCATCAAGCGAGCCGCCACCAGTGCCGTCGTCAGAGCCGTCACCTCCGCCGGTGTCCGAGCCGTCGCCGCCGCCGGCTGTATAAAAAGCCCAAACGCCCTCGAGAAGGAGCTTTTCTGTATCAACTCCGCCAAGCAGGACTTTTTCGTTTATATAAACGATTAGCCCATCTTCGTCCTCAAAGACAAAGATGACCTCGCGAGAGGTTTCGCCGCCGCCCGAGCCGTCGCCTTGCTCGCCCGAGCCCGAACCTTCGCCCGAACCCTCGCCCGAGCCGTCGCCGGAGATTTCACCGCCGGGTCCGTCGCCCTCTGTGTCCGAAAAATCTAAACCGCTGGCAAGCACCGCCAGAATGTCGGACGAAAAGAACATAAAGACGACCAACACAAGTGCCATAATCCTTTTGGCCACACGAAATCTACCCATAACGAAACCTCCTTATTTGACCGCGCAGTACCGATAAATATCGGCGTTTGACCACCTAAAACTTCGCAAGTGAAAAATCTAAAACTGAGGACAGTTTGATTTACTGCGGTTCGGGCAATATATTACTGCCCGGTTATTTTTTAAATGGAGCACTGACCCTTAAGGAGGTCTGAAGGCTGCGACGGAGAGGGTGTCGCCGCCTGAAAAAACGTGAAAAATGTTGCAATCACAGGGGTTGTTGCTGTTGGTGCGCGGAGCGGGACTTGAACCCGCACGTCCATATCGGACACTAGAACCTGAATCTAGCGAGTCTGCCAATTCCACCACCCGCGCAAAACCGCCTAAGTATAGCACAAAACCCCGCCCTTTGTCAAGCAGAAATCCGGGCGGTGGGAGTAAAACGGGAGGGTGTGGGAGGAAGAGTAATTGAGGCTTTCACTAAACCGCAAAATCTGATATACTTTCGGCGTTGTCGTTCCCGTTCTGGAAACAGAAAGGGGGGGTTCATATCGGTATCTGCACGTTTCTTTTTTCCGTCATGGCAAGCGTGGTTGCCTACTACGTTTGCAAGTGGTTAGACGGAAACGACCGTAGCGACGACTAACCCAAAGAAAGACCCGGGAGCCTAACCCCGGGTCTTTCGCCTTTGGATTCAAGTATCAATCTGCACATTTCATGATGACATGACTATACTACAGATGAAAAAACTTGTCAAGCACTTTATTTATCTTTTGTGTCAGCATATCAAAGAGCCGTTGAGCAAAAGGGTCTGTCGTATAACAATTGCGGGAAATCGGCGGGGGTCGTATTGACAACGGGGCCAGGTTCATTTAGAATATGCACAGATTAAAGAAGCGTAGGAGTGATTTTGTGTATTCTATCGGGTTTGATATAGACAAATATTTAGAGAGTCAATCAAAAAAGATACTGGAACGTATAGAAATGTTTGAAAACAAACTCTATCTTGAGTTTGGCGGAAAGCTCCTAAACGATTACCACGCGGCCCGCATACTGCCGGGATATATGCCGGACATTAAGGTGAAACTGCTAAAAACGCTCGCCGACAATGCGGAAATAGTCATAGTTATCAATGCCTCAAACATTGACTCAAACAAGGAAATCGGCGATACAGGCATATTTTATGACGGAGACGTGCTGCGCCTCATTGACGAGCTTAGAAAAGAAAACTTATATGTCGGCAGTGTTGTCATAAGCCA
The DNA here is from genome assembly GCA_009777235.1 of Oscillospiraceae bacterium. Taxonomy (GTDB): domain Bacteria; phylum Bacillota; class Clostridia; order Oscillospirales; family Oscillospiraceae; genus WRMH01. The sequence goes on from WRMH01000007.1 coordinate 48,926, forward strand.
CTATTTGGGACAACCTGCCGCCGTCACTTTTAAGGAATATCTCGAGGGGCTTGGCATAAAGGTTTACATAATACACTATATCCCCAATGCCGATTACCCGGCAAACGTACAGCTCATACTCAGCGACAAAGGCTACGGAAACAACGATTATGTTGTGACGTCAAGGCCGCTCGTTGTTGTAACGGCGCCGGGTCCGGGCAGCGGAAAGATGGCAACCTGCCTTTCGCAGCTCTATCATGAGAACAAACGGGGCGTCAAGGCCGGGTATGCCAAATTTGAAACATTCCCGGTATGGAATCTCCCGATAAAACACATGGTAAACCTTGCCTATGAAGCGGCAACGGCGGATTTGAACGACGTCAACATGATTGACCCGTTCCATTTAGAGGCTTACAATGTTTCGGCGGTAAACTACAACAGGGATATTGAGGTTTTCCCGATACTGAACGCAATGTTTACGCGAATATGGGGCGACAGCCCATACAGCTCCCCGACGGATATGGGCGTCAACATGGTGGGTTTTTGCATTGACGACGAAATATGCGCAAGAGCCTCGCGCCAAGAGATAATCAGACGCTATTTTAACACGCAACTTGATTATGCCAGAGGAAAAGTGCAAAAATCGGCACTGTCTAAGATTGAGCTTCTAATGAACAATACGGGCATTTCGCCCAACGAAAGACCCCCCGTGCTTGCCGCGCTAAAAAAAGCCGCGCTCACGGACAGCCCTTGTGTGGCAATAGAGCTGCCCGACGGCACGTTCATAACGGGAAAAACGTCATCGCTGCTCGGCGCGTCGTCGGCGGCGCTCCTCAACGCGCTAAAGCATTTGGCAAACGTCAGCGACGATACCTTGCTCATCTCGCCAAAAGAGATCGAGCCTATAGGCAAGCTGAAAGTCGGCTATCTCGGCAATGAGAACCCGCGCCTGCAAACGGACGAAGTGCTTTTGGCTCTTGCGATCAACGCGGCGGCCAACAAAACAGCCGAGCTTGTTTTGCAGCAGCTTCCCAAGCTCAGAAAATCTGAGGCACATTCGAGCGTGATTTTATCGCATATAGATATAGCCGTGTTCCGGCAGCTTGGCGTAAACGTGACATGCGAGCCAGTATTTCAAAACAAGCGGCTGTTTCAAAAAAATTAGCATAAGGCAACCTCCAAAAACCCTATCGCGGCAATCTACCTGTGCTTTTTTCGCCATACTTCGTTAAATTTCCTTGAAATAAAGCAATTATTCCTGCGAAAATTTGCCTCGTATGGCAAAAAAATCACTTGGTATCTTGCTCGCTCAGGGTTTCCGGAGGTTGCCTGTTGACCGCGGCGGCGCGAACCCTACTGCTCGCGCCAAGCGAAGATTTCAGAAAAATCAATCGACTCAAACTGTGAAGAAAACTCAAAAGTGACGGCGTTTCGCCACTCATAGGCCAATTCGTCAAAGTCTACGAGAGCGACGTATTCGCGCAGCGTGTAATATTCGCCCATCGAGGCGAGGCCGGCCGGTATGCTGTCATAATTTATAGGCAGCCTGAGTATTATATGAAATCCGTACGAGGTCTCAACAATGCCGCTGATTTCACCGGCGTTCAGATTTGAGCACGCTTCGGAAAACTCGGGAACCATATCTTCAAACACGAACAAATAACCGTCAGGAAAGCTAAAGCTGCCGGGGTCTTCGCTATATTCCGCAACAAGCTCCGAAAAATAATCAACAAAATCATCATCGTTTTCGCGGTCTTTGAGAAGAGCCAAAATAGCTTCGCTATCTTCCAAAGCGTGTTCGTTTTCCACGCCGTCGGATATATGGCTGACCAATATGTGTTTGGCCTGCATGAAGCCTTCCCGCTCGGCAAATTCCGCTATAGAATCATCAGACAAGCCCATGAGGTCTTCCCCATAAAGATGCGTCAGCAGCAAATCGGGGAGCATGGCCAATTTTGCGAATTCAATATATGCTTCGACGCTCATAAAACCGTTGTCGTGCAGCACCTGCTCAAAAACTTCCACACCTCCGTAATCCGCGATCATCTCGTCAATTTCCGCGAGAAAATCGTCAAGCGACTGGGAGTTTTGGTCAAGGCCCAGCAACTTTGCGCCATATGCGTAAGACAGCAGCGACAAAGCCGGCTCAACGGCGGCCTCCAAGATTAAATCCGCAAATGTAGTTTCGGGAAGATATTCTTCCGACCAATCTACACCATCGGGGAAATAATACAGCACACCGGAGATTTCGCGAAACAAAAACAGATATAGCTCAGACCAAGTAACGAAAACGCCGTCGGCGGAGATCATCACCGTATCGGGCGCAAAGAAGCTGCGGGCAAAATCAAAGTCTATGCCGCCTGTATTTGAGGGGTCTAAATCACCGCCCGCGCCGGGGCTGTTTTCGCCGCCCGGCGATTCGCTCTCTAACGGGTCGCCGTTCGGGTCGGTATCTGCGCCGGAACAACCGGAAACTATGGCAAAAAGGAGCAAAAAGCATAGGGGTAAAGCAAGCAATTTCTTAATATTCATTTGGGAATCCTTTCTTTTACGGCTATGCGGAGACTGTGGCGGCGTCGGATTTTTTTACGCTGCCGGTAGCATACGCATAGCCTCTGACGAACTTTAGTGCCTCATCTACAACGCCGACTCCGCCTTTTAGCCTAAGAGCGACCGCAGGGTCTGTGCCGGCGAGAACTTTAACGCGCCCGGTATAATCGGGGAGAGAATACAGCGCGGAAACGCTTTCCATGTTAAACTCCGCGAGCTTGAAGTTGAGCCAGTTTTCTTTTTGGCATATCTCCGTAATGCCAAGCGCGGATGCTTCGCTGCGAAGCATGGCGACAGAAGTCAAAACAAGAACTTGAGGGGGCGGGTCACCGTATCTGTCAACAAGCTCCGATATGATGTCTTCGGAGTCTTCAAGGGTGCGTATCAAGGCAATGCGCCGATAGAAATCCATCCTTTGCTGAGCTGACGGTATATATGTGTCGGGTATACCGGCGGACACGCTCAAATCTGCCGTGCAGTCCACGCGGCTTGTCGGGGTTTCGCCTTTTTCTTCCAAAACGGCCTCTTCCAAAAGCCGAAGATACATATCGTACCCGACGCTTATCATATGCCCGGACTGTTCGGCGCCGAGCAAGGTTCCGGCTCCGCGTATCTCCAAGTCGCGCATGGCAATTTTGAAGCCCGAATTAAATTCGGCAAATTCGCTGATTGCAGACAAACGCTTTTCCGCAATTTCAGTGAGAGATTTGCCGCGCCTAAAAGTCAGATAGGCATATGCCCTGCGGGGAGAACGCCCAACCCGTCCGCGTATTTGATGAAGCTGCGCAAGCCCGAGCCTGTCGGCGTCCTCAACTATCAGCGTGTTGACGTTTGGTATATCAATGCCCGATTCAATGATCGTTGTGCAGACCAAGACATCAACCTCTCCGGCGACCATCTGCTGCATCACCTCGCTAAGGTTGTCCTCGTCCATTCTGCCGTGAGCGACGGCAAAACGGAGGCCGGGAAGCATTTCGGAAAGATACCCGGCAACCATGTCAATATTTTCAATGCGATTGTGCAGATAATATACTTGCCCGCCGCGTGAGATTTCCCTGCGGATAGCGTCGCAGATAACGTCGTTGTCATGCTCCATCACATATGTCTGAACGGGGCGGCGGCTTTGCGGAGGCTCTTCAATGGTGGACATATCGCGAATCCCGGACAAAGCCATGTTTAACGTGCGGGGGATTGGGGTTGCAGAAAGGGTGAGCACGTCAACTTGTTTGGCGAGCGATTTAAGAAGCTCTTTGTGGGCGACGCCAAATCGCTGTTCTTCGTCAACGACGAGCAGTCCGAGCTTTTTAAATTTGATGTCTTTTTGAAGAAGCCTGTGCGTGCCGATAACAAAATCAACGCTGCCGGCCTCTATATCGCGAAGCGCTCTTTTTATCTGAGCGGGGCTCTTAAAGCGGCTGAGCACCTCTATATTGACGGGGTAGCCCGCAAAACGCCGCGAGGACGTGACATAATGCTGCTCGGCAAGAACGGTTGTCGGCACGAGTATTGCCGCTTGATGTCCGTCCAACACGCATTTCATGACGGCGCGAAGAGCAACCTCCGTTTTGCCATAGCCGACGTCGCCGCACAGCAAACGATCCATCGGCATAGGTTTTTCCATGTCGGCCTTTATTTCGGCGGTGCTGACGAGTTGGTCATCTGTCTCTTGATAGCCAAACTTATCCTCAAACTCCGTTTGCCACGCCGCATCTTGAGAAAAGGCGTGACCGGGGGTGCGCTGGCGGGCGGCATAGAGTTTGATTAGCTCGCGGGCCATCTCTCTGGCTGCTTTTTTTGCGCGGGACTTCGTTTTTGCCCATTCTGTTCCGCCAAGTTTGGATAGCTTCATGGGGGCGGCCTCATGCCCGACCCCTATATATTTTGCGACCATGTCAAGCTGGGTGGACGGCACATATAATGTGTCTGTGCCGGCGTATGCTATTTTAATGTAGTCTTTATGGACGTCGCCGACGCGCATTTTGGTAAAACCGACAAAACGCCCAATCCCGTGTTGGTCGTGAACGACGATATCTCCCGGCGAAAGATCGGAAAAGCTCTGCAACCGTTCACGGTTTGAAGATTCTCTTGATTTTTTAACGCGGCGCGGCGCGGACTGCAACACAATTTGCCCCTCGGTCACCACGGCAAGACGAAGCGAGGGATACTCCATGCCCGCGGAAAGCTCTCCGACGGCTATGGTGCACCCCTTTTTCTCCGGCATTGTTTGAAGCGTGCTGTCTAAAGCGGAAGCTATGCCGCGTTCCGCAAGGTATTCGCGAAGGCGCGTACATCTGCGCTTGTCCTGGCAAAGAATGACGACCCTATATCCTGAGGAAAGATAGTGAGAAACCTCCGACGCGGCGGTTTCCAGACTTCCGCCGTAAGACGGGAGGCGTTTTGAGTCTATGTTTAGCGTCCGGCGCGGGGTGATGGGATAGCGGTTGCTCGCAAAGCTGTCGGTCATTATCACGGGGTATTTGTCCATTTGGAGCAAAAAGCCTTCCCAGTCTTCGGAAAATCGCACAAACCCGCTTTCGATGACGCCCGCCTCAAGCATGGAGAGGGCGTCCATTGCGAGTGCTTTCAGATAGCCGTCGGCGCGTTCTTTCACGCGCAAAGGATCGCTGATCACGACAACGGCGTCTGACGGAAGATAATCCAAAGCCGTTGACATTGGGGAGATAAGCTCAAAATATTTGTCGGCGGCAGGAAATCCACGCCTTTCGCTCAGTCTGTCTATATCGGTGCTCAAATTGCTGAGGAGAGCGGGGTTTATTGAGCGGCGCTTTTCCAACTTTTCAAAATAGTTCTTTAACGTGTTTACAAGCCCGTCAACGCCCTTGCCGTCCGGGCTGTTGTAGAGAGAGGGCAAGGCTTCGGCGACGGGGGCTATGCGAGCCTGATTTAGGGTATCAACTCTGCGTTGGGTGCCGACGTCAAACAAACTTATGGAATCGAGCACATCTCCAAAAAACTCACACCGGACGGGTTCTTCGTAAACAGGGGAGAAGAAGTCGAGAATACCGCCGCGAAGGGCAAATTGCCCGCGCCCCTCGACCTGCTCCGTGCGGCTGTAACCGCAAAGGATTAGCCGGGAAGCAAGACGGTCAAGGCTATATTCGCTGCCGGTTTTTAAGGTGAGTGAAGCGCTCGACAGCTGCTCGGGAGACAAGGTGCGCTGCAAAGCCCCACTTACGGACATTACGACAATCGGAGCCTGCTTTTCGCACATGGCAGAGAGCGTGGCGATTCTGGCTTGCTCGCCCTGCCGGGAAACAACCTCCGCGTTATGGAAGGTAAACTCTCTGACGGTCAGAGTCAGAGCCTGCTCCATGGCAAAGGCGGCAATGTCGCGGGAGAGGCGTTCGGCTTCGTCTTCCGCCGAACAAATAACGACGACCGGCCGCATTGAGGCGGCGCGAATACCCGCGATTACGTGGGCGCGGTGAATGTCGGACAGCCCTGACATTACGGCAGGGCAAGCTCCGGCCTCAATACTTGAAACAAGTTTCCTAAAGCCGGGGTCTTCTGTGAGTGACTTAGTTAACGATAGCATTTAAACCTCCTGGCGGAGTTTTGCAAAAAATACAACAGAATGTTTCACGTGAAACAATTAGACGCTATATGTTGTGAGAAACTTATAAGGGAGCCTTTCGCAATTTCGCAAATTTGCGAGGATAACCATCTGGCGTTGCCGTCTTTTTGCGGACAAGGACGGCGCGGTGGGTTATATCCGTACCCGGGATCAAATAATCAAAGATTTTATAAAGCTCTCCGCCCAACAGATTAATAGCGTTTTGCGCCGCTTCGATCTCGCCGTCAGACCGGACGCTCTTCATCGCTACAAACAGCCCTCCGACTTGCACAAAAGGGAGACACAGTTCGCACAAAATGTTTAGCTTTGCGACGGCGCGGGAAACGCATATATCAAAACTGTCGCGCATACTTAAGTCGTGTGAGGCGATTTCGGCTCTGGCGTGAACGCAGGTCGCGCTGATTTTCAACCGGGCGCAAAGCTCCGACAGAAAATCCGTTTTCTTTCGCGCCGCGTCAAGGACGGTCAGAGAAATGGTGGGAAGTGCGAGCTTTAGCGGTATTCCGGGAAAGCCCGCGCCGCTGCCTATGTCTATGACCGTTGCGTTGTCAAAAAGGGTCTCGCCCTCGCCGCCGATGCAAAGCAATGCCAAAGAGTCTAAAAAATGCAGGCGCGCAATTTCCTCCGCGTCGGATATTGCGGTAAGGTTTGTGTGACGGCCGTGCAGGGAAAGAAAGTCGGCATACGCTTCAAACGCCGCCCCGACTGCGGGCGGCAGCTCGATATTCAGCTCTTTTGCGCCTTGCTCTATGATTTGAAGTATCACGTCGCTCATTACGGGTGCTATTATTGCACACTCTTAACAAAAAAGCAAGCAAAAATTAAAAAAGTTGTGAAAGCGGGGTGACGGGGGCGGGAAAGAGGGGTTTTATTATGTTATTTTTATGTCAAATATAAACCTGACTCTTATTTCTAGCAGGTCATAAAATCATTCCTCCCCGATCAGCCCAGTCATCCGTGCGCAAACGATCGGACGCTCCGCGTCCATGCTCCGCTCTCGGAATGATTTTTATGACCTGCCTATAGAGGCTATTGGTTTTTTCGATGGCGGCAGACGGGTTTCTCGCGAAAAAACGCGCAGATATTCGAAGTTTCGCAAAATCCGGTGATGCTAAAAATTGCGGCAACCTTAGAGCAGCTCGAAGGATTTTATGGGTTTTTCATATGCTCAAAAACAGAAAACCGTTGCGCCGCAAGGCAAAAATTTTATAAAAAGAGCCCTTGACATTAAAGCCGCTATAAGGTGTATGCTAAACGGACGTTACTAAAGGCAACCGCCCAAAACACCAAGACGGAGAAAGGATTGTATAAAACTATGCTTAGAAAGACAATTTCGCTAATACTTATTGCGGCAACGACATTTGTTGCCGCGGCTTGCCGAGAGGAAACAAACATTGCAGAGGATGCTGCCAAAAGCGTTGCCCTTGAAGAAGAAATGAAAAGCCTGAGCGATTTTTACAGCAATGTACTCGGGCTTGAGTTTCCGACATATGTCGCCGCGACATACGGAAAAGCGGACGAAAAGACACACGAGTACATAATCAAGCCGGGATATGAACTTATCGAGTTGGAAGCCATACAGGAAAACAACATCGGCAGCAATATCTATACAGGGAAACGCTATCATGCAGCAGGCTTTTTCGGGGAAGGAATGTCTACGCTGGAAACATTAGAAAACGGGCAAACGATTGACACTATCGAGTTTCGTATATTCGATGTAGGTTTTACTGACGTGTATATAGATATTACGCTTGTTGGAGTTGGGCTTTTGGACCTCCTGTACGATAGTTTTGCGAGAGACGGCGTGTACTATAGCGACCATTTCACTTACGTGAGGGTCTACTTTGAGTATATTGGGTATTTTGACGACCTAACAGGATGGGGGAGAGGAAGAAGCGCGTACGTAAAGCTTGAGTCTTTTGAGATATTACCTTAGTTGCAAACAGGGATTGTGATCGCATTTCTTTTTGTCCTATTCACAACGCCAACCGCAATCAAGAGCAAAAATAACTCTGGTCGCGAGTTGCCAAGCCCCCGCCCCTAAAAGTTCTTGAGTTTTCTAAATAGATGTAGTAATATAATAATTGAAGAGACCGCAAAACCCAGCAGGGTTGCGAAAGGAGTGCTTCATTTACCGGGACAGGGTTCATATCGAACCTTGTCTCGTTTTAATTAAAACCCAATTATGCTATAATAAAAAAAGGGTCATGTCCCCGGAGGTTTGAAAAAGACCTGCGGGAGCGATGCCTTGAAGAGGTAGGAGGATAATTCAAAATGGAAATAGCAAAAAAACTGCTCATACTTGCCGCGGCCTAAGTATACGCAATCGGAACACGAATGGGAAGTGCTTTGGTATCACGGGGAGGACGGCTATGTGCTGCGCTTTCTCAGGTATAGCTTTGAAAACCCTGCCCCGGACGGCAAAGTCTACAGCGAATGGCTTAGCTATCATTTCAGATGGTTTGATCATGACGGCAATGAAATAGACATGGAGCATTTTCGCCGATATAGTTATTTCTATTATGATGACAGCAGGGAACGCGGGTATTACAGCCGGACGCATGATGAGACAAGATATTGGGGACACGGTTTTAGAGGGGGTTCTTCCGATACAAATCTTCTCATAAATTTTGACGACGAGACCTTTGAGTGGGCGGATATATTCGTCGAGGACGGTTCATATAACAAATATACCATTGACTCTAATATCTACACCGTATATTAAACAGTATACGGGCGATGCTAACAGGAAGCGATTAGCCATACCGGCGATATTAGACGTGGCGCGAGACGCGCCACAAGGCACAGTGCAATATACCATGTAAACATGGCATATTGATTTCGGTGAGGCAGCCGCGTCAAGGAAGCCTATTCTTTAATAAACTTAAAATTTCGGCGAGAAGCTCTTCTTCTTTTGTCGGCTTTGGCGGCTCGGGAGGCTTCTCGTCCGCCTTACTGCGCAGCGTGTTGAGAGCTTTTACGAACAAAAACACGACGAAAGCAACAATGACAAAGCTGATCAGACTGTTGAGAAACGAGCCAATAGCAAGGGTTCCGGGGTCGGCATTGCCATATAGTTTAGGCAAAGTGACCGTCCAATACGAAAAATCAACGCCTATCAATATGCCAATCAACGGCGTCGCCAAGTTTGAAACGATTGAGCTTACAAGGGCGGTAAACGCTCCGCCGACAATCATGCCGACAGCCATGTCGAGCATATTGCCTTTCATGGCAAATGCTTTAAACTCGCCAAAAAAAGATCGGAGCTTACTGTCTTTTTGCTTTTTCATATGGCAACCTCCCAAAACCCTATCACGCCAAACTACCGGTGCTTTTTTCGCTAAACTTCGTTAAATTTCCTTGAAAGAAAGCAATTATTCCTGCGTAAAGTTGCTTTATCAAACCTGCCTGCCGGCAGGTAGGCAAAAAATCACTTGGCATCTTGCTCATTTTGAGTTTTCGGAGGTTGCCTTATGAATTATCTCCAAACCGCCAAGATATTTTCGCAAAACCTCCGGCACGGCGATACTGCCGTCTTTTTGCTGGTTTTGCTCCACAAGAGCGGGAAGTATGCGGCTCGTAGCAAGCCCCGAGCCGTTTAGCGTGTGGACAAAATCCACTTTTCCGGTAGATTCGCGTCTAAAACGAACAGAGCCGCGCCTTGCTTGATAGCAACGGGCGTTTGAAACGGAAGAAACCTCTTTGTAGCCGCCCATTGACGGGATATAAATTTCTATGTCATAGGTCCGGGCCATTGCCGAGGAGCAATCTTCGGCGGCCAATTTGACCGTTTGGAAATGAAACCCGAGCTCTTTTACCAAAGCCTCCGCTTTAGCGACAAGCTCATCAAACGCGGCATCAGAGCTTTCGGGGGTTGTAAATTGAAACATTTCTACTTTGTTGAATTGATGACCCCGCACCATGCCGCGCTCGTCCGAGCCGTATGTTCCGGCTTCGCGGCGAAAACAGGGGGTATATGAAAAATATTTCTTAGGGAGCTCGGCCTGCGACAGTATCTCGCCGCGATGAAAAGATGCCAGAGCCGCCTCCGCCGTCGGGAGCAAGTAGTGAACCCTGTCGTCTGTCGGGTTTGCTATTTTATATACTTCGTCGGAAAACTTCGGAAACTGCCCGGCTGTCAGGCCGCACTCATACTCTAAGATGTAAGGGACCATAATAAACTTATAGCCGTCGCTGATGTGGGTATCTATAAAGTAGTTGAGCAGCGCCCATTCGAGACTCGCACCAATTCCGACATACGTCCAAAACCCGCTGCCCGCAAGTTTTACCCCGCGCTCATAGTCTATAAGGCCGAGCTCGGCGCAAAGTTCCATATGGGTTTTCGGCTCAAAGTCAAACTTATGAGGCTCGCCAAAAACTCTGAGAGTTTCGTTGTTTTCCTTGCCGCCGGGAGAAAGGTCGTCGTCGGGCGGGTTGGGAAGCCTTAGCATAAGGTCGTTTTGCTCGGACTCCACTTCGCGAAGCACGGCTTCGGACACGCGAATCTTTTCTTTCAGCTCGTTTAGAGCTTTAAACACGGTGGATGTGTCTGCGCCGTCTTTTTTCATCTGCGGGATTTGCTTAGAAACCTTGTTTTGCTCGGCCTTATCCGCTTCGCTCGCGGCAATAAGCGCCCGCCGCCGGGTATCAAGCTCGATAATACGGTCAATCTCGGCAGATGAGTCCGCTCCTTTTTTGATATAACGCCGTTTTAAGTCGTCGGGAGTTTCGCGTATAAGTTTTATGTCAACCATTTTACAATACCTCACTGATAATTTCACAAATTGAACTTTTTTGCTATGCCGTTTGCTATATTGCCGGCTCGGCTATGTGCCGTGCACTCTCCGTACTGCGCTGACGGAGTGACAAAAGCCTGCAACCGCCGCGCTTACGGTTTGCTATCCGGTGATTTTGCGGAGAGCATATCAAAGAGCACGTCAAAATCTTCCGAGTCATAATATTCGATTTCGATTTTGCCCTTGCCTTTGCCTTGCTTAATAGTTACCTTTCGCCCAAAAACTCCGGTAAGCTGGTTTTGCGCGTGGAGCAAATAGTCAACTTCACCGCCGTGCTGTGACTTGGGATTTATAGACTTCTCGCGGCAAAGTTTTTTGACGAGAGACTCTACATCGCGAACATTTAAATCTTTTTCCACCACTATCCGCGCGGCTTTTCTCATATCTTCTTCGCCTCGGAGGGCGAGCAAGGCTCTGGCGCTTCCGGCGGAAAGCTCGCCTCGCAAGATGAGTTCTTTTAGCTCGTCGGGCAAAGAGAGCAACCGCAGAGAGTTTGCGACAGACGGGCGTGACCGGCTTACGCGCTTTGCGACTTCTTCTTGCGTCATGTTAAACTCGTCCATAAGAGCCTTGTAGCCGCGAGCTTCCTCCAAGGGGCTCAAGTCCTCGCGTTGGAGATTTTCGACCATTGCAAGCTCAAGGGCTTTTTGATCATCGGCGACAACGACCCTGACGGGAAGCTCGGAAAGCCCTGCGCCCCGAGCGGCGCGCCAACGGCGTTCCCCGGCGATAATCTGATAATATCCGCCCTCAATAGAGCGCACCATAATAGGTGAGAGAATACCGTGTTCGCGAATAGAGTCGGTCAGCTCCGACAATTTTTCCTGCTCAAACACGCTTCGGGGCTGATCTTCCTTTGGCTCTATGCGCGATAAAGGGATATACTCAAAATCACGCGCGGAAGTGTCGTTTGCGGCATCTCCAAGCAGAGCTCCAAGCCCTGCGCCTAAACCTTTTTTTGCCATTTTACCGTGACCTCCTATCTATAGCCGGATAACCGTACAGCATACTGCATATATCGCGCCTGTCGGCGAACAAGTTTGCGTTTTTCATTTGCCGTTTCTTTTGAGAAATTCTTTGGCAAGCTCTTGATACGCGAGAGAACCGCGAGAAGCTCTGTCATAAAACATAACAGGCTTTCCGTGACTTGGGGCTTCCGCAATCCTAACGCTTCGCGGAATTGCGACGCCGTATGTCTTTTCTTTGAAATATTTTTTGATTTCTACCGTGATTTGCGAAGATAGATTTGTGCGGGAATCATACATTGTGAGTAGTACACCTTCGACTTCGAGCGACGGGTTGAGATTTTTTTTGATCATGCGGAGGGTTGACATAAGGTCTGAGAGCCCTTCGAGCGCAAAGTATTCGCATTGCACGGGTATAAGCACCGTTTCGGCGGCGCACAGCGAGTTTAAGGTCAGCATTTCGAGCGACGGGGGGCAGTCTATGAAAATAAAATCATACTTATCTTTTACGTTATGCAGCACGTTTTTCAAAATATACTCGCGCCCGGCCATCATGACCAGCTCAACGCCTGCGCCGGACATGATTTTTGATGACGGCAGGATGTCGCCGTATGGCGTGGTTTTTATCGCCCCGAAAGCGTCTGCGCCCTCTATTAGCACATTATAGATACTGTTTATGTTTTTGTCCTTGCTTACGCCCATGCCGGACGTGGCGTTGCTCTGTGGGTCCATGTCGCACAGGAGAGTCTTTACGCCAAGCTCTGTCAGTGCGGCGCACAGGCTAATGCAGGTTGTCGTCTTTCCGACGCCGCCCTTTTGATTGGAAACAGAAATAACTTTGCCCATTTATATACCTCAATACAAGTAAAATGCCCAATGTGAAAATGTCTCACATCAGGGCATATTATACTATGAAAGAATGTATTGTGCAAAGATTTTCTTGCGACGGGTGTTGCGACGGGGGCTTTGTAAAAAACCAGAGCGGCGTTTAGCCGCTCTGCTCACTGTGTTGCTCTTACTATGAAAGCTTCACCCACATAGCGGGACGGACGCCGTAACTATAGTCGTCAGAAGACATGCCGAAGTCGCTGATGCTGCCGTATTCGTAATCGACGTATGCGACATAATTAGCATCGATGCCGGGCGAGCGAAGCCACCACCAGCGAGCTCTGCCGTCCGATTCATACGCTACCCTCGCCGAATCGTTTGCGAAATATTGCTGCGCTTCGTCTATGCTAAGCAGAAAAATTTTGTCTACTGTATTGTTGCCGCCGGGCGTATCGTGAGTTGGATTATTATTGTTGATTAGCGTAGTTTCGATAATCCTCGCTTGGTCGGCTTGGCTGAAGCTGCTCAAAAATTCGCCGTTTAAATAATCGCGGATGCTGCTATGTTCCCACGTTATCTCACCGTAGGGCGAGTGATATTCGCGGCGTTCTAATATGTACCCGCTGATGACCAGCGCCCTACCGTCCTGCACGTCCAACACACGCCAGTAATATCCGCCGAATGTAATAACATCGCCGATATTTGTTAAGCCGGATAGGTCGCCTACGCCGGGGTTATTATTGCCCTCGCCCTCGGGGATAAAACAAAGCATCCCCTCCGTGTCCCTTGCCAAGCTGATTATTTCCGATTTCCTTTGCGTTGTGGATATGAGAAGAGACTCCGCCCAAACGTAAGGCAACCCATAAACGACGTTATCCACGACCGTCAAATACCCACTCCCGCCATACATATTGACCACCTCGTTGGCCTCTTCATTGCTTGGGAATACTGTTTTATACCGATCGTGGCGGACGGTTTCTTCACCGAAAGCCCCGGTGAAAGTGAAGAGGCTGTAAATTGTCACATCACTGAGAGTAAGGTCTACGAAACCCTCCTCCATAGTAACGATATAGTTTTCACCCCAATCATATATAAGCATATCGTCCCACTCGACCGTATAAAAATACTGCGGGTCGCCCCGGTGGTTTTCCAACGGCCACACAACTGACGGCACCGGGCCAAGGTCAGAAACGACACTTCCGTCATTAAATATGACCCCATTGCCGGGATCAGGGACACCTGTGCCCGGGTCATTATCGCCGTTACCCTGCGCCCCGTTCGGTGACGGCGCGGACGGCGTTTCCGATGGCGGCGGTGTGTTGGTACTGCCGCCCGAATTGTTGTTGCCGCTATCGGAGCAAGCCGTGAGCGAAAATAGCATTATCAGCGCAAGTATGAGCGCGAAGATTTTTGTTGTGGTTGATGTTTTCATGGTTGATGTACTCTCCATTTGACAAAATCATAAGTCTCCCGCTTCTATTCCTTCGCTGTCATAAAATCATTCCTCCCCGAACCACTGCGTCATCCATGCGCAGACGGTTCGGACGCTCCGCATCCATGCTACGCTCTCGGAATGGATTTTATGACCGCTTTGTTGTGAGTTACATTATAGCCGAAATCAGTGGTGAGTACAAGCTCCAACTGATTTTGTTAAAAACATCACGCGCTTTGTGCGTGATGCAAACGCGTAGCGCTTGTGAGTCTTCGCCGAATTCATTTCGGCGAAGGCGATATATTAAATTGACTAATTTCGATTTTGATTATCCCTGCGCCGTTTATGCAAGGATATACTTTTTCTACATAAATATCTGCGAGCTGCTCCGCTTCATCAAATGTTACTCCGGTTTGTCAATATTTTTTTGTTTTCACTAAGCACTTAGCAATATACCCTCCGTATTGATGTTTATGTAAAAAGGCAAATCATTTATAAACCTATAATACGTAACACAATCTGCGACATGAACAGAAACAATCACATCATATTCTAAGTCCATATCTCCGGTAACAGACCAAATCATATCATATACTTTATGTCTATCTTCAAGTCTAACATCAGCAATTACCATAATATCTATATCAGATTCATCGGTAAAATCACCGCGAGCATAAGAGCCATAGAGAATGACCTTATCAAGCTTATCTCCAAGACTCTCTTTTGCTGCCTTAACTACTTTATCGGTAATTTCATTTAGAACAGATTTGCTGCACACGGTATCCCTCGTTTCTATGCGTATTATAACTCGGCTATATCGCACATTTCGGCTTCTACTCCATCACGTCCGCGACCTCTAAAAATAACGTTTGATACTCTGAAATAAACATTCTCCCCACATTAAATCAATAAAGCGTAAATGTATAAAGTGCCGGTTCGCAAGGCGGATAAGGGGGCGGATTAGGACCGCTATTAGTCCATACCCCGTATAATTCAAAGGTCGTATCGGATATATCGAAGTTGATACGTCCCATATTTAAATAATCCCCGGGTTCATACATTGTCTCGAGCCAGCTCTCATACTGCCACGCTTTGTCAAAACGCTCGTCACGAGCCGCCTCACCGCCGTCCGCGGTAAAGCGCAGATACCCGTCCAAATCGTAGAATACGATGGATTGATATTGGCTGTTCCCCAAGCTGTCGGGGGCAACCCGAAGATAACCGCCATCGCCCTTGTACCAACGTCGGGAGCTGTGGGGGTTTCCTTCCGTGATCATCGCGGGCACGCCCGTCACGCCGCCCGCAACGCCGGCGATGCCGTAATAATAGCCCTTGCCCACCGCGCCGCTGTCGATATAAAGCCGCTCCGGTTGGTTCCAGCGCTGCTCGGCGGTCAGAACGGCAATCACTTCAAGGTTGTTTTTGTCGGTTCCGCGCAGAACGGCGATGGAATCAAGTTCGATGTACCGGCTCGAGCTGGGGCTTATCGGTTTGAAGGTGATCAACATGTCGCCGCTCAAGTGATAACAGAATTCGAGGGATATGGTGTCTCCCAGAGCACGCTCCTGCTCGGTGGCGTTGTCGTAAGCGGTGTAGGGGTTGTCCGCGGGAGGCGGCAGGGTGTCGGGGGGCGGCGGGTCATCGCCGCCGTTACCCTGTTTCGGGTTCGGTGACGTCGCGGACGAATCGCCGACATTGCCGCTATTGCCTTGTGTTTCCGACGACGGCGTGTTGGTGCTGCCGCCCGAATTGTTGTTGCCGCTATCGGAGCAAGCCGTGAGCGCGAATACCATTATCAGCGCAATTATGAGCGCGAAGATTTTTGTTGTTCTCATGGTTTATAGTCCTCCTCACTACACCATAAGAAAGGCATAGCTATTAATAGTATACTACAGCATAGCCATTTCAACAACGTTTTTTGCCGCGCCTGCTCTCGCGTTTTTGCCGCGCCTACTCTCGTATCGCGCCTTATATCGCTTTTATAGCGGAAATAACATAGCGGTCATCCGGCGTGAGGGAAAAGCGCGGCGCAAAAGATTGCAATTTAGACGGCAAATAAGTATAATATGGGTAGAAACAGGAGAGAAACGTGAATAAATTCACGCGTGAATAAATTCACGTTACAATGATTAGATAATTAACCGCTTGGCATCCCTGATGATATAAAGCAAGCAATGTAAAAAAACTCTCGGTTCTGCTGAGAGAAATGGAGATTATTATGGAGAATAAAGTTGGTTGGACAGTAGCTTGTGTGAGCGAATTTGCCCGTCGGTTTAACATATCAGTCAAATCGTCATTTCAGTACCTTTACCTTCACGGCGGCATAGCCTTTTTAGATGAGCATTATGAAGCGGAACATCTCCTTTCGTTTGACGACACGATTGATGATTTAGCGCTTATATGTGAGGCCAAAGGAGGAGCATTGCAATGATTTTGTACCATGGCTCTAATATCGAGATAAAAAGAATTGACTTATCAAAGTGCCGCTCGTATAAAGATTTTGGACGCGGATTTTATCTTACTTCAATTAAAGAACAGGCTGAGATTTGGGCAAAACGAGTAAGCCGTATCTTTTCGGGTGAGTCATGGATTACTGTTTATGAGTTTGATGAGTCGGTATTATCAGCAGAAAATTTAAGTATTAAAGTATTTGACGAACCAAGCTCGGAGTGGGCGATGTTTGTATTGAATAATCGAAACCGTAAATTTACTGATTTGGCGAATGTTAACTCAAATCATGATAATAAATATGATATTGTGATTGGCGCGGTGGCTGATGATGACATAGCCTTGCAATTAAGGCAATTAACAGGAGGTTTTATTGATACTGACGCACTTGCAAAAGCTATGAAATATCGGAAACTCAACAACCAATATTCGTTCCATACACAAAATGCAGTAAACCATTTAACAAAGACAGGAGCGTGGTATTGTGAGTAAAGCGGATATGCTTATTGAATACGCTATAGGCGATATTGTCGGTTACATAATGGAGGACAACAACATTAGCATAGGGGAGGCTATGGCAATATTCTATAGTTCGCGGATTTTCGAAAATCTTCATGATGTTGAAACGGGGCTTTACTTGAACGGGTCTGCTTATGTGTATGAGTTATTTAAGGAAGAGCGGGTAGATGTACTTTTCGTTTAACGCCAGCCGCATAACACAGCTTAGTAATGAACTTGCTGCCTTGAGGTAAAGGTTGGGAATTTTACATCTGCTTCACTCCTTTTCTAAGTATTTTGTTAATCGATTAATAATTCACATTTAAACAAACAGAGGAAGCAAACAGCTTTCATGTAGGTGTTATGCCGTTTGCGGTCATGTTAGAAGATAGGAGTTGACGTCATGTGGATTGTGTACGCGCTGCTTGCAGCCTTGTTTGCATTTATGATTCTCGGCGAAGCGGTGGATGTTAAAACAATTATCGGGGGTTTGCTGATTACAGCGGGAACGATTATGCTCGATATTAGCTGTTGTCTAAAAAAGAGTTAGACAAATGCTGTTACCCCGACGTTGATTGACCTCTTGCTCAATTTTACTTATCGTTTTCATCTTCAACCACCTCCATTGGCGAATAGATTTGATTAGCCGTCTCTAAGTGCCGCTATTTGGGTATTTACTTCGGATAAGTTAAGCTCCGTCATGAATATGCCGTTTTCTTCAAGCTCTAAGCGCGTTTGCCCTGATAATATATAAGACAGCGACGATATGGTATTATTATCTTTGTTATAAGCAAACCGCCCTTGCGGCCCGCCCAAAATAGTATATGCTCCATTGTTGTTATGCCGCGCGAAAATAAACCATGTGTCCCCGACGCCCAAAAGCGGGTCGTCCGATACTTGGACTTCTCCCCTTTTTCCAGTCATAACAATCTCTATTTCGCCCTGTGTGTACATGATACCGTCCAAAACTTTCGCGGAGTAAAAAGTGAGAGGTATCGCAAACCCGGATTCCGACGCTGTGCCAAAACCGTCAGGAACAATTTGCTCGTTCCCCAACTCTGCGGTAATTTGCACAAGACCTATAAAATCGCTGTCTCGTGCAAGCTCTTCTACGTTTCGATAAAAACTTGCCCAGCTCACATTTGTAATAGTCTCAAGATTGCTGTTACTATCCGTGTCCTCTTGCTCATAGCTGCCGGAACACGCGGCAAAGAAAACTATACTTATGATGACCGATATGACACGCGCTAAATATTTCATTATCTACCCATCCTTATCCGTATGTGGGCTATGCGTCCCAGCTTGCAACATTATCAATTGTAGCAAAATTTACCTTAGATTGCCAATGCGGGTTTTGTCAATTTTTGATATGGTTAATTTCTTCATGGGTTGTTGTCCTCCCCATTTAATAATTTCGATTTCGATTATCCCTGCGCCGTTTGTGCCGGGATATGCCTTTTTTATATAAATATCCGCGAGATGCTCCGTTTCATCAAATGTTACTCCGGTTTGTCAATACTTAGTGAACTAATATATTTTTCAACTGCTTTTAAGCAATTTCGTGATTTTTCTATTCGCAAGCTCACACTTACGCGAACTATATCATCAAGCACTGAGCAGCACCCCATCTCTCATAATATTTTGATAAAAGGGTTCAGCAGGTAAGAATTTATAGAACGTTTCACTATCTTTTAAGAAAAGCGCTACTATAAGGTCATACTCATATCCTAATTCCCAAGTAATGTCCAACAACTCTTTTTCAATGCTCCGTAATTCTTCTACCTCAACATCAGCAATTACCATAATATCTATATCAGATTCATCGGTAAAATCACCACGAGCATAAGAGCCATAGAGAATGACCTTATCAAGCTTATCTCCAAGACTCTCTTTTGCTGCCTTTACTACTTTATCGGTAATTTCATTTAGAACAGATTTACTGCACATGGCATCCCTCGTTTCTATGCGTATTATATCATATGAAATCATTATGAGGCAATAATAACATATTTCTGCTCTCGACTGATTTTGTTAAAATGAACTCTCAAAAAGCCTTTACAATCCCGCAAAACCATGTTATAATAAGCAAACAATTGCTTATACGGAAAAGAAACTCGCAAAATAAAACTTGATCAGGACTTGACAGAAATGACGGAAAGCGACAAAATTATTCACGCACGCACGCACGCACGCACGCACGCACGCACGCACGCACGCACGCACGCACGCACGCACGCACGCACGCACGCACGCACGCACGCACGCGGATAATACCGTTTTCTTTCCGTGCGCTGACCCGTGCGCTGACCCGTGCGCTGACCAGCGCACTGAGCACTGCGCACTGTGCTGACCTAAGCCTCAGGCTATACGCATATCTGCGCGTCAAATTTCACATAAACCACCAGGCGGTTATTCCCTTGCCGAGGGGAGACCCGCTTTTTTGCGTTCCCCACACCCCATATAACAAAAAATTGGCGTAGGACGACAAACAAATTTAGGAGGAGAACAAAATGAACACAAAAACACGCTTATCCACAGAAACGGCGCGTCAAGGATTCCGCGCCCTACTGGCAACACTACTGACCATAGCAATGGTGCTGACATTCATACCCGGCGGCTTCATCGCGCCGCAGACGGCAAGGGCGATGCACAGTGCAGACACAATAGACCTCTCAATTTTAACAGAAGGCGATTCAGACACAAACTGGTCTTACGATGAAGGAACAAACACCATTACCCTATCGGGCGACGTCAACATCATCAGCACGGCCCCTGTAACGAGCGCGATAAACGGCAGTGTGCTCACGATAAACAACGGCGCCCGTAACGTCAGGTGGACAGCCGAGTATTCAGGCGCTCCCACCGGCCGTCTTGTAACCGTCAGTGGCAACGGCTCATTTGAAATGGAGAGCGGCGGGAGTATCATACGATTAAGCACAGGCGCTTCTGCCGCCTTAGGGGGACGCAACATCACCATCAGCGGCGGTACGATTGAAAATACCGAAGGTCCCGCTGTTACCGTTTTCCTAAACCTGACAATGACCGACGGTACATTAAAAAATAGTGGAGCAGGGAACAATGCGACAATTGTGGCTCAAAATGCAACGAATATTAATATTTCCGGCGGAGCTGTTGTAGAGAATACTCTTGAATCAGAAGGTGGCGGTGCAATCCACGCATCAGGAACGAGCAACTACAGCGTGAATATCAGCGGCACAGCCCAAGTTAAAAGCACGGGCGACAACTATTCTATCAGCGTGTTCGGGGCAAGCAATCAAATCACAATAGAGGACACCGCTCAAGTCATCAACAATGGCACAGGCGGGGTTATTAATGCCGCCTATGCAACAGACAAAGTTACACTCGCAGGTGGCACGGTGAAGGCGAACACAACAGGCACAGCCATCAACGTTGCTGGAGTCGAGGTAACCGGCGCGGCAACGATAAGTAGCAAAGGGACGGCAATCTCAACATCAAATATAAAGATGAGCGATACCGCTAAACTGACGATTATCAACAACTCCGCCGCCGCTATAACCAAAAAAGTTGAGAGAACCAACACGGCAAGCACTCTCATGTGGAAACTGACAAATGCTACTACGGCTGACGACCTGTTTACTGACGCAGAGATTGACGTTACAGTGGCGGCAGCGGAAACAGGCACGATTGAGCGTGTCACGCTCCCCGCTCTCGGCGGCATGGCTTCTATCACAGGCACAAACGCCATAGGGCAGACGCTCTCGGCAGGTACAACATCTATTACGGGCGGCAGCGGCACGTTTAGCTATCAGTGGCAGGCGGGCGGCGTGAATGTCGGTACTAACAGCGCAGGCTACACCATCGCCGCCGCAGATGCAGGCAAGACCATCACCTGCGTCATCACCCGCGCAGACGCCACGGGCAGCCGGACCGCCACATTTGACAGCGGCAATACTGTTCCGTATAACATCACCATAAGCAATGTCGACACAGGTGAAGACGACGAAGATGTAGAGCTTTCCGCAAACACCGGACGCGCAAGCGACATTATAACGCTAAGTTATGTACTCGGCGAAACCGATGACGGCGGCGATCCTACAACAACGAACACACTATCGTTCACGGGCGGCACAGGGCTTGTCAACCTGACAGCGGCAGGGCAAAATGCGACGCAAGACTATACCGTAAACGCAAGCGACGCGGTAGACGGCGTGATCGCGATAGTGGCGACCTTCCTGCACACGAACCTGACGGCGCAGACGCTCTCATTCGAGGACAGCCATGTGGATAAAGACTTAGGCGACTCTAACTTTACCAACGCATTGACAAAAAGTCATCCCGCCTCCACGGGAACTATAACCTACTCAAGCAGCACTCCGGGCATAGCAACAGTAGACGCCGCAGGTGAAGTGACGATAGTCAGCGCGGGCACAGTCACCATCACGGCAGCTATCACGGCTGACACGACATACGCGGCGGCTTCGGCAAGCTACACGCTCACAGTGACAGACCCCGCCGTCGCAGACAATGCCGCCATCGCCGCCGCAAAAGATTTGGTCGAGGACGAGGCATACGAAGCCGACCAAGCTGACGTAGGCAGCGAAGAAGAGGCAAAAGCGGCGGTTGAGGCAATTATCGGTGAGTTGGATTTAAACGGCGTAGTCTTTGTGGTCAATCCAGTGCTCTTCGCGGCTGCGCAAGCGGAATCAGAGTTTGAAGCGGGCGACGGCGTTGACGGTTCTTACGCCTTTACTGTCACGCTTTCTAAAGGCGTCGGAACTCCGGCCGACACAAAAACTTTATCCCTTACCATAAACTATACTGCAGCGGAAGAGGAAATCATCGGGCCGCAGGCGCCGACAGATTCAAAACCGACACCGGACATCAAACCGACCCCCGCGCCGTTTACCCCCGCATCATTCTCGACAAACCTCTATCTCAACGCCCTGGGACGCGAACCCGACGAGGCCGGGTATGACTATTGGATGACCGGGCTTCTCGACGGCTCGCTTAGCGCGGCGCAGGTCGTCTACGGCTTTGTGTTCAGCGCGGAGATGAACGAGAAGAACTTAAGCAACGAAGAGTTTATAGAATACTTATACATGGCGTTCTTTGGGCGTGAGCCCGACACGGGCGGGTATAACTACTGGCTCGCCGCGCTAAACTCGCACGGCGACCGCGTGCTGATTTTCCACGGCTTTGCCGGCTCTTTGGAGTTTGAGCTGTTTTGCGAGGCGCACGGCTTTGTGGTCTACAACACGGCAGCGGTCAACTTCTGATGAATGTTTGGGCGGGCGCGGTCCTTTAGCGTTTATAAGGGCGGCGGCAAACAATATTCCTCTCCAAAGGCAAATATCCTGCCGCCGACGCGCCCAACGTCTTCTTGTCCCTTTCATTGGCCAAAAGCCCCTCTTGTTCAAGGGGCTTTTGGTGTGGGGATAATAGTCAAGGCGTACACTTTGACTATCTATTCAAAAAAGCCTTTTGAGCGCAAGGGTCAGCAATGAGTATATTTCAGAGCATACCACAAAGACTGGACAGAAATCACATGGGCAGACAGTGATATACGGCAATACTTGAACGGCGAGTTCTACAACAGCTTTTCTGCAAACGACAGGGAGCGGATATCTGAGACACGGGTAGCAACACCTGATAATTCTTGGTATGATACCTCAGGCGGAGAGATTGTCGGCAACAAAATCTTTCTTTTGAGCATAGAAGAAGTCGCCCGCTACTTTGGCGACAGCGGAGCGTTGGCGCGAGGTTCGGGGGAAATGAAAGGCGAGCACGACTCTAACGGAAAGCCTGTTTATACCTATACTGACGGTGACGGCAATGACGCCATATACTACAATTATGAACGCCATTGGATAGACGATCAATATAACGATGTGCGGATTGGTAAGACGAACACAGACGAGAATGAATTCGTCTATGTAACCCCATGATGAAAAAGCATTGGTTTTATACTGGAACAACGGATTGTCGGTTGCCCGCATTGCCTAAAGGTAGTGCGGGTTATTTATTTTGAAATGTCCGTGATGTCTACCTGTGTCCAAAAACTTCCCAAACAGGGCTTTACTTTTTAATTCGATCATGTTATAATTTAAATATTATTGCTGATATTTGGAGGAAGACAAATGGCTGATGAATTGCTTACAGTTTCTCAAACTGCTAAATATTTAAAAGTATCCGACAAAACTGTTCGGAGATTGATTCAAAGTAATCAGCTTATTGCTTCAAAGGTCGGGAATTCTTGGCGAATAGACAGGAATGATATATCAGAATACCTTAAAATAAATGCTAATAGTGCGAAACGGAGAATGGGAAATGAATAATCATATTTCACAAAACAAACCGATAGCCATAAGCCTGTTTTCCGGTGCTGGCGGAATGGATATTGGGATAAAAAAAGCCGGTTTTAGGGTGCTTGCTGAAATTGAAATTGATAAATATTGTTGCGAAACCCTCAGAGAAGCTGCGATCCGCGAAAATAATAAAACAATCGTAATTGAAGACGACATCAAAAACGTTTCTCCTGAGATTTTATGCAATCAATTAAAATTAAAAATAGGCGAATTGGACTTGCTTTTTGGTGGACCTCCGTGCCAACCCTTTTCATTGGCCGGAAAGCAAAATGGTTTAGACGATGAACGCGGCCCGCTGTTGTTTGAGATTTTAAGGTTTGCTGAATACTTAAAACCAAAAGTGATTTTATTGGAACAGGTCAAAGGTCTCTTATCTGCGAGGGATTTAAGCGGCGAAAAAGGCGGGGTATTTAAACACTTCCTTTCAGAGCTTGAAAGATTTGGTTATGTACCTAAATGGCAAGTTTGCAGCGCTGCTGATTATGGAGTTCCCCAAATGAGAGAGCGTATTTTTGTGGTTGCTACATATGGACACAATGGATTTGTTTATCCCCAACGCACTCATGTCCCATCTAATGAATACCCTAATCTTTTCAACTCGCTTCCGTACATTACCGTTGGAGAAGTGTTAGAGGGATTAGGAACTCCGCATGAAAAGATTAGGGGAACAACATTTTATGATAGAAAAGACGGGCATGTTGATGTTACACCACCACGTGATCGGGAACGCATTTCACACGTGCCGGAAGGAGCTTATTTATCAGCACAAACACATTTAAGCAAAGATTTGCTTGGAAATTTATCTGCCAAAGATACCACAAAATATTTACGATTAGACAGAAAAAAACCTTCCAACACATTGCGATGTGGTGAGATTTTTTATCATCCCATAGAAAACCGTTATTTAACGCCCAGAGAGTATATGCGGATTCATGGCTATGATGACGATTATTTGTTGTACGGTCCTATTCGTTCACGTACCGGTTCGGTGAAAAATCTTGATCAACATCGGCAAGTGGCCAATTCAGTTCCGCCACCGTTAGCTTTTGCTATGGGTGATGAAATTCGGAGGTATTTATATGAGTAAAATATTTGAATTGTATGGCTATCGCCTTAACCATTGGAGTGAAGAAGCCGAAAATAATTTGCGCTGTGCTTGGTGTCCGTTTATGAATGCAGAATGTGACGGCGGGGGTAATCGCTATCAGTCTGCTATTGATTTATCGAAACATCCTGAATTAAGGGAGAAATTTCCCAATAAAGATATTATTCAAGTAGGAATTTGTTCTCTTCAAACCCGCGAAAATGAACAGCCATGGATCGTTTGCCCAAGGAGACTTTTATCGCTTAAAGGTGGAAATCTATCAAGTTATCAAACGCACCTCAGAAAACAACTCTCATTATATTCCCAACTGGACGAAACAAAGAAATATTTGGCTTGGGGAGAAGTGAAGATAAAGGCAGAGTCAACAACAGAAGATGATGAAGCGAAATCCTTTGATTATACATTTGATTATGTATTATCGGGGATTAGGCGAATTCGCTTACAAGAAGCTTCAGAATTGTTAGAAATGCCAGAGTCTGTCGTCCAAAAACTTGTTCAAAAAAGTGGTTTCACCCTTTCATACAGAGATTCAGAATATTGGATTGATAATTTCCCCTCCGATCCGCTTATCATCATAGAGGTTATGACTTCCAGCACATCCGGAGGCGATAAGAAAAAAAGAACACAGATTGCAATGGCTTGTGAAGATGCAATCTTAAATGGAGCAAAACATAACGGACCCGGAATAAATTATCGCCAAGTATGGGCAAGAATGGTTAGTCAATTGATTGTTAAATCGCAAGTAGGAATAGCATGGGGCGGTAAAACTATTTGGCTCGTCCAAGATGTATTGGCAGATTATATATCCAAGTCTACGGCATTAATTTTGCCGAAATATCTTGCCGAAAGCCTGAATGAAGTTAATATCCTTGCATACGGGTACGGTGAAAAAATAAACCAATCAGACGGAAAAATAATTGAACTCGACAATGCCAAATTGTATTCCGGTCCGATTACAGAAGGCGGTTCGTCTTCTTCACATGATGGATTTGTTGACATCGTTAAAATCGGAGCACCACCACCTAAAAAGCAAATTTGGAAATCGCTTATCAGCAAAGCGCCGATAGGTTATTGGGAAATATAAGGATAAGCAAATGAAGGGAGGGCATAAATCTTGTCAACAAGAATTTCTCCATTAGAATTATTGCTGGACGATGAAAACCCACGTTTTGTCGTTCTTTCAAAGCGTGAACAAGCCGATATACGAAAATATTTGCTCACATATGAGGAGGTTTGTGATTTAGCTACGGCAATAAATACATATGGGAGTTTACTGCCAGGGGAGCGTATTGTTGTATTGAAAAAAGATGATAAATATGTTGTTGTTGAGGGAAATCGCCGAACATGCTCGCTTCAACTTTTATTATCACGGGATTTGATCCCATCAGGATTTGAACATAAAATCCCATCTGTTTCTGATAAATTGAAATCAAGCTCCGACGTTATTGAAGTCGATGTCTTGCCAGATAGAGATGCTGCGCTGGAGCTTATGACCAAACGCCATATTGAAGGTGTTAAGCAGTGGAAACCTTTGGCGAAAAAACAATTTTTTGCGGCTAATTATCAAGCCGGACAGAGCATTCAAAATCTGTCGAGAATCACAGGGATTAGCGAAAGCGAAATCAAGGGAGATATTCGGGATTATAAATTTTTCTTAAATACATATAATCAATATTGCCTGGAGCATTCTGAATTTAACAGAGATATAATTGAAGTGAAGACCGACCCGTTTTGGCGGATATTTAAAGCTAAATTCGAATTCCCTGTTGGGACAAAGGCTTCTCCCACAGAGATTTTAAAAATTTCTTATGATAATGATTTTAATATAGTTAGTGCATTAGATAGCGGCTTGTTTGCTCAAATAACATTATTGGTGTTTGAAAGCACTATTGTTACAGAAAGAGCGAACACCCGTAATGTTCTTTCTGATATAGATGGGATTATGCCCTTATTAGAACAGATTATAGGGAATTCATCTGCTGGTGATGATAGCAATAGCGATCAAAGTACGCCCAGCAATAATAATGCCCCTGAAAATGATACGGAGAGCGGAAGTGGCTCTAATGGTTCTGATGATGAAAATCCAGACGCTAACGATAATAGTAGCGCGGGTTCCGATGGAGATTCAAGCGGTAGTGGTGGGCCGTCACCCGGAGGGCCCGGACCGAGAAGCTTTTTTGAATCTATCAGTTGGCAAGGGAAAGTAGACCCAGTAAATCAAGACCATCAAGGATTACTTGTTGCTCTAAATGAATTATATCGTCTGTCTACTGTAAATATTAACAGACAAAAATCGTATAAGACGTTTCCTATAGCCACCGGAATGGTTTTGAGAACGGTATATGAGCAAGCATTAAAACTACGCATGATACAAACAGGCCAATGGAGCGGATATTGTTCTACTCTGAGAATCGGTGCGTTTCCGTCATTAGGCGGAATGGAAAACCATATCAATCAAGGGAGCATAAAACCGCTTGTGTTCCCTGACCAAAACTTACTAAATATTTATGATCGTGTTGTAGCGGCAACTCATCGCCAATTTCTAAATGCGAATATACATTATCCGGGTAATATCAACGTAACGCCAGACTCATTAGAAGGTGTTGCGGCGGCTGGAATGTATGCTTTGATACAAGGCATTATAAACTTATTATAAAAAGGGGGAACATCATGCCGGAAACAATCAATCCATTGCGATATCCGGGTGCGAAAAGGGCTTTGACCAATTATATAGATGATCTATTGCAAGCAAATAACCTTCAAGGTTGTTGTTTTTTTGAACCGTATGCCGGAAGTGCTGCTGTAGGGTTAGAATTGTTGCGGCGAGGGGTTATTCAAACACTTGTTTTATGCGAAAAAGATGTCTTGCTCTATGCTTTTTGGGAAAGCGTATTTCATAGAACAGATGAGCTTTGTCGCAAAATCATAGAGATACCAATAACGATAGAAACATGGCGGCAGCTAAATCCGCTACGACAGCAAAATGATTTAGGACAAAACGATATATTAGAGCTTGGCTTTGCAGGATTATTTTTTAATCGAACTAATTTTTCAGGAATACTCAAGGCTAATCCTATTGGTGGAATCAATCAAACCTCTCAGTACAACATAAATTGCAGATTTAATAAAGAACGCATAATAAACGTCATTCAGCAGATTGCGGAATATGCAAATAGGGTTGAAGTTCATTTGCACGATGCACTTGATTTTATGCGATTGCAGAACCCGCGTTTTTTACAACAAAATTGTTTTACATACTTTGATCCCCCCTATTATGAGCAGGGATCAAAAATTTATCGTCATTATTATACAAATCAAGACCATATTGCTTTATCCCAATATGTGAGGTCACTCCGTCATTTGGACTGGATTATCAGCTACGATGATGCGCCGTTCATTTGTGGGTTGTATAGTGATACAGGCGCACGGTATCAACCTCTGTTTTTAGATTATTCCTGTGCTTCAAAGGTTCGGACTAAGGGTCAAGAACTGTTGATTTCAAATTTACCGCTCCCACCATTTCCTGTTGCGAATGTTGTAGCATTATAAATTGTTGCGCCGGAGATTAACTCTTCGGCGATTTTCAAATTATTTTTCAAAACGGTGGGTCAAACGAAAAATTTATTGTATAATCTTAAATAGAGGGAATAGACGCAAAGGCGTTGACCCTTGGCAGAATGAGAATCGTTTACCTTGCCGCGCTGCAGCGTTTTGGCGCGGCTCCCATTATCTACTGTCGCCGCTGCGGGCTTAACGCACCCGCAGCGGCACACAACATTTGCTTATAATGCTTTATATATCAGCGCCTTTCCGGCCTTTCGGAAAGGCGCTTTTTGTGTTGGGGGTATATCTGACATACTATGTATAGATTCTTGTAACGACGTCTGGAGTTGGATGAGTGAAAGCGGGAAGTCTATATCACTAAAAAATTGATGAGACTGCCGCTTTCGCGCCGATGATTTTTATGTTCTTCTGACCGTTTGTTGATCCTTGCGTTAAGGGTTATATCGGACAAGTCAGAAAAAAATCGGAGGCAAGTTGTTTTCCGCATCCTGTGACAACCGGGGTTGGCTGTTACACCCTCGTAGGATTTTTTGAGTTTGGCGGTAAGATCCGGCACCGCTGCTGCCGTAGTTTTCCACAGCGCAGACCGTAAAAAGAATCCACGAAGACAGTCAATGTCAAAAAAACAAAGAGAAAACAACAAGAGGTAAACGGGAGGTTTGTCCTTGACCGCCTTAAAAAGCAAGGATAGGTAGACGGAATGTAACTCTCAGCATTCGGAAAAAAGTGAGAGGTCTTTCAAGCTTTACAAGAACTGAAAGGCGCATATCGGATCTGCGGATTGAACGTGTCCCTTATTCTGATAGGCCCTATGCCGCTGATGATAATTGGCGGATTTCTGAAAGTAATCATGTTCAAACGGGAGTGCCTCCCGCGTCCCGGACAAACGCCAGCGTCCGTTGACGAACCGGCAAATCACAAATACATATTTTTTCAGCATATAGGCGTTGCAGTAACGGAGCGACCGAAGGGAGCGGAGGTACTGTAACGGCAGCTTTGCTATGCCCGCACCCGCATAGGCAGTGTGTTTTCGCATATTCAACCCGGCCAAAGTCGCTTTCGTTCCGGCACTCCGGCAAGCAATATTTTCTATTCAGCACTCTGGCTAATATCTCAGCCGTTTCGGTGAAACGCTTTATTATTTTCGTTCCGACACACCTGTGTCTTTGCTTTTATTCCTGTAATCTGCTTCCCCGGCGACGCGGTCGGAGAGCGCGTCGCCGGGGCGGATTTTTTCCTGTGTTTTGGCAAACAGGAGATTTCATCATCCTATTTTTACAGAAACACAAAATTTTGCTTGCATACTAATATTGGGTGCTTCTTGGACTTGCACTATAAAAGTCATTATATATAACGAGATGTTGTTTTGAGTTGGCACCTCGATCAACATCATATCTTTGAACCAATTTTTAAGGAGGACATTCTCATGTCAAAAAACATTCAAAAGCAACTGGAGAACGTAGTACATGGCTGCGCTTCTCCCTGCCACAGCAAGCGCGCCGACAAGTTCAACGATGCCATCGACACCAGTTGGAAGATTTACGCCAATTCTTCTTTCGACGATATGCTCGATCTCGCGAAGAACCTCGGCAAATTCATCCGTGAGCATTATTCCGATAAAACCAAAGCCTACCATATCGACCGGGACGTCATTCAAGCATATATGAACTCAAAGACGGAGCGATGGGCGCAAAAGACACTTGGGACGAATTACAGTAGGCTCAAGAAGTTAGAGCTATGCTGTAAGCACGTTTATTTCCGGGACAAGGGGCGGTTTGATTGGGATATGGATAACGTCGCCGCCCCGAAATCCACGAAAGAAGTGCAGCACAAGAACAAGCCGATCCCGAAGGAAGTCGCGAATGTCGCTATCGACGACCTGAGAGGCAGAGCTTCCGAGGTCGTCAACGCCGTTGTATTATCGCTTAACACCGGAGAATGAGGGTCGAAGAAGATACCTGTCTGAAAGTCAAGAATGTTCATTTCGCAAAAGGTGAGTTCGGGTTCGGCTATGTCGTGATCGTCGACGGGCCGGAGGGCGGCGCGAAGGGTGGCAGACCACGAAGGATTCCGTTTCTTAGCGCAGAGGCGCGGGACGCGGTCAAAGCCATTACCACCGGAAAGAAACCCGATGACTTCCTTGTGGAAAATCTAAAAGACGGCACGAAACTGACGCCGGCTCACGTCGGCAAAATGCTCCGGGGAGCCTTGAAACAAAGACACAGCAATACATATTTTAACAACAGTTACCACGGGCTGCCGAAAACATACGCACAGCAATATTACGATATTACCCGTGAGAAAAACGACAAAAAGCAGACCATAGCCAAAACAAACGCGGTTCTGGGTCACGGCTACAAACGCGGCCCGCAGGGCATCAAGACCTATGTCGCCAATATGCACTAATAGGTCGCTTCTTGGACTGACCCCTTTGCGGTCATACTACCCTTATCAACAACTTTGTTGAAATAAATTTTACAGACACACTTCATTGCAACCGGAACCCGTCCATCCGAGGCGGGATGCGTGGGAAATTTGCCCCACATTTAGAATTGAACATTACAATGGTGTAAAGCGTTACCGATCCGACAGACGCTTTTATGACAAGTGCCGAAAGACCTTTCGTGTGTCGGAAAGGCTTTCTATGAAAAGCAAACCTATCAAATTCGTTGTGACCGAGCATTTCGGCGGCACGGCGACCGCAACCGAGATTTTTACCAATCTCATTTTCGTAAATTCCCAAACCATGTTGTTCCAGAGGAAAGGAGTTCACATGGAACATAAGGGATTACAGACGGCGGCGTATTCAACTGCGATATACTGCCGTTTGAGCAAGGACGATGGGACGGATTCCGAGAGTACCAGTATCGGCACACAGAAAATGATGTTGGAAAAATATTGCCACGAGCAGGGCTTCACCATTTATGACGTGTACGCTGACGACGGTTATTCCGGCCTCAACTACAACCGCCCCGACTTCAACCGGTTATTGACGGACATTGACAACGGCAAAGTGAATTTAGTTGTTACAAAGGATTTATCACGGTTAGGTAGGGATTACATCCAGACAGGCTATTACACCGAGATGTATTTCGCAAAGAAAAAGGTTCGCTACATAGCCGTCAACGACAACATCGACACCATCAGACCGGACAACGACATAGCTCCGTTCCGGAATATTCTCAACGATTTATACGCCAAAGATCTCTCCCGCAAGGTGAAATCGGCTAAGCGACAGCGGGCGTACAACGGACTTTTTATCAGCGCACAGACGCCATACGGTTACAAGGTTGATCCTACAAACAAGAACCGTTTGGCTGTGGATGAGGAACCGGCGGAGGTCGTAAAAGAGATGTTCAGATTGGCTCTGGCGGGGCACACTACCGTGCAGATTACAAAAATCCTCACGGAACGGAAAATCCCCACGCCGTCAGCCTACAAGGTCAGGAACGGCGACACGCTATATGTT
This sequence comes from Oscillospiraceae bacterium, assembly GCA_009777235.1. Lineage (GTDB taxonomy): Bacteria > Bacillota > Clostridia > Oscillospirales > Oscillospiraceae > WRMH01. Next base: position 80,502 of record WRMH01000007.1, read on the forward strand.
TCCAGCATAGATCGCTTAGGCCGCAACTATGATGAAATTCAAAAGCAGTGGCGAATCATAACGAAGGACAAAGGCATTGATGTTGTGGTGCTTGATATGCCGCTGCTTGACACGCGGTTATATAAGGATTTGATGGGAACATTCATTGCGGATTTGACTTTGCAAATCCTTAGCTTTGTGTCGCATACGGAGCGCGACCACATAAAGAAACGCCAAGCGGAGGGAATCGCGGCGGCAAAGGCAAGAGGCGTGCATATGGGGCGTCCCGCAAAAAGACTGCCTGACGATTTTTTCAAATGGGTAACTCAATGGAAGCGGGGGAAAATCACAATTTCGCAGATGGGTATAGTGACCGGGCTAAAAAAAAGCACGCTATACAGGCATTTGCGGGAGCAAAATATAAGAAAAACATAATCATACGCAAAAAAAGAAAGGTCCAAAAGGCACAGCTATTGATAGCGTACCACAGCAAAGCCATTTTTCAACAACGACTTTTTCTCCCGAGTTTGCTAATCTGCGGGATTGGCAAACATATTGGACAACGAGGCGATGCAAGTTGAAATCCTCGTTTTGTAAAAATTTCGTAAATTTTTCTTGCATTTTGTCAACATTTATGATAGATTAACGACCGTAAGGCCATAACAAAGGGCCGCAGCGACCGTGAGGTGGATCCAATCACCGCACGGCGAATGTAGGGAAATCATCAAAGTCCACGCCTACAGACACGGAAAAACCGCCACTACAGCCAATATCAGTATACATTTTTATCTTTGTATTTTCAACCTGATTTTGCAACTTTTGTGGCAGCACATTTCGTAATAAACGCTGAATTAAAACATCGGCGCGTAGGCAGCGTCGCCTGACGGCGACACGGGCAATTACTTGCGTGATTGCTTGGGTAGGATTGCTTTAGCAATTTAAACCCTCCTGCGTGCCTTTTAATTATGGCCTGCAAAAGAAACAAGAATGTGATAGCGTCCGCGAAAAAGTGAAGCGCCGCAGGGAGGGAACGCAAATGATAAGGTCTGCAATCACGTTATTGCTTATGATAATTTTGCTGACAGCGTGTGGTGAAATACCGAATCAAGACAGCACAGAGCCGCCCGCGCAAAATCCCTCGCCAAGCGCGCAAAGCGAAACGTCAACGCCGGATGGCGCTGCAACTGCCGCGCCAAATGATGACAGCAGATATGACCCGGATAAGACAACCTCACGCGCAGATGCCGCGGAGCTGTTAGCCATATTGTTTGTTGAAGAAGAGGCGGCAACACCCGCAACAAGCAGCTTTACAGATGTTACAGCAAGCCACTCGGCATTTACATACATAGAAGCGGTTGCTCAGCGCGGGTGGATGCATGGCTATGATGACGGGACATTTAAGCCAAACGACGAAATGACTTTTTCACAGGTTGTGATGCTGTTGGTGCAAGTGCTCGGGTTTGAAGATATAGCCGAGGAGCTCGGCGGATATCCGGAGGGGTACATGATTGTGGCAAATACTCTCGGGATAACAGAAAACGTAGAAAACACGGGAGACAAAGCGATATTATACAGCACCGCATCGGAGATGTTTTATAACGCGTTTTACGAGATAGGCTTTTACGCGAACCGTGAAGAGATTGGCGATAGTTTTTATTATGATGATCCTGATTATGTTGACCATAATGACCAAAATGATGCCGAGAACTAAAACAAAGAGTTTGTTTGCAGAAAATTTGCAATGTCGAGGATACCCAAGTATTACATATTCAGAATGGAGGTTTAATTTTTATGAAAAAGCGTTTACTTAGTTTCTTTGTGTCACTATTGATAGGTTTAACAATTTTACCAGCAACACATCAGAGAGTAGATGCCGTTGTCATATCAAGCGTGACAGATTCGCGGATAGAAGCAATGCTTAGTGCCATTGATTTGCAGAATTTTAGCGAATCTAATACCACTGCGGCAAAAGCAAAAGAAGTTATCAGACATTTTCTATTTGATTCAACATTTGCCGCCATCCGGGGAGGAAGATTTTCATACCCTAATGATGCCCCTGATTGGTATTACACTATCGAGGATAATGCATACAAACAGAGTATTACCGGGTCGAAAGGTTGCATGGCTTACAGCCGATTTGTATCTAAATGCATCTATGGAATACAAGGTGCAGTAATCGGCAAAAAGAGTCATACTGCCGATACGCTTAAGATGTTACTTAAGACCAATGGACAAGCAGGGGATCATATTAGAATAAGCGATAAACATTCACTTACTTTCATTTCGTGTAATGAAAAGGGCTTTTATGCAATGGAGTATAATGGCAACGGGATTCATCTAAGTTACTACACATATTCTGAGTTTATCAAAAACTACTCGGGGCGAGAAATCTTTCTGTATGATTCAAATAATTCGGTAAATGATATATCGTCCAATTTCGGAGAGCTTGACGAAGTGCGCGGCGGCAGCTCTGACGAAAATGCGTATGTTCGCGTACAAGGCTGGGTTGCAGACCAAAGCAACTTAAATAAGAATGTGACAGTAGATGTGTATATCGGAGGCCTGGCGGGTTCTAACGGGGCGGAACGCCACAGGATTTATGCCAACAAAGCAAGACCTGACGTTAACGACAAGCACGGCATCACAGGGAATCACGGTTTTGACGCTGTACTGAAAACCTCAAAACGCGGTACGCAAGACGTATATGTCTACGCGCTCAATTTGTCTCAAGCCGGGGGCGGCAACCAACTCCTCGGCGAGAAAAAAGTGACTATTCCAAACCCATCGGCAACACCTCCACAGACGGGCGGCGCAACCATATCTTATAGTATGCACCTGCAACACTTGGGTTGGCAGCCATATGTCTCCAATGGGGCAACATCAGGCACAAGCGGGCTTGCCCTTAGCTCCGAAGCAATAAAAATAAAGCTAAACAATGTTCAAGGGGACGTTGTTTACAAAACACATGTGCAAAAAGCGGGATGGACTGACGAGCGTATGAATGACGCAGTTTCCGGCACGACCGGGCAAGCCTTGCGAATGGAAGCAATCCAAATCAGTTTAAGAGGCGATGTTTCCAAAGAATACGATGTTTACTACAAAGCGCACGTCTCGGGCTATGGATGGCTTGCGTGGGTTAAAAATGGGGCTACCGCGGGAACTGTTGGAGAGGGAAGAAAGCTCGAAGCAATCCAAATTGAGCTGCGCGCAAAAACTACCGCAACGCCGACGCCCGCGCCGACACCCACGCCAACCCCAACGCCTGCGCCCACACCGCCACCCGCGCCGACGCCCACGCCAACTCCAACGCCACCACCCCCGCCCCCGACGCCCGAGCCTACACCAACACCTACGCCCATGCCGACCCCGTCAATTTCATATAGCGCGCATGTGCAAAAACAAGGATGGCAGCCATTTGTTTCTGATGGCGAAGTGGCAGGCACGACAGGGCAAGGGCTGCGGATGGAAGCTATAAAGATAATACTAAGTAATGCGGAGGGCGACGTCGTTTATAGGACGCATTTGGAAAAGATTGGATGGACAGGATGGAGCACAAATGGGGATATATCGGGAACTACCGGAGAAGCCAGACGGATGGAAGCGATCCAAATCTATCTAAGGGGCGATATTTCCAAACATTATGACGTTTGGTATAGGGCGCACGTCCAAAAACTCGGATGGCTTGATTGGGTTTGTAATGGGGCAACAGCAGGAACAACAGGTGAAGCGAGAAGGCTCGAAGCGGTACAAATTGAGTTGCGGCCAAAGAAATAGTCTAAAAGGAGAGGAAATCAAATGAAATTTTGTAAACATTGCGGAAACGAACTGGGCGATATATCTGCGTTTTGTCCGTTTTGCGGGAAACGCATAGACGCGGAGGTAAGCTCGCCGGCAGCATATGAACCCGGGTCAGACAGCACATTCAACGATCAAAGTTTTAGAAAGCAACAACCGTCGGCACAGATTCAGGCGGCAGCATACCCTGAGCAATATTATAGGGCAGAGCCATACTGGTCTGTGCCAAAACCGCACTACGCGCCGGGTAGTTTTGTCGAAAACGCGCATAGGTTTGGTTCATCAGCTTTATTCTTAGTGGGTATTATATTGTTTACCGTAGGGGCTGTAATAAACGCTTTTATGAACATTTCCACTGGCAACATTTTTAGCATTCTTGGCATGGGTGTTATAGCGTTGCCGATTACAGGCGGATGGATGATATACGCGGCTTCAAAAAATCCCCAAATACCCGAAAGAACGTTGAGCGCGTTAAAAGTATTCAAGGCATATATTGTCATTATCTTTATTGCAGCGATTGCGATTTCAATCTTTATCGGCTATCAGTCCACGGTAATGTTTAAAGCCGCCAATGAATATCGCAACTACACTTACGTTTCGGGTTACGGCAGTGGCTATGTCTTTGGAGACCAGATCAGCACACTGGAAACCATCGGCGGTACCTTAATAGTTGCCGCAATCGCAACTTTTATTATCGGCGCAATTTATTTTACAGCACAACGAAATGTGATAAGTGATCTTACATATAGAATTGAACACAATTCATTTGGCGTGATAGAAGGCGTGACAAAACTTTCGGTTTTGACCTATATCTCAGTTGGCGTTTCTGCGTTGGGACTCGCCATTGCCGGTGCAGCCACAGCCAATGCAAGGGCGTCTTATGGCTCTTATGGCTGGCTGCTGGATGATTTTGATATTGCCATGTTTCAAACTTTTAGCGGCGGAGCAATCTTCTTTTCGTTAATGGCTTCGGCAGGTACGGTCTTGTTAGTAGTGGTACTCAATCAGTTCAATAATAGTTTAAAAATGCGGATGTATAATCAGCGGCAATATGGCTCAAAAGCGTCCATTTGTGAACGCTGCGGAAAAGAATACAGCACATCATCATGCCCTCACTGTGGATTTAGACCTGAAAACGACTCAACATGGACTTGCCCCGACTGCGGGAAAAGGATTTCAAAAAACACGTCGTTTTGCACAGACTGCGGAAGCTATACACGGAGATAACCTGAAATGAGAAATATAGGAGATACTTTGAGATGAGAAAAATTCTTGCGATTGCCCTGTGTGTCGTGTTTGCGGGTGCAGCTTTAGTTGCGTGCGCCGGAACCGAAGGTCTATTTTCGGCCCCGCCGAATAGTGCAGCGACCCCAAATATAAGCAATAACGATGCAGACAATCAGCAAAGTGATGGTGACGCTGGCTTGGCAGAAGAGGCTGATTCATTTCAAACTGTATCATTTTTTGAAAATTATTCAATGGTTTTAATGATTTTGCTTCTTGTGATAATTTTCTATGTATTTATGATACGACCTGAAAGAAAACATAAAAAGAAGCTCGCAGAAATGCGCAGCTCAATTTCTGTCGGCGACGAGATTGTTACGATTGAAGGTATCATAGGCACCGTAGTGGCTGTAGATGGAGAGAGTGTCATCATGGATACAAGCGAGGATAAGGCGAGACTCCATATCACAAAATGGGCTATCGGCTCGTCGTCGTCCAAAATTCCCGAAAAGAAAAAGAAAAAGAATATATTCGTCATTGCCGGAGTCTCAACAGCCGCTATTGCGCTTGTGTTTTTAGTTGTTTTTCTTATTGTAATACCGCTAAACAGCTACAATCAAGCATTAGTTTACTTTAACGACGAGCAATACGAAGAGGCACTTGCCTGTTTAGAAGAGTTGTCTTTGGAATATAGAGATGTGAACGACCTGCGCACATACTTTAGCGCATATGTAACCTTTGAGCAAGGGGAATATGAACTCGCAGCAAAGCAATTTGATGAACTGAATGGATTCAGATACTCGGACAAAATGAAAAATGAAAGTAATTATTTGTACGCAAATGAGTTGTTAAATGGTGAAAAATATGACGAAGCGTTTGTTCTTTTTGAGCATTTGTCCGAATACAAAGACAGCGCAGAGTTAATGCCGGAGACTCGCTACCGACAAGCCGTTGCAATAATGGAATCCGACAGCACAAGGGCAAGGGAAATATTCGAGGAACTCGGGGACTATAAAGATAGCGCATTGTTGCTAATGGAAATTGAGGGGTAGTAGTAGCAACGAATTTTTCTATAACGCCAGAAGGAACTTTGAGTGCGAAAAAAGCATTTTTGAGAGTATATCTATCTCTTTAAAAATAGGCAGTGATGAATTGCGGCGCGCTCCGTTTATATAAAATAGGGACTATGGATGACGTCCGTCCTTTCCATAAATAAAACAAGCGAGGTGTGTATAATGAACCCCCACGCAAGCCCAAATTTTGGTGCAAATCAAAATAGCATGGTATTGTATAGACCCGAAACAGTCTATGAGGCGTTTAAATCCTATATAAAGAGAACAAACACTATGTGCGTAGTCGGCATGATAGCACTGGCATCTTTATTAATTATTGGATCTTTCGCAAAAGAGTCAAGTTCTTTATCTTGGGAAGCCAGAGAATCCATAGAAGAATCTTTGCCATCGCTTGTGGTAGCGATGCTAATAAATTTGATCGTCGATTGCATATTATACAGGAGTGTAAAAACATTCGCCCGCGCACTTCCCTCTCTTGAGCTACAAACATTAACCGTGACAGCAACTGAAATTTTTGGACATAACGGTATTGAGTTTTTTATCGCCCCCATATACGAAACAACCAAGGTCTATGCGGACAAAGTGAACCGCAATATAAAAGAAGGGCGGTACACTAATTGGCGATTGACGATAGCAGCAAAAGATAAATCAATAGAGTTCTATTGCTTTGCACAGGCCGACCTTGTGGCAAATGCAATAAACGCAATTTTGTTTGGGATGTCAGAAAAATCTGCGTTGAAAGAAAGGGCAAATGAGCATAATTTGATTAGCCCCCAAGCGGCTAATATGAGCAAAACAGCCAGAATCATTTGTGAACGCTGCGGAAAAGAATACAGCACCTCATCATGCCCTCACTGTGGATTTAGACCTGAAAACGACTCAACATGGACTTGCCACGACTGCGGGAAAAAGATTTCAAAAAACACGTCGTTTTGCACAGACTGCGGAAGCTATACACGGAGATAAGTTGAAATGAGAAATATAGGAGATACTTTGAGATGAGAAAAATTCTTGCGATTGCCGCCCTGTGTGTCGTGTTTTTAATATTAACGGCTCTTTTCATCACGTTGCTTAATAGCGACAAACGCATCAAACTTAACGGAATATATGTAGCGTATAATTTTGACGGAGAAGTACCCGAAGCATACCATTTGTTTTTTGACGACAATAATCTTGTATTTATAAAAGACGGAGAGAAGGTTTTTACCGTTCAATACGAAGCAATAGAAAGTAATCTTCGTTTATTCGGGTATACTAAAGCATATTATGATATATTGGTAGCAAAAGGAGTTGCTCCACCTGATAGAGTTTATGCGTACCTACCTCATAATTCACGCAAACTTGCATTCTACGACCAAGATACTGATACAATTGTATTTGTATTTAATAATATGTTAAAGTTTTCCAAGGTTCGTTAATAAGATTTCAATATTGGTCATGTGTAGAGTAGACAAACAAGCAATATCTAAATCCGGATATGGCGTATAGTAAGCCGCTGGAAAGAATACACGGAGATAAGTTGAGGAGATAAGTTGAAATGAGAAAAACTATCGCGAATATATTATGTGCCCTGTTTGCTTTAGCGACCTTGTCCGCCTGCGCTACAGCCGAACGCCACACGCCGGATGCAATGTTTAATGTCGGAGAAACCATCCCATTTGCCGGGTACGAATGGCATGTGCTGGAAGTACAAGACGGCAAGGCACTGATTTTGAGCGGCAAAGTCCTTGAATATCGAGCGTACCACAAAGACTGGACAGAAATCACATGGGCAGACAGTGATATACGGCAATATTTGAACGGCGAATTCTATAACAACTTTTCTGCAAGCGACAGGGAGAGGATATCTGAGACACGGGTAGCAACACCGGATAATTCTTGGTATGATACCTCAGGCGGAGAGATTGTCGGCGACAAAATCTTTCTTTTGAGCATAGAAGAAGTCGCCCGCTGCTTTGGCGACAGCGGAGCGTTGGCGCGAGGAGCGGGGGAAATGAAAGGCGAGTACGCCTCTAACGGAAAGCCTGTCTATACCTATACTGACGGTGACGGCAATGACGCCATATACTACAATTATGAACGCCATTGGATAGACGATCAATATAACGACGTGCGGATTGGCAAAACGAACACAGACGATACATCATTCTGGTGGCTTCGATCACCGGGTCACGACGCCAATCGTGCTGCCTATGTCAATAACGCCGGACATCTTAGCGTCTATGGCGGCTTTGCCTACCTTGACTGGGTCGGCGTCCGCCCCGCACTGTGGTTGATTTTGGATTAAAACATGGAAAGACATCTGATGTAAGCATTGGCGCACCACAAACGCACTGCATTGTAAACAAATTCCTCAAGGAAGATTTTCAAAGGGGTCGGCGGAATCGGGCGTGGGATTTGGCGGCTTTTCGGGCATTCCGGCATATATATCTTCGTCAAAAGTAATAGTGAGGTCAATGATTTCTCCGGCTCGCCATACCGTGATAGTCGCGGTGTCTCCGGCGGAGTATTTTCGCAGGGCAAAACGCAGCGTATCCAACGAATCAACCTCGTCATCGTTTATGGCCGTTATGATATCCCCCAGTCTGATTCCGGCTTTCTGTGCGGCGGAATCGGAATTTACGTGCCGAACATATGTGCCGACAACCCAGTCAAAATAGTCGGCGTTGGCACTCGATACGGTTTGCACGGTAACGCCAATCAGCGGGCGCCCCGTGATATAACCGTGTTCAATGAGAGCTACAGCTATGTCAATCGCATCGTTTATAGGTATGGCAAAACCGATTCCCTCAACATTGCCGCGCATAACCTTTGCGGTCACTATACCAATGACTTCGCCGTTTGCGTTATACACCGGGCCGCCGGAGTTGCCTAAGTTTACGGCGGCGCTAAACTGGAAGGTGCTGATGGTTTTGCCCTCAAGCGTAACAACGCGGTCAAGGGCGGACACAATACCGTCTGTCATTGTGTAAACATAGTCGCCAAACGGGTTTCCCACAGCATAAAGCCGCTGACCTACGCGAATATTGTCGCTATTGCCGATAAGCGCGGGGTTTAGGCGCAAAATCCCCGTTTCAATCTTTAACACGGCGACGTCGCTGTTTTCCTCAAATCCTACGATTTTAGCCTCATAAGAGGACTCATCACTGAGCACAACGGTTATCGGCAAATCATTGCGGAACGCCAACTCGACAACATGATAGTTTGTCAATATGTAGCCGTCGGTAGAGACAATAAACCCGGAACCTGAAACAGGGGAACCGCTAAAAAGTTCTCCGGCTCGCACTCCCGAGGCTTCGGTGATGACGCTAACCACCTGAGTCAATGCAATGTCGTATATATCTTCGGGCAAAATATATCCGGGTGTGTTTTGCGCCGAACCTGTAAAATCGGGATCGAGCACGGTATATCCGGGATTTGAGGAAGTTCCCTGCGAAGAAGAATTACCGAGCACAACGGTATTATTTTGCGTAAAATCCCCCCTGGTGAAGCGAAAATCCATAACAAGCCAGGTTGCCGCCCCGCTAAAGAGAGCGCACACAAGCACAAGACAGGCAACTTTCAAAAAAGCTCTCATAAAAGACTTGCGCCCGCGAGGCGACCTTGAGAGGTGCTTGCCGTCACTGCGGGGTTGGGGCGGGTCAACGCATATTCCGGGAGAATACAAAATGTCATGCCTATAGCTTTGATTTGCGGCGAAAGACGGCTGCGCGGCGGCAGGCGTTACGTTGGCGGTAAATTCGGGCGGGGCTGCGGAATTGTCGTTTTGCGCTACCGCACCCTCGCTGTCGTCAAGTTGCGCTGTCACATCCCCGCTGTCGGCAATTTGCGCGGCATCCCCGCTTTGCGTTGCCGCATTGTCATAAGAGCCGCCGCAAAGCGCCCCCTCTTGCTCTGGGTGCAAAGAGTCTTCGGTATTTGCGCTTTCTTTAGCGACCTCATTATCATTTTCGAATTTTATAGACATATAAATCACCTCATATCAAAAATTTGTTTTTTAAGCGAAAAAATCTTACAGCATAATGGTTTTATCAGAATACCCACACAATATGTATAATGTGTGAAGAAAGTCTAAACAATGTGAAAATTCTACAATTTATCACAACTCGAGCGCAAGGGTCGCAATGCTCAAGCGGCGGGACATCTTGACACTAATCGCAGTGTGGTTTAGAATACGGTAATGGTATCACGAATTTGCGGCGGACAGCCACAGCAACACGCGCGGCAAAGAAAGGATTATGAACATGGCCTATTTTTTTGAGGATTCTTCACATACATTTAGCGAATATCTGCTCGTACCGGGGTATTCCGGCGAGGACTGCATACCCGAAAAGGTCAGCCTGAAAACCCCGCTTGTTAGGTTTGAGCGCGGCGCAGAACCACAACTGCAAATCAATATTCCGCTGACATCCGCCATCATGCAGTCGGTATCCGACGACAAAATGGCAGTCGCGCTCGCCAAAGAGGGCGGAGTTTCATTTATATATTGCTCTCAAACGATAGAAAACCAGGCGGCAATGGTCGCAAAAGCAAAATCATATAAAGCCGGCTTTGTGCCGAGCGACTCAAACATAAGCCCCGAATCTACATTAAACGATATATTGGCGCTCAAAGAAAAAACCGGGCACTCGACCGTCGCGGTGACGTCAGACGGCACGTCAAACGGCAAACTGATAGGATTAGTTACCAGCAGAGATTACCGTATCAGCCGCATGGACGGTACGGAGCTTGCCAAAACATTTATGACGCCAATAGAAAAGCTCGTAACGGCGCCGCGTGAAACGACGCTAAAAGAAGCCAACGACATCATTTGGGAGCACAAGCTAAATTGCCTGCCGGTGATAGACGCAGAGGGCAAGCTCGTACATATGGTGTTTCGCAAAGATTACGAGTCGCACAAAGCTAACCCGCTCGAGCTGCTTGACAAGCAGAAAAAATACATAGTCGGCGCGGGCGTGAACTCCAGAGACTATAAGGAGCGCATACCGGCTCTGTTAGAAGCCGGGGCGGATATTTTGTGCATAGATTCGTCAGAGGGATATACCCAATGGCAAAAGAATACTCTCTCATGGGTAAAAGAAAAATATGGAGACAAGGTAAAAATCGGGGCGGGAAACGTTGTGGACGCAGAGGGCTTTAAGTTTCTCGCTGACAGCGGGGCGGATTTTGTAAAGGTAGGCATTGGCGGCGGCTCGATATGTATAACCCGCGAGCAAAAAGGCATAGGCCGCGGACAGGCGACGGCGGTTATTGATGTTAACAACGCGAGAAAAGAGTATTTTGAGCGCACGGGCGTCTATGTGCCGATTTGCTCGGACGGAGGCATTGTACACGATTATCACTTTACATTGGCGCTTGCAATGGGCGCGGACTTTTTGATGCTTGGCCGTTATTTCGCCAGATTTGACGAGAGCCCATCCCACCGTGTCAGCATTGGCGGCAGCTATATGAAAGAATATTGGGGAGAGGGCTCGGCGCGCGCGCGCAATTGGCAGCGTTATGACGTTGGGGGAGCGCAGGAACTCAAGTTTGAAGAAGGCGTTGATTCATATGTTCCCTATGCCGGAAGCCTAAAAGACAATGTGGCCATTACGCTTGGCAAGATTCGCGGGGCAATGAGCAATTGCGGCGCGGGGACAATATCGGAGCTTCAGGAAAAAGCAAAGCTCACGCTCGTTTCGGCGACATCTATCGTCGAAGGCGGTGCGCATGATGTTATATTAAAAGAAAGCGTCACGCCAAAAGGCTACTCGCAAAAGTAAGAGAAAACTATGCCGCGAAACCGCCTATTTTTTCTCGACTTTGACACATATCTGCGCCAGATATTCCGCCGGATTGAGTACACAAACTTCATCGAGCAAGTATAGGACATAAACCGGTCCGGTAACGGACAGGGAGTTTTTCTCTATGAAAGACTTCATGCGGCTTGGCAAATCACCCATTTGCCCGTAATACCCACGCTTAAAGGCCACGACATATTCACCGTCGGGGCGTTCCCTGTCGCCTGTCGGGTCTAAAGAAAAGAAATGCGAAGGCTTTCCGGGCGCGTCCATATATTGATCAAAATCCTCATGATATCCGCCAATAGGATAAAGCAAGTTTATCCTAAGCTGAGAAGCTCCGTTGCAAAAACGCGCAAAAGGCTCGTAAAATTCTTCGTCCTCTAAATAAGTGTTAGGAGGGCCTAAGATATAAGACTTTGCGTCTCTATGCAAGAGAAAAATGTCGCTCTCACCCGAATTGATGTCAGCCTCTTCGTCGTTTATAAGACTCACTCCGTCAAAAGTTTTACAACCGTCAAGCAAACGCTGTCCATATCGCACAAGCTCTAATCTGGTGTGAATGACGGAATAGCGCTCGCGCAATTTTCTCATCTCCATATCGAGCTCTTTTTCTTTTTGCTCAACAATCCTGACAATGCTCTCGGGTGTGCGGCGTTTCATCAATTGGCCGATTACTTTGAGCGGAATGTTCAGGTTGCTTAGGACTGTAATAAAGTTTACGGCTATAATCTGATGCGGGGTATAAAAGCGGTAGTTAGAGACAGGGTCGCGTCTTGCCGGAGGAAAAAGAGAAATATCGTCCCAATACCGCAAAGTTGTTTCCCCTATGCCGGAAAACTGCGAAAACTCTCTGATGGTCAGGTATTTTTTCATGTATGGAAACGGCCTCCAAAAGGTGTACTTAAACGCTCATTCATTTAATTATAACACTTTTGCGGTTTCTTTGCTATCTTTTTTATCACTATTCAAGCAAGGCGGTGTCGCTTGTTATAACAAACTCGACTATGGTTTCGTTGTCATCTTGAAAGAACACAAGGATTCTGTAAAACCCTTCCTCTATGCCGCCATTGAATATCGAAATATCGTAAACAAACTGTTTTAGAGTTTGGGGATAAAGCAAATCCGCCCTGTAAGCAAAAAACCCCTCATCGTTATCAACGGCTACCCATGCCCCGCTGTCGTCATCGAATCTATCAAGCCTAAAGCCGCTATATGATACGGCAAACGAATTGCTGTTATAAATAGAAATCGGAATCTCCCGAGTGCCTTCGGGATAATATTCGCGATCCGTGACGACGGATATGCCGTATATCCATTCGGATTCCCCAAGACCGTTGAGTTCATCAGGATTTATATTGAGCGAATTTGACTCGTCATCTATTCCACGATCACCGCTGCCCGAACTCTCGGCGCCGCTTCCCGGTTGTATATTTCCGGCAGAGTCAGCCGCGCCGCCCGCTATGTCATACTCTTCTATGGAAGCCAAGCTATGCATAATAGAAGAGTCGTTGGCAGCGGGGATAATATCGTCCCCCATTCGCGTTCCAAACAGATTGTCCCACAAACCCCATACAACAAGCCCTGCGGCCAAACATGCCGCTATTGGCACATATTTGATGAAGAGCGGAGCTAATGCTTTCTTTTGCGCGTCATTTTGACCGATATGCGCCCCATGAGCGGCTTCTTTTCTTACCGTGTCCATCACATTGCCGCAGAGCGAACTTGGCGCGTCGGGAGCGGACGCGCTTGCCAAAGCGGCAAGCTCTTTATAAATTTGAAGCAGAGCGGAGCATTTTTCGCACGCGTTTATATGCGCGGCGGCCTTTTGCGCCTTTTGCCCGCCAAGCTCGCCGTCCGCGCAAGAGCTGATTATTTTAATGTACCGCGCACAAGATTTCACGCCAAACTCCTTATCCAAACGGGCATCTCACGCCCTTTTCTCCCCACAATCTCTATGACGAGAGTGTTATGGAAATGTTCCTCTTTCTTTTAGAATTTCCATAAGACTTTTTCGCGCTCGCGCAATCCGAGACTTTACAGTACCTATCGTCACCCCCAACGCGCTTGATATTTCCTCATAGCTCATGTCAAGCACAGAGCGCATAGTGATTATCTCGCGGTGTTTGAGAGTAAGAGAATCAATGGCCTTTGCTATAGTTTCCCATTTTTCCCTGCGGATTATACTATCTTCCGGCAATTCGCGCAGGTCAGGTATACGGGAAAGCTCCGTCTCGCCGCACTCTTCTTCAAAGTAAAGCGCGGTTTGCTTTGAAACAGCTTTCTTGCGTAAGAAATCTATGCACAAATTATGTGTCAATCTGTACATCCAAACCGAAAACCGGCAATCGCCGCGAAATGCGGCAATTCGGCGAAAAGCCTTAATAAACGCTTCTTGGGATATGTCCAAAGCATCCTCGGCGTTTTTTGTCATCTTCAAAGCAAGGTTGTAAACATTTTTTTGATTAGCCAAAACAAGCTCCTCAAATGCGTTTATATCCCCGGATATAACCCTATGTATTATGTTTTTTTCCTCAGGCGTCATAATACCTCTGCAAACCGTCCTCTTTTATCTTTGTATCGCTGCAAAACTCCATTTAAACCAGCTCTCTTTTTATGCCCTCCGTTATATCCCGCAAATCTTCCAGTGTGCAAGCCTTTGCGATTTTGCTCTTAAAGTAAGCCGCATACGGCACTGCGCGCAGATACCACGCATAGTGTTTTCTTGCTTCCAAACAGGCGATGCGTTCGCCTTTATGCTTTGCCGCCATAGCAAATTGCCTCATTGCGGTCTCGGCGCGTACGCCAATCGGCGGGATGCCGCCGCTCTTCTCGCCGTTTAAGAGAGCGTTCGCTTCGCAAAATATCCAGGGGTTTCCCATTGCTCCGCGGCCAATCATTGCGATATCCGCTCCCGTATACGCCAATATGTGCGCGGCATCTTCTGCCGAAAACACATCACCGTTTGCGATGACCGGTATATTAACCGCTTGTTTGACGTCTCGAATGATGTTCCAGTCCGCTTTTCCCGAATACATTTGAGCGCGTGTGCGCCCGTGAACCGTTATGGCCGACACACCGGACTCTTCCGCCATTTGCGCAAAATCCGGCGCGTTAACGCTCCCTTTGTCCCAACCCTTGCGTATTTTTAGCGTAACAGGCTTGCTCACCGCTCGCACAACGGCTTTTATGATGTTCTTTGCCTTGTCCGGGTCTCGCATAAGGGCGCACCCGTCGCCGCTTCGCACCACTTTGCCGACCGGACAGCCCATGTTTATATCAACAAAATCAGCGCCGGATATTTCAAGTGCTTTTGCGGCGGCGTCCGCCATGCACGACGGGTCGCTTCCGAAAATTTGCACTCCGGCAGGGGCTTCGCCTTTTCCGAGTTCCAGCAAGCCGAGCGTTTTTCCGTCTTGATACATAAGGGCTTTCGCGCTAACCATTTCAGTATATGTAATGCCCGCGCCCATTTCGCGGCAAATGGAGCGAAAAGCAAGGTCTGTCACGCCTGCCATCGGCGCCAAAGCCAATTTTGATTTAACTTCAACATCGCCTATATACATAGTGAAAGTATTATATCATATCTGCAAAGCGGATATGATATAATATGTCATCTTTTTCGGTTGCTGCGTCAGCAGCGAGAAAAATGACTAAAATCACCCGTATAATAACCGCTTGCGGTTATTATATCATAAAAACAAAAGCATGAAAAACATGATGTGTGTCTAACTAATTTTTCCCTCACCGCCCCCAAAACTCGTTTTTCACGGCAACTCAAAAGAGGAAATGTTTCATAATGAAACATTTCCTCAAACGCTTGCAAATACTGCGTTTCTCTCGTGAAAAACGCAAAATCGCTACGGTTTGAGGATACACTGCGCGGAGCTTCAGACCTCCGTAAAAATAGACTGTACGGCTCATAGCGGGGTCTTCGCAAACTCGCAGAGCGAACAAAGTTCGCTCTACTCAAACAATGCTCGACCTTATCCGCTATTTCGCCTACAGTCTCTAATTTACTCCGCTACGAAGCTCCCCACAGCGTACCCTCAAAACCCTCTCCCCCGCCAGTCCCCCTCGAGGAACTGTTTCATAATGAAACAGTTCCTCAAACGCTTGCAAATGCTGCGTTTCTCTTGGAGAAAACACAAAAAACCGCCCCTATCCCAAACCTCAAATAAAAAATGTTTGGCAATTCTTCCAACTTTCACACATTTTGAAAAGAGATGTGCTACAGTATCATCAGACGGCAAACAAAGCCGCAAAACAAATAAAAAAACATAAAAATAAAGGGAGAACAAAAAAATGAAAAGGTTAACAAAGAAAGCAAACACACTAAAAAGAATCCTGGCAATACTACTGGCAGTGGTAATGATGAGTTCGTTCACAGTCACGATTGCGGACTCCACCGCCCCCAGCGGGGGCGGCGATATTTGCACAGACTGCGGCGAGCTTGAAGACAGCTGCGTATGCGATCCGATAGCGCAAACGGATTTTTGCGCCGATTGCGGTGAGTTTGACTGCGACGGCGACTGCGACGACAGCACCACCACCTCCACAGGAGGCGTAAATCCCGACTTCGACATCGCCGACCAC
Source organism: Oscillospiraceae bacterium (assembly GCA_009777235.1). GTDB lineage: Bacteria > Bacillota > Clostridia > Oscillospirales > Oscillospiraceae > WRMH01. Next base: position 96,949 of record WRMH01000007.1, read on the forward strand.
CTGATCGTAAACGCTTCCGGTCAAATCACCGGCTTCATATCAGCGGGCGCGCCGAAGGACATCACCATTCCCGTGAAGTCGAAAGGCGGTGTTAACATCACATCCATCGGTGACAGCGTTTTCGCGAGCACGGGTCTCACAAGTCTGAGCTTTGAAAGCGGCAGCCAAATTACTTCCATAGGCGCCTATGCTTTCCAGAAAAACCCCATCACCGCCATCACGAATCTCCCGACCACTTTGAAGACCATCGGTACTTCTGCCTTCAGCGAAACCGACATCACGGAAATCACCCTGCCATCCGGAGTAAGCA
>WRMH01000008.1 GCA_009777235.1 Oscillospiraceae bacterium
GCGTGACATATTGAGCGAAGCGAATGATATAATCCGCCATATGGCGCGTCTCGCACCACATCAAAAATCGCCCATATGCCGGGTAGTATATCATAGGTTCTCGTGAACGTCAATACCGAATTTTTGAAAACCCTTACTCAAGACCCTGTTGGAAAGCACTATAATCTATATCAAGTTCAAATTCAAATGTGCTGCCCTTACCAATTTGAGAAATAACCCTGTAGCTGCCGCCGTGCAATTCAATAATCTTTTTGACGATGGAAAGCCCCAAGCCTGTTCCAATCACGGCGCGTTTATGTTTCTTGCCGCTCTTGAAATATCTGTCCCATATAAACGGCAAATCTTCTTCTGCAATCCCGTCACCGTAATCGGTGATGCTGATTCTCACACGCTTATCGCACACAGTTTGCGTCACAGAGATATTATGGTTCTCGCCGGAGTAATTTACGGCATTGATAAGCAGATTATAAAACGCCCTGTCTATTTTCTGTTTATCAGCATCCACATATATATCGCCCGCATAAGAAAAAGTGAGGATAAAACCGTCGCTTTTCAATAATGCACCCATACGTTCAACCGTTTCCAAGATATTTTGCGTGAGATTGAACCGCGAACGGATTAGCATTTCCATATCGTTTTCCAATTTTGATATATCGAGTACATCATTGACAAGCGTGGTCAATCGCTGTGTTTCATCCATGATGACCTTTGTCTGCTCGGATGTAATTTCGCCGGGAAAATCATTCATCATTTCGGCATAGCTGTAAAGCAAGGCAAGCGGCGTCCGTAAATCATGTGACACATTCGCCAATAATTCCCGCCGCAATTTTTCCACCTTGCCCAGCTCAACCGCCGTCGTATTGAGTGTTTCGCTCAGCTCAACAATCTCAGCAAATCCCCTGCCGTTGAATCGTCCGTTATAATTGCCTTTTGCAAGGGTCAAGGCACTGCGGTTTATTTCCTCGATTGGCTTTGATACCCGCCTTGCAATAACGATAGCTAACAACACCGCCAGTATAATCATTACGCCGGTTATCAAATAAATCTGCATCCGCAAAGTGGAAACGGTCGCGCTAACCGGCGTAATCATCGCGTGAAAGGTCAAGGATATTGTTTGTCCGTCGCGCAATTCAAATTCCTTGCTTTCGGTAATTGTCATCGGCGAGACATTGCCGCGCCGTTCCCACATTTCGGGTTGCGGTCGCAGCGGAGGTACAAAATCCGGCGTAGGCATAACGAGAATATCCCTCTCGGATTGAAGCCGAAATAGCACCGATTGCAAGTCAGGACTATCAATTTCCCGCTCTACCGTTTTGATCGCCTGCGACAGCTCCCTCGTTCGGATAAATCTATACATACCGTCCAAAAACACTGTCTGAAACAGCCACAAAATCATTAGGAGCAAAACGCAAAAACCCAGCAAAAAAGCAAATATTTTCCATTTTAAACGCAATTTGTTAAGGTTCATTCCTTTTTCACCCCTCAAGCCTATACCCGAGTCCGCGCAAAGTTTTGATCAAATCGGCATATTTTCCCAATACTTTCCGCAAAAGTTTCATATGTGTATCAAGCGTCCTGTCGTCGCCGCAGTAATCAAATCCCCAGACCTCTGTCAAGATTTTTTCGCGCGATACGGCAATGTTCCTATTGCGTATCAAGAAAAACAGCAAGTCATATATCTTTGGAGCCATTTCAACCTGCACATCATCAATAAACACTTTGTAGGCCGTCATATCGGCCAGAAACCCGTCTTTTTTGAATACGATATGCCCCTTAGTGTCTGCACCACTTTTATCCGATCGCCTGAGTATTGCGGAAATTCGAAGCATGATTTCCTTTGACGAAAACGGCTTTATGACATAATCGTCAACACCCGCCTCAAAGCCAAAAATCTTATCATATTCCTCACCTCTGGCTGAGAGTATAATAACCGGCACATCAGATGTTTTGCGTATCTCTTTGACAGCCGAAAAGCCGTCAAGCTCCGGCATCATTATGTCCATGATGATAATGTCAAATGATTCTGCTTTGCAAAGCTCCACCGCTTCCAATCCGTCTGTGGCCTCCGTTACCTCATGTCCATCAAATTGAGCGTACCGCTTGATAACGGTGCGCAGACCGGATTCATCATCACATATCAGTATTTTCGCCATTGCCTCGCCCCTTACATTTGATTTTATCACAATTTGTCAAGGGCGACCACCCTGACCGCCCGGCATAGCACCTTGTCTGCCGGGTTGTCTGCCCTGTTCGCCGAACCCCTCCGGCATCTGTGTATCTTCACCAGCCGGCCATCTGTTGCCTCCCGCGCCGTTTGGCTGACCGCCGCCCATCATAGAACCAAGTGTAGAAAGGTTAACGCCGGAAGCGTCTATCAGCGAAGAACTGTCCTCACGCTGACCGCTTGATGTTGATGGGATTGTTCCGTTTAGTTGTCCTTTTATGCTCTCAGAGCGCAAATGCCCAAGTTCAATTAACTGCGGCAACGAGGCTTCGTATTGTTCATAGGTGTAGTACACATTGACATCGTTTTTGACATATTCATTGATTTTAGCGTCCAGAGCGAGGATAGTGCTTTCATACAAACCGCTCTCAAAATAACCCTCTACAATTTGCCGCAGATAGCCGTGGTATCTTTCCCGATACTCATCTACTTCCAGCAGCTTACTTAACAACGGCCTGTCCTCCATGCTCACACCGCTAACAGGCGTGTCAATGGGGAAGTTCACAACGCTTGATGCATCGCCCGATTGAAATCCTCCAAAAGCAAGGTTGTAGTCCCACGGCAGGATGGTCAATTTTCCGTCGCGCTCATAGAGGTAGTAATTTTGCTGCATATTGGATGTATAGCTGTCGAGATTGACAACAACGGTATGTGCCGCAAAATAACGCAACGTCGCATCTACATCAAAGTATTTTTCTAAATCCGTTCCCGCGTTCAGGTTTTCAAGAGCTGTGAGCACCCGCTGTTTGTCCCTATCCGAAGTATTATCAAGCACAGCGTTATCGAATATCGCAAAATAACTGTTTATATCGTCGTCTGTGTAAACGAGCGAGCCTCCGTCGTTTCTGCCAAATCCGCCCATTCCCATACCGTCTCTGCCTCCGAAATCCATGCCGCCTTGCCCTCTGCCGGGCATACCCTCGGCGACATCCTGCCACATATCTTCAAAATCGCCGCGAAGCCCCATGCCAATTTTCACATTATATAACTGTCCGGCTGACGTGTTGTAAACCCTGTCTAAAAATGCCCGGTCATAACGTTCCAGCGCAATAGCAAAACCATAAGCCTCGCCATTGACTGTTACGTTAGCGTAATTGACAAGCGGCGTGTCTACGCCTATATATTCCATTATATCGTAAGCAAGGTAATCTTTCATATAAGTAGCGTCGCCCATCATATTGTTCACGCAAAATGTATCGAGCCCGTAATATATCTGCCCTTTGACATACTTATTCATTTTAAATTGCAGGCTGTATCTGGCGTTATTACTTGAGCCGCGTCCTTGCGTAAGACTTGAATTACCTTTTGTCCGTATACCAACAGCGCTGAATTTTTCTCCGTTGATAACCACATCGGCCAAAATCCACTCTTTTGCTTGCGCGTTTCTAAGCAAGGCCTCCCATTCGTCCCAAGCAATTTGAATTTCAAGCGATATAACCTCTCCGTTGAACATTCTCATTTGATATTCTGGAGTTTTTGCGGTATCAAAGGTGTTCGCGGCGTAGACGATAAATCCACAGAAGAGCAGACATAGACATAGCAGCACGGCTACGATTTTTGATAAATGTTTGCTTGCTATCACGTCCTCACAAACTCCTCTCTTACATATAGTAATCGCCGTTATATGACACCAGTGTCGCGTTTCTGATACCCTCAATGGCCAAAAGCGCGTTGATAAATTGCGATGAGGATTCTTTCAGCCGAACCTCTACCGTCAATTCCACGCCTTCTTTAGACACGCTTTTTGCCTTGATAACGCATTTTTTTGTCTGACCGTTCAATAAATAGATTGCTTGCGCCTCCGCTTTTTCTCCGTTGCAGTTTACCACAACCACATAGGGCGTATCGTGCGTTTTACGGCTCACAAAAATATACAAAATAGCGCCGATTACGAGAGTACCTATGATAGCCAGCGGAATTAGCCCCACGCCCACGACAATGCCCGTCGTGATTGACCAGAACAAGTACACAAGGTCAAGCGGTTCTTTTACGACCGTTCTAAAACGGACGATAGACAACGCTCCGACCATTCCGAGTGCGGCAATCAGGTTGGTGGACACCGCAAATATGATGAGCGAACTGATTAACCCCATCGCAATCAGCGAGATACCAAAAGACGTTGAATGCATTACACCCTTGAATGTCTTTACGTAGACAAAATAGATGAACAGTCCGAGCGCGAAGGATACGAACAGCGCGGCGATGATGTCGGGAACGGAAATTGCCGATGCCTTGTCTAAAAAATTGAAATTGAAAATGTCTTGCAGCATGATTAAAGCCTCCTGTAATTTTTATGGTTTCGCTTATTTTAAAATGTGTTTGACGGTAATATTTCTGCCGCTTCTCGATATGACAACAGATAGAACATTCCATGCCGTATGCGCGGCAAGAAACTCCAATTATACGAGCCTTGCAGCAACATATTTTGAAAACTCAGTTTGATTGCGCCATCCGATTTGTAAAACGTCGCGAATGATGTCCGGTAAAAATCCGTCATATTTGAGTTCCAACACGCTCATACCGGCTGCCGGGATTGTGGTCAGCTCCGATTTCAAAAAGCCTGCGGTGCTGTTTGACGTTCGGATATTGCTGTCGAATGTAACCCGCACATTGCCCGCGTGATATACATACGCTTCCCGGTGGTATTCCACAATATTTCTGGGTCGTAGATTCTGATAGCGGATTTTTGTGTAAAGCTCCATCATCAGTGCCGCACCCGGCTGTCGTAAACAGTCATATTTTCCCATGAGCAATGCCTCACACTGCTCTGCTGTTATTAATGCACTTTCTTTGTACGCAAGCCGATTGGCTTTGCTTTTCCGTTCCAGCCGTATAAATGTTGTGTCGCCATTGTAATATCGAAGCCTGAATTTTTCCCGTCTGCTCAAACCGGACAGTTTTTCTATGACCGCTTTATCCGTATAATTATCGAAATAGAGACTGCGAATTTTATAACCTCCCTCAATCGCGTGTTCATCAGGCTTTGCCACGCCTTGCAGCCTTGCGCGCAGTTGCGCACAGTCCGAATCGTTGATGTTGAATTTCAATTCGTGCCTGCCATTCATGTATTCACCCCTTTATACAATTCATAATACATAATTATTATATTTTCCTTCGGGTTTCATAGATTGCTTTACACTACCTCATTTTACGGTATGTTTATAGTACAATGAAATAATGAACATAAAATGTAAGTTGTCTGAATTTTAACTGAACTTTTTCTCTGCTGTCTTGTTCAGGGGCGAATGCAGCGGGCAGTTTTCATACACAGTCAAAAAACTACCACCCGCAAAGAGCGGGCAGTAGTTTTTTTGTTGTTTAGCATATCCTATGCCCGTTAGGTTACTTGAGTTCGACTTCTGCGCCTGCCGCAACGAGCTTTTCTTTAATCTCATTTGCTTCATCTTTGCCGACGTTTTCTTTAATGTTTGCCGGAGCGGATTCAACAAGGGCTTTCGCCTCCGCCAACCCAAGCCCGGTAATTGTGCGAACCTCTTTAATGACCTTGACTTTTTCCGCGCCGAAACTCGTCATTACTACCGTAAACTCCGTTTGCTCTTCGACCGCCGCCGGGCCTGCCGCGGCTCCTGCCGCCGGAGCTGCCAACGCCGCCGCCGAAACGCCAAACACTTCCTCGAGTTCTTTTACCATCTCCGACAGCTCTATAACCGACAGTGCCTTGATGTCCTCAATAATGCTTTGTATTTTATCGTTTGCCATTTTACTCTTCCTCCTTATTTTCTTGATCTTCCGCAGGTGTTTCTATTGGTATATCTTCTGCTTTATCTTCTGTTGCGTCTTCTTTTGGGTTTTCCTCCGCGGGCGTTTCCGTCTCCGCTGATTGGGCTTGCGGCGTTTCCTGTTCTTGTGTCGGTTTTGCCTCTTCTGCCGCTACCTCTACAGCCGTTTCCTCTCCCGCAGCCTCTTTGTCCTCCGCTGCCGGAGCGTCATCATCCGTAAAAACCGCTCCGCCTTTTTCCGCCGCCGCTTTAAGCACTATGGCCAGCGAAGTAATCGGGGCAAGCAGTGTTCCCAAGAACTGGGCTTGCAGTATTGGCAGTGGCGGTATGCTCGCAATAGCAATCACTTCGTCTTTAGACAATATCTTGCCATCCATGAAACCCGCTTTGATTTCAAAGTAGTCGGGCATCTTGTCGGCATATTCTTTGATGATTCTGGCGGGAGCTATCGGATCGTCGTCGCATGTGGCAAGCGATGTAGTTCCCGTCAAGACGCTGTCAAGCGCTTCAAAGCCAACATTTTTGATTGCAAATTTCATCAGCCTGTTTTTTATGACATTATACTGAACATTTGCTTCACGAAGTTTAACGCGCATCTGCGTGTCTTCCGTGACAGTAATACCACTATAATCAACAAAAACCCCGGATTTGCTTTTCAGCCTGTTTGTCATATCAGCGACAGTCTTCTTCTTTTCTTCGAGTATTCTTGCGTTTGGCATATTCTCATTTCACCTCCGTCTTTTTAATACTGCGCTCTAACGGTTTGCCTATCCGTACAAAAAATCCTTGCCGCAAAGACAAGGATAGCACAGCCGCAGATATTTTGGCCGCCCTCGGCAGGGTTTTTATGAAAGCGCATAGTGTGTCTTCATCATACGCTTTGACCTGCTGTCTTTGGAACGCCGCTAAACTATATCAAACAAGAAAACACTTGTCAACAAAAATTTGATTTTGTGTGTGATTTTGAGTAATTTTGGAGAGTATATATGTAATCATTTAACAACGCTTAATGTGAATCCATCGTAACCCTTGATTCCTACTGTTTGTAGTGCAGTTGATTCGACGGTTTCCAATTTACCTAAGTCTTCAATAAATTTCCGCACGCCTATTACCTTTTCATCGGTACTGTTTTCCTTACAAAGCTCACCGTCACGCACAATATTGTCACCATAGATAATCGTTCCCGGTTTTGAAAGCTGTAACGAGAGTTCCAAATACAAAGGATAGCTTGCCTTATCCGCATCAATAAATATCATGTCGAAAGGTTCCGTTTTTTCTTCAATTAATTTCACTAATATATCTGAGGCATCACCTTTTAGAATCTTCACCCTATCAGAAAAGCCGGCATATTCAATATTTTGCTTTGCCACATCAGCATAATTCTCAACGTATTCTACAGTCATTACAATACCGCCGTCACCTACTGCCTGCGCCAGCCATATAGTGCTGTAACCGCCTAATGTTCCAAGTTCAAGAATACGTTTTGCATTCTTGATGCGAGCTAATAAATATAAAAACTTTCCTTGCGAAGGCGACACCTCTGCTTCCAATAGGTTATTCTTTCTGCTGACTTTCAGAGTGTTTTCCTGGATAGTGTTATTTTCGATTAGGTTTTCAATTATGAATATGTCACTATTTGTCCATTTATCCATATTATAGCTCTCCAGTCAAAATATGTTGTGTCCGCTTTTATCAAGATGCTTACTAAACAGAAATTCTATATAACATAATCAAAAATTTTTTGTTCGATATAGTCAATTGCATATAATGAGGGCTGATAGGCGAAGTTCCGCGAAACGGGACACGCCTGCACACGCGCAGCTTGCTATGTGCCGTATGCTCAGACATCGCTCTGCCTATAAGGAAGTCTACAGCTTGTCTGTGAATACATCTATTACATGGTTTTCCACGAATATATCTCCGGCTTGTATATAAATCCAAAATTACTTAATTAGCACCGCTCATTCTGCCGCCATACTGACATCGCGTTGAATACTTTTAGGAAGCTCGTTGAAGCGTTCATCAATAGCCTTCACAGCATGTTCAGATATTTCTTCCGCAGTCATGCCATTCCATAAATTTTCACGTCGCCATTCCGTATAGTCAAATCCTTTTTGCTTTATGAGCGCAATAAACACTTCAGCACGGACGGGACCAAAGGTATCGCAAAGCGTTTTCATGCCCGCGCTAAGCAACGCGGCGTCTTGTATATTATACATCACTCATTTCCTCCCATATTTCCACAAATTCAATCGGGTTTACAATTTTTATTTTGTCTGTCTTGTAGTTTAATAAACGACTGTCAGTTGTAAGTAGATAGTCACACTTACCGATTATTGCACACGCAACATGATTGGCGTCTTTATCCTTTACTCCTGTGCTTATTGCTTCATTAGCTAATGAATTGACGTTTGATTTATCGTAACCAACGTACTTCGCATCAACTTCCGCTATAAAATCTAATATGCTTTCTCTATTATACTCAATATTGCAATCAAGTATTTCAGCTAAGGATATATACGAATAGCAAAGATTAATAACCTTGTCTTTAATCAAACTTTGCACATAGATTTTTGCGTTTGCTTCTATATTGACTTTCAGTTGTGTTAGGTCGTCAAACGGTCTGTTGTAACAGCAGTTGTCAAGATATATTTTAAGCATAACCCGTGTTTCCCCCACTAAAGTAGCTCTCATCAGATATTGCACAATAAACTTCGTACAAAGATAAGCTAATTATCTGTTTTTAGCTTATGGTATTTGCGGATAATTGTCAATAAGAACTTTCACCGCAATAGGGTATATGAATTTTGGGCAGGTAACAGGGCAATGCACAGCCTTGATCCCTGCCCAAAATGTGGCAGAAAGAAAACCCCGCTAATGACACAAGCCCGACCATGTTTTTGAACTCGACCCGCAGATTCGGCGATCAGCATATACCGTTTGTTATACGCAGTTGTTTGTTATATAATCCTCTATATTGTTTTCTATCACTTCATTTTTTATTAATGGAAATTCATAATTCTTTATTTCGTTTTTTTCTTTTATATTATCAAGCATTTGATAAATGTTTCTTTTTTGACGATCTTTTCTGATTATTGTATTTACCGATTTAATAAGTCCTAAAGGTGGTTTAATATTAAAATCTCTCCTAAGAGTTATAAGAATTTCTGATAAAATTCCACCATTTTTTGCAATTACGCCGAACTGCTTGTTATCTGTCGTTTATCCGGGCAGTATTCATTTACCCATATATTATGCTACCTAAGCGGCGTAAATCACATCTCCGGTTTTCTTGATATGGCTCAAAAATCCGCTTCGGTCTTGCGCTTCGTCCATCAGGTGCGGTTCTATGTTTATATTTACCCGCCTGGTTAAAGCGCATAGGGCAGCAGCAGTATCAAGCCAATCTCCGCGATAATCGCTAACAACAACGGCAATGTCAATATCACTATATTCATGTGGGTTTTCGTTATTGTACGAGCCAAACAGTATTATGTATTTGGGTTCAAGTATAATTCGGACTTCCTCAGCATACCTCACCGCTATTTCCCTAACTTGTTTTTTATCCAGCATAACAACTCCTCCGTTTCGGTAAGATTCTAAGCCTCTTTCAAAGATTTGTCAATAGAATCGCGCCGCAGTAAGACAAATGGCAGATAGCGGACGCACTTGATGTAGTCGCGGGCGAAGTTATATATACATATTATTCCCTATGAATGTTCCCTCATCAATCATATGGCTAATTTCATCACGGTTTGCCCACATCACATTGCAGGTTTCATCAGGAGCAAGAATTACGGTTGAGATGTCTACATTTTGCCGAAACAACCAAACATCAACCAAGCCGTGACATTCGTTGATGTTGACACATGGTAAGTTGTGTTGAATCATTCGCCCGTTTTGCGGCTGAAGAATAATGCCCAATTCTTCTTTTACTTCCCTCAATGCCGTACTCAAGCTATCATCACCCGCAACCGCACTTCCGCCCGTACATTCCCACATATAAGGGAATGTCTTGTTCGACGACCTTTGCGATATGAGGTATTCACCTTTGTCATTTTCAATCCAAACAGAAACCTCAAGGTGATATTCGCCTTTGTTCATGGGCTTGCCACGCTCGTGAACACGTCCTGTTGTATTACTGTTTTCATCTAATATATCCCATAATTCAGCCAAGTTTATTCCTCTATTCGTGTATCTGTCAGTCAGGCAAAATCCGTTGCGCGGCTTTTCCGTGAAAAGTCTTTATTCTCATCCGCTTTAGGGAATCACTTATGCCTGTAAAATCTCTTTGCTCAATACAATAAACCAGAAGATCATCACCTACGCATTTGCCTGACCCGGTTCGCCTGGCATATCTCTTTTATCCAACATAAGATTAACGCAAAGACCTATTGAAACAAGTATGCCGCCTATTAAAATCCTTGCCGAAAAGTGATGCGTTATAATGACATCAATAAGAATGCCCGAAAATACTTGACCAATAAATATTAGTAAAGTTAGATAAAATGAAGATATTTTTACAACAACTATATTACTTAATAAAACAACACCTACTCCCAATATACCGCCAAGATAAATGTATATATTTGACGAGAATGTAAATTCTGTAAGCGCTATTTCATTGTGTCCAAAAATAAGAAACACCGGGATTGATATTCCAAGCCCTATCAAATAATTATAAAACGCGCTTACCCGTACACTTGTCAATGTTGCAAGTTTGGCGTTTAAGGTGCGAGATATGACGATAGTGACTCCCGCGATAAAAGACACTACAACAGCCAATATTTCAAAATTATTTATCATTGAAACTATTCCGCAAATTATAAGGAAAAGCCCTAAGATTTTTCTTTTGCTAAATGGATGCTTTGGCATATTAAATAAACCGTATTGATCCATCAAGAGTCCGGCAACGCTTTGTCCAAATAACCCTAACGCTAATATTGCGGAAACGCTAATACTTCCAAAAGCCATGTTGTTAAATACCGTTGTCAATACGCCTATTGCGCCGCCAAGATATAAAAACCATGAACATTTTTTTGCAAATACCCGTTCACGGTTTATGAAAACCAAAAATGCAATAAAAATTAACCCCGCAATATGAACAATAATCGTTGCTGAATAAACGCCGTATTGTGTTGTAAGCCCTCCATTAAAAGCAACCATTACAGATATGAGAATTCCTGTAAGCAGTGAAAGGAAATAGTACATTTTAAACCGCCATTTCGCAGGCGACACAAATAGCTATAAATATCCCCGCTCACCACCTCTCGCCTGTGAAATGACAAGCCGTTTATGATTTTAATTGAAGCTATATTTATACCTTAACATTTCTAACATTCACCATCTTATTATTCCCTTTATTTCATCTCTACTTCTATTATAGCTTCGCTGAAATCATCGCTTTTACCTCTTCAAGCGTTGGCGGATTATAAGGCAACGGAAATTTTGTGCAAGCAACCGCCGCACAAGCCGTAGAAAACTTTATTATTTCATTATCGCCCCACCCTTGCGAAAGACCGTATATACAGCCCGCTTTGAATGTATCCCCCGCACCTAACGTACTTACCGTATCAACCTTATAAGCGTTGATTTTGCCGATTTTTCCGCTTCTGCCATACACGGTCGTACCCTCACCGCTCGTGAAGATTACCAAAGCATTGGTATTATCCATATACTTTTTAAGCAATTCGATTTTTCCGTCAGCACTACAATATTTCGGCATAAAATCACGAATCCAGTCGCTTGAAACAACAACTACAGAAGCCAATTTACAGACTTCGCTCTCGTGTTTTTCGTCAATCGTAACAAACGGCACATTATGCTTATGACAGTAACGAGCCGCAAGTATAGATTCTTCGCCAAAAAATGGGTCTATTCCCGCAGATTTAACACCCTTAATATCAGCCTCAACAGGAGTGTTCCAACGGATAATTTTCTTTTGGTAGTAATCCTCAAAATACGCCACAAACTGTCCAAAAGTGGTGCGGGTGTCCTTGTCAATGATGATTACCTCATCTACTCCCGCATAGTCGGGGTCGTAATGCAATCGCGTAACGTCAACGCCAATGCTGTTGTAGAACGTTTTTACCTGACTGTATGTATTAACCCCCATGTGATTGCCGTCCATTTTTACCGCGCAACCGAGTGAAGCAAGTATCGTAGCCGCTCCGCCAGTTTCACCGCCCGGAAAAAAGTGCTTTTCTTTCACTTCGCTGTAATTGTTGGATTCGGGAAATTTTTCACGAAGCAAAAGCGCGGTAGTGTATGTAATCATTCCGTATAGGTAGATATTGTGATTATTCATGAACATTTCCGGCAAACTGTGCCTTAATTGCATACTGGATTACTTCTGAAGGCGACAAAGACATTGCTATTGCTTTTGTCTTGACTATACGGGCATACTCATGAGGCAACAGTTCAGTTACTAACACCTGCTCACGCAGGGCTGTCAAAAAGCCGGGAGTGCCGGATAATTTCGGTGGGTTTTGTTCGTACTCAAGACCTAATGCTTCATATTCCATATCAGACAATCTCGCAACTGTACTCATTTAATTCAACATCCTTTCTATGTAAGTTTTTCTGCATGGCATAGCATGAAACACCACAAGATGTTCATCCGATACTACATGAAAAATTATTTCCAATAATCTCGCACTTTCATCATATCCAATCAAGAGTGTTTTGTTTGGGTCGCTTTCAAGTGTTTCATCATATATACAAAGCCTCATGGCATGTAGAATGTCTTCTTTGCTCAATCCATGTTTGGTCGCTGAGGGGAGGATTTCTACGTCAATCACAAACCCGCCTACTTCAAGTTTGCTAAACAAGTTATTTACCCTCCTCTTTAACCCATTTTGTCTGCGTCAACCAAAAACTGCTCTTGATATTATCAGGACTACTAATCTAAATGGCTCATAGTAACACAATTGTACCACGTTTTGAATAAGTAATCCATAAGATTTTATGTACCGGTAAGTCACGTTAGCGACGACATAAATCGAAAGGGCTGTCGCAAAATGTCGCAAAACGATTTTGAGAAATCTTGAGCGACAGCCTAATCCCCCCCTAACAGCCGCCAACCTCTGACAAAGTAACTGCGGCGGATTCAGAGCCTTTTTTCATAGCCGATAATATATCATTATTTATAATATAATCAACAATGAACGCCCCTTGATAGGAATCCCCGCAACCCGTAGTGTCAACCACTTTTTCAACTTTCACCGCTTCGCAGGAATATTCCTTGCCATTTTTATACGCAATACTGCCAAATTCTCCCAAAGTCGCTACAAATAGGGTTGAATATTCGGCAGACCATTTTTTGAACATAGGTAAATGTTCCCTTTTTCCGCTGATGAAAAATAAATCTATTGCCGAAAAATAACTGCTCCATTCATCTTTCGGTATATGGTCTAAGAAATCAACGGATAGAGTAAAGTCCGACTCAAGGCTTATTTTCAAAATACGGTCAAAATTCGGGTCATTGAATGTTGTTGCGACCGCATCAAAGCCTTTCATAAAGGTTTCATCATTTTCCGATATTCTGTAATCTCCATAAACACCGCTTGTCCAACTGTCCGATTTTTCATACCTTTCACCCTCAGGGGTTATATATATTTTGTTATTTGCGGTTTCGCCCTCGACTTCAAATAAATTTTGGCGATTTATTTTATACTTATCGGCGATTTCGTTTATTTTCTCGGCATATATATCCGCCCCGATGTTTCCCATTAAATAGACATCAGCCTTTTGAGTCCTCGCGCAAGCGGCGGCTACGTTCAAGGCGTTTCCACCGGCATTTATTATATTCTTTTCGGGAAAGAAATCCACACAGCAACAAGTTAATGCAAGTATTTTCTTCATGGGCATGACCTCTCAAAATATTATTTCTTTAATATTGCTGTTTTATTCATTGCTCATATTGCTTGATAAATCACAAATTACCGCATTAGACTACGTTTCTGATTGGCGTTCGGTTTTCCGAGCGCATAACGGACATCTCGCTTTTCGGAAATAAACACAAAGTAACCGTCTTGCTCGATTATTTTAACGCCGCCAAATACTGCTGTTAGCTTGTTTTTATACCAATCTCTTCTTTTTGTTACCATTACTATTTTTCCGCCTATTTGAAGTCTATTAAAGCCCTTCTCAACAAAATGCTTTGCAACGGAAAAATCAGTATGATACGGCGGGTTGGAAAGAATTAGCGTAAAATTACTCTCTTTCATATTTCTAAAGCCGTCACTGTGTATTATCTTCGCTCCGCTCACACCGTTTAAGACAGCGTTTTTCTTCGATAGGCTTATGCACTCCTCGTCAACATCGCTCATCACGACTTTATCTTCCCCGATGAGCTTTGCGGCATAAATTCCGACTACTCCATAGCCGCACCCCAAATCCAGCACTTTATCGGACTGCGACAGCTCGACGGCCGACAGCATTGCCAGTGTACCCTTATCAACGCTATGCGGGGAAAATAAGCTGTCATCGGATTCAAATTTTAGCCGAACACCGTTTATTGTTTCTGTAAACACACTACTCTCCATGCTATGGTATCTATTTCGCTTGCCCGTCTGTAGACAAAGCTTCACCCTCATTTATTACCTCGAACACTCCGTCTTTTTCTCGTGTCAAAACGATAAACTGAGTATACTCGTGTTCTGTGGCGTATTCAAGAAAATGAACCAAATATAATACAGTTACGTCTTTCCCCTTGCCTACGGCAAGCAACTCCGTCTGCTCCTTGTCCGTTACCCGCTCAGCCCAATGAAAGGTAGCCTCCCTATCCAGTAGCTCTTTTTCCGTGTAGTATTCGTCAATTTTCATTACACAGCCGCGCTCATCTTTATCAAAATCGGGCATTTCATCCAATGAGTAGTCTCCGAATATCCCCACATACCCCGCGCTTGTTATTACGCCTTGCCCTTCGGCGGTCAAAAGCCAGTCTGTAAGGGCTTTCCCCTTAGAATTGCCGCTGTTGTAGTAGCTATACGTGTACACCATAAGCGGGTAGCTGTTGTCTGACAGGTTTTCTATTGAAGGCTCAATTCCGTCTACGGACAGGAGTTTCAGGTTTTCCATTCCAAAAATCCTGCCTTGACCCAAAGACCAACTGTATATGTTATACCCGATAGCACCGCTGCCGCTCGTCCAGACAGTTTCAATCATGCCGCCCATAGATAGCGCGAGCTTTACAGAATCGTCCTCCGCCATATCCGTGAGCGGTACATCTCCCATAAAATCAATAATCGCGGTTTGACTGCCTGAATCCCAATTGCGCTGAACGGGAATAATCTCCTCGTCTAACCCGCCGAGCTCCCGCCAGTTTTTAATTTTTCCTGAGAATATATCCCGTAGCTGCTCCTGTGTCAGGCTATCAATCGGGTTATCCTTGTGCAATAGGAACACAAAACCTTCTTTTGCTATAGGGGTTATGACCAAATCCGCGCCGCGCTCTTTTGCATCATTTAATATGTCGTCATAGTATTTCACGGCAAGCACGACATCGGCGGGGTTTTCGCTGTCGGGTATCAGCCGTTCAAGCGCGGCGTAAGTTTGGCTATGTTGGTCAACGAAATACGCATCGGTCAGATATGCCCGAATCGCCGCGTGCATTATATTGGTGGATGAGCTGCCGTCAATAATCGGATAATCAGGCAAAGGCAAAGGAGAGTTCATTCGCACAACATAGCCGCCTGCGTTGAATGAGGCTGGGGGCGTGTCCGTCGCACCCGTCACGTCCGAGCTGTCATTACCGCAGGCATTAAGCAACAACATAAGCGATAGTATTACGGCGCAAAGTATGATTTTTTTCAAAATAGCCCTCCCCTTTTGCAGCTTGGCTAAGGTGTCCCCCGCCAACTGACTTTCATTGCGCCAACCCTCTTGGTGTCGGCAGTTTACCTGAATTTGCTCCTTTGTACACAGTATATTGCTTGAAGTATGATTATTCCAAAAATACAGCAATTCTCAATCGGTATTCAATGCAGAAACTATCGCTTCAAGCAATGGAAACGTGTTTAGCTCTGTGTTCCCCAAGGCGGACGCAACTATTTTTTGGCGATGGAAATAAGCCGTAAAAAAGTTGATGCCGCAGTCGCCTCCTACGGCATAGTAAAATGAATTATTGCCGCAATTATAGACATAAACCCCAAGACCGTAGCACTCGTCGTCATCATCGTCCATTACCACATGAGCATTGAGAAATGATTTTGTCATATCTTCGGACAGAATTTTATTTGAAAATATCGAGAACCAAAGTACGGCTAAATCCCCTGCGCATGTGAATAACCCCCCGTCAGAGCCGCCGATTATCGGCAAACTGAAAATGTTGGTATGCCACCGCTTTGATTTTTCATCTTGAATATACCCATAAGCCGTATTTGCGGGCAAGTCATCCATGCGGTAAAATCCGGTATGAGCGAGCTTGCACGGTTTGATGATAACCTCTGTAACATATTGTTGATACGAAAGTCCGCTAACCGCCTCAATTACCAACCCCAAAAGGACAAATCCCGCATTTGAATAGCCGTATCGAGCACCGGGCTCAAATTTCGGAGGCAAATTCGTAATCATTGGTAAGTAATAATCAAGCCGTTCCCACTTATAGACGGGGTATTTATCGCACAAAGCCTTTGCCTGCTCCTCACAGTCTTCGGACTCCTCGTCAAGATAATCACCGACCCCGGACGTGTGAGTGAGCAAATGAAAAATCGTAATTCTTTTGTCAATTTGCCCCAAATCATACGGCAGTATATCGCAAAGCATGTCATCGAGGTTGAGCTTCTTATCATCAATAAGTTTGCAAACAGCTAACCCCGTGAATAATTTCGTGCCGGAGGCTATGCCAAACGCGGTATCTGCATTGTTCGGAAGATTTTCACGTCTGTTCCGAAAACCAGAGCATTTCGTAAAAAACGTGCTACTTTCGTCACAAACCGAAAACACACCGGAAAAGCTATCCGCATCCGCCCAATTTCCCCAAATTTTCTCTATGTCCACCATGGTTGATACCTCAATACTCAATTATAGCAAACGCTCGGCCTAATTATTTTTATCCATATTTACCAACTCATTAAATCTTTCTTGTGATTTGGCAAATCCTTTTTCCTTTTTATCAAACAGTTTCTCAAACTCTTTCAATTCTTTTTCATCTACTTTATAGATTTCGCCCTCATCAAACATTCCTGTTATTCCATCTAAAGCATTAGGATATAGTTCTAATACTAATAATGCCACAGAATATTTTCCGTCTGTGTTTGTTATGTTATATTTTTTAGATTCCACAAAGCCAAACTTTTTATAATACTCAGGATCGCCATAAATTATTATAGCCTTATAACCCATTTCTTTTGACAGCTTTATTGTGTGCTTAATTAGTTTACGTCCAATTCCCCTGTTTTGAAATTCAGGCAATACACTTATTGGACCAAATGTTAATATTGTATATTCTTTATCCATATTTTTAATTTTTGATTCTACATAAACAATGTTCCCTACAATTTTATTCTCAAAGACCGCTACAAAATCTAAATTTCTAACAAACTCTTTTGTTTTTCTCAAATTATGAATAAGCAAATGTTCATCGCATCCCGGAACATGCAAATTCCAAAATGCCTCTCTGGTCAATTTTTCTACAAGAAAATAATCTTTCTCTTCTTCAAGCCTTAATTCAATATTCATTATTTTACAGCAAACGCTCTATTCGCTTTCTGTCAACCTTTCTGTTTATTCAGTATTTTACTGTCTTTTTTGCAGATAATGCGGGCAGCTTTGCTTGGATATTCTGCCAGAAAATCTGCAACGGTCTGAACATCATAATGGAAGGTTGAAATATACTCAAGCCTGTAGCTCATACCCATACTGCTTTCTTAATGGAGCGAAAACCTCTTCATGTGTGTAACGCTTTGTCGTTGGGTCATTTGCAGCCGCTTCTGATTCCTCTAACTTGACCCTAATCATCTGCTTTAATTCGTACTCACTACTAACCAAAGCGAAGGGTACGCGCTTCTCCCTCACTACAGCTTTCAGACATGCATTAAGCAGCATGGTCATGTTTAACCCAATATCCTCCAAAATGACCTCTGCCTCTCGTTTGGTATCCTCATCTACCCGGACAGTTACTGTTTTAGTTGCCATTTGTATCACCCCTTTGCGTACACCATTATACAGCAAATGCTTTACCGGCGCAATAGAGAAACAATAATAAGCAAAAAACAATAATAAGCAATGCTTATAATGCCTATTACATGCGGAATAACCCTATTGCACTGCTAATCTGACGGTGAAAATGCGCCGTCATGCAGAGATAAATATTTTTTGTCTTTATATAGGCAATAATGAACTATCCGAAAATTGCTGTTCGTCCGACGATTGACGACATAGAGGGCGCGAGTCGCTTGAAGTAAACATCATGAACAGGGCAAAGTCAAAAATCCTTACTGCATTTTAGTGGAAGGGAACGGCTTGACCGTTCCTTTCGTGTGCTACATTTCCGAATGTTCGTTGCCGCTCATCACTGCAACCAAGTCCCTTATCCGTTCCATCGGAAACGGTGGGTTGCCTAAAGGCTTTAAGGCAATAGACATCAGTTTCAAAGGATTATCGTCAGCTGCGATTCGGTTAGAATTTAATTGTCCGCACTGCTTACAGCGGTGTATTATTGCCCATTCTCCGCCTTTTCTTACCCAAACGCCTATCGCTTCCATAATTCCGCCGCAATCCGCTTCTCGGTCGCCCGGTTCGTTATCTATATGTTGACTTGACAGGCAATTATAGCAGTGGTTCCTGTGTGTGCTTCCAGCACCATAAGGGGTGTTGGGATAGCCACAAACTTTACAAGTAAAACTGTCGCCGCAAGCGTTATGACGGTAATATCCCTTTGATAGTTTTGCTCTGTGTTCTCTGTTCATGTGTGTTCCTCCTTAAAGTTGTCATTCTCTCAACTTTTCGGGAGGTACTGCTTTTTTACAGTAAGCAAACCTCCCGGTTTGCCACCGTCTCTATTGATTTCTTCATGTAATATCCCCTTTCTCTGTTATTTAGTATATCGCTATTGCGTTATAACTCGGCTAAGATGTCCCGTCCGACAGACGATTCTCATCTCGCTCAATTATAATCTGCTTTAAGTAAGTATAGGCTTCACTCAAAGGATTGTCAATAAAATCGCACCGCATGAAAGCGAAGATTACAGCAAAGCTATAACCAAAATTAGTGGCGAGTACAAGCTCCGACTGATTATGTTAAAATCTCCCGCGCTCGGACATACGTTGTGAGCGCAGGCTTTGTTTTAGCGTGTTCAGCGTTTGCGTCAATACAAATATTTTCGCCGCGGTGCAGTCAGAAAAAACGGATTCGGCATCCCGGATAACACAGATTTGAGATGCGGTGATATTATCCATCAACAAATGGTCAACAGTCGTATGTAAAGCATTGTCACACCTGCTTCCAAAAAATTCTTCTCAGTAAGGTATTTGGATTAGACATATGCTATAATACAAAGACTAATATTATTTTGGAGGTTTGAGAATGTACAACAACATCGGCGCAAAGATTAAAATTTTAGCGCAAATTATCGCATGGGTCGGCATTATCGGCAGCGTAATTATCGGATTTATATCGCTTACATTTATATGGGGAATTGGCGTTCTTATTGGGGGCTCGTTACTTTCTTGGATTTTATCATGGTTTATCTACGGTTTTGGAGAGTTAATTCAAAAGACGAGTGAAATTGCCCAAAACACGGCAAAAGGAGCATCAGCTAACTCGTTAACTGCAAAAATGGAAACATTGATTACATGGAAAGAAAGCAACCTGATTTCAGAAGAGGAATTTGAAATCAAAAAACAAGCATTATTAAGAGGTGAGTGGAATGAATGAATTGAATATTTATGACAAAGCTGCATATAAAAAATATAAAAAAGCAGAAACTTTCAGAATAGCGACGGGTATCGTATCTATCGCTGCGGCAATAGTGATGGTATGTTTGCTTTTCCTATCGAGTAGTTTCTCGGTATATTTGCTTTTCCTATCGGTAATTTTCTCAGAGCTTTTCCACTACCCTTTTTTCCACTACCCTTCCGGTACCGTATTTATATTATTACTCTACCAAATAGCAATGCTTACTGCCATGATTATATGTGCAATTTATGCTTTTGCCGTATATGGTAAAAAGCACAGCTACCTTTGGGGAGTAGCAATTAGTATATTTGCGATAGGGCATATACTGTTTGCGTTATTCGCGCTTTTATCATCATCTCTAATTTCTACATCAGCAATAATCGGGGTGATTTTTCTTATTATGGCTTTGCAATATTTCAAGAAAACAAATACACCGTCAAAAGTGTTGCCAATAATCGCCAGTGTTTTAGCAATTGCACAAAACATATTTGGCACTATCCCAGTAGGAGGATTTTTATTCCAATGGTTGTCTTTTATACCGTTTTTATTGTTTGCTTTATTTTGTCCCGTTACGCATAAGCGAATTAAACGCAATGCTGTAAATTCCCATTTGCAGCAGCGAGAGATGATACTCGGAGACTTAACTTCGCAACTCCAATATTTAAAAGGAGAGTTTGACAGCGGTAAAATCTCCCAGCAAGAATATGAATATAAAAGAAAAAGTTTAGTGGATAAACTATGATTTTGTTATCAAACACATAAAAAGAATTGGTTTGGACTTTGCAGTTTAATCAAGAACTGGAATCAGTTTTTGGCAGCATCGAAAAAGCGCAAGCCGCTTACAGAATCGCCCAATACGGCAACATGAGCGATGAGGAAGTAACGGCGGCAATAGCAGCCAAATACCCTCCGGCGGGCAAGATCACTTTATTGGAGTTCTATGAGTTTGTTTGGGAGCTTGGGCAAGTTGGACTGGATGATGGGCTCGCGAGACTATATCGCCCTCGCTTGACATGACTTCGTCTCGCCTAAATTTAGCTGCGCGTTCGCAACCCGCGCTATACATCCCATCCGTTCTGCACTGTCGGGTTTACACAATTTTTTATTCTATCTTAAAGTCTTCTGAACTAAAATTACTATAATATCTTCCTGTTTGGGCTGTAAATTTTATTATTATGAAATCACCGCCATTCATTCCGCCTTTGTAATAAACATTAAATTCTTCTTTCCAAATTTCTTTTTTAATCTTTTTATCCTCAAGCACTTCCATTGTCCCTTTTAGCATTACACCACGAAAAAATCTTTTATCATAAAAGTAAATACAAGCCTTATTATTATTCCTATAATGTTTTATTCTCATTGAAGGGCTGTTTGTATGCCAATAAAATGTTTTTATCCCCTCTCTCTTGACCGGCGGCAGCATTGCTTTTGTATTTGGAAAACCATTTTCATCAACAGAGCTTATAAAACCTACTCCCTGTTTATCAATTAAATTTCCAATAGTTTCTTGTGGATTTCTCATCATCAAATTTATCCTCCTGTTTTTTGCGGAATACTGGTTTTGTATTATTTTATATTTCGTTAAATTTACATTTTCATAATTGACTCATTTTCTCAATATTTCCCAATCTCTACCCCACATTTTCACATCAAGTCGGGCAGTGACATAAGGTATGCCTCAAGCTCCGCTTGCGTACCGTGCTTATATGCTTCGATTTTTGTTCCCGATTCGTTTTCCAGACAGTCTGTTATAAGAAATGTTTCCATGCCGAGCCTCCCGGCGCACATATCTTCGTCCACGTTGTTGCCGACCATTATACACTCCCCGGGCTGTTTGTTCAGTTTACCCAAAACCTCGCGAAAATATTCGAGATTTGGTTTGCAGTATTTACTGTTGGCATAATGGGTAATATACGAAAAATCATGAGGGGTCAGACCTATCCAGTCCAGGCGTGTGGTGACGGCGCACGCCGGAAAAAGCGGGTTTGTCGCCAGCGCGACGGTATAGCCCTTTGCGGCAAGCGCGGGTATGAGCCGCGAGGGTATGTCGGTGGGCTCCATTACCTCCTTAACGGTATTAAACTCGTTTGTATAAAACGCGTCGCAATTTCTTTCCACCACGCTTCTTTTTTCATCATCGAGATTTAAAAATCCCGTGAATGTATCCCAAAAGCGGCGGTGGTTTAGCACCGTGCCGTCATTTTCAACCATAGCCTTCGTCCCCGCCCAAACAGCTTTTACAGACAGGTCGGGATTCATTTCGAGCCGTTCAAAAACCTTTTTCAGCTTGCCGAAATAATTTGTTATAAATGTCTCCTGCGTGATTTTAAGAAGCGTTCCGTCAAGGTCAAATAGAATCGTATTTATCACTTAATCTGTCTCCAATGTAAATGCTCCGAGCGTTGCCGCGTTGTTTCCTTTATAGACAAAATATAATGGCCAAATGCCGTCGGGGATAGCTATATCCGCGGAAAACTCCGCCCAAATATTTGAGGATACTATCGGGACGGATGCAAGCGGTTCGCCGTTTAAGGAAATCCTTACCTCAAATACTCCGGTATTGTAGCCCCTTGTTTTAAGAGTGATCCTTTTGATGTTTTTGCAGTCAAAATACTTAAACCCAACGCCCGTAGAATCTGTGATATTCGTAACAAACCCGATTTGCTCATCGCCGTCTGCTCCGTCTTGAGTTATCTTTGGAAACAGGTGCATCGGAGTATTATCGTCCCGGCTGAATATATTGCACGCCATGTATGCCGGATATGTGCCTTTGCCAATGAGCGGGCCGCAGTTTGCGCCCTGCGACGTTATTTCAACCTGCTTTATGCTGCCGTCCGCTTCTATCTTTATCTCTTCGATACAGCCTTGCCGTGAAAACTGCGTGCCGTTTGTGTGCCTATGGTAAAACACATACCACTTATCTCCGATTTTTTCAATGCCTCCGTGATTATTCGCATCGCGATGGTTCATAGGCTTATCGGCAGACTTGTATGTGCCAATGTTCATGTCGCAATTGCTGATTATTGCGCCGCCATATTTGAAATCCCTAAGCGGATGGCTGCTCGTCGCGTAGCACAGCTCATTCATTTTGACGGAAGAGTACACAAAGTAATACATATCGTCAATCTTTCGGATTGAAGCGGCTTCAAAATAAGCATGACCCTCAAAGCCTGTGCCTTTATCATAGCAATCACCGGGCACAACAATGTGCGGCCCGTCTATGACAGTGAGCATATCGCGCTCGAGCAAGAAGCCCATCGCGCCGGTTCTCCCGCTCATGCCGTGTCCGCAAAAACCGGTATACAGATAGACGTTATCGCCTTCCGTCAATACTCCCGGGTCAAATTGCGGCTCGTCTCCCTCCCGCTCGCCAATCAACGCGCCGTTTTTATCTTTGACATATCCGAGAAACTGATATACTCCGGCAGGCGTGTCACATACGGCAACGGACACGACCGCAATTCTGTCGAGCACATAATAGAGGTAGTAACGGCCATCCGGCCCTTTTGTGACATCGGGCGCGAAAAGATTCATCTCTCCGGCTTTGTTGCGCGGGTCCGATGTTTTTTCGTAAATAACGCCCTCATAACGCCAGTCGCTCAAGTCATTGACCGGAGCGGACCAGCAGACATAATCGTTCATGCAGTAAACATATCCGTTAAATTTGTCGTGCGAACCGTAAACGTATACCCTATCGCCAAATACGTGAGGTTCTCCGTCCGGTATGTATTCCCACGACGGATGAAATGGATTACTCGCTTGTTTTTTCACGGTCAAAACCTCCAAAAAATTTTCGCGCTGATATAGCTGACATACAGCCCTTATGCGTTCGGTATACGTCATAATAGCATGAACGCAAATGATATGTCAAAAGATGTCCGCCGCATTTCCTATTCGTTTCGCATTTTCATAACTCAAAAACTAAACCTTTTTCATGTATTGCGCGGCGGTTTTCAAAAGCAGTTGCTTTGTTCCATGCCCGTCAAAGACTATTTCAAGCAATGCGTCATTGCCCGCCGGGGTCATTTTTTTTATGACGCCTTTCCCGAATACATTGTGTTCCACACTATCCCCTTCGCTATAATCCGATAAAGCGGCGATTTTTGATGTGTTTTTCGGTGCGTAAAAATCCATTTTTGCGCCCTGCTCAACATCTCGCGGCGCGTAACGCTTTGTGTGGCGCGGCTCGTTTCGCCCCGCGCCTTGCATTTGATTTTGCTCATGGTACATTCCCGGTTTATAACGCCCGTAATGAGAGTATGTATGGCGGCTGCCAATATCATCCGCGTCCGCGTAAAATCCGTGTGTATCTGTATCGTACACATCAAAATCATGCACGTCAACATTGCCCTGCGCTATCTCGCCGACAAACCGCGACGTGCTTGAAGCATTCGTTTTGCCAAATATCATGCGGCGCCGGGCGCACGTAAAATACAGCCTCTTCATGGCACGCGTCATGGCGACATAACATAAGCGCCGCTCCTCTTCCATCTCCGGCAGGTCTCCGATAGCCCGTATTCCCGGAAAAATGCCTTCTTCCGCCCCGGCTATAAACACGGTATCAAACTCCAGCCCCTTCGCGCTGTGCATCGTCATCATGAAAACTTTGTCGCCGCTTTGGTCGTCACGGTCAAGGTCTGTATATAGCGCCGTTTCATTTAAAAAGTCGCCGAGCGAGCCGCCGCCGCCGCTGTCCATCAAAAACGCGATAATATTTGTCTTGAGCTCGCGGACGTTTTCTATTCGCGACAAACTTTCATCCGTATTCTTCTCCTGGAGCATTTTTATATAGCCCGTTTGCCGTAAAAGTTCATCATAAAGCTCATCTAACGGATTGTTTGCGGAAAATTTATGAAGCTCTCCAATCATATCGGCAAACTTCACGAGTTTTGCCGCCGCGTTTTTTACATTTTCATATCTATACGCCTGATATATCGCGTCAAATATTGATATTCCAAGCTCTGCGCCGATTGCGGCAAGCCTTTCTACGGTTGTGTCTCCGATACCTCGCGCCGGATTATTGATGATACGCAGTAAGCGCACATCATCGTTTGGATTATGTATCACGCAAAGGTACGCCAGCATATCTTTTATTTCCGCTCGCTCATAAAATCCAGTGCCGCCGTAGACGCGATAAGGTATGCCCGCTCGCTTAAAAGCTGTTTCAAACTGGTTTGACTGCGCGTTCATTCGGTAGAGTATTACATGCTCGCCAAATTTGCGCCCGCCTGAAACGCTCTTAATAATCTCATCTGCGACAAACTCCGCCTCGGCGCGTTCATCGGCGATTATTTTTAGTATCGGTTTATCGCCCGCGTCATTTTTGGTCCAAAGGGTCTTTCCTTTTCTGCCGCGATTGTTGCGTATGACATCGTTTGCGGCGTTTAAGATGGCGGCTGTTGAGCGGTAATTTTGCTCAAGCCTTATAATTCTGGCATTTTTGAAACGCTTTTCAAAGCTCAAAATATTCTCGATCGTCGCCCCGCGAAACTTGTATATGCTCTGGTCATCATCTCCGACAACGCAAATATTGCCGTGCATCCCCGCAAACGCCTCCGTCAGGCAATATTGAAGATTATTTGTGTCTTGGTATTCATCAACCAGCACATACCTGAACCTGTTTTGGTAATGCCGCAAAACGTCAGGCCGCTCGCGCAAAAGCCGGACGGTCAATAATATCAAATCATCAAAATCGAGAGCGTTTGAGCTCTTCAATCTTTTTTCATATTCCTCATACGCGTATCCGATCATTTTGCGGCGCGGGTCGCCGTCTCTCTTTGCGGCCTGCGTAAAATCTGATGCCAATATCATCTCATCTTTGGCGCGGCTTATATATGCCAAAACCGTTTTATGCGGGAAGGTTTTTTCGTCAAGCCCCTCGTCTTTGAGGATTCTCTTCATCAGCGCGGCCGTATCTGCCGTATCATAGATTGTAAAATTGCTTTCGTAACCAATCTTGTCAATATGCGCTCTGAGTATTCTCGCGCACGCGCTGTGAAACGTACTCGCCCAAACATTCGCCGCTCCGGGTATCTCCATACGCCCGAGCCTGTCTTTCATCTCTCCTGCCGCTTTGTTCGTAAATGTTATCGCTATTATATTGTATGGGTCTACGCCTTTGTTTACTATCAGGCTGGCTATACGGCTGATAAGCACGGTGGTTTTGCCGCTTCCCGCCCCCGCCAAAAGCAGCAATGGCCCGTCTGCGGCTTTGACCGCTTCCCTTTGCATATCGTTTAAATGTGTAAGATTTGTATCAAAATCATATGCGGTATCTTGCTTCATATAACTTGCGCTTCTTTGCCAATGACCCGAAAGGCTCTTGACACGGCTCTCTCTTTAGTGTTGATTATCTGATTATACTATATTTTTGTCTATACGACAAATGGGAGCCGACGCTCCCATTTGTCAAAAACAGATTATGAGGATAATAAAATGAAAAAGATACAATAGCAACCCTGCACCGTTATAATACCTATTATATATTAAGTATTCTACACCTAAATATTACAAAAGTATTAAATATCAAAAAAAATTTTTTATTTTTCACAAATACCGACTTTTCTATTGCAAGTTAGTCAAACGCTATTCCATACCAAGCATTTTCGTCGGGCGCGAAATCACCGTCTGCCGAAAGCATACCAAAACCGCGTTTTTTCCGGTGCGCGGCATATTTTGAGTCCAAAAACGTATTTACCGGCGCTCTGACAGTTATATTCGCCGAGGGAAACATATTTGCAATTATCGCTGCAATCTCGTCAGCGTCATCATGCGCCGAAACCAATAGTTCCTTGACATGCACCTCGCCTTGAGACTGCGCTTCTATCACCGCGCATGAATCGCCGATTTGATACAGTCCCCCGCCAAGCTCGTCGCATAATAATTTTTGATACGTCGCGCCGCGCACATTGTATCTTATATGCGGTCTCTTTATTAAGAGCCTTTCGCGAAAGTTAATATATTCAGTCGGCAAGAGTGCGACCGGCTCATGGGGCATTTTATCTCTGCTGATTTGCGGCCCGTCGTTTTTTCCGGCGGCAGGATTTGCCGGTATGACCGTCTCATCTATATAAAAGTACTCGCGCAATTTAGTATTTTTCGCATAATACTCAAAAAGCCCGTTTTCTGTCGGGCAAAGAATCACAGCCCGATACCCCAAAGAGTGCGCGGTCTCAATCAGCTTATTTGTGACCGCCGCGCCATATCCCCTGCCCCTGTGTTCAAAAAGCGTTGCTATGCCATAGAGCATTGCGCACGGCACAAAAGACCCGCCGCGCACAAAATCACCCACGGGAATAAGAAACCCCATAGATACCGGGCTGCCGCTCGACTCGGATACTATCGCGTGTTCCGTACCGGAAAACAGTGTAAAAAATGAATCCTCGCCATCCTTGCCGAATACCGTTTTGTAAATATCCCGCAAAACAGATATCTCGCCCGCATACGGTTTTCGCGCGGCAATATCTTCACGCCTTGCTGTGTCGCTCATTTTGCTTTACCGCCATCTTCGTTGCCGAGCCTAAGAGCCCGGCGCTTGCTCCTGCAATTTTTTTGCCATCCGCTCAAGTTCTTTTAAGTCCGCAAATGTGCCGGGTCTTTTGTGTACGTCGCGCAAAAGCGCCGCCGGGTGATAAATGGCCATATAGCGTATGCCGTCTTTATCATACCATTTGCCGTGATCTCGCGTTATTTTAAACTCCGGGTCAATCATCGAGGTAGCCGCTATTCTGCCGAGGCAAACTATTATCCGGGGTTTTAAAAGCTCAATTTGCGCATAAATCCAGTCGGCGCACGCTTCTCTTTCTCCCGGCAGCGGGTCGCGGTTTGCGGGCGGGCGGCATTTGACAATGTTCGCTATATAAATGTTCTTCTCCCGCGAGAGCCCGATAATTTTCAGCATATCGTCAAGGAGCTTGCCCGCACGGCCAACGAACGGCTCTCCTTTCAAATCCTCATTTTCTCCCGGCCCTTCTCCGATAAAAAGTATTTGCGCGGCCGGGTTTCCGACTCCAAATACAACATTTGTCCGTGTTTTGGATAGCTCGCATTTTGAACATTCACGGCATTTTTCCTCAAGCTGGGTCCACTTTTGCATATCAACCTCATTTTTAAGATAGTTTATAGTTAAATTTTAGTATATCATATGTATTTTTTTGTTGCAAACCGCATTATTTTGTGTTACCATGATTTGGACGCAACTATATACTGCGCTTTAGGAGGCGCCAAATGGCTCGCAAAAGCAAAATCGGTTCAGGAGACTTCGTAAAAGCGCTCGGTTTGCTCTCTCAAATCGCCATTACAATTATCGCGTGCATTGCTCTGGGAATACTCATTGGTTGGCTTCTTGACAGATGGCTCGGCACATCCCCTTGGCTTATGATGGTGTGTATATTCCTCGGAATGGGCGCGGCGCTAAAATCAATTTTTGATTTCTCGAAAAGGATTTGACTATGCTCGAGACCCTGCCTGCAAAAAAAATAATCCAAATGATAACGCTTACGGCAGGCGTGATGATGGCCGCAGGTGTGGTATATTATATCTTGACGGCAAATATATATGAAGCCCTCCCCTTTGCCGTCGGGGTAGCCGCGACGGCGGCCTTAAATATCCTCAAAATGAAAATGCTCGCCCGCAGCGTCAGAAAAGCTCTTGAGATGGACGACCCCAACAGAGGAAAATATTACGCTGTCGGTATGTATATGCTCAGATATTTTCTTACCGGCGCGGTGCTTGTCGCAATAGGACTATTGCATGTATATCTCGAAAACCCTCGCATAATAAGCATTTGGGGGGCACTCTTCGGCCTTTTCACCATGCAGATCGCAATCTTCATATCAAGGCCGTCCAAACTTATTGATACCACATCGCAGTACGACCCGATACCGTATGACGACGAAGATGACGGCAATGACGATGACAACGATAAAGACGCAAAAGACAACAACAGCGGCAATGAATAGATAATAAGATAGATAGCGTAATTAAATATTGACAATATTTAACATATAATGTATACTCATCGGTGGTCGTTTCTACAAAACGAACAGATTTCATAATCATATCATCAAAAACTTCAAAGGAAACGGTATATTTTGGAATTAGACATTAAAAACTATGCTATCTTGCGTCTTGGCGGAATAGAGATTTGGATAACCGACACCATTGTTTCCACATGGATAATTATGGGCGTCCTCATCGTTTTCGCTATTTTCGTACGCATAAAAATACATAAATTCAAAGAAATCCCGACAGGCTTTCAAAATGTAGTTGAGGCTCTCGTAGAAATGTTTGACAACTACCTGGTGAGCAATGTCGGACCAAAGCTCATGTACCTCGGACCTTGGTTCTTTACGGTCTTTGCGTTTGTGCTCCTTTCAAATCTCAGCGGCATTATTCCCGGCCTGCGCCCGCCCACGGCAGACTGGGCAATGACGCTCGGCATAGCTTTAGTGACCTTTACGCTGATTCAAATCATGGGCTTTAGGTATAGAAAACTCGCCTATTTAAAGAGCTTTGTGGAGCCGATATTCCTTTTTCTGCCAATAAACCTTATCGGCGAAATAGCGCGGCCCATATCGCTCAGCTTCCGTCTTTTCGGCAACATACTGGCTGGTCTTGTCATGATGTCGCTCATCTATGCCATGGTGCCTATCGTTTTTAAATTTGTATTTCCCGCGGCTCTCCACGCGTTTTTCGATATTTTTGCCGGAGCTTTGCAAGCGTTTATCTTTACCACCCTTAGCATGACCTTTGTCGCAAACACCGCCGCTTTGTCCGACGAATAAATACAAAACAGCCTCAAACGCTGTCCGGGCAAAACCATAAAATAGCGCAATTTACATTTACGATACTAACACATCACATAACAAATCGGAGGAATAATCAATGGGTATGGAAAGTTTGGCCACAGTTATTGCCGCAGCGCAATATGCAGCAGCACTCGCAGTATTTGCCGGTATGCTGTGCGCTATCGGACAAGGTAACATCGCCGCTAAAGCGATCGAGTCTATGGCGCGTCAGCCTGAAGCAAGAGGCTCTATCAGTACATCAATGATCATCGGTCTTGCTATGGCCGAGACAGTCGGTATTTACGGACTCGTCGTATCAATGCTTCTCTTGTTCGTCAATCCGCTGCTCGACAGGTTTGTCACAATGGCGCAAACATTAGGTCTTAGTTAGAACGACTATTAACGAAAGGAATGAGCGCAGATTATGGATTTCATAGTCGTTCTTTCTAATATTGCCGAGGAGCTGCCCCCCGGGCGCGTCTTTGGCATGGATGGGCAGCTATTTATACAAACGGCAGCCGCTATCTTCAATGTCCTGCTGCTCTCCGGCATATTGGCATTTTTGCTCTATAAGCCGGTGCGGAATGTCTTGCAAAAACGCACTAATAGAATCGAAGGGCAGCTTTTGCAGGCGGAAGAGGAAATGCAGCGCGCGTCGGAGCTTAGGCAAGAATACGAAAAGAAGCTCGAGGATATCGAATCAGAGCGCGAGGATATCCTTGCGCAGGCTCGCAAATACGCGGCCGACTCAAGCCGGCGCATTATTGCCGAAGCCAAACAGGAAGCTGATTCTCTCAGGGATCGCGCGGCGCAAACAGTCAAGCTGGAGTGGGAACGTGCCGAAAGCGATATGCGCGCAACCATTGTTGACGTGTCCGCGCAAATGGCGGAGAAGTTCGTGACGCTTGCCATCAATCGTGAAACGCACGATAGGCTCTTTGATGAAACCTTATCCGACTTGGAGGGTATGACATGGAGAGATTAAGCGTTCTCTATGCCTCCTCTTTATACGATTTGGCCGTGCAAAAAAATGCAGTCGAAGACTTCTTCGTTCAGGCAAAGATGTGCCGCCTGGCTTTGCAGACGCAAGATTGCGAGCGTATGCTCCTGCATCCGCAGATCACCGCCTCACAAAAACATGAGTTTTTCAAAAATGCTTTTGCGGGAAAAGTGCACGACGATATACTTGGCTTTTTGTATTTAACCGCGGACAAAAACCGCGAAGCGTACTTGATCCCCGCTCTTGATAAGCTCATAGAAATAATTGAGCGGCACATGAACATAGTAACGGCAAAGGTACTCTCGGCAAGCGAGCTTGACGACGCCCAAACCAAAAGGCTCACGTCAATGCTCTCAAAGAAACTCAAAAAAAATGTCAAGCTGTCTTTAAATGTAGACCCTTCCGTTATCGGCGGCCCATATATTTATGCAGATGGCTACTACATAGACTGGACAGTCAAAAAAAAGCTGCGTGATTTGGCAGTATACATGAAAGAGGGGTGCGGTGCGTGACTCTCAAACCCGATGAAATTGGTTCGGTAATCAAAAAACAGATTCAAGCATACTCGGCAAAGCTCGACGTGTCCGAAGCCGGAAGCGTCATTCAAGTCGGAGACAGTATAGCGCGTGTACACGGGCTCGACAACGTCATGAGCGGTGAGCTCTTGGAGTTTTCCAGCGGTGTTTACGGCATTGCTTTCAATCTCGACGAGGACAGCATAGGCGTTGTGCTTCTTGGCGCGGACAACCTCGTAAGAGAGGGCGAAATTGTCAAGAGGACAAAACGTATCGCCGAAATCCCCGTCGGCGACTGTATGCTCGGCAGGGTTGTTTCTCCCGTCGGAGAGCCTCTTGACGGTAAAGGGCCTCTCTTACATTCTAAGTCGCGCCAGATTGAGCGTGTCGCGCCCGGCGTCATAGAACGCGCGGAGGTAGACACTCCGTTGCAGACGGGCATCAAAGCCATAGACTCTATGATTCCCATCGGGCGCGGACAGCGCGAGCTGATAATCGGCGACCGTCAAACCGGAAAAACCGCGATTTGCATTGACACGATCATCAATCAAAAAGGCAAGGGCGTATATTGCATATATGTCGCCATCGGCCAAAAGAACTCCACCGTTGCGCGGCTTGTCAAGATTTTGGAAGAATCCGGCGCGATGGAGTTTACGACCATAGTTTGCGCCTCCGCCAGCGATTCGTCTCCAATGCAATACATTGCCCCTTATGCCGGATGCGCGATGGGCGAAGAATGGATGGAAGAGGGCAAGGATGTGCTCGTCATTTATGACGACCTTTCAAAGCACGCCGTTGCCTACCGGGCACTCAGCCTCTTGCTTCGCAGGCCGCCCGGGCGCGAAGCCTATCCGGGCGACGTCTTCTATCTGCATTCCCGTCTCCTTGAACGCGCCGCAAAACTCAGCCCCGAGCGCGGCGGCGGCTCTCTGACGGCTCTGCCCGTCATCGAAACGCAAGCCGGAGACATATCCGCGTATATCCCCACAAACGTTATTTCGATAACAGACGGTCAGATATACCTTGAGACAGAACTCTTCAACAACGGTGTGCGCCCCGCCATCAACCCCGGCTTTTCCGTTTCCCGCGTCGGCGGCGCGGCTCAAATCTCCGCAATGAAGAAGATTTCCGGCCCGTTGCGTATAGAACTCGCGCAATATCGAGAGCTGGCTTCATTTGCGCAATTCGGTTCCGACCTCAGCCGTGACACGCTCGACCGCCTGAAACACGGCGAGCGCATAGTGGAAATCCTTAAACAGCCGCAGTACGAGCCGCTCCCGGTCGAGCATCAGGTTCTCTTGCTTTTCCTGCTCACAAACAGATATTTCTCCGGTCAAAAAGTAGAGAACGTACAGAGAGCTTCACGCGAGTTTCTCTCCTATGTTGAAGAGCAGCACGCGGATATCTGCGAGGAAATAATTAAAACACACGCCGTTTCCGATGAGCTCAGCGAAAAAATAAAAAAAGCGGCGGAAGATTTCTTCAACCATTTTTCATAGCGACCCGCGCCCTCCCGCAAGATTATTACCCGGGCAGTCCGATTAGCTCATCGGCCGCATACGCCCAAAACTTCAAAAACCGAGGTTAGCTGATATGGCTTCGATGAAAGCTATAAAAAAAAGAATAGTCAGTGTCAACAGCACAAAAAAAATCATGAAAGCCATGAATCTTGTCGCGGCTTCAAAACTGCAAAAAGCGAAGGCCCGGCTTGATGATATACGCCCCATGAGTGCTGATATAAAAAAGATCATTGATTCCATAAAAAACAGCATTGATTACGAGATGGAAATCCCGTTTACCGAAGAGAGGGAAGTAAAAAACATTGCGTACATAGTGCTCAGCAGCGACCGAGGTCTTTGCGGCAGTTATAATGCGACCGTATCAAAAGAAGCATATGCCTTTGTGGAATCCAACAGAGACAAGCCCGAGAAAATCATAGCGGTCGGCGCAAAAGGGCACGATTACTTCCGGCGGCGCGGGAAAAACATCGTACACAGGTACGACACCGCCTCCGAAGCTACAAGCTACACCGACGCCATGGCGCTTGCGACTCTTGTGGCTGATATGTATAAAACCGGACAGGCTGATGAAGTCTATCTCGTATACACGCATTTTGAGTCTGTTTTGGCTCATATCCCGAATATTGTCAGGCTACTGCCTCTAAAAATGTCGGCAGACAACATATCCGAATCGGACGCCTCCGGCACATCGGCAATAATGTCATACGACCCGGATATTGAAACATTTATAAAACACGCAATCCCCATGTACCTGAACATAACGATTTACAGCGCGATGATCGAATCCTCTGTATGCGAGCAAGCCTCCCGCATGACCAGCATGGATTCCGCCACGCGCAACGCTACCGAAATAATTGACGAGCTTACATTAGACTACAACCGCAAGAGGCAGAGCATGATCACGCAAGAGATTACGGAAATCGTCAGCGGCGCAAATGCGCTGCAATGAGCAAAACCTTAGTAAATAAAGCCTTGAGATACAGGCTTGTAAAGGAGAGATTGGCTTGGCTGGAAAAAGCATAGGTAAGATATTGCAAATTACGGGGGCGGTGGTTGACTTTCGTTTTGACGGTGATCTGCCCGACCTGTATAACGCGATCGAAGTGGAAAATGACGGTAAGGTCATTGTTTTTGAAGTCGCTCAACATCTGGGGGACAATGTGGTGCGTTGCATATCCATGGGCTCTACAGACGGTCTCATACGAGGCATGGATGCAGTAAACACAGGATCGCCGATCTGTGTGCCTGTCGGCGATGAAACTTTGGGCCGTATGCTCAACGTGCTCGGCAATGCCATAGACAACAAGCCCGACCCCGTGACAAAGGAGCGTTGGCCAATCCACCGTACCGCTCCGGGCTTTGCCGAACAAACGGCAACAACGGAGATGTTTGAAACGGGCATCAAAGCCGTAGACCTCCTGTGTCCGTACTCAAAGGGCGGCAAGATAGGGCTCTTTGGCGGCGCGGGCGTCGGAAAGACCGTGCTTATTATGGAGCTTATCCGCAATATCGCTACGGAACACGGCGGATACTCTGTTTTTGCCGGAGTCGGAGAACGCACCCGCGAGGGCAACGACCTGTATAACGACATGACACATTCCGGCGTTATTAATAAGACCGCTTTGGTTTTCGGTCAAATGAACGAACCCCCCGGAGCGCGTATGCGCGTCGGTTTTTCCGGACTTACGATTGCCGAGTATTTCCGTGACGTATCGCTTCAGGACGTGCTTTTGTTTATAGACAACATCTTTCGTTATGTCCAAGCCGGTTCCGAGGTTTCCGCGCTTCTCGGGCGCGTACCGAGCGCTGTCGGTTATCAGCCCACCTTGGCCACCGAAGTCGGAAGCCTGCAAGAGCGCATAACATCAACAAAAACCGGCTCGATCACATCTGTTCAAGCCATCTATGTCCCCGCCGACGACTTTACAGACCCCGCGGCAGCCACAACATTTACACATCTCGACGCTACGACGGTTTTATCCCGCGCAATCGTTGAGCAAGGCATATATCCCGCCATTGACCCGCTCGATTCAACCTCTCGCATACTCGACGCCGCCGTCGTCGGAAACGAACACTATAGCGTGGCGCGGAGCGTCCAAAGCATACTTCAAAGATATAAAGACCTTCAGGACATAATCGCGATACTCGGTATGGACGAGCTGTCCGAAAACGACAGGCTGATCGTAGACAGGGCGCGTAAGGTTCAAAGATTTTTATCGCAGCCATTCTTTGTCGCGGAAAAATTTACGGCCATTGCCGGTAAATATGTCCCCGTAAAAGAGACTATCCGAGGATTTGCCGGTATTATCGGAGGCGAGTATGACGATATTCCCGAAGGGTACTTCCTAAACAGGGGCACGATTGAAGAAGTCGTCGAGAGCTATAGAACATAAGGGTCTTACATTCATGCAGTGAAAGTATCTCATTTTCTCACGTATAATAGGAGATTTAAGCTAAATGGCAGTTGCAAATAAATTTCGGTTGCGTGTCACCACGCCCGACAATGTAAAATATGACGAAGATGCGCAAATGGTCATTTTGCGCTGCATCAGCGGCGACATGGGCGTTATGGCGCACCATGAGCCGACACTCGCAATCCTTGATTATGGCGTGCTGCGTATTATAGACGGCGATGAGGAACGCCGCATGGCTGTTTTTGGCGGTATAGCGCAGATTGGAAATAATGTCGTCACCATACTCGCAAGCGATGCCCAGTGGCCTGAAGACATTGACATTGCATCTGTCGAAGCGGAGCGGGAGCGTATGTCTCTTCGTATGAAAGATGACGCCGACGACCTTGCGATAGCAAGAGATCAGATTCTGATGCGCCGTACCTTGGTGCAAATAGAAGTAAGCTCTTTTCCGCTGATTGGCGGCAGCGGTGCGCATACAATAGCTGCGGACGGCGATAAATCCGGCGCGGCGGAGCAAGACGAAAGCAAAGGAGGATGATTGTATGCTGACTTTTGCCGGCATTGTTATCTCTTTTGTATGTATCGTAGTCGGTATAATCTTCCTTGACGGTCAGCTTGGCGACTTTTTAGACCCGGCAAGTTTCCTGATGGTTATTGTTCCCACTATTGCTTGTGTTGTCGGCAGCTTCCCCATGGCGACGCTAAAAAAAATACCGGCACACTTTAAAGTGCTGCTCGGCAAGGAATACGACCCCACCGAATACATAGACAAGATCGTTCAGCTCGCCGAAAAAGCTCGCAGAGAGGGTCTGCTCGCGTTTGAAAAAGAACAGGTTGACGACCAGCTCATGGCCTATGCCCTGCGCATGATGGTTGACGGCCTTGACAAGTTTTCTGTCAAATTCGCGCTCGAGGATTGCATCAACGGCATAAAAGAGCGTCACGCGGAGGCGGCGTCAATATACGATAAGGCCGGTATGTTCGCTCCCGCTTTTGGCATGGTCGGTACTGTCGTGTCTCTTATAAATATGCTTATGAATCTCGACTTTGCCGACCCCAACGCTATAAACGCGCTCGGTGCTAATATGTCGGCCGCTCTTATAACTACGCTATATGGGTCGCTCTTTGCGAATATAATCTTTTTGCCTATTGCCTCAAAGCTCAAGATACTTCATAAAAAAGAGATTTTCTGTAAGACAATGGTGTGCAACGGGCTGTTATCAATACTCAACGGCGACAATCCGCGTGTCATTAAAGACTATCTCGTCGAACAGCTCAGTGCAGATGACGGCAGGGTTTTCAAAGATGAGCAGAAAAGTTAGTCAAGTTGGTGAAGCGTAGTGCGCATAAAAAGCGCGTGGCCGTGCGCATACGCAGTGAAGTATGGAGTGGGGGTGAGTTTTTATGGCGGCAAGCAGCGATGATCGCGGCAACGAAAGAGCCGGCGGGGCGGAAGCCGAGCCGGAAGAAAAGACAGACGGATGGCTGACCACATATGCCGACATGGTCACGCTCCTTTTGACCTTTTTTGTGTTGCTGTTCGCGCTTTCCAACTCTGATAATGAAAAAGCCGAGATGTTCCTCTTTGCCATGGCGAGGGGCGGACTTACTGCCGAGCAATTCATGGAAATACAAGATAGATATAACTTAGACGAATCGGATTACGATCCTTGGTCGGAACTGCTCCCCTATCCCGGCAGTGAAGAGAGCGAAGACCCCAATCATGGCGGCGACGAAGCTCTTACGGAGCTGTATGAGGCAGTTGGCAGTTATATGGAAGAAGAGGAGCTGGGCGATCATTTTTCGCTTATATTCAACGGCGACTTTTTGCTTATCACCCTCCTTAGCGATATATTGTTTGATTCCGGTCAGGCGGATATGAGGCCGGAGATGGTTGCGAGAGCCGAAATGCTTGCCACATTGCTGGCCGCCACATATGAACCCAACGATCCCTTTGAGATAATGGTCGTAGGCCATACGGACTCAGTTCCGATCAGTACCGCTCAATATCCTTCAAACTGGCATCTTAGTGTGGCAAGGGCCACTAACTTTCTGTGGGTGCTGGTAGACATCAGCGAGTTAGAGCCCGATATATTTTCCGTGCGCGGAATGGGCGAATACCGCCCTGTCGCGACCAACGGCACGGAAGAAGGCAGAGCTTTGAACCGGCGCGTAGAGATAATGATCGGGCTGGCCCGTAACAACACAGCCTGGGACACCGAGATAGTCTATGACTAAGGATTATATGCTGTTTATTAACACACTACACAAAAGAGAGCTTAGCGGCTCTCTTTCGCGTTTTTGATTACTGATTATTTAGCCATTCCAATCAACTCATCAACTCCATAGTTTTACTCGCAAAATACAAAGGAATGTTGGTAATATTGCCATTTATTATGTATTCATTTGTTGAAAACCGAATAGCAGTTTCCGGCTTGTATTTTTCAATATAATTTTTGAAACTGGTTGCGCGCTTGTTTTTGCTTGATTTCACTTCGATAGGAACTATTTTGTTTCTGCTTTGTATAATGAAATCAATCTCCATATCACGGGAAAGTGAGTAGTAATTCGGCATGAAATCCATTTGCGGAATCAATTGTTGCACCACAAAACTTTCGCCAATCTGCCCTTTGAAACTAAACGCTTCATCCAAAAGTATAGATTGATTTTCTATATTTGCCATATATTTTGTCAGACCAACGTCAAGTAAAAACAACTTAAATATTTTATCTTGATTATAGGCATTGAGCG
Source organism: Oscillospiraceae bacterium (assembly GCA_009777235.1). GTDB lineage: Bacteria > Bacillota > Clostridia > Oscillospirales > Oscillospiraceae > WRMH01. The sequence goes on from WRMH01000008.1 coordinate 37,852, forward strand.
GATATTTGGGCGTTGATAGATTATTAACTTTTAATCCAATTCTGCTTGTTACAAGCCATTCGATAGCTTCCTCATAATCTTTGCCCCTTGCACCCTCCCGAAGTATGGAATAGACAAATTTTTCGGTGTTTTCTTTTGCAAGTTGAGGGATTATGTTTCTAAATACTGTCAGCACTTTCGCCGCAGGGATTTTTTTATTGTGCTGCGAGAAATCGTTTTCATATATGGTAACAAGCTCTTTTTGTATATCCAAAATCTCTTGCGGATTTTGATTTTCTGCCCAGCTTTTCACACATTCTGGCATACCGCCAATAATCAAATACTTGCGATACCATTCTAACATTCTCGTATGAAAAGCAGAAATATAGTCGCTTTCGCTTTTGACTGTAAGGAAATATTTATACATTCCCTCGTCATTAACCGCCAAAAATTCGTCAAATGTCATCGGATAGATATTAAGCAGATTAACTTTGCCAACAGGGAAAGGCGTATTTTTTGCCAAATACACGCCAAGCAAAGAGCCTGCGGAAATTATATGCTGTTCATTTGCGTCTTCATTAAAGTATTTAAGGCTTGCGACCGCATTCGGACAATCTTGTATCTCGTCAAAAATGAGCAAAGTTTCACCTGCAACAATTTCTTTATTTGCAAAAAGTGATATGCGCTCCAAAAGTATTTTTGTGTCAATCGTGTCTTTAAAAAGTTTTTTAGCGGGCTCATTTTTATAAAAAGTGATATAGATTTTGTTTTTATACTCGTTTTTCGCAAATTCATTCATAAGCCAAGTTTTTCCGACTTGCCTTGCACCCTCTAAAATCAAGGGTTTTCTCCTGTTGGAGCTTTTCCATTCGATTAATTTCTGATAAGCGTTTCGTCTCAAACTTTCGCACCTCAAAACTATTTTAGAACATTTTTGCAAACTTTTCAAGTTGTTTTAGAACATTTTTGCAAGTTTTTCAAATTATTTTAGAACATTTTTGCAGCAAAGCGCTTGATGCGGATAATTTACGCATGTTCAAACTCCGTTGTAGATTTCATGTTTTATCCCAAACTCTACAGCATATTTCCAAGCGTAACTCTCAAATGGAGTGACAATAGTCAATGAATCACAATTTAAAAAAGCTTTTTTTCCGATAAAATTGACGCTTTCCGGAATGAATATATCTTTTAATGATTTGCACCCATTAAACGCAGAATTCCTTATAGTCGTAACGCTGTCAGGAATGGTTATTCCGGCAAGTGATGTGCAATCTCTAAACGCCCATGTCTCTATACTCGTAACGCTGTTTGGTATGACTATATCTTTTAGTGATTCGCACCCATCAAACGCTAATCTCTCTATACTCGTAACACTGTTCGGAATGGTTATTCCGGCAAGTGATGTGCAACCTCTAAAGGCGCTGTCGCCTATGCTTCTTATGCCATCCGGAATGACTATATCTTTTAATGATGTGCAACCTATAAACGCAGAACTCCCTATACTCGTAACGCTGTTCGGAATGGTTATTCCGGCAAGTGATGTGCAACCTGAAAAGGCGCTGTCGCCTATGGTCTTTACGCCATCCGGAATGACTATATCTTTTAATGATTCGCACTCATAAAACGCAGAACTCCCTATACTCGTAACGCTGTTCGGAATGGTTATTCCGGCAAGTGATGTGCAACCTGAAAAGGCGTCGTCTGTAATGGTATCGCCGATAATTTCCACTCTTCTTATATTAATGAACTCTTCTTCTTCTTTTAGCACTGCTAATTCATTTTGAATTAACTCTGCTTCTACTTCGAGCTTGCTTACATGTCCCCAATTAACTCGTTCATCTTTATATGACATACCCCAATGTCCCCAACCATCATCTTTTTCAGAGCGTATTGCATGTTCAGTTCCTGATAGATTACCTTTCAAGTCATTTATTTTTCGCTTTAACGCCAACCATAGATATTGTTCCAACTTAATATGTATGTTTACCACGTGCCCTGCAAGTTTCAAAGCCTTTCCACGATGACTAATTTGATTTTTTTCTTCCGGAGTCATATCGGAAGCACGCTTTCCGTTATAGACAAAAACTTTATCATATGCAAAGCCATTACTCTCGCTGATGTCCGTTGCAATTTCACCATGCCATTCCGCGCGTACTGTTTTTTCTGTCCCGTCCACCATTACAATGGCAATGACGCACACATAATGTGCGCTGCGGTTAGTTGCTTCTGATAGTTCGCGGAGTAATTTTTCATTATTTAGCTTATCTATATCCGGGTTGCCGGATGCTGATTTTGCGTTTATTACATCAACAATATTTGGGTTTAGCGCATCATCTAAAGCGTAGTATATGGAGGAGTGTAGCCCGGGCGCGCCACCGAGGGCATCCACGCAAATGCCGCTGTCGTCAGCAATAGACAGCTTTCCTGTTAGCTTGCACATTTCTCTTGCTTTTTTTAGGGCGTTATGTTCGAAGGTCGCACCATCCTCAACGGTATCATGTTCAATACCCAAATCGGCCGGAGCATAAATTTCCTCACCTAAAATCTCTTTCGCCTCAGCTATCTTCTTTCTGTTGTTGCTTGCGAAAACGATATAATCCCCTGTTTGCATAAATAACGCTTCAAGTTTTTCATAAGGCGGAGTGTTTTCTGAAAGACATATTTTTGCAAATTCTAAAACAAAATCCATATCTAATGTCAAAATACCTCTATCGTCTACAAATCCGCCTTCCATATCAGTTGGTATTAATATAGCGGCTCTGCTCCATGTCAAATTCACGGTTTTTAAGTTTTGCTCCTCAATCATTTCTTTATGTTTTTTGATTATGTCTTTATCCGTCCATAAAAAGATTTTATCTTTAACAGTAACAATACCAACCCATCTTTTCGTGCTTGGCAAAGAAAAATACGCTGTTGTGCTTGTTTCAATATTGTTAGACACACGCTCCAATGCCTTTGGATTCCCCGCTGATAAATGCAGCAAAAGGCGGTAAGCATTAGCAGATTGAATTTTACCATATATACCACCTACATAATCTAAATACTCTTTATGAGTGTTAATTCTTTCTTCAGGCATATTAAACTTCTCCTCTGCTAAAAGTCTACATAAATCTAATATGCCTAATTCGGAAAACCTTTTCAAATATACACCGCGGTGTATCATGCTTGTATCAATATCCGCAGAGCAATAATCCATAACCATATCTAAGAATTTTTTAGGCACAGTAGGGAATAAACGAGCAAGTGGGTTGTTCATAGTTGTGACTCCATTTCTTGTCATAATAATGTGCTTAATAGTTGGTACACGATTTGGAGAAATCTTTCAATTTTGTCCATCAAACACTTTGAGATACCTTATAACCGCTTCGTGATTCGGGTCAATTTTTGAAGCTGTATTTAAATCGAGCAACGTTTTCTCCTTATCGCCAATATTTGCATAACAAACAGCTCTTTGAAGGTATGCGTCAATGTCTTGCGGGTTTCTTAAAATGACTTGACTAAAATCTTCTATTGCACAGTCATGTTCGCCGTTTTCAACATATCCCAATCCTCTTAAATAATAAATCTTGCGGATTGCAGTATCGGAAACGCCGTCACTATTAAGAGCAAGATTGAGTGCTTTTGTAAAAATCATTAGAGCCAAACCGTTGCTTCCACGCTGTAATGCTCCCATTCCGATATTTACGTTTTCTTGTAATTCTTCCATAATAGCCACAGAATCCTTATCCTGCGGGTTTTCGTGCTTTGGCTCTTCATCAACAGCACTATTGTTTGAATCTAACCATCCGTGTGATTTAGCATATTCTTCATCACACAAAATCAATAAATCATTCGGCACTGTATTTGTCGAAGCAACATCAATCTTTCCGGCTATTTCCAAAGTGTTTTTATCAACTAAATAAAAATCTGTGATGCAGTAAATATTCGGTTCTTGGATTTTGGTGCAATCACCGGGTACAAAGCAATATCGACCTAAGTCCTCCGTTTGAATAATCTCATGTAAATTTAGTATTAGCTCAATTTCGTTAATTTCCTTGTCCGCTGTGTTTATTAGGTTTTTTACCGCGAAAAAGTCTCCGAGTTCCATCGAAGTGTATTGAGTTGCGTTATAAATGCTGTAAAGTTTCCGTTCCATTTAGTTATCTCCTCTTTTTTACATTTTGGATATTACTCACCCCCGCAATCAAAAAACCAAAAATAAAATTTTTCGCCCCGCCCAAAGCGCGGAATAGATTTCACCGCCGCTTTCAGCGGCGGGGGAACCGCCGTCTTCGACGCACCGCCACCTACGGTGGCGGGGGCTTTTGCTGCGCAAAAGCGATTAGGAGATTTCAGATTACAGATTCAGCCACAAAGCGGGGCGAACACCAGAGCGGTCATAATCGACATCGTAGCCATCGACGTCGACACCGCCGCCATTATTGACACCGGCGGCAGTACTACTAAGGCGGCCGGGCGACCGCAGCCACCACCAATTAGCTTCATTATCAAGTTTTGCTATTCTTGCTCTGTTGTACTGGTCACCTACATAATAGCCATCTGACTTTAAATTGCCGCTTCCATCTTTGCGCCGCTTATTTGCTAAATCGCCGCTGTCGCCAAAGTATTTAACAACCTCATCTAAACTAAGCAAAAATACCTTATCCGTGGTCGCATTGCCGCCATTTGTACCATACCATGGGTTTTTTGGATTGCTGTTGTATGTTTCCGCGATTGCAGCTCTTGCTGCGCCAAGTTTGTTATAAAACTCTCCGTTTAGGTATTTGCGCAGCTGGCAATCCTCCCAAGTAATATAGCTATCGTATTTATGATATGCGCGGTTTTCAAGGATTCTTTCACTAATAAGTAATAGCTTGTTATTATCGATGGCAAGAACGCGCCAGTCTATGCCAGCAAGCGTTATAATTTGATTGCTTACGGAATCCTCCTTGAGCTTATATTTGGATTCGTCCAATTTTCTCGGCGTATATACCGGCATTTGCGGCATTATTGGCTCTGCCGGATAACTTGGCTGCGCCGGTGGGTATGGCAAAGCAATGGCATCGCTCGGTGATTTTCTGCAATTTACGTTTGCACATTTCTTAGAGAACAACCCTTTTAACGCTCCGCCGCAATGCGGACATAAGCCTTGAGATTTCCACTTATCTGATTGTAATTTGATTGCAGCTGTCTCGGATTCCCATTTCTTATATTCTGCGTTATACGTCGCGTAAATACGGTTACATTCCTCTTGCCAAGACTTATGATCGGCATCGAATTTTTGCTTGATTTGTACGCATTTTTCTTCGTTCTCTGCTTTCGCTTTTGTGTTTTCGACATCAAGTTTTTCTTTATCCGCTTTGTATTGCTCTTGCAGCTTTGCCTGCTTTTCGGCTTTTGCTTTAGGATCAAATTTCTCACGTATAGGAGCAAGTGTTTTTTTCAATTCCGCAACCATTTGCTCCATCTTCTTCTCGCACTCAATGATATTACTTTTGATTTGATCATTGATGTCTTGGTAGTTGGAATCTATATTAGAGAACGCTGCAATTGCCTTTCGGTAGTCTTCCGGGTTTTGCGCCTTGTCCCTTATCTTGACAGCGGCAGCGAAAGCATTTTGCGCGCGTTTTCTGCGTGCTGCTTCTTCCGCGGCTATGCGTTGCCTTTCCTCTTCGGCTGCCTCTTCAAATTGTTTGATATATCCATGAAGGAACTCCAAAAAAGCCTTGCGTATAGCCACAACGCTCATCTTAGTATTGATTTCTATTTTTAGCATCTTTTCTGCAATATCCTTGCAGACAGGCGCGGTAATTGAGTTAATATCCAGCTTTTGCAAGAACTCATATCCTGCCGAATACGGCCCATGTTTGATAAAATGTTCTCTGACCTTTACTTTGTCCGTGCAAATAGCGTCAAAAAGCTCATAAAGCAGCAGCAAATCGCACACGCTATCCGCTTTAATAAAGTTTCCGGTTGCGTTTTTCTTTATTGTAAGAATATTTTCTTTAAAGCCTTGACAGCACAGCAACGCGAACACCTTATCTGACTTAAACAGCTTTTCCGCCGCTTTATGAAAGCCGTTTTTATCATCTAATAGACCTTTGAAAATAGTATCTGCGGTATCTTTAGTTTTATTAAATGTGTACATAAACACATAATAGCAAAGTTCGGGGTATTTGTGAGTGTGAGCTATTTTTTCAATCTCCGCCACATCGTCAATTGCTTGCGGCTCAACATTTCTCGTATTTTTGAGTTTCCATGATAAAAAGCCGTCATCTAACATTTTCGTTATGTTGTCTTTATCAGCATTGTTCTTACTCATAGAATCCGCTATATCCGTCAGGCTTCCATATGTTTTGCCCATCCAATATATCGGGCATGGGCCGGTATTTGGCTTGTTTAGAAGATGTAAAAACCTCGCCAGACCCAAGTCTTGATTATGAGCGGTTTTTGGATCGTCTAAAATGTTTATTGCTTTATCTGTGATGGCGGGATTTCTTTGGCTAAAGTAGTTTCCGATAGTTCCTCTATACAGATACCTTTTCGCATCCACCCAGTTTTCCGCCATTGCTTCGCTCAAAGTCATTTCATCATCATAAATAACGTCCATGAAATTAAATCCAAGCGGGTCTTTCGGCGGCTTCTTAACGTCCCATTTAGTTTTAAACTCACTTTGGCTATTCAGCCACAGCGTTACATCATCATAGCCTGCGCGTTCCTTGTCATCTAAGCGGGTCAGCGCGTCCACAAGCAGCTGCAAAGATTCTTCCGAAGGGGGGCAATTTAGCGGTAAGCCACTGCGCTGCATGGAGCGGCTGGCTTCAGCCAGTTTACGCTCATCTAATAAAGTTTGATAGACATGCTCGCCTTTGTATAAGGTCGCTATCGTACATCCCAGAGAATAAAAATCAGTTTCAACCAGAAAAGCGTAATGAGCCAGCTCAGGCGCGCAGTACCCGGGAGTACCGCGCCTTGCTTCCGTTTTCACGCCCATTTCTGATCCTCCATGCAAATACCCTGTCGTGCCAAAATCGGCAAGTATGATAACATTATCGAGCATATAGATATTACTTGGCTTGATGTCACGGTGAACAAAGCCCGCTTTATGCAGGTGATCCATCGCGTTTAGCAGCTCCGGGATAATCTTGCCCCTTAGCGTGGTGTAATCAAAACGTTTGACTTCTCCCGTGTCAACATAGGGGATAATGTCTATCGGGTAGCTGTCTACTTTGCCATTTGTGTCTGCGATTGATATATCTCCTTCATCAAGCAAAGGCATTAGATTAGTTTTTTTGAAATCACTATTTTCTTTCAAGAATTTTACAATCAGCTTTCTGTTTGCCGAATCCATTTTTGAGAAACCGACATGGATTTTGGCGACTACTTTCTTGCCGTCGGAAACTCTTTTTGCCTCATGGACAATAGACTCTCCGCCCTCGCCGATTTTCTTATCGACAAAAATCTCATACTCGTCGTTTTGTCCGTGAAACACCGTATCTTCGCACAAATACGCAAGATCACTTTGTCCCACGCCCATCGCCAGCGTTATATTCCCCACGCCCATCGCCTCTGTTTTAATCCCCACGCCCATTGCCTGTGTTTTCGCCATTTTTTATTTCCTCCTAAATATGCAATTATTCGCAAGCTATTCCGTAAATATGCCTAAATTTGTGGATTACATTCCATGAATTTGTGTGTTATTTATGGATTACAGATTTATCCACATTGCAGGTCGCACGCCGATATCTGCGTAGTGGGCACCTCCGCCTCGGAGGCGGAGACCGACGCTGATGCTTCCGTCGTAGCAGACAGCCGCGCAACCGCCTCTGCCAGAATTCCCGGCGGGCGACCGCGACCACCACCAGCAGGCATTATTTTTATATTTCGCTATCCTTGCCTTGTCGTTGTGGTCACTCATAGTGTTTTTACCTTTACTTCGTAAATTTGCCGTACTGTCTCCGAAGTAGCGGCAGATCTCATCTAAGCTAAGGAGAAACACTTTGTCCGTCGTAGCATTGCCGCCATTTGTCCCATACCATGGGTTGTTTAGGTTATCGTTACGAATTTCCGCAATTACGACTTTTGTTGCGCCGAGTGTGTTGTAAAACGCGCCATTTAAGTATTTGCGCAGTGTGCAGGTTGCCCAGGTAACATGTTGGGTGTAGTCATCATTATAAGGGAGCTTTTCAAGGATATGCTCAGATATGAGCAATGCTTTGCCATTCTCTATAGCAAGTACTCTCCACTTAATTCCCGCAAGCGTTATGATTATCGTTTCGCTTGGTGATTTTCCGCAATCTATACATTTCTTTAAAAACAAGCCTTTGAGCGTTCCATTGCAGTGCGGACAAATACCTTTTGCCTTAGGGTCTAATCTTGTACGCAAAGGAGCAAGAGTTTGGTCTAACTCGTCTTTCGCTTTTTGCACTTTTTTGCGTGCGGCTTCTTCTTTGGCGGCGCGTTCGGCGGCGGCTTTCTCCTCTTTCTCAAAGTTTTTCATATGTAGATTTAGTTCGCCAAACGCTTTTGCGATAGCTCCAACGCTCATATCCGTGTTTATTACTATTTTGCTCATTTTATCGGCAATATCTTTGCACACAGGCGCGGAAATCGAGCGAATATCCAGCTTTTGCAAGAACTCATATCCTGCCGAATACGGCCCGTGTTTGATAAAATGTTCCCTGACTTTTACTTTGTCCGTGCAGATGGCATCAAAAAGCTCGTAAAGCAGCAACAAATCGCACATTCCGTCTGCTTTAATAAACTCGCCTGTTACGTTTTCCTTTATTGAAAGAATGTTCTGCTTAAAGCCTTTGCTGTACAGATAAGCAAAAACCATGTCATTTTGAAACAGCATTTCCGCCGCCTGATGCCATCCACATTCTTCATTGATCAAACGATGAAAAACTTGGTCGGCAATCACATCCGCCTCTAAGTTCGCGCCTTTATCGGTAGAAAATTGATACATAAAGGCATAATAACCAAGCTCGGGGAACTTCAATGTGACTTCTTCAAGCTCCGTCACAGCAGCAATAATATTCTGATTCGTATTTTTCGTGTTTTTAAGTTTCCATGATAAAAAGCCATTTTGCAGCATCCTGATTATGCTGTTCATATCCGCTTCATCTGAAGAAATTGCCTGCGATATATCAGACATATTATCAAATGACTTACTGTCCCAAAAAATAGGACAAACCTCACTCTTGGTCATGTTTAGCAAGTGCAAAAACATTGCCAGCCCAAGGTCGGGATTTTTTGCGGTTTCTTTACTATCTACAATGTCCATACATTTTTTTGCAAACGACGGATTTTTTGGTTTGAAAAAATCAGCGACAAGTCCCCGATAAAGATAACCTTTCGCAGTTTCCCAGTTATTTAGCATCGCAATTGACAGATCAAACTCGCTGTCATAAACAACATCTTCAAAATTAAAGCCGAGCGATTCATCGTCTCCATGTTTATATTTGCCTTTCCATTTGGCGGCAAATGCTTTAGTATCACTCAGCCATAGCGTCACATCATCATAGCCTGCGCGTTCCTTGTCATACATGTGAGTCAGCGAGTTCACAAGCAGTTGCAAGGGTTCTTCCGAAAGGGGGCAATTAAGCGGTAAGCCCTTGTCCTTCATTGAAAGAATGGCTTCACGCAGTTTACGCTTGTCTAATAAAGTTTGATAGACATGCTCGCCTTTGTATAAGGTCGCTATCGTACATCCGAGTGAATAATAATCAGATTCCACACCAAATGAAAATTGAGCCAGCTCAGGCGCTGAATATCCTGGTGTGCCGCGTCCTCTTTCCGTAAGCGCTCCCATGTCTGATGTCCCATGCAAATACCCTGTCGTGCCAAAATCGGCAAGTATGATAACATTATCGAGCATATAGATATTACTTGGCTTGATGTCACGATGGACAAAGCCCGCTTTATGCAAAAGATTCATCGCGTTTAGCAGCTCCGGGATAATCTTGCCCCTTAGCGTGGCATAATCAAAACGTGAGACTTCTCCCGTGTCAACATAGGGGATAATGTCTATCGGGTAGCTGTCTACTTTGCCATTTGTGTCTGCGATTGATATATCTCCTTCATCAAGCAAAGGCATTAGATTAGTTTTCTTAAAGTCACTATTTTCTTTCAAGAATTTTACAATCAGCTTTCTGTTTGCCTTATCCATTTTTGAGAAGCCGACATGGATTTTGGCGACTACTTTTTTACCGTCGGAAACTCTTTTTGCCTCATGGACAATAGACTCTCCGCCCTCGCCGATTTTCTTATCGGTAAAAATCTCATACTCGTCATTTAATCCGCGAAACACCGTATCTTCGCACAAATACGCAAGATCACTTTGTCCCACGCCCATCGCCAGCGTCTTATTCCCCACGCCCATCGCCTGCGTTTTATCCATCTTTTACTTTCTCCTTACTATGACTACCGTGAGATTATCATCAGAACCATTTTTTAATGCCAAATCTATTAACTTCCGGCACATATCGCTATCCGGTATATCTTCTGATAGAATCCGCTCAAAATCCTCGTCATTAACCGACCCCCACACCCCATCAGAGCAGAGCACAAACACATCGCCGTCAAGCACTTTGTTTTTCCCATCAACGAAATCAGGAAAAGCGTAGAATCCGCCCATATAACGCGTAACAACATGCTCGTGCGCCGGCTTGGGAATTTTTCCCAAATCAATTAAGTCCTGCTTTTGAGTGTGATCTTTCGATAATTGCAAGATATATGCGCGATGACGATATATGCGCGTGTCGCCCACATTAAACGCAATAAAATCATCGCCGTTTATGTATAGCCCTGCCAAAGTGGAGGCCATCATACGGTGTTGTTTGTTCGCTTTTTGAGCCAACATAACCTCGTCATTTGCTTTTTCTATATATTCTTCGATGATTTCTACAGACAGCTTTTTGCCTGATAGCTTCGAAAAAACTTCCGTCACTATCTCGGCAGCTTTATCTCCGCCAGCTTCGCCGGCCACGCCGTCGCATACCACGACAAGGCAGGAATCCTCCGCCGTTTCGGAATATAACCCGTCGGATAGCAAGACGGAGTTCACCGCTGCCCTGTCGTCATTTTCCGGAGCATAAAACCCCGCCTCAATCATTGCAGTAATTTCAAGCACATTAACCTCCTGTTTCAGATGTCGGCACACCGGATTCCGGCGAGCCGGATTCCAGCGCGGCGGATTTCTCCGGTAAGACCGACGTCCGGCTGACATTGAATGTCAGCTTATCATTATGCGCGGACACAGTTATTTCGCTATCCGGCAAGCAGTTGCTGTCATAAATAAACTCCGCCAAGGTGTTCAAATAATCTTTTTCTATTACATTGCCGATACCTCGCCCGCCGTTTTTCCTCGCTTCATCCTGCAAGCATTTTTCAAAGATTAAGTTAAGCGCGTCCTGCCCGACATGAACCGTAATCTTATTATTCTTTAGTATTCCCTTGTTGATGACTTCTATCTGTTTTTTGGCTATTTCTTCAGATGCGGTAGGATCAATATAATTAAAAACTATAATGTTCTCGCCGATACGGTTGATGACCTCCGGTTTATAGTGTGTTTTTACTGCTTTTTCCACTTTTTCGCGAATATCTTTGTACGGTTCGCCCGGCTCGACGATATTTTCTCTGCCAATAACCTCTCCGGTATGCGGGTCTTTTATTTCCCTTGATATGCCGACATTGCTGGTAAAAAACATCAGTGTTTCGGTAAAATATACGGTATTTCCCTGTCCGTCCGTCATTCTGCCGTCTTCAAGGATTTGCAAAAACTTATCCATGAGGTTGGGATGGGCTTTTTCTATTTCGTCAAAAAGCAAGACCGAAAATGGGTTATTTTTGACAGCGTTGGTAAGCTGGCCGCCATTGTCATATCCGACATATCCGGGAGGCGCTCCGAATAGCTTTTGGTCGGCGTGCTCGGCGGCATATTCGCTCATGTCAAATCTGATCAACGCCTTTTCATCTTCAAACAGAAGCTGCGTGACCGCTTTTACAATTTCTGTTTTTCCTGTCCCGGTCGGACCCGCAAGGAACATGATTCCGCGTGGCTTGGCATTTGACGAGTGCTGCAGGCCGGACAAGCCGACTACAGCCCGCTTGATTATCTGGACTATTTTCTCGATGGCATCTTTCTGCCCTTTTACTCTCTCTTTAATAATTTTTTCCATATCTTCTGTGAGTTTTGACCTAACCTGCGCCCAGCGATTATCCTCAAAGCCGTATTTATATATTGCCACGACATCCGATATGTCCTCTATCGCAATGTCGCTCTTCTCATATAGACGGCGCATTTCGTCAAGCTCTTTAATTTTCATTCCTTCCGTCAAATCTATGAACTTAGTTTTTGCTTTTAGTATTTCATTATCCGCAGCGTTATCTTGCCGCAAGGAAACATCGCTACTACTAAAAACTTCATAAATTTTGTCAATATACGCTTCTCTGGTATTTCTGTCGGGATTTGGTATAGTAATGATTCTGACGTTCGGATTATTATAATAAAACCACGCAGGAATATCGTTTAACTTGTTGACCACCAGAATCATGGTATTCTTAAATTTATTTCCTTTTTTTGCCTCATGTGAAGCGTAGAGCAAATTTAAAAAGAACGTGGTTTCATCAATATTCATTTGATTAGGTGAGTCCAAAAAGCGCGAGGCAAAGCTGATGATATTCAAAATTGATTTTCTTTCCTCTGTAGGCTTGTTGGGCACCTCCGTCATGGAAGAGCGAATGATTTCAGAATGATAAACCATTTTCTTCCCGGAATGATTTTCGACAAGGCCTTTCCCGTTGATTTTGTCCATTTCCTCTTGTTTTTTTGAAGTCTTATCTTTATACAAGCTCACAATATCCCGGGTTGTGTTCGTGCTAAGCGGGTCGGAAAACCCAAAAATCGGGTCGCAGCATAAGAAGTCATAGTAATTTTCAGTTTCCCCCGTATTGAAAATGTGTTCTATGACTTTGCCCAGCGAATAGAAATCATCTATTTTGTAATCCTCCCCCTCTTTTTTAAACAGGGGGTATTCATCGGATATGTTCCCCTCGATGATAAAGGTGCTTTTGATTCCTTTAAAGCTCGTTAATTCCTTTTGCCATTTCGGTATCCATACAGACCTTTCCATTTTTTTGACCTCCTTATTATTTTGCCGCATAAAACGGTGTTTACCTTTTTCAAAAGCTATTTGACATTACTTTCTTTGTTATGTATGCCGACGGATATTATCTTTTCATTGTAATATACATTTTGGACACTGCGCCCTCTTGCCATATACTCTAAGTACCGCGCCTTTTTCGATAAATCAAAAAAGTGTACCTGTTGATTGGAAGAGCCTCTAAGTGGACATTTGTTATCGTTTAGCTCATCTATGTATTTGCCGTCTATCAGCACCGCTGTATATTTTTTTATTACCTCCCACGTATCACTCGGCATGATCGCTTCGGCTTGCTTTTTCGTATAGCCTGTAAATACTAATATATCGTCCGTTATCTCAAAAAGCAGCGGCAGCAAGCGGCTAAGTTCTTCATACTGCTCTAACGGGTCGCCCCCGGTGATGGTCACTCCGTCAATTATTTGGTTATCAAGTGATGTTTTAATCGCATTAACTAATTCCTCTACAGCGATTTCGTTTTCCACGTTATGCTCCCACAGCTCAGGATTGGCGCATTTATAACAATGCTTTGAGCAGCCGACCGTCCATATAACAAGCCTGTCGCCGGGGCCCAGCGATGTGATCGGGTATATGATTCTATCAATCCTCATATCTGATTTTTGCTCTTTCTTTTGCTATGGCTTTTTTGTCATACTTGTCGCAATCGTCACATTCTGCTATTTTTTCTTCGAGGCTTGATACTATATGTTCTTTCCCGCATTTCGGGCAAATAATATAGTATACCTTTGTTTTTCCCTCTTCATTTGCTGACGGTTCTGATGGTTCGCCCGTGCCCCCAACATGAGTTTTTGCGTTAATTGATACTTCAAATGTTCTGTCCGCAAGTGTAAGGTATTGTCCATCCCTTAGTATTGCTTTTATTCCTCTTTTTAATTCATTTCCGTCAAGAACCGTAGGATTTGTAGAAGTTGGATGAGGCGCGACATAATAATTACCTTTTTCAAAGTGGATTTTGCAGTGTTTTCTCGAAATATATCGGAATTTTTCAAAATACTCCGGTTCAACATCACCTTCTTTTCCAAGCATACAACTGCCTTCGATGTCAATAGTTTTGTCATCGCTCGTATCCATATCTTTAAGTGATAAGGTCGGATTAGTGGCGTTATTGCAAACAACATTATTTGAGGATTCATTTGCCTGCGGTTCAAACGCAATACCGCAATTTTGACATACCGATTCGGTATCTAAGTTCTCTTTATAACAGTGTTTGCACTCTTTTGCCATATTCGTTATCCTTTAACTCTCATATATCGCATTTGTTGCTTATTAATAGCTTTCCTTTGTTCTGCGGGGGCACTATATTGTCTTTGGTTATCGCTTGCTTTTTCAGAACTTTTTGTGATCTTGATATATTCTTTGCAATATCTCGCATTTGGCTTTCTGTGTGACTCTTCGTTGAAAATCACACCGCGTTTTTTTAACTCAGCCACGATTTGCGGATGGATTTCGCAAAAGCCCATTTGCTCGCTCACGATTTTTGCTTTTTTCTGTTCGTCTAAGTCTTCCGCATGGCTAAATTCCGCGTTTACCGGACTATTGCTCTCCGCGCTTTTACTGCGCCCAACGCCGACGACCTCCATCATTATTCTCTTGTTGCCGGACACATTGACATGGATTGCGGATTGACCGTTTCTGCTCACGCAAATATAGTCACTGCCCGTTTGGTTTTTATCTATCTGTCTTTCATCAATGATTATTGCCTCCGACAGATTATAGCCGACAGTTCGCATTACATCATCTAACTGCTCTCTTATGTAATTTCGCTCCGAGTAAATCTTGGATAGATTCGAGATTTGAGCGGCTTCCTCTTGAAGCTCATCTATTGACGCAAACTGATACTTTTCATAGGGGGAGGATTGGTCAGAGATTTTTTCAAACTCATTTAACTTTTCGTTATATACAACAAACTCGGTAATATAGTCTTGATACGCGCTGTCAAATATGGCAATGTTTTTAACCACCGTATTTCTAATTGCTTCATACTGGATTATCGCCGCTTCGAAAGACTCGTTAGATTCAAATGCTTGCTGATAGATATTATCCGCTACTGCAATCAACACGCTCATATCTGATTCTTGAATTGATTCCGAATTTACCAAGGCTTCTATTTGGGCTAAAACCTCTGTTGCCTTTTCTTTTATTGGTATCTCCACATCTGAGCACTGTACTTTATGCGCTCTGAAACTAAAATCAACATCGCCAATATCCAAGACTTTTTCCGCTTTAGATGACAGCGCCGATGATATTTCGTCAAGTTTCTTCGATACGGCTACATGCTTTATGTAATCGTCGAGCCTTTCCTCATGCTCTTTCATTTCTTGCGTAAACTTTTTCATGATAGCTGCGGAATTGTCAGCCAGCTCCCGGCTTAAACGCGCAATACCTGATGGTTCTGAGGATAATTTGTAGCTTAATAGTTTTACCAAGCTGTTTTTGTGTTTCGTTTTGAGCGCCGTTATGTTTTGCAGCACCAAAGCCATAACCTCCGCGTCGCCCGTTTCTCTGATTTTGTGCGCCAAAGATTCATTGATCTGATCAATTTGTGATTGAATTTTTGAAACAATAGTATCTAATTTTTCTGTTTCAATCCGAATTTGACGCAGCTTCTCCTGACGGGCGCGTTCAAGCTCCTCTTTTTTACGACGTTCTAATTCGGCATGGTCAACTTTAGGTCCGCTCATGATACACCTCGATATTGTTGATTTTTGTAAAATCCCGGGTTCAGGTAATGTATTATTACAAAAAGCACATATTTAGCATTGACATAGCACACAATATGGCATAAAATAGTAGTCAAAGGAGGTGTTGACCGTGTCAGAAAAGACAAACCTTACAATAAAATTAGAAAAGAATGTGCGCGATGAGTTTGGAACTTTATGCAATCAAATCGGTATAACAATGGCATCAGCGTTAAACGCTTTTATTAAACAGGCTGTTCGGCAGCAGGAAATGAGTTTTTCTTTGCGGGATAGCAATGGGTTTCTACCGGAGGAAGCGGATGAGCTCAGGCGTAGGATTGCCGATGCAAAAGCGGGACGCCTTGTGGAACATGATTTGATAGAGGTGGATTGATGTTTTCGCTAAAATGGTCGCCGGAAGCGTGGCGTGAGTATGTTAACTTGCAGGAAAGCGACAAGAAAGCCATAAAAAAGGCAAATGCGTTATTAAAGGATATAGGGCGCAACGGGTATAACACTACACTTGGAAAGCCGGAAATGCTAAAGCATGATTTTTCCGGTTTTGCGAGCGTTCGCATTGATAAGAAGAACAGAATCATTTTCTCTGTACAAAACGATACAGTTGTAATACTCCAATGTGGCGGCCACTATGGCGATAAGTAGGTCTGCTTTTATAAGGCAAAGCGTTGTTTTGTGTTAAAGATTACAACTTAATCCACATTGCGGGGCGAACATACATATCGTTTGAACTGTAATAATACTGTCCATAAAACTTTCCATCTGCATTAAAAAGGATTGTAATTGGTCGCGTAACTATTTTGTTAGCATAGACATGAACTGCATCTGTACCGTTTTTGTCATTTGGGCGAAGCCACCAAGACTTGACAGTTTTGATTCCGTGACCATAATTATTATGGAAAATCCAATCTTCGGAGTTAGGCAAATACTTTTGAACTTCCTCACCACTTAACAAAAATATCTTGCTTAAATTCTTATCTTTCGGGCTGTTTACAGTTAGAATCTCTTTGATATCATAATTTTCAATGAACTGACTGTTTAGATACTTATTCAAATAGCACTCATTCCAAGTTACTTTCTTATGAACAAAGTTTGAGTCTATTGCATAGTGGTCGTAATATTCGAAGGTGCTCAAGCCTGCAATGATGAATGCCCTCCAGTTTGGTGCTTTTTCATTTCTTGGTTCACTTTCACCGCGATGATAATAGAGTTCTGCAATTAGCTCTTCCGTTAAAAGCAACGCACAGCCATCTTGAATGTCTAAAACACGCCAACGAAGCTTTTCTAACTATAGTCACGTTGATAGCTTTTCCTTAGCGTCATCGAGACCCTGTGCGGCAGCTTTTTCCCACCACTGTCTCGCTAGATTTTCATCCTTTTTCACACCATGCCCCTCTTTATAACAATTTCCAAGCATATATTGGGCCAACCAAAACCCTTCATTTGCAGACCTAGTAAGCAGATCAAGCGGAAAACCAAGCTCTTCTTTCGACTTTGCGGCCACTAACTCCATATATCCAAGAGCGAATTTTGTCTCCGCATCCCATTTTTTAATCATATCAGGGTATTCTGTTGAGTTTCCGCCTTTTCCTTCCAACTTTTTGTACTTTTTCAAACCTCGCTTGAAAGTTTTATCAATAACATCATTAAATCTCATGTTCATCTCTCCTTTTAATACTTAGTTAAAACAGGCTTCTCATCTCTTGCCCAATTATATGATACGCTGTACTTTTTGCTGCAATCTTCACATTCGATCTTCACCCAACTATCACGGTATCCCGCCATGTTCTCAAATGTAGCAACTATCTTGCCTTTCCCGCAAGGACATTCATATTCTGTGCTGATGTTCTCACCTAATGGGCTTGAGGATTTTGTTCCATCTTCATTGATGGAAACCATTTCACCCGCCGGCTCACGATGTTCGTTAAGAATTTTCATAATTCTCCTTTGCTCTCCCTAATACCTGAATGGTTCTTTCATGACCTATTAGTAAACCATCCATGTATAGCGTGAAGAGTTATTGTCAAAACAGCTCCTATGTATATGCTTACCTCTCGCTTCAATAACCATAGAACCCTCTTCTATCTTTCTGCCACAGTGTATGCATTTTGGACCTTCCATAATTTGCATTGTTTGCATTATATCACGATGTTCATCCACAATTACTTTAATTGAAATTATTACAGCTATTGGGACTGTGATTATTGCAAGCGGTAGTATAACTGAGGCTACCAGCAAGAATGTCAGCTTGCCCCCGTGATAATCGTCATAATAAAATTTATGCATTCTGATTCGTGTGATAAGCGCAAAAACCCAACCGGCCAGTGCCAATAGTATAAATAGATATATTTCCGTTCCCATTTTGAATTCCTCCTAAACATCACTCATTATTGCTTGACTCTTCGGTACAACCTTTCCTTAATCGAATTCTATTATTTAACATTTCTTACCAGCCCTCTCGCGCAAGGCATTCACGCAAGTGCTGCCTGAAGCTATCAACTTGCCGTCCGATTTCTGTTGGCTGCATCCGCTCTTTTCTTCTCTCTTGTGCGCTTGAGTCATAAGTTTCCTCTTTGCCGAGTGCTTTTTTTAATTCTTCTTTGCCGACTATTCGCTTTTTTTGAATATCCAAAAGCTGTTTAGAAAAATCCAACATTTGCGGAGGGTCGTTTTGGGAGTCGAAATTTTTCACTGCTGCTTCAAGATAATTTATAGCTTTTTTCAGGTCGCTAATCGAGGGTTCTTCGCCCTCTTGAGCGTATCCCAATGAATACATTTCACCAAGGCGGTACAAATGATTAAATCTTAAACCGCCTAAAGATTGCATACTGCTTTCACCGTTTTTTATAAGCTCTAAGCCTTTTTTGCAATCGCGCAAAGTGCCAAATCCTTCGCATAGCATAATGCCCAATTCAATTTTAGCTACCATTCCTATGCTCCGCTCGTCTGCCGCAAGCCTATTTGCATCAAAATCCGCTGCAATATTCTCAAACAACTGCATAGCTTTTTGGCGATTTTCTTTGTAACTGTCAGACACCGGTATATCAATCAGCATTCCGGCATATTTTCTTTTAGCAAAAATGTGTCCTTTTTCAGCGGCTTTTTCTAACCAAAACGCCGCCCAAACCGCACCGGGTACTTCTGCGTTATCGGGATAGCGGTATTGCATTTCATATAACGCATCTTTATCGCCTTGTTTCGCCAGTCGTTGAACCTCTGAAATGCTCATATTTCCATAATCTGCCATTTGATACCTCCTATTTTCCAATAAAGCCACAAATCGCTGTAACGGCGATCTCATTATGTTTAATAATTTGGCTATTTCTTCATTTACGCATTCGCGCAATCTACCCTCCACCTCTACCTTTCGAACGGTTAAAATCACTATGCCTATCAGCTCTTCTAACCATTACTAACGGCAAACTCTGTATTCGCCGCGTTTATATGCTTCGTAATTGGCGCAATTATTATAGTTATAACTATCCTTGCAGCGATTCGCTGCCTCGCTGGCATCTTTGTAGCACTGTGATTCCGATGGCGATACTTTGCAAACATTGCGATTACTGTCAAATACCGGACACATACGCTCGTCCTCCTTTCCTTTAAAACATAGCATTTTGATTAGTCTCAAAAGGTATACCTTTTGAGACTAACGGTTTTCTTTGATGAAATAAGGTTTTCGCACAAAAAAACGAATAAATTGATGAAAATTTGTTGCATTTTCTCTATTTTTATTGTAAAATCATCTCCAGTAAACACCGTTCCAAAAGGTATACCTTTTGGAACGGTGTTTATGATTTTGGTTAAAATCGTTATAATTAATATTTTACCGGTTGAAACCCGCATATTTTAGCGGATGAAACCTTCATATTTTAGCGGATGGCGTAGCCACCGCTGAAAGACTGCTTTTTGCAAACGATTATATGACGCTTCACTCACTCTCCCGATGCGTCTGCTTTCTCTTCCTGCTTGCTTATCAGCGTTTTTTCCACCTCAAAGAACTTGTCAAACGGCGGCCAAACCCAAGACAAGGCCGCAAGAAACGATATTGAGACTAAAAACAGCAAAACAAGAGGCAGCGCCAATATCGAGTTTGGAAGCTGCGCCACCAACACGACCCAAATCAAACCGCCCAAAAACGCGCCCATAAAACTGCGCGGAAGGTATGCAAAAGTCATCAGCATACTGTTTTTTAGTATTTGCCACGTTTTTAGGTCTATATAGGCAAAGTGCATGAAAACATAAGGCATTATCATAAAAAATACCAGCAATGCCAATAAAGCCAGAATTATCCATGTAAATCCGCCCGTGTAAACCCCCGCGACAAGCTCATAAAACACCTGACTCCACATGATAAACTGAACATACACAAATGCCGTGCATATCATGCCTATCGGAGCGGCTTGTACAAAATTTTCCTTAAACTTTCGCTTAAACTCATACCACACATAACTCGGGTCGTCCCTCATCATCTTTGTTATGTAGTATACATAAGCTACCGCAGCCCCGCCGATTGGAAAAGCAAGCAAAAGCGATATCAAAAGAAAAAGTATACTAAACCCGTACTGCGCGGCGGCGCTTCGCAAATGGTTGTTTAAGGGATTTTCTATAACAAGCCTAATAATATCGTCCGTGTTCAAAGACGTTTTATCATCGGGCGCGGATGGGTTTGTCAAAATGATCGCGTCGTCGTTAACTGATGTAACTATATTTAGGGTCTCTTCTATATATACACTGTCCCCTACTTCTAACGCAATTGGGTCTACGCCCAAAATAAACGCAAGCACCGACGGCGCCCCAAACAAAAACGCCAATACCGACGGTATAAGAATGGCGCAAAAAATCAAATTCAGCTTAATAAGGTCGCTAAAATCCCTGATGAGAAGCTCCCCAAAGCGTTTTAGCCCTTTCTTGCGCGGCTGATCTTTCGGCACTCCGGGCCCCGGCCTATTAAAATTTCTGCTAAATATACCCATATCTTACTCCCCGATAAATTTTAACAAATTTTAAGGAAATGCCTCGTCAAAACCTACCGGCGAGGTAATGACGAGGCTTTGCATTTATGTATTCGCGCTTTTAGTTTTGGATCGTATTTTCTGTTTCCGTGTCAAACAGGTGGATATTTCTCATATTGAGGGCAACTTTAATGTCGTCTCCGGTTCTTGATTTTGTGGTCGGAGCAACACGCGCCGTAAGGGTGTTGTCACTATACTTGAGGTATAAATAGACCTCACTGCCCATCAGCTCACTGACCTCGACGTGTGTGGATATGATGGCTTCGGGATTTTTCTCCAAGAAGTCGGCATCATCGTAAATGTCTTCGGGCCTGACGCCAAACTTGACGGGCTTGCCGACATAATCTTTAAGCACATCGTCTTTTGCCTTGTCATTCGGGATATAGAGCTTGTCACTTTCTACTTGCAGATAATATCCTTTTGAGTCTTTGCCCAAGTTTGCGTCAATAAAGTTCATTTGCGGACTGCCGATGAATCCCGCGACAAAAACGTTGCACGGCATGTCATACAGATTTTGCGGCGTGTCAACCTGCTGCACGACAGCATGGTTCATAACAACAATGCGGTCGCCCATCGTCATAGCTTCTGTCTGGTCGTGTGTGACGTAGACAAACGTGGTCTCGAGTTTGTTGTGCAGCTTGATCAGCTCCGTGCGCATTGATGTGCGGAGCTTGGCATCCAAGTTTGAAAGCGGCTCGTCCAATAGGAACACAGCCGGGTTGCGAACCATTGCCCGTCCGAGCGCGACACGTTGACGCTGTCCGCCGGAAAGCGCTTTGGGCTTTCTGCTCAGAAGATGCTCAATGTCGAGAATCTTTGCCGCTTCGTGCACTCGGCGGTCAATCTCGGCTTTGGGCGTTCTGGCAAGTTTGAGCGCAAATGCCATGTTTTTGTAGACCGACATATGCGGATAGAGAGCATAATTCTGAAATACCATAGCAATATCACGGTTTTTCGGTGGTACATCATTGACCAATTTATCTCCGATGTAAAGCTCGCCCTTTGTGATTTCTTCCAGTCCCGCAATCATTCTAAGCATGGTTGACTTGCCGCAACCGGAAGGCCCGACTAAAATAACAAATTCTTTATCGGGGATTTCAAGGTTACAATCGTCAACTGCGAGAACGTCTCCCGGGTATATTTTGGTAATGCCTCTTATTGATATGCTTGCCATGTATTTTCCCTCCATGAAGCTTTTTGTTGTATTACTTAACTATTTTAACAGTTTTTATCCCTTAGTCAAGTAAAATATTGATATTTCCGACGTTTTTTATAATATTTTTCTTTAGTGGTGAAATAGGCGCATGTCGGTAAAGGCCATAACCATATTATATTTGTCACATATTTCAATGACATTGCCGTCTCTGATCGAACCTCCGGGCTGCGCGATGTACAAAACTCCGGAGCATTTTGCGCGTTCTATGTTGTCGCCAAACGGGAAAAACGCGTCGCTTCCGAGCGCGACACCCTTTATCCCGGCTATCCATTTTTCGCGCTCCTCGCGCAAAAAATCTCTCGGCTTTTCTGTAAAGAGCGTTTGCCATGCTCCCTCTCTTAGCATTTTGCTTGCGCTTTTTTCGGACGCTTCGTCGCCCGATATGTAAATGTCAATCACGTTGTCGCGCACCGGCCTTGCCACTTCATTTTTAAACGGCAAATTGATAACGTCGGGATGATGGCGCAAAAACCACTTGTCGGCCTTGCTTCCGGCAAGCCCGGTGCAATGAATCCGGCTTTGCTGCCCTGCCCCCACGCCAATAGCCTGTCCTCCGACAGCATAACACACAGAATTTGATTGCGTGTATTTTAAAGTTATAAGCGCGACGAGAAGATCGAGCTTTGCGCTCTCCGGCAGTATTTTGTTTTCGGTGACAATATTATCAAATAGCGCATTGGTTATCTTTACGTCATTGCGTCCCTGCTCAAATGTTATTCCATAAACGTCTTTAAGCTCCTGAGGGCGCGGCGCATAGTTCGGGTCTATTTCAACAATGCCGTATCCGCCCTTGCGTTTCTTTTTGAGTATACGAAGCGCGGCATCTGTATATCCCGGCGCGATGATTCCGTCGGATACTTCGGGCGCGATTATGCTTGCCGTTTCCTCATCGCATATATCCGACAGCGCCGCCCAATCGCCGTATGAGCACACCCTATCCGCCCCGCGCGCTCTGGCATACGCCACTGCCAGCGGAGACAGCGGCATATTCGCCACAAAAAACATCTTCTCTTCAATTTCGCTAAGAGGCAGTCCTATGGCCGCTCCGGCAGGCGATACATGCTTAAATGACGCCGCCGCGGGATGTCCGGTCGCCTCGTGCAATTCACGCACGAGCTGATATCCGTTTAGCGCGTCAAGAAAATTTATAAATCCCGGATTGCCGTTTAGTATTTTGACGGGCAGCTTTCCCTTTTTCATGAATATACGCGCCGGTTTTTGGTTTGGATTGCATCCGTATTTAAGTTTATATTCCTTCATATTCACTCCCCTTTTTTAACAAAATCATAAGTCTCCCACTTCTATAAATGGTGAGTTACATTATAGCCAAAATCAGTGGTGAGTACAAGCTTCAACTGATTTTGTTAAAAACATCACGCGCTTTGCGTGTGATGCAAACGCGTAGCGTTTGTGAGCCGAGCCGAATTCATTTCGGCGAAGGCGATATATTAAATTGACTTCATACTGCATAATTCATAATTTCATTGCACTAAGTGTGTTTATTGATTATCAGCTCTTCTATTTCGCCCGTTTCTTTGCGCATTGAGCGAGCATATAACGAAACCTTATTGTTTTCATCTAAAACATTCCAGACTTTGTTTGCAAAGCCCTCCAAATCATTAAATCCCGTCAGGTCAATAGGTACGGGTTCACCGCAAAATGGCGGCAGCGGCGATCCGTCAGTTTCATATGTCGAAATAAAATGCCCGAGTCCCGGCTGCGGCAAATCATAGCAATAGAAAAACCTTTCACAGCATATATCTTTTTGCTCCTGCGCCTTTAATATTGAAAGCATATACCCGCCGCCCGGGAACAAAACACCGGATATGCGCGGAGTATAGTTTGGCGCGTCGGGTTCATATTTGCGGGTCATCAACGCTTCAACCGGAGATTTGCCCTGCGCTAGCAAATCTCTTATAGTATCTGTCTGGTCGCCGTTTGTGACAACGGTTAAAACGCCGCCATCAGTTTTGACGCTGCGTAAAGGGTGATATATAACAAGGCTCGGGTCTGTCAGTTTTGACTCGTCATGCGCGGCTGTCCTGATACCGTCGCTTGTTTTTTCAAAAATGCGATTGCGGCTGTTTTCACTGCGCCCCATAATAAAGTATATGATTATCATGTGCTTGCCCGCGCCGTCCATGCCGATAATAATACCGCGCCCCGGATATGGATTGTCCCGCAGCAGTTTTTCAATATCTCGCCTCATTATATAAACCCCTTTTTGAAATGTACATCATTATATCACATAATATATTGTTCTTATAGTTGAAAATTAACATCAGCTATTATATAATAACATTCATGACAGATGTGCATATATGTAAAATAGAAAGCAAAATCAAACTCATCGATGATGTATATCTGATTACCGTCGATAATGAAAACTTGGCCGAAAATGCGCGCCCCGGTCGTTTTTTGCATATCAAATGCGGGAGCGAACGGCTGCTGCGCCGCCCTATCAGCATTTTCAACACGGAAAACTCAAAAACAAGTTTTGTCTTTGACATCAGGGGCGACGGCACTCGCTGGCTGTCCGAACGCATACCCGGAGAGAGTCTTGATATTTTAGGGTCGCTTGGCAATGGGTTTGATATTTGCGGCTTAAATAAATTAAACCGCGACGCCAAAGTTATCGTGGTGGGCGGAGGTCTCGGCATACCGCCGCTTTTCTATGCCGCAAATGACATTGTATCACGCGGCGGCCGCGTGACGTCAATTCTCGGCTTTCGCGACAAAAAAAAGGTTATGTTGGAGCATTTTTTCGCTAAAATATGCGATGAAGTCACAATAACTACCGAAGACGGCAGCTTGGGGATTTTGGGTTTGGCGACAAAACCGCTCGAGCGTCTGCTAATAAACGGCGGCTTTGATACAGTCTTGTCCTGCGGGCCGCTTCCCATGCTAAAATCGGTCGCCGCTCTTTGCGCGGAGCACAATACCCCATGCTTAGTATCGCTCGAAGAGCGCATGGCTTGCGGAGTCGGAGCTTGCCTTGTATGCGCTTGCGCTACAAAGATAGACGGCATACAGGATATGAGCCGCGTTTGTGCCGACGGCCCGGTATTTCATGCAAGCGATATTATTTGGTAAAGCACGGCGCGGCGGCATTTCGCGTTTGCGGCGCGGCTATCTATAGCACCCGTTATATAACATTACAAGGGATTATAATTATGAGCCTTAGCGTAGATTTTGCAGGAATAACTTTCAAAAACCCGATCGTCGCGGCGTCCGGGACATTTGGCTTTGGCCGGGAATATGCCGAGTTTTACGATTTATCAAAACTCGGCGGCATATGCGTAAAAGGTCTCACCTTAGAGCCAAGACTCGGCAATGACCCGCCGCGCATCGCGCAGTCTCCTATGGGCATTTTAAACAGCGTAGGGCTTCAAAATCCGGGCGTTGACGCTTTTATTCAAAATGAACTGCCGTTCTTACGGGAATACCATACGGTTGTCATCGCAAATATCTCCGGCAACACTATCGGCGAGTACGCGAGTATGGCGCAAAAACTATCAGAGGCGGGCGTTGACATCATCGAAGTCAATGTTTCCTGCCCAAATGTAAAAGACGGCGGAATTGCGTTCGGCACGTCGCCGGACAGCGTTGCCTCGGTCACGGAAGCTGTGGTACGCAAAGCCACTGTGCCTGTCATTTTGAAGCTCTCGCCAAATGTTACCGACATTGCGAATATCGCAAAAGCCGCCGAATCCGCCGGAGCCGACGCGCTCTCGCTCATCAATACGCTTATAGGCATGAGGATAGATACAAAAACACGTAAACCCATACTTAAAAATAACATCGGCGGATTATCCGGCCCCGCTGTCTTTCCCATTGCCGTCAGAATGGTATGGCAAGCGGCGGCGGCGGTAAAGATACCGATTCTTGGCATGGGCGGTGTGGTCACGCTAAACGATACAATTGAAATGATGCTTGCCGGGGCCTCTCTCGTAGGCGTCGGCACGGCTTGTTTTGATGACCCGTATGCCCCTGTCAAAATCATTGACGGGCTTTTAGAATATTTATCGCTAAATAAGATTGACAGCATTAAAGATATTACAGGGAAGGTTATACTAAATTGACAAAAATCTATTTGATAAGACATGCCGAATCTGAGGGGAATGTTTTCCGCCGCGCCCACGGCCATTACAATGGGCTTGTCACGCCAAAAGGCGACAAGCAAATCGAGCTTTTGAAAGAAAGTTTTAAGGCCAAAGACATCAGCGCGGTATATTCAAGCGACCTTGCCCGCACTATGACTACAGCCTTGGGGATAAGCGTTCCGCGTGAGCTGCAAATAATCAAGTCAAAAGCTCTGCGCGAAGTTAATTTGGGTGTGTGGGAGGATCGCCCGTGGGGCGATATAGATTTCGGCGACCATGAGATGATCCGAAATTTCAACAACGACCCCGCAAACTGGTCTGTCCGGGGCTGCGAACCATTTGAAAAAGTCGGGGAGCGTATTTTTAACTATATCTCGCAAATAGCCGAGATAAACGACGGCAACACAATTGTCGTGTGCTCTCATGGCTTTGCTATACGCTCGTTTTTGTGTTTGATCCGCGGCATCGCGTCTCATGAGACAAATAAGATACCATATTGCGACAATACCGCCGTAACCCTCCTGTCGTATGATAAAGGGGTTTTCTCCGTTGACTATGCGGGCGATAACTCGCACCTTGGAACAACTCACAGCACACTCGAAAGGCAATCTTGGTGGCGGGCAACAGAAAAAGTAAAGCCTGAAAATTTGCGCTTTTTACCGCTAAATAAAGTAGCAAGCGAGTCCCTTATCAGGATTTTTCAGGCAAAAGCCGGGCGCAGAGCTTATGTAGATGTACAATATGCCGCTTTTCTTTCCGATGAACCGATTGGGATCATCGGGCTCGACACGTTCCGGGAAGAAACCAAAAAAATAGGTTGGATCAGCTATTTGCACGTCATCCCTCACCGCAGGAACAGCTCATTTGGCACACAGCTTCTCGGTTTGGCAGTCTCGGATTTTCGAAGGCTCAAAAGAGAAAAGCTCCGCATTGAGCTTACTTCCGGCAGTCCGGGCACAATTTTCATGAGCAAATGCGGTTTTAAAGTGCTCATAACGACCGAAACGTATTGCCACATGGAAAAAGAAATAAAAAACTGGTAGAGTTCATTTGCGAGTAATTTCTCAAGTTCATTTGCGAAAGTGATATATTAAATTGACCATTGCATTTATTACCGGCTCTGTGGTATGATGAAACGCGATAAAAAACATTTTTTGGAGGTATATCATGGCTCATACAATTAACGATCAATGTGTGTCTTGCGGCGTCTGCGTAGGCGAATGTCCGGTTGACGCGATCTCGTCGGGAAGCTCTCAATATGTGATTGATGAGGGCGTGTGCATTGACTGCGGCGCCTGTGTCGGAGCGTGCCCCGCCGAAGCAATTTCCGGCTAATGCCCTCCGGCACTGAACACACTATATGAACCGCATTTCTCATAGCTTCACGCATGAAAATAAATCCGGCTCTTTATATCTCGTGGCAACGCCTATCGGCAACCTTTCCGATATTTCAAGGCGTGCCTGTCAGGTTTTGCAAGATGTTGACTTTATAGCGGCGGAAGATACGCGGGTAACTGTCAAGCTACTCGCTCATCTTGATATCAAAAACGAGCTTGTCAGTTATCATAAGCATAACATGAAATCCTCGGGTAAGGTGATATTGTCCCGTATATTAAACGGGGAAAGCTGCGCTTTGGCCACGGATGCCGGAACGCCGGGAATCAGCGATCCGGGCGAGGATTTGGTGCGGCTGTGTATTTGCTCCGATGTTCCGGTCGTCGCAATACCGGGTCCTTGCGCGGCTGTCGCGGCGCTTAGCGTGTCCGGGTTTTGCGCCGACCGTTTTACATTCGAGGGTTTCTTGCCTGCCGACAAGAAAAAGCGCGGTGCGCGGCTATGTGAGCTTAAAAATGATAATAGAACCTTAGTTTTTTATGAGGCTCCTCATAAGCTCCTTCGCACTCTCCGTGATATGCAAGATACGCTTGGCGACAGAAACATCTCCATATCTCGCGAAATAACTAAGATTTATGAAGAAACCTTGCGGTTTTCTTTATCTAAAGCTATTTCTCATTTTGAAGCGACTGCTCCGCGCGGCGAGTTCGTGCTTGTTGTAGAGGGTGCGGCGTCCGATAAGGCAGCTATCGCCGCCGCCTCGATCGGCAGCTTAGACGCAGCGAAGGCTATGGCAGTCTCCCTCATTGATAACGGGCTGTCTGTTCGCGATGCCGTAAAAAAAGCAGCCTTGGAAACAGGCTGCTCAAAGAACGAATTATACAAGGCTGTGCAGCTGCAGGCCGCACAGCCTTTAGATGTTTAGTAAACCTTGGCGGTTAAACGCCCGGACTGCGCATAGGTCAGGTCAGTTTCTTATTTCGACGTATATTGTCTCCGATTTTTCACCGGCTGTCACGGTCAAAGATGCCGTGCCCGCTTTGAGCGGAGTCAATTTAATACCCCCAACGACCTCTGAAATCTCAAAAAACGGATCGTCGGGATCACAGCCCGTAGACCATGTGACATCTACCGCTATGCCGACGGGTTCTACTCTGGCGTGGAGGTCTATCGAACCTCCGCCTATGGAACTGCCGGGATTGATGGTACGGGCAAATCCCTGTGTCCTGTATTGATTTGGAGCTACCCATATTGTGACGCTCTCAACGGATATCGGCGTCGGCGTTTCGGGCTCCGGCGTAGGTGATGGCGTATCTAATGCGGGTAAACTAATATTACCGTCTTCGCTTAAATCCGGCGTCGAGGTTTCTATACCCGGCGATGGAGTTACCCCGCTGTTATCCGACGGAGCTGTAAAGAGCATAATAGCGGCGGCCACCGTAAACACCGATAATATAAGTATGCTTATCAGCATCTTACCCTTTGCGTTGTCAGAATCTTTTGAATATTTACCCATGCCAATGCGCCGTGCTCCGCAATAAGGACAACGGCTTCGCACGCCTGAATATTTGCGGTCGCATCTTGCACATTTTATATCGTCAATCAATGCCATTTGCCCACTTCCTTTATATGTAATATCCACGACTTTACTACATTTTAATACAAATGTCAACAATTATTTACAAAATGTTACAATTTCTTGTTTGCTGCTCGTTTTTATATGAAAATAACCCCTCGCCGAGTTCATTGCTTATGGATATATCAAAACCCGGTTGAGTATCATCGGATCGTATTTCATTTCATCATCTTGCCTTATAGTTACAGCAAAAAACATAGCTGGCTGCTCAATGTCCGGAAAAGCGATCGGAAGAGATAACATTTGGTTATATTCCAAGTTCCAGTCAACAAACGGCTTGTCATTAATTACGGGAAACGGCTCATAATCTAAAAAGAACACAGTACGGAGTTTTCCCGAAAGCCCTGATGTGCTTTCAAATAGCCAGTCATAGCCATCGGAGCTTAGCGTGATTGAGTCAATCGAAGAACGCCATTGACGCATTTCCTCCGGAGCGTCCTGACTGTGCAGCCACCAATGCACGAGAGTTTCCCCTTCTTCCGGCGAATTGGCGAAGTCTTCATATAGGCTTCTTGTTCTCACAGGGTTCACGATGGGCTCTGAAGTTTCCGAGTAGTTGCTTACAAAAATGGGTATAACTCCAAAATTTCCATTTTCATTCATTATGTTAGTGATTATAATTATATGTACCTGCCCTGTTTTATCGCTAAAATCGGGGTCAATTATTAATGTCTTGTATACCGCCTTGCCGTCAACTATAAAAGGATGCATATACGACTCTTTGCCCGCGTCCGTATCGTCAGCAATCGAGAATTTTACGGGTATGCCGTCAACGAGAACCATAAACCCAAAATGTATTGCTTCATCCGAGTTTGTCTGAACATTTACCGTAAAAGCAAGCGGGTCTCCGTTATATTGCGTCGTTCTGACTAAAAAACCGTCTTCGTTTAATATACCCATCGGAGAACCGGGTGTTGATACATCGTATCCCCAATAAAAATACATCGAAGCGCCGTTATCATTACGCCACCAGTCATCAGGCAGCTTTTGATTGCCGCAAGCCGTTACGATAAGCATAAGAAACAATACAGCCAATATTTTCCTTATTTGAAAGTTCAACTTAGAGCCTTCCTTTTGCGTTTGATTTTTATTATATATGACGCATATAAAAACGCGGCTGTTGCTGTGGCAGGCGCAATTGCGGCGAGCATATAGCGAGCCGACTTAAATATCGGCTGACCCGATAGCCATGCCCCGAATGTGAATATCGAGCCGGGTGCGACAAACCAGGGGATAACCACGCATACGGTCACGCAAAAAATCGTCTGCGCCGCATTTTGCGTAAAACACGCAACGCCAAACGCAAAAAGCCCGAGCATAATCAAGCCTGCCGCGCGGATTGAGGCGATATGTAGGATGCCTTCCGCCAAGCTATACGGCAGAAGGGTTAAGTCATAGGGGGCGACGGAATAGATGCCCCAATGCGGCTGCGATAAATCAAATCGGAGCGAAAAGACTGCAATCTCTAAGGTTACGCTTATGGCTGCGGCAATAAGCAGCAAAAACGAAAGCACGGCGAACTTCGATAAAAAGAGCGGTGCGCGTCCGTAATGTGTACAAAGGTTAATTTTCAATATGCCCGAGGATGCCTCCGGGCATATCATTTGCACCGCCAGAAGCAAGACAAGGATGAGCGACAAGGGGTCGGGAAAGCCCATATATGTAAGAGCACTGTTCCACCCATATTCGTAAAAATAAGCCGGGGGCAAAAGCTCCCCGTATGGCAAGAGCGCGGCAAAAATTTCCCGCTTTTCATTGAAGATTTCAAATGAGTTTATGTATAAATTGGCCTCGCCATATTCATTTGAATATTTTTCCCACTCATCCCTGCTGATTTTTCCGGATAAATATGCATCCTTCATTTGCGTAAAGCGTTCCAGCGTTTCTCTGTATTTTGCATATGTTGAGGTTATATACTCTTCTTTTTCGGGTGTGGTCGGTCCGTGAATCTCAGAAAGCACTTTGTCGTAATTTTTCTGTGACAGCTTTATCCGTTCATCCTTTAATTCGGGCAATGCGATTAGGAGAGCTGTTTTCAGCACAACAAAGGCGGCTATCAATAGCAGCCCCCGATATGAAAACAAAATCTTAGTAAGCTCATAACGCCAAATCCACATCATTACGCAAGCCTCCGTGCTGCCCAGTATCGCAAAGCCGCAAAAAAGAGCAGGGTTGCTACGGCAAGCCAAAATATTAAGCACAGCCAAACCCATAGGAGCGGATAATTGAAAATGTTCGCGACACGGTAGTTAGAGAACATCCACACAGGGCGCGTCCAGAGCGTCACATCCGGCAGCAATCGAAAAACCATCGGCACCGACGCTCTCGGCATCAGAAAATAATACCAGCAAAGCGACGCTCCAAGCAATACAGAGCCGGCGACATATGATGTCAGCGCGGAGCGCAAGAAGCACGAAAACACGGCGCAGATGAGCGCAAAGCACATCGCGCCGAAGGCTTTATAGAATGTAAAGAACCATGCCGCCTCACCAATCGTGCAGGTAAGCGGACTTGTGTCCATCATGGGAGTCAGCGAGAGTATCGAAGAGCTTGCGCCGTCCATGCCGTACATCAGCAGTGCCATCATAAATGAGAGGGCGGAAAACAAAAGTGAAAATACACCGCCGACAAGACAAGCGGAAAAGAGCTTTGCTGCCGCCGTGTCCTTTCGACCCCTCAAGGTAGATTTGAGCACGGAGCCTGATCTCTTTTCAAGAGAGAAAATCCGAGCCGTGACCAAAAGCGTCAAGATGAGCGCAAATATATCACCCCATATAAAGTCGAAAAAGCTCTGCCACCCTGTCAGAAAATATACCGAAAAAGCAGGCGTGTCATTTTCCCCGTCGGATAGAGCTAAAAGCAAAGGCGGTTGCTCGCTGTATCGGCGAATGATGTCGAGATTCAGCCGTGTGTTGTACAGATCGCCTTCTGCGTATGCCGATCCTCCAAGGTAGCGCGCCATTTCCACGATGTCCTCTCGGCTTTTGATGACTTGCGGATATGTGCGTTGATAACGCGGCAGATATGCCTGTAAAACTTGAAATTCGCCCTCTACGGTCTCTAAGAAACGTCCGCTGCCACCCGCGTTTGGCAGAGGCAAGCCGCTCACTTCCCACGCGTCTGCATCGAGAGAAAAGCCTGTTTCGCTTAGATATTCGTCCAACTCATCTTTAGAGGCTGATGAGAGAAAATCATAAAGCGGTTTGAAGCCGCTGTTTTGCCGTGCCGTTTGATTTATCTCGCCAATACTTTGCAAACGCCAGGGCTGTGCAAACAGTACGGCACTCGCGGCAATCAAAGTTAACAGCGCGGCGATCCAAAAACGGCCGACTAACATTTTACGCAGCTCATAGGCAAGCAGTTTCACTTTGAAACCTCCTCATAGCGGAGCAGGTATAAATCCTCAAGCCCCGGTTCGGCGCTGACCGCATCAGGATGAGGCTTTTCGTTGTGGATGATTCTAAGCTGCGCCGCGCTGCCGCTCACTATGATATTGCCGAGCGTATAATTTGCGCGATATAAATCTGTTTTTTCAGCAGGTATCGTCAAAGACCATACCTGACCGTCCATGCCTGAGGCAAGCTCGGCAGGAGATCCGACAGCTATACATTTTCCGTCCTTTAGCATTATCACGCGGTGCGCTATCGTCTCGATGTCGGAGACTATGTGCGTCGCCCATATAATCAGGCGGCTTCCCGCAAGGGCGGCTACGGCATTTCGCAAACGGACGCGTTCTTGCGGGTCAAGTCCCGATGTCGGCTCGTCAAGGATAATAAGTTTTGGGTTGCCGAGCAACGCTTGCGCAATCCCGAGCCTTTGCTTCATTCCTCCCGAAAAGGTTCTTGTCCTTCGATCGGCATCGGCTGTCAGATTTACGGTTTCGAGCATTTGTGATATATGAAGCTCCCTTTTTTTCCTTTCACCCGGCTTTGTATAAAGACCTTTTAAAGCGCACATATACCGCAGATATTGCCTTGCCGTGAAATAATCATAAAGTCCCGCTGATTGCGGAAGAAAACCGAGCGCGGCGCGGTAGGATGCTCCGAGCGAATCTATGTTCACTCCGTCCCAAAGAACGGCACCCGAAGTTTGCGCGAGCAAGCCCGCGATAATGTTTATCATGGTGGATTTTCCCGCACCATTGGGTCCGAGAAGACCCCAAATCCCGGGTTCAAGCAACAGCGAAACATCGTCAAGGGCTGTCTTGCTGCGGTAGCGCTTGGTAATGCTTTGAAGCTCAAGCATCTTAATCCCCCCAGAATTTTACAAGCTCCCCTCCGTCTTTCGAAAGGAAGAAATACTCTGTCCCCACCATACTACGATAGAGTATAAGCAATGTGTCCGGCGAAGTGGGCAATGTATACACATTTTGATAATTTTTTGCCCCCGTTTCGGCAAGCAGTTCTTTTTCGCCGCTCAGGTCAAGTCTAAGCCGATATATGTTGCCGTTTGTGGGTTCATTGGGTTTTTCGCGGCTGAACATAGCAAAATATATATATGAGTCGTCAAAAGACATATACGGCGCATATACAAGCTCCCTCATCACCAATTCCGGATTGCCTCCGTCAAGGTTTGTGCGGTATACTGCCGGTCCGTCATCGTCAACGGCCGGATAGTATAAGTGACGCCCGTCTGTGGTGTATGTCGCGACGCTGTCGCTCACTATTACTTCTGTCTCGTAGTTGCCGTCTGCCAAATCAATCCTTATGATGTCAGATAAAGTGGCTGCGTAAAGATAGTTTCCGATTATAATGGGCTTTATGTACTCAAAATCGTCAATTATGATATCAATCTTGTCTGATTCAAAAGCTATCCGTGCAAGAGAGGAATCGGGTGTGATGGCATAATATGCATCCGGACCTATCATCGCGCCATTCACCTGACCTGTCACAAATTCAAAATAATCGCCCTTTAGTTCACTAAGCCACGGACGAGCGTTCCCGGCTGCGTTTTCCCTGTCTCTCAGCATGGAAAGCCGCCCGTCTCTGTAGTCCATGCCGCCGTGAGCCATCCCCGCCGGGCAATCATCCGTCAGGTGACTGCAAGTCGCAAGCTTGCAATAAGGCTCGACACGCCCGGTACTTTTGATATATTCCATCAGGGTACTCCTGCCCGACGAAATGAATACAAATAAGATGGTTTCAGGTGTATCAAGTATTTCCGCCCCGGAAACACTATAAAACATATTTGCATATTGATAAGGCATATTATTTGCGTCAAGGCTTTCCCATGTCGGCGAAAAGCTGCCCGGCGAGGAAATATCATCGGTTGGCGGTGACGGATCGTTTCCGCTCGGGGTTTGTATATGGGTATTGTCACCGGGAGATGGCGTAGGAACATACAAAATATCTTCCGGGTCACCGATGCCGGAACACGCAAAAGACGATATTAGCAAAAAAATACACACAGGTAGGAGCAACAATTTTCGTCTCGCCATTTTTGTCACATCACTTTCTCAGCTTTTCTTATTCGCCATACCTGTTAAGATATGGTTTAATCATGATCCGGGAGTATTAAGGCGCATACAAAGTGCCTTGAAAATAACCCCATGCTTGAGAGTTTGCGGTGTGAACCGATTTTCCGGAAGTAAAACTTAGTCCGTTCGGTGGGCGGGCGACTGCGGACCCTCCGCCAGAAGCCGTGCTGATTCTATTTGTTTGGCTGTCCGGATCGTAATATCTGCCTTCAATGTATGTACTCAAATTAGGGTTTGGTGAGCTGCTGCCGGTTGTTGTGTCCGCCCATATTTCATTCGAGTAAAAATAGATGTTGTACGTTACAACCAATGATCCAACGCCTCCACCGCCTGTGTTTCCTTTAGCAGCAGTCGCAGCGAAAGAGAGTGTGTTTGCCAAAAGCAAGAGCATTGCGAGAAAGATAATTGTGATTTTTCTTTTCATTGCATTTTCTCCTTATATTTTATTGATTGATGTTCCGATAGTACGCTTGCAAAATTATATTCTTATTTTACATTGCACATCTTTATTTGTCAAAATATTTTTCTTCTATTCGTTATTAGTTTCACGATAATGTTAGAGCAGAAAATGTCAGATATAGTGCCTTCGCTTGATATAAATTCGGCTCGGCTCACAGCCTCTCGGACAACTCTATAAACTCACTGATACTAAGCTCTTCGCCGCGAATATTGGCATCAAATCCGCAAGCTTGGACAGCCTTTGCGACATCTTCTTTGCTGTGCGTACTCCCAAGCCCGGCATGAAGCGCGTTTACGAGGGTTTTCCTGCGCTGCCCGAATGCCGCCCGGACTGTGCGGAAAAACCGCTTCTCGTCGTCATCACAGAGCCGCCTCTCCGGGCGCGTTGTCATTTTCACCACACACGATGTCACCTTTGGGCGCGGTTTGAAGCAATCGGGCGAAATGTCAAACAGTATCTCCGGGTGCGCGTGATAGTTTACAAACACCGTAAAAGCCCCGTACTCCGATGTGCCGGGCTTCGCGCATATGCGAAGCGCCACTTCCTTTTGCACCATCACCGTTATTGACTCAAATATATCGGCTTTCAAAAACTTTGTAATAAGCGGCGTTGTAATGTTATACGGCAGATTTGCGCAAACATGCCTGCGTGGCTCAGGCAGAGCTTGCTCGACAAGTTTTTGTAAGTCTATCTTCAAAATATCGCCGTGCACCAAAACGACATTGGGGCATTTCGAAAACATCTCCGATAATGCGCAGTAAAGACGCGCGTCAAGTTCGACCGCCGCCACATGGCCTGCACTCTCGGCAAGATGCGCCGTGAGCGCGCCAAGCCCCGGCCCCGCTTCAAGCACGCCGCATGATTTATCAATGCCCGAGCACCTCACAATCTTTTGCGGTATGTTCGGGTCAATAAGAAAATTCTGACCCATCGCCTTGCTCGGCCTAAACTGATTATCGCGGTTTGATCTCCCGCCGCTTTTAATATCGCCGTTTGTCATCGTATCCGCCCCGCCCTTTGTATCGCCCTGTATATCCCCGTCTATCAGCTATATTTCACAGACCTCTAATATGCCATTTTCGTCGGCTGGGCGAAGCGTTTTTTTCTCACCCGCCCCGAGCGAAATAAATGTTTCGTTATTTTTATATACTATAACTCCTGTATAGTCGGCTCTCGCGCAAATGCTCGCTTCGGTCAATCTGCCGCGCCGCCACGCAACGTCAACAATGAGCCCGCCTTTGGCGCAAAGCCCCCTTACCGTCCCGCCTGTCCACTCATCGGGCAACGCTTTTAGCAAATATATCTTATCTCCTTTGCCGCTGCTTGAAACAAGCATATGCGCAATCGCGGCTGTCGCGCCAAAGTTTCCGTCAATCTGAAACGGCGGGTGATCGTCAAATAAGTTACTCAATGTTGAGCAGCGCATAAGCTCGGAAAGATGGAAATTGGCTTCGTTCCCGTCTCCGAGCCTCGCGTAAAAGTTTATTATCCATGCGCGGCTCCACCCCGTATGCCCTCCCCCGTGAGAAAGCCTCGTTTCCAAAGTTTTGCGGGCAGCCCGCGTCAATTTTGTCTCACACCCGGCGTCAATACTGTTGCCGGGAAAAAGGCCAAACAAATGCGACATATGCCTGTGACCCGGCTCGGCTTCATCACGCCCCACAAGCCATTCCATGATCCGCCCGTCCTTTCCTATCGCGGTCGGCGGCAGCTTTTCCCGCATTTTGGCGATTTCATTGCCAAAGCGCGGCTTTTTTTTCAAAACACGGCTTGCGCCAATGTAAGAGTCAAATAACTCGCTCAAAATTTGGCTGTCCATAGTACATCCCTCGCACAGAGTTCCCTCCTCGCCCTTTTCCGTGAGATACGCGTTTTCGGGAGAAACCGACGGAGAAATCACAAGCTGCCCTTTATCGTTTTCTATCAAGAAATCGAGAAAGAAAAGACAGGTGTCATGGAGCAGACGATAGTGTTTTCCGAGAAAATCCTCGTCTAAAGTATATTGATAATGCTCCCAGATATGCAGGCATAGCCACGCTGCGCCAAGCGGCCAATATGACGCGGGTATCCATGTATCCTGCGGAGCGCAGTCACCCCATATGTCCGTGTTGTGATGCGCCGTAAAACCTCGCGCCCCGTACATGGCTTTGGCAACCTTCGCGCCTTTTGGGTGCATACGCCATAAATGCTCAAAAAGAGGCTCATGGCACTCCGGCAGATTGCATATCTCCGCCGGCCAATAGTTCATTTGCGTATTGATATTGATCGTATACTTGCTGTCCCACGGGGCTAAATAGTCGTTGCACCAAATGCCTTGCAGATTTGCCGGCAGCGTACCCGGACGGCTGCACGCTATGAGCAAATAGCGGCCAAAACGGAAGTAAAGCTCGGCAAGCCCTAAATCCCGCTCACCCGCTTTTACGCGAGAAAGACGCTCGTCCGTCGGCAGCTCTTCTTTTTTTGCGCGAGAAAAACGCTCCTCTGCCGGCTCCTTGTCTGTTTTTTCGCCGGAGTTGTTTTCAGCGAGGGTCAAAGACACCCTCCCCTCTATCGCCTTATAATCCGCTATATGCTCTTTTTTTATCTCTTGATATGACTTGGACACAGCCTTATTTAATATGGATTTGCAGTCGCCGAGCGTATCTTTTGAGCGAAACCGCGTGACTGCCGTCAGATATAGTATGACTTCCTTTGCCCCTTGCACGATAAGATACTCCCCTATCGCTCTCATTTTGCCGCCCGTATGCAACCCTCTCATAAGCCAGTGAAACGGCACCGCGCCGCCATAGGTCAGATATACCGTGTCCTCTCCTATCGTGCCTGTCTTGTCGCTATATCGCGGACGGACAAGACGCGCGTCAAACGAGAGCCCTTTTGGATTATCCGTCCATAATTTTACGGCTATCAAATCCGCCGGCGCGGACGCAAATACCTCCCGCTCATAGCGGCAGCCGCCCGCCGTAAACCTTGTCGTGTTTACCGCGTCCTCAAGAGACAGCTCCCGCTCATAGCCGTCAATGTCCGGCGGCATGTCATCGAAAGTGATCAGCAAATCGCCGAGCGTCTGATATGAGCGTTGAAACTCCGGTGTGCCGCCGATCGCGTAACGGGTGAGATTTTCCGCCTGCGCTATTTTTCCCTCCCGTATGAGCGAGCGAATATTTTCTATGTTTTCCTTTGCGTGTACGTTTGTACGGTCTCTAAAGCCGCCTGACCAAACGGAATCCTCGTTAAACTGGATACGCTCAAAATCAGTCCCGCCAAAGACCATCGCGCCCATACGCCCATTGCCTATCGGCAGCGCCTCGTTCCACTGGTCTGTATTTGCCGGAGCCGTGTAATATAGCCTATTTTCTCTTGGCATTTTTTCTCCTCTCGACAAACGACAAGCATTGTTTTACTGCAATCAGTTTACACATACTCATAAGTTTGTGCAAGAGTTTTCGTCAAAGTCCATCATTACGCTATCATTGGCCGCAATAATCATGTATAATAATCAAAGTTTCGTACATCTTGAAAAATGGGGCGTCACAAGACGGCAGGAGGTCATTAGGCTATGAACGCAAACCTTATCATTGACAGAAATTTCAAAATCGGCGGCATAGACCCGCGTATTTACGGATCATTTCTCGAGCAAATGGGCAGAGCCGTATACTCCGGCATCTACGAGCCCGGCCACGAAAGCTCGGACAAATATGGATTTAGAAATGATGTCAAAGATTTGGTCAAAGAGCTAAAGCCTTCGATAATCCGTTATCCGGGCGGCAATTTCGTATCGGGATATAATTGGGACGACGGAATCGGTCCTGTTTCAATGCGGCCCGCAAGGCTTGATCTGGCGTGGAAAACCGTTGAAACCAACGAGGTCGGCTTACACGAATTTATGCGCTGGGCGGATGAGGTCGACGCCGAGGTCAACATGGCGATAAATCTCGGCACTCGCGGCATTGATGCCGCCAGAAACATCGTTGAGTATTGCAATCATCCCGGCGGCACATATTGGAGCGATTTGCGGCGCAAAAACGGCCGCGAAGAGCCTTACAGGATAAAGACATGGTGTCTTGGCAACGAAATGGACGGTCCTTGGCAGATTGGGGCAAAAAACGCGGATGATTACGGCAAATTAGCGGCGCAGTCGGCAAAGGTCATGAAGCTCGTTGACCCCGAAATCGAGCTTGTTGTATGCGGCAGCTCCGCTATAGATATGGCGACCTTTGCGTCGTGGGAGGCCACCGTACTCGAGCACACATATGAGCACGTTGATTATCTGTCCTTACACAGTTATTACGGCAATCAAGACAATGACCTGCCGGGTTATCTCGCCAAATCTTTGGGTATGAATGACTTCATTTCGAGCGTGAGCGCGATATGCGACTATGTAAAGGCAAAGACCCGCAGCAAAAAGGTTATGAATCTATCCTTTGACGAGTGGAATATCTGGTATCACTCTCACGAAAAAGACAGCAAAAACGAGCCTTGGCAGAAATCCCCGGCAATTTTGGAAGACATTTACAACTTTGAGGATGCGTTGCTGTTGGGCTGTCTTATCATCACACTGCTCAAAAATTGTGACAGGGTAAAAATCGCTTGCCTTGCCCAGCTTGTAAATGTTATAGCTCCTATCATGACAAAAAAGGGCGGAGCCGCCTGGCGGCAAACGACGTTTTATCCTTTCGCGCAAGCCTCTCATCATGGATTGGGCGTCGTTTTGCGCGGCAGTATGGACGTTTCAACCTATGCTTGCAATGAATTTGACGCTGTTCCGTATGTTGAATACGCCGCGGTACACAATGAAGAAAAAGACGAAATCGCTCTGTTTTGCGTAAACCGCTCACCCAGCAAAGTTTTTGATTTATCTGTCACGCTGCAGGGATATAAACCAAAGCGCATCATTCAAAGCACCGAGCTTTGCGGGCATGATGTAAAGCAGATAAATACCGCCAAGTCATGCTCCGTTATCCCGGCGCCGTCAAATGCCATCTTTAATAAAAATGTTGTCAGCGCCGCGTTAAAGCCTCTGTCATGGAATATGCTCCGCATTGGATTGTGACAATGGGGAACTTTCTTGCGTTTGCATGAAGTTCGGGGCACGGCAAACCGACGCGGCAAATCAGCGCGGCAAATCAGCGCGGCAAATCGGATTTTTTTACTTGCCACTGACTTGCGTATATGATAAAATGGCTGCTGTAAATAAGGGACACCTTTTTAATAGTGGAGGCAAATATGGGCGCACTTGATAACATTAACGAAATACACCTTGATGTTTTGCGGGAGATTGCCAACATTGGCACGGGCAACGCGGCATCTTCACTTTCGCGTATGATCGGTCAGCCGGTAAATATCCAAATCCCGGACATAAGTATTAAAGGCTTTAACGAGGCTATAGATGCGCTCGGCGGCCCGGAAGCGATTATGGCCGGTACTCTCCTGTTTCTCTCCGAGGGGCTAAACGGCATGATCATGTTTC
This sequence comes from Oscillospiraceae bacterium, assembly GCA_009777235.1. Lineage (GTDB taxonomy): Bacteria > Bacillota > Clostridia > Oscillospirales > Oscillospiraceae > WRMH01. The sequence goes on from WRMH01000008.1 coordinate 78,398, forward strand.
TCTTGCCTGTTGACGTTGTGTGTGATTTGGTCAATATGCTCACGGCAAGCGATATAAATTGCCGCGAAGAAATAGACGAAATGGGCTTCTCCGTTATCAGCGAGTGTTCTAACATCATGTCCGGCGCTTTTGTTACCGCCGTTTCGGAGATGACCGACATGGTTATTGATATATCGCCCCCGCAAGTAACGCTTGATATGCTCGGCAGCATCATGAGCGTACCGTCCATCTATTTTGCCGATATAGGCGATTCATTGTTGTTTATGAAAAACGAGCTTGAAATTGAGGGCAAGAAAACCAACGCAAACATTTTGCTCTTGCCCGATATGCCGTCACTTAGCAAACTCATGGGAGCATTGGGAATAGAGTTTTAGTCACTCTACTTTCGGGATAGCCTCAAATCCCCGCCGCAAATCTTCATCGGTCGGTATTTGATCCGTCATAGTGCCTTCATTGTATTGCATATACGCGCCGAGGTCAAAGTAACCCGTGCCGGACAATCCAAACAAAATCGTCTTTTTCTCACCTGTTTGCTTGCACTTTAGAGCTTCATCAATCGCGACTTTTATGGCATGTGCCGCTTCCGGAGCCGGTAATGTGCCCTCATGTCTTGCAAATAACGTCGCCGCTTTAAACACTTCGGTTTGTTCAATAGCTCTCACTTCGTCTATAAATCCGTCGTGATAAAGCTGTGACAAAATCGGCGCCATACCGTGAAAACGCAGTCCACCCGCATGGTTTGACGACGGTCTGAATGTCGCGCCGAGCGTATACATCTTTGCAAGGGGCGTTGTCATGCCTGTATCGCAAAAATCATAAGCGAATTTTCCTCGGGTCATAGACGGGCATGAGGCCGGTTCGACCGCGATAAAATACGGCGCTGTTTTTCCGGCAAGTTTGTCAGCCATAAACGCCGACATCAAGCCGCTTAAATTTGAGCCGCCTCCGGCACATCCGATTATCAAATCCGGATAGTCGTCAATCTTCTCAAAAGCAGCCTTTGACTCCTGACCTATGACGGACTGATGCAGCAATACCATATTGAGAACGCTGCCCAAAACATACTTGTAGCCGTCGCTTGTAACAGCGACCTCGACAGCTTCGGATATGGCCGAGCCCAAGCTGCCGCCGGAATTGGGGTCTTCTTCTAACATTTTGCGTCCGATGTTTGTTGTGTCAGACGGCGACGGAGTGACTTTTGCGCCAAAAGTTTCCATGACTGTCTTGCGGTAAGGCTTTTGCTGTGCGGAGATTTTTACCATAAACACCTTGAGGTCAAGACCAAAATACCCGCAAGCCATTGAAAGCGCAGTGCCCCACTGCCCCGCTCCCGTTTCAGTCGTTACGCCTTTTAAGCCTTGCTCTTTCGCATAATATGCCTGAGCGATTGCGGAGTTTAGTTTATGGCTGCCCGATGTGTTGCCGCCCTCATACTTGTAGTAAATTTTTGCCGGGGTGTCAAGAGCCCTCTCAAGGCAATATGCGCGTACAAGCGGCGACGGTCTGTACATCTTGTAGAAATCGCGTATCGGCTTGGGAATTTCAATATATCTGTCTTTGTCGTTGAGCTCTTGTTTTACCAGTTCCGTACAAAATACGGGTTCGAGCTCTTCTGCCGTCATCGGTTGGAGCGTGCCCGGATGCAGTATCGGGCGATGGTCTGTTTTCATGTCCGCTCTGATATTGTACCATGCGCGAGGTATCTCTTCCTCCGAAAGATATATTTTGTAGGGAATATTGCCATTTGCCATAACTGTTTTCTCCTTTTCTGCCGGCAAGCGGTTTTCTCGCGTAACGAGTCAGCCTGCCATTTTTATTAGTTCTTCAGCCTTATTTCTTGACAAAGGGAATTTTAGCGGTGTATAATTTCTTGTGCCAAAATGAACAGGCTTGCTGGTGTGGCGGAACAGGTAGACGCCCGGGACTTAAAATCCCGTGAGGGCAACCTCGTGCCGGTTCGATTCCGGCCACCAGCACCAAAATCCCCCGGCGGCATAAACGCGCACTGCCTCCCGCATATCGCCCCTCTCTTTCCTCTTCTAAAACAGGCTTGCAATATCGCATTTGAAGTTGCCGTTTTCAATTGCGATAATGCCGTAAGTAGCCGGAAAATATTCATCATGCCGCATCATCTGCCCGGGATTCATCAACCATATTCCGTCCGCTTGCCTAAGCAGCGCCGCGTGAGTATGACCGAAAAGTGCGATGTCGGCTTTTTGCTGCCGCGCTTTTTCAATGAGAATTTGCAGACCCGCCTTAACTCGGTATATATGCCCGTGCGTCATATAAATCCTTACATTTTCCTGCGTCAGGAGGATTTCATTGGGTATGCCCGGCCGGTAATCGTTATTGCCCAGCACCATATACACCGGCGTATCGGGCAAATACCGCTGCAGCTCGCAAGCGTCGCCGACACAGTCTCCCAGATGCAGCACAATATCGGGTTTTGCTTGAGCGGCCGCATACTTTATATGGTCTGTATTTCTATGTGAATCGGAAATTACAAGCAGCTTCATAATGTTGGCGGCTTCTCATTTTGCTTGTTTAAATCCGTTAAACCACGCTCGCTCATCAAAGGGCTTTTTATTCACGTAATTTAACGGTTGGGATGCTATTCCTATCGGGAGAAAGCAGACAAGCTCATAATCGCCGGGAACATTTAGAATATCCGCCATTTTCCGCCCTATCGCATCCGTATCGGTAACTTGCCCCTCATACCAACAGCTTTGATACCCAAGCGCGACCGCCGCCAACAGCATATTTTGAATTGCCGCCGAGTAGTCCTGCACGTTAAAGCATCTGTCTTTGTAGGCAATGGTTTTTTGTGTCAAAACGCAAATCATCGCGGGAGCGGTTCGGGCATTTTGGACCAAAGTAACTTCATGCAATTTTTGCAATAGACTTGGATCGTCTATTGCGATTAAACTCACCGTTTGCTTATTACAGCCGGAAGGGGCGTCTAATCCCGCTTGCATGATTTTTATTAAATCTTCTCTCGGTATACCCGTATTTTCATATTCGCCCCGATAACTTGTCCTATTTTTTATTATTTCCAGCATGGATAATATTCCTCCCTACAGCTTTGTTCGCATAGAATATCACAAAGGGCGCGGTTTTTCAATCTTTTCTGAATTTTGGAAAATCAGCAGTTTGAAATCGCTGCGCTGCAGACTCTTTTGCTCTCTTTAAGATGTCAAGCCTTTTTTCTTATACGCAACTACAAACAACACCGCGAAGACCACAATATTCGCGGCAATCACCATGAGCGGCTTTGTAATATTTGCAGAGAAGTCATTTACAATTATACTGATTTGCTGTGTGTACAAAACCCCCGCGAATTTTTCCACCGTTTCGTTAAACCCCGCAATCATAGGAGTAAAGCCTATGATGACCGCCGCGGGCATTGACATCGCCGCCGCCGCTTGCTGGTTCTTAGACAACATTCCTATGGATAAGCCGAAAACAATGGCAGCGGCAACGCCTGTTAACATTATTGTCAAAAATTTCAGCAGCTCCATTCCTGAATAACCGCCTATAAATCCGAATATAGCCGATACAATTGTCGCCGCGGCAAACAAAAACCCGCCTATCCCGAGCAAATACTGATGCGGTTTTACCCCCGCCATTACAAGATAACGAAGACTTTTCTTCTCCATATCCTCTGAAATAATCGCCGCCGCAGACTGCAATAACCCGAATCCCGCGAAAATACTCGCCATCATGGCAACAAACAGATTGTTATCAATATCGTCATTGCCCTTTGCGACAAGTTCCGTCATAATCAATGCAACAACAGGGAAAATTATAAACGGCAAGAGTGCAATGGGATTTTTGAACATATCCTTTGCTTGTTTTGTAAAGACCGCTTTGACGGGATGCGCAGTTTTTTTGACGGGATGCGCAGGGGCGCATCCCCTACATTTATTTTTCATTCTAATTCCACCCCCGTAAGTTTGATAAAAACAGCTTCCAAGTCAGGCGTTGTTTTATATGAGTTATACCGCTGACAAATCTCTGTGGGCGCACCCTGCTCTACGATTTTTCCCTGATGTAACAGTGCCACATGATTGCATAGCTTTACGGCTTCCTCCATGTTGTGCGTGGTTAAAAACACGGTCGCGCCATTGTCGCACAACCCCTGTATCAGCTTATGTATGCCTTTCGCCGTGGTGGGGTCAAGCCCGCTTGTCGGTTCGTCAAGAAACAATACTTTCGGTTCATGCAAAATCGCCCGCGCCAATGCCAGCCGCTGCCGCATACCTTTAGACAGCGCATTGACAGACTTTTTCGCCGCGTCCGAAAGTCCTACACTTTGCAGAGCTTCCGCGCCCTTTTTGCGTGGTATACCGTAAATATCCGCAAAAAGGTTGAGGTTATCAAGACAGCTTAAACGCCCGTACAGTCCGTCTGCATCGAGCATAAGCCCGGTTTCAAACAGCGTTGCGCCCGTATCAAAGCTGCCACCGTCGGCATCAAGCTGTGTTGTCAGTATGTTGATAATTGTCGTCTTGCCCGCCCCTGAGGGACCGAGCAGTCCGAAGATTTCACGCTCTTTGGCTTCAAAGGTCACATCGGACAATACGGTGCTCTCCCCGAAACGCTTGACGATGTTTTGCATTTTAATCATTGTCATTCTCCTTTTTCGATGTTTCGTTCGTAAATGTCCCGCCGTGGCGTTTTACAAACTCATGCGCTTTTCGCCGCCGTAATGCGGCGCGCTACGGGGAACGCCGCGATCATAATCAACGCTGCAAAACATACTTGCTTTAACGCAATCCATAGCCCGTTGTTGTCGTCACTCATCATAAACCGGAAAGGTTTTACAACCCAATTCATTGCAAAATCAGGAAGCATCAGGCACGCAATAAACACCGTAAAACCAATCACCAAAACGCAAAGCGTCTGGATTTTCCACTTGGCAAAACAAGTGCCGAACAGGTATCCGATCGCTCCGACGGTGAGCATCACCGAGAATGAAACGATAAAAAATACTATCGGATTTGCCATATTCGCAGCCATAAAGTGCTGTATGTCCAGTCCCAAACCCCGGAAGGATTCACCCGTCAGCAGCATCCTTTCAAAAGCGTCAATGTGAATCACGATTATTTGAGTCAAGCTCATAAACCCTGCCAGCACCGCCATAAATAATGCGTTTGAGGCGAATATCTCCTTGCGGGACACCGAGCGGGTGATCAAAAACCGCGTGTCCTTTTGCGAACCGATAAGTGAACTAATCAGCATGAAAATGGCAAATGCAATAATGCTTATTGACCAGCTTTGTGTAACGCCCGCAGAATCGGTTTCCATATAGCCGCCCATAACTACGGTCTCTGTCGCTATAGATGTAACGACCGCACCGAAACTCACTCCCGCCAAATAAATGCAGGTGAAGATTATAATCGGGTTTTTCGCGGTCGAAATAAAGTATCTCATCAGTGCTTTAATCCTCATTGTATAACACCGCCCTTTCTCAAGTTTCCGTGAATTTCCGGGTTAATCAGCAAAACGAACAGCTTTTGCATCGGTATTGGCTGTATATCCGTATCGTCGCTTTGACGCAATCCATTCTTGGCGTAAACGGCTAAAATCAACGTGCCGCCAAAATTTTCCTCACTCATAATAACCGCTCCCTCGGCGGCGGCACGGACGGCTTGCTCTTTGCCGCTGATGTAGTAGGATTTTTCCTTGAGTTCGATTCCGTCCGCTTGCAACAGCAGCCGCCCGCCGTCAATAATAATCACATCCTCAAACAAGCGGCTGACCTCGTCAATCAAGTGGGTGGAAATGATGATTGTTCGTGGATGCTCCGCAAAATCGTCAATGACCGCATCGTAGAAACGCTCGCGTACCACCGCGTCTAAGCCCAGCGACGGTTCATCAAAGACGGTAAGCTCTGCGCGGGAGGCAAGCCCGATAATCAGCCCCAAAGACGATTCCATTCCCCGTGAGAGCTGCCTGTACTTTTTGCGTTTGTCGAGTTCAAACAGGGCCAGCAAGCTCTGCGCATATTCCTTATCCCAATTCGGGTACAGTCCGCTCGCAAGCTGTAATACCTGCGAAATTCGGACGGTGGATGCGTAAAAGCCTTGCTCCTCGATATAACAGATTTGTTTGAGAATGTCTATGTTCTCATAGGCGCGTTTGCCGAAAACATCGGCTTTGCCGGAGGATTGGAAAATCCTGCCTGTGAGAATGTTGAGCAGCGTGGTTTTGCCCGCTCCGTTTCGTCCGAGCAAACCGTAAATTTTGTTCGGTTCCAATTGTAAGTCAAACGAATTAAGCGCCTTGCAGGAGCCGTAATTCATCGAAAGCCCCTGCGTTTTTACAGCGTAGTTATTCATGTGTTTCACCGCTTTCTATCATTTTAATAAGTTCGGATTTGCAAACGCCCAGCTTTTGGGCTTCACGAATCAACGTCCGAACATAGGTTTCGTACAAACCCTTTCGTCGCTTTTGCAAAATTAGTTCCCGTGCGCCGGACGCGACGCACATTCCGATTCCGCGCTTGGGATAGACGATTCCCTCGTCCGCTAATAGACTAACCCCTCGGAGCGCAGTCACAGGGTTGATTTGAAAATGCTTGGCGATTTGGTTTTTTGACGGAATCAGTTCTTCTTCTTTAATCAATCCCGCGAGAATATCGTCCTCAATCGCCTGCGATATTTGAAGATAGATATTTTTTCCGTCCTCTAAAACAGCTTTCAAATCAAAACATCCTTTTCCGTCCGCGCCGGCTTGCGGACTACTGGTATATCCCAGTATACCACGTTGGAAAAAGATGTCAATAGTTTTTTGAAAAATATTTTTTAACTGTGGAACTTACTTATTGTTTTTGCCGCTTTCTCTCTTGCGTTCGATGATTCTATAACAGAGAAAGTATTATCCGGTTATTTGAGCGTTTAAAAACCTTGCAGTTACGGGCTTATCGCAATGGCAGCGGGGGAAGGATTTGAACCCTCAAAGACGGAGTCAGAGTCCGCAGTGTTACCGTTACACCACCCCGCTGTATATTTTGCATCCGCTATGCGGTCACTCGAGAATAATAACCGTCTGCGATTATTATATCAGCTTATCGCTCTATGTCAATAAGAAAAGAGGTTAACTGTGATAATCAAAGTTAACCTCTTTGCATTGCGAAATCAGGGTTCTATTATAAATTAGCTATTTTCGCCATCACACAATGTTTTCCGCCGGACACGCCCGGATTAGCCGGAAATTGCATCCTCGGCGTCCTTGCGGCGCTGGGCTTCATTTATGCACCACTCGACACATTCTCCATAACCGTATGCAACAGCATCGCTTCGCATCTGCGCTACGATAGCGTCAAACTCGGCGTCGGAGCTTGCGTAAATCGCTCTCCATGAGCCGTCCTTTATACAGGTCGTAACCTGCTCCCATGTCATCTCAAGCTCCATTGGCCTTGTATCTGCCGTGTACGTGGAAGCAATAGCGACAGACTTCTTGCCTATGGCCGTAAACCAATCGTCGGCTCTGGCATATCCCGTCCAGTCGCGCCACTCTTGTTCGATTGGATATACAGTCTGTGCTAATATGGTGCTTGGCCAAGTTTTGTAATTGAACGTATGACCGCTAGGAGATTCGGGATTCACCGCGTCTTGCGCCCAAGTCAAGTTATTGTGCTGAAATTCACCGTTCTTGTATGTACCCTCATAGTCTCTGTACTGAACAATTGTATTTTCCTTGTCCTCCTGGCATTGCAAGCCAAGTGCGGTCAAATAAGCCTCACCGTCGTCATCATAGTCCCATGTCACGCCTTTCGGTCCGTAATAGTATGTGAGAACCCCTTCGGGCGTGCTGAACCAATTGATTATCTCCATGCACAGCTCGGGATATACGGTGTTCGCGCCGATTGACCATATACGGTTTTTTCCGTAAACGCTCAAACCGTCTGCAAGGTTTACTTGATCGGCGGCGACGACGGGCATCATTATCTTGCCTTGCTGTTTATGCTCCTCACTGTTAAACGGGGTAGCTATCCACTCAAAGATGTTAAACATAGCCACGCCGTTTTTATATTTCTCCGCCAATATGTTCCAGTCTTGCGTCATTGAGTCGGGGTCATACAAGCCCATTTGGAATAATGTATTGTAGAATTTCAAGGCGCGCAAGTACCAACCGTCTTCCTTGAGGCAGTCTTCCCATGTTTGCGTCTTTGTGTCATAGAGACCTATGCCAAATTCTTCCCATCCGTATAGGGCGGCGGTAGATTTGACCATCATGACCATATCTCCGTCCCAGTCGGGGAATGAGGAAACGGCGTATGTCTTTGTACCAACGCTTGATACCGGCTCCATTTCAACCATCGCTGCCAGCACGGGGATAAAGTCCTCGAGCGTGTTGATTTCCGGGTATCCCAATTTCTGGTAAAGGTCAAAGCGGATTTGCGGATAGTAATAAAACTGCGCGTGATCGTTTGAGCTGCCCGCTATTTCATGGCCAAACCCGTGCAGTGTTCCCGTTATGCCCTTGTTTTTGTTTAGCGCGGCCATGAAGTATTCTGTAATGAACTCTCCGTATTCCCACATCAAATCATCTTCTTCCCAGTCGAAAAGGAGACCTGCGCGTGAAGCATCCCGATACTGTTTTCCATCGCTGCCAAACAAAACAATATCGCCGAGGTCGCCCGATTCCATACATTGTTATAATTATGAAGCGGTATACGATTTTTCGGGCAAACATTTTCTGCTGCGTCACAAGATAACCGACAAACGCGGATGCAAGCACCATTGTCAGCGTCCCCAAAACCGTGCGCCAAACGGAGATCAAAGCCGAGTTAAACAAATCCGGCACATTGAGCAGCGCGGTATAGTTTCCGAAATGCACGCCTTTGGGCAGTAAATTTACCTGACCTGCCTGCACAAGGCTGTTGTCGCTGATGGTATTGATAAAGAGGTAATAGATCGGGAAAAAGCATATGAGCGTAAAGACGGAAAAGAACCCGCCTGCCAAAATCGAAAACGCGCGATCCCCAATTGTTCTTTTGATATGAGTAAGCATTTGTAAACTCACCTCCTGACCTCAAACGCGAGGACAAAGTATTCTCTGCCGAGACCGTGATTTCTTAAACGCCGCGCACTGCGGCTTTTTGCTATGTGCCTATACTATGCTCTCTCCGCGCAGCCACTTTGAGGTTTTGTTTGCGGCAAAGAGCAAGGTCACGCTGATTATTGATTTTAACATTCCGACCAAGGTGGCGAGCGAAGTGTTGCTCCCGTCAAAGCCCAGATTATATACGTATAAATCGAGCACTTCGATAGACCTCTTTGTCGCCGCGTTTTGGAATACAAGATATTGATCAAGCCCGTTTGAAAGCAAATTGGCGATTGACAAAAGGAGCAGCACAAAGTATGTCGGCATGAGACCGGGTACGGTTATGTGCCACATACGTTTAAAACGCCCCGCCCCGTCAACCATCGCCGCTTCATATAGCTGCGGGTCTATGGCGGATATTCCGGCAATGTATATAATCGCGCCCCAGCCCAAGCCTTTCCATGTGCCCCACGCCCACATCTTGACCCACATATTGCCGCCGTCCATCAAAAAGTTCTTGCCTTGCTCCTGCAACCCGAGGCTTGTGAGCATCCAGTTAAAGAACCCTTCCGTGGAAAACACGGCAAAGGCTATGCTGTAAACCAACACCCAAGAGATATAGTTTGGTATAGTCGTCAAGGTCTGTACGGTGCGCTTAAAGGGATTGAATTTCAGCTCGGAGAGGAAAATCGCGAAAACAATTGGCAGCCATGAGGTGGCTATGCCAATGCCGCTCAGCGCAAATGTATTGCTCATGACGCGCATTATATCCGAGCGAAATCTCCCAAACAGCTCTCTAAACCAAAATAATCCGACAAAGCGATCCGCCGTCAGCTCAAATCCCGATTCATAATGATAAAAGGCATAACGCCAGCTATATAACGGCAGGTACGCAAACAAAGCCACCAATACCAAAAACGGCAGTATCATCAAAAACAGGCTGTATTTTGGTGCAATGCTCAGTTGGTCTTTTTCTTCGGGCGTTGGCTGAGGAAGCGTAAACCATAATATGGCCGCGTATATCAAAAGAATCGCGAATATTCCTCCAAACGCCCATATGCCAATGGGGAAAAGGGACTGTAGGCGGTCAATGTTCGGAGAATTGTCAAACATATTTTGCGCGAGAAAGAGAAAGACCGTTCCGAGCAGTCCCGAAAGCGCGGCGCCTATGGTGAACATAAAGCTCCTGCGCCGCAGCATTGTGTTGCCGAGGCTCATACAAAACGCCGCAACCATAGCGGCAATGGCCAGCATACACATCGCCGTCCCTATGTATGTCAGCGTCAGCGGCATTTGCTCGATCCATCCGTTCAAGAGAGCGCGTTTTATGTAGTTTGGCGTTATCGTTTCATATGCTATCGCGCTGGTGAAAAGCGACGCGTTTCTGCTTATTGACGCCTCAAATCTTGCCGGGTTAAGGTCGGGGACAAACGCGGCAATAAACGCCGCAATGAGAGACAGGCGAAACATAAGTATAGATAATGCGGGCATTTTGCGTATTTCTTGCCTCATCTTACAACATTTCCTTTCCGTCTCAGCAAATGCGCCCGGCTCGCCGCCTTGCGCTCGTCCGCTTTTTTCTCCCGCTACGGAGCTATGTACTCAAATGTCACCGAAAGCGTTTCTATTTTCGCCAGCAGATATTTTTCCAAAAATACCGCCGACGCATCACTGCGGCTGCCTTCATATAGCCTTGCCTCTTCCGGTATATCCCCTACCCACTCGTTATAGAGATTTACCCGCGTCGTGACGGGGTTGTCGTTTGTAGTATACGGCAATCCCTCATACTCGGCCTGTTCGCCGTTTATGAGAAGCTCTGTTATATACATATGGTAGCCGGGGTATAGTATCTCTCCGTTCATGATGCCGACCGCCGTAAATGCAAAGCCGTCAGCGTAGCCCGCGGCGGTACCCGTAAAGTCAAGGGCTACCGTGTATGTGCCTTCTCCTGTAATCGGAACATCAGTCGCGACCAGACCCGGGGCTATCTGCTCGGGACGGTACACATCGCCGACGCTATATTGCACGCTCCAGTCTCCGCTCGAGAACATAATCCACGCATACGCTTCATCGGCAGTCAGTATCGTCTCTTTGCGATCCGCCGATTTTAGAAGCGTCGCCGCCATGCTCTCTTCTGCCGCGGCTATAATCTCGGCGGTTGAAACGCCGGCGCGGGCGGCAACGTCTCTGCTTTGAAACAGAGCCAAAATCTCCGGCGCAACCACTGTGTGCGTATCATTTCTGTCAAACAGGTTGCCGTGTTCTGGCGTGTAGCCCGTATCCCACAACACGGGAACATATCCGTATTTGTCACAGTTATCAAGGAAGTTGGTAAAGAATGTGAGCCTGTCTTCGCCCTCGTTGTCAAGCACGCCCCATTCGCCCATCACCACGCCCACGCCCATATCCGTAAATTTTTGCAGCGATCCGAGCAGGTTGTTCATCTCTTCGACTTCCGATGTCCTGCCCCAAGTGCCGATGCCGGAGGTGTCGCCGCAATAGCTCCAAGGGGTGTAGTAATGCACGTCGAGCAACATTCTGTTTGCGGGGTCAACGGGCAATACAAAGCGTTCGTCCACGGTCATCGTGACGTCCGTGTTGTAGCCCTTTAAGAGCAAGAATCGGTTTGGGTTGTTTCCGCCGGATGCGCGGATCAAATTTACAAAATCCTGCGAGAGCTTTGTGAGCAGCATATAACATTCATCTTGCGTCAGTGTGCCGCCCGTGGGACTAAACGGAGTCCTGTCGTTGAAGCGGTTGCCCCATTCTTCATTTGCCGGCTCAAATATCAGGCGGTAGTCATAATCCTTATACCTGTCGGCTATCTGCTCCCACATGGATAAAAACAGCTCGAGCGCAAACTCGCGCCACGCCGCGTCCGGGTGTCCGAACATGCTCCACCAGCCATGATCCCAGTGGTCATTTATGATGACAAACATATCTTCATTTAGCGCATAGTTGATAATCTCTTCAATGCGGTCGAGATATCCTTCGTTTATATGGAAATTCCCGTTTTCAAAATCTATCGCGTTTGTCCATGCAACGGGTATGCGCAATGTCTTAAAACCGGAGTTTCTCATACCGGTTATCATTTCCTGTGTTGTAACGGGGTTGCCCCACATTGTTTCGTATACCGCCGATTCGCGGTTTGGTATTCTGTTTCTGGAGTCACAAGCCTCCATCGTGTTGCCCAGATTGATGCCGTAACCCATGAGCCGCGCCATTTCAAGCGCGTTCACATCGCCGAGCCGGTCATTTCCCGGAGTAAAATCCGCATCCGGGTCTTTGCCGTCGTCTTTTGCGCACCCCGCAAAAAGCGACGCGGCTATCGTCAGTGCCGCCGCGACATATAATAACCTGCGAAACTTAGACATATATGACTCCTCTCAATCGCATAACCGTATGCTCTTTATGCTCGCCGTGCGGCGTGTAAACCTATTTTATACCTTCGCTGTCATAAAATCATTCCTCCCCGATCAGTTGCGTCCATCCGTGCGCAAACGATCGGACGCTCCGCATCCATGATCCGCTCTCGGAATGAATTTTATGACAGCTTTATAGTTATAGCCAAAATCAGTGGTGAGTACAAGCTCCGACTGATTTTGTTAAATTTAATCTTTTTTCTTTTTTGCTGAAAACAGCACATAGACAAGGACAACCGCGCCCACGGCAACTACGCCGCCGCCTACTATGAGGATAATGAGAAACGTATTGTCGCTGCCGCCGTCACTCGTCGAATCTCCTCCATTATTTCCTGCGTCCGGTGCTATCGAGGGTCTTTCAATCGGCGGAGGAGGCGTGATCGGGCCTTCGTCAATGATTTCTTCATCACCGAACGGATTTTCCGCGCCGGCGTCCAGTATCACCATCGTTACTTCCAGCACGGAGAATGTGCCGAAATCGTTGAGCCCGCCTACTACCGGGGTTTCCGTCCAACCGCTTGTGAGGGCCATTCTCAGTCCTCCACGTTCAAGGCTGAGCGCCATGTTCGCGTTTTCAAAGTCAATGTCAAAGCCGTCGGCTTTAAGGCTTTGAATGTAGACAACGACCATAGCCGGATTTACGGCAAAGTCCGAATCTACCGTGATTATGTATCCGTCCCAATGAGCCTCGCCCGCCGTAAGCGTTTCGTCGCCCATGTCGAGTCTTACGGTAAAGGGCACACCAAACTCAAAGTCTGTGCCTTGCTCGGGGAAATCCCACCAATCGCACATGCCCGGGTCGGCCAAGTTTGTGTCGGGATGGCCTTCTGAGAATATCCAAGTTCCGCCAAACCATGCCTTGCCACCGGTCGGGACATCGGTGTTTTCTTCCGGTTCAACCGGCATTCCCAGCCCGTAAATAACAAACTCGATTTCCATTGTCGTAAATTCGCCAAGCTCCGTCGGGTCTACCGGCTGTGATGTAATATCTCCGTTCCACTTGTTGCACAACGTGAGTCGAAGTCCCGCTCCGCTGCCGTCAATGGCTTCCATGCCTTCCGCGTTGATCAAGACATTTCCCATATCAACCTCAACGCCGTCAAGCCGGAAAGAAAGTATCTGGGCTGTGTTCGGGTCAGAGAAGATGGGCACTCCCCCATAGGGATTTGGTATATTGGTTTCAATGGCTATATAGTTGCCGTCGCCAAATGATACGACTTCGCCGAAATCTACGGCTATGAGAGCGGTTTCACCGATAAGAAATGTGGTTGCGGCAATATCTCCAAGCCCCCAACCGTCAACCGGGTCCATTTGCGCGCCAAACTGCGCCGTATACTCCGTGCGCTCAAGGCCGTGGATTATAAATTCGACTTCAAGAGTGGTGAAAACGCCGAGTTCCGCAGGGTCTACCGGCTGAGCCAAAATATCGCCGTTCCATTTGTTGCATAATGTGAGGCGAAGTCCCGGTCCGCTGTCGTCAATGGCTTTCATGCCTTCGGCATTTATCAGGGCTTCTCCGCGAGCTACCTCAACGCCGTCAAGTTTGAACGAAAGCACCTGCGCCACCGTGGGGTCTGTAAAAATGCTCTCGCCGTTAAATGGATTTGGCAGGTTTGTTTCAATGGCGATATAGTTGCCATCGCCAAATGATACTTCTTCACCAAAGTCTATGCTGATAACAGCTGTTTCCCCTATGTTGAAGGTGGTCGCGGCAATCTCGCCGAGCCCCCAACCGTCAACCGGGTCCATTTGCGCGCCAAACTGCGCCGTGTACTCACCCTCTGCCAATGCCGTAAATCCAAGCGGAATCAACGTCATGAGCAGCAGCGCTGCGAGGGCAATCGGTAATAACCTTTTCTTCATTTGTAGTCCTCCATATATGTTTCTTTTTTGATATTTAATCGTTTAGTTCTTGCGACTTTTGTTAATGTAGCATATATTCTTATCGTTTGCAAGACGTTTTTGCAAATTTGTAAATTTCGTAAAATTTACATAATTTCAAACTTGATGCCGGGGGCGTCGCCCTCAACGCTGAATTTCACCTCGCCATCAATGCTCTTTGCCCTGACTGTCGCCTTTTGATTGCCGAGCCTATCATATAAAGCTATCGAGGCGTCGGTGACATTATAGGCGCGAACCGTTATATCCTCATGGTAATCATACTCTGCCGTATCGCTTTGCCCCATGGCAAGCAAAGTATTTTCGCGGACAAACACGGGCATAGTCAAAAAGTCGTATGTATCGCTTACAATACGCCCGCCCTTTTCGGTTTTTCCCGTAAAAAAGTTTGTGTACTTGCCCTGCGGTAAGTAAATATCGCAGTGCCCGTCCTCAAAAAACACCGGAGCGACGAGCAGGCTGTCGCCGAGCATATACTGCTTATCCAATGTGCGGCACATCAAATCGTCGGCAAACTCCAAAACCATCGGACGCATGACGGGCACACCCGTCTTTGTCGCCTCGATAGCCTGCGCAAAAAGATAGGGCATGAGCGAGTGCTTGATTTTGGTAAAGCTGCGCAAGACCTCGACAGACTCTTCATCATAGAGCCACGGCACTCGGTATGAGCTGCTGCCGTGCAAGCGTGAGTGGGTCGAAAAGAGTCCAAAGGCAATCCAGCGTTTATAAACGTCCGCCGTCGCCGTATGCTCAAAACCGCCGATATCATGGCTCCAGAAAGCAAAGCCGCAGGCAGCAAGCGACAATCCCCCGCGAATCGTCTCCGCCATCGCCGAAAAAGTCGCCTCGCAATCACCGCCCCAATGCACGGGAAATTGCTGACATCCCGCCGTCGCGCTGCGGGCAAAGAGCACGGCGTTGCCTTTACCTCTCTTTCGTTCCAGAAACTCAAAGACGACCTTGTTGTACAGATACGCATAATAATTATGCATTTTCTCCGGGTCGCTGCCGTCTGACCAAACCACGCCTTCGGTCGGGATTCGTTCGCCAAAATCGGTTTTGAAAGCATCCACGCCCATATCGGCAAGAGCCTCTAATTTTCCCGTATACCAATCGGCGGCATCGGGATTTGTAAAATCTACAATACCCATTCCCGGCTGCCACATATCCCATTGCCACGGCTTGCCGTTTGTCCTCTTTAGCAAATAACCCAAAGATGCCGCCTCATCAAAGAGCGGGGATTTTTGCCCGATATATGAATTTATCCAAACACAGACCTTGAGCCCCTTGCCGTGCAAACGCTTTAGCATCGCTTCCGGCTCGGGAAACATTGCCGGGTCCCACGCAAAATTACACCACTCATACTCTTTCATCCAAAAACAGTCATAATGGAAAACGGAAAGCGGGATTTCGCGCTCGCTCATACCGTCAATGAAGCCATTTACCGTGTCTTCGTCATAATCTGTCGTGAACGACGTTGAAAGCCAAAGTCCAAACGACCATGCCGGAGGCAAGGGAGACCTGCCCGTGAACGCCGTATAGTTTGAAATGGCCGCCTTCGCGTCTTTACCGCCTATGACATAATAATTTAATTCTTCGCCCGGCACCGAAAACTGCACCCTTGAAGCCGACTCTGTCGCGATTTCAAAGCTGACTTTTTCCGTGTGGTCTACAAACACGCCATAGCCTTTTGACGAAAGATAAAAAGGCACGCTCTTATAAGAAATGTCGGAGGATGTTCCGCCGTCCTCATTCCATATGTCCACACTTTGCCCGTTTTTGACAAAGGGGGTAAATCTTTCGCCCAAACCATAAATGTATTCATCCACGCCAAGGTCAATCCTCTCGCGGAAAAACGGCCCGTCATTTGTTGTAAGATAAGCCGCTTGCTTATAGTCGGAGCTTGTGAGCAGTTTGCTGTCATAATCTATGGCAATCTTAAATCTTCCTTTTGTGAGGGTTATCCTCATTTTTCCGGCACAGATCACATAAGCGTCGTCTGTTTCGTCAAGCGACAGCTTTTGCGGGTCTGTATTTAGATGAAACGACGGCTTTTGCGGCATGGCGTTTTTGTAATGATAGAGCCGGACGCCTATGATGTCGCGGCGCGGCGCCGTAAGCTCAAGGGTCATGAGCGGCCCTGTGAGGGTTTGTCCCCTGTGATGCACTTCAAACGGCGCGATATACGCGGTAAATTTATCCTCGCTAAACGCAATATCCCTGATCTCGGCAAGCCCATAGACGGTCACGCCGGGTTTTGGCATCCAGTATCCATCGGTAAATTTCATTGTTATAACGTCCTTTCCCTTGATTATATTTCGGCGGCCAAATCAACCTTTTGCTGTGCGCGTATATCCGCACAGGACGCCCCTGCCGCAAAGGTTATAGATTTTGGCAAAAGCGCAAATGACGCGCTTTTTTCATCATAAAGCCGCACTTCATCATTTGGCACTTTGAACGTGACTTTTTTACTCTCCCCCGCCGCAAGGTTTACGCGCTCAAAACCAACGAGCTTGCGAATCGGCGCTTTTACCGGCGCACCGTCTTGCCTTACATCATTTAGCGTCGCATAAAGCTGCGCAACTTCGTCGCCCGATATTTTGCCTTTGTTTTTTACAAAGCAAGACACAGTATATCCCCTGCCGCTTTCTTTTACCGCCAAACGCGAGTATTCAAACTCGGTATAGGAAAGGCCGTAGCCAAACGGGTATTGGACGGGCTTATCAAAATACATATAGGTGCGCGGATAGTTGATGATGTCATAATTGTCCATGGGCGGCAGGTCTTTGCCGGACAAATACCATGTCATTGACAAACGCCCCGCCGGGTTATATTTGCCAAAAAGCACGTCGGCGACCGCGCTTCCCACATCTTGTTCTCCATGCGCCGTATATAAGAGCGCGCGCGCCTGTTTTTCTTCTTTTGGGAAAGCGTAGGGATAACCGGCAACGATCGTCAAAATGACATTCTTGTTTGCCGCGCTCACCTCTTTAATAAGCCTCTTCCAATGTTCCGGGAACTCAATTGACGGACGGTCAAAGCACTCGCGCCCGTTGATGAGCGGGTGGTTGCCCAATACGATAATGACCGTATCGCTTTTTTGAGCCGCGCTTATAATCGGCGGCAAAGCGTCTGTCAGCGTCACCCGGCGAAG
>WRMH01000009.1 GCA_009777235.1 Oscillospiraceae bacterium
TGCTAAAAGACCCGTTTGATGTCAATGCGTTTTTGATAGTCGGCGAAAAGAAAGCTTTGCTCTTTGATACCGGCTATGGAATATGCGATTATGAGGCGGCGGTCAGAGAGATAACCTCAAAGCCTCTCACGGTCGTGCTCGGTCACGGGCATTTGGATCATGCCGGCGGCGCTTACCAGTTTGAGAAAGTTTATTTGCGCGAGCCTGATTTTGAGCTCTGCCGCGAGCATACCGACGCCGGAATACGAAGTGATGTTATAACAAGAATCAAAAAAGCGAGTATTGAAATCAATTTTGACGCGGATGAGTGGATAAATTGCGGTAAGTGCAACCCGATACCGCTTGATATAAATACCGTGTTTGAGCTTGGCAACTTGAATGTTGAGGTAATTGATATGGCCGGTCATACGGGCGGCTCGATTGGCTTGCTCCTTTGCGAGCAGCGCATATTGCTTGACTCCGATTCGGCAAACACTCATTGCTGGATGTTTGTGCCGCAATCACTGTCCGTGCGCGAGTATATCAATATGCTAAAACGGGTTAAAGAATTAGATTTTGACGTTTTTTACGTCGCCCATCAGGATTTTGCCCACGACAAATCATTTTTTGACAAATTTATACACGTCGCTGAAAATGCGTCAATTGAGAAAGCCGTGCCGTATGATAACTGGCCTGACTATGATCCGTACATATATACCGAGGACAATTGCTCTATAGTCGTAAACGAAAGGACGCTAAACGGTGGTTTACTATGACAAATACGCAGTGGAATTTATTTAAAAGAATAATAAAGCAAGAGGAAGAAAAGCTGCATGTCGGTCTCATTGTAGACAGCCCGTGGATGCCCGGCTACTGCGATATTTCCACGATTGATTTTTACGCGATGCCCGATATTTGGTTTGACGCTTACATCAAAATCAAAAAGGACTTTCCCGATATTTTGTTTTTGCCCGATTGGTGGGCGGAATACGGCATGGCTGCGGAGCCGTCGGGATTTGGGGTAAAGTTTAGCTTATATCATGATAATCTTCCTGCCGTCCATCATCTTGCCGCCGATGTTGAAGATATGGAAGAGGTTGTAGACGCGTTGAAGCTGCCCGATCCGCGCAAAGACGGGCTTATGCCCTTGCTTCTCAATTTGCAGCAAAAAATAAAACCGAGGCTTGACGCAATCGGCGAGAAAATAAACATTGTCAGTGCCCGCGGCCCGATGACCGTTGCCGCTCACCTGTTTTCAGTCACCGAGCTGCTCTTGTGCGCAAAGATTGAGCCCGATGTATACCACAAGCTGCTGCGCATTACGACCCAGCTTTGCAAAGACTGGCTTTACGCGCAGCTTGACGCCTGCGGCGAGGCGGAGGGTGTTTTGCTCCTTGATGATATAACCGGATTCTTTAGTAAAGACGATTATCAAGAGTTTGCGCATCCTTACCTAAAGGATATATTCTCCGCTTTTTCCGGTCAAGTAAAACTTTTACACAACGACACCGCAAATGACGTGCCCTATCCGCATATGCCCGATCTTGGCATAGATTTATTCAACTTTACGCATGAGCGAGAGATCGGCACCGTCAGGTCTCAGATAGACGCCAATATAACGCTTCTGGGCAATGTGCCGCCAATGTCTCTTGCGAGAAATACTCCCGAAGAGGTTTATGAGCTGTCCAATTCGTGCATACGCGACTATGTTGCGGCAAACGGCAGCACAAGAGGTCTTTTGCTCAGTATCGGCGGAGGCGTTCCAATGGGGGCAACGCGGGAATGTATTGACGCGCTGATAACCGCCGCAAAAGCGTATAATATGTGATTTGCGAATTACAGCCTTTCGAGCGCAAGGGTCTGGGGTATAATACGCAAACAAGGAAGCTCGCAGAGCTTCCTTGTTTGATAATGCTAAAATGCTACTTACTGTATTTTATTCGGGCGCGGGTTCTTCGTCTGTGGCGTCCGCCGGGATAGCGGCGTCGGTTTCTTCCGCAAATCCGCTGTCTGGTAATCTCATCTCCGAATCTGACAGCGCTTTTATGCTAAGGGAAACCTTCTTGCGCTCATTGTCTATCTCCGTAATTTTTACGTCTACCATTTGATCAACTTTCAGCACCTCTGACGGCAAGCCTATTCTTTGGTCTGATATTTGCGAAATGTGAATAAGACCGTCAACCCCGGTGCAAATTTCCGCAAAAGCCCCAAACGGCATCATCTTGACGATTTTAACGTTGATGATATCTCCGACGGAATAATCGGCGGTAAACTTCGTCCACGGGTTATCCTCGCCTTTTTTATAGCCGAGCGAGATTTTTCTGTTTTCTCTGTCAAAGGAGATGACATACACGGCAATCTCATCACCGAGAGCTAAAATCTCCGACGGCTGCTTGATGCGCGTCCAGCTCAGCTCCGAAATGTGAATCATGCCGTCCACGCCGCCTATATCAACAAACACGCCATAAGAGGTCATTGACTTGACAACGCCGTCATATTTCTTGCCGACTTCTATCTCGCTCCACACCTTGTCTGATTTCTCCCGGCGTTCGTGTTTTTGAGCGTCGCGAATAGACCCGACCACACGCCGTCTTGACTGGTTTACTTCATTTATACGCAGTTTAACATTCTTTTTGAGAAGTTCCGTCATGGAGGCGTTTTTTGGCAAGCCCGATTGAGAAGCCGGGACAAAAACATGCACACCTTTTACATTGACGACGACGCCGCCCCTGTTTTCCTGTATAACAAAACCGGAAACCACTTCCCTATTTGCTCTGGCTGCCTCAACCATGTCTAAGTTTTTGGCGGCGTCAAGACGCTTCTTTGAAAGCATTATCATGCCCTCAACGTCATTTACGCGCATGACAAAGGATTCTATTTCGTCACCGATTTTAATGACCTCATTGATGTCGGTGTGTTCTTCGTCGAGAAACTCCGATGTCGGGATATAGGCTGATTGCTTTGCTCCCAAATCAACGGATACTTCTGTTGAAGTAATTGAGGTAATCGTGCCTGTTACTTTTTCTCCGGTGCGAAGTGTCTTGATGGATTTTTCCAGCATCTCCTCAAAGGTTTCCGTATCGGGATCAATATCAAAATCCACATCTGAATCAAAGCCGTGATCTGCTTTTGCATCGGTATTTTCGGATATTTCGGACGAAGCGGACAGAGCGTCTGTTTCTTCCGCTGTTTCGGACAAGACATAAACACCGTCACTCTCGGATTCTTCCAAATCTTCGGCCGGCGCGGGTTCTTCCGGCGGTAAATCAGATACGTCTGCAGCTTCGTTTATTTTTTCTGCTTTCTCTTCCGGCACGGGCGAAACATCAGCCGAAGCGGCTATAGCTGCTTCGCTTACTTCATCTTCCGCGGTGATACCGTCCACAATTTGTTTGTTTTCTTCCATGCTCATCTTAGCGATGACCTCCTTAATAATAAACGGCGGGGTTGAGGCGCCTGCCGTAATGCCAACCAAATTGAAGCCTGAAAATGCGTCTTTTTTTAATTCATCCGCGTTTTGAATGAAAAATACATGGGCGCAATGCTCTTTACATACCTTTGCGAGCTTGTGGCTGTTGGCGCTGTTTTTGTCGCCTATGACGCAGACTGCTTCGGCTATTTTCGAGATTTCCAAGGCTTCCGATTGACGATGATACGTAGCATTGCATATTGTATCAAAAATATTATGGTTTGTACACTCTTTTTTTATGATTGTTCCGCAACTGTCAAATAACTGCTTTGTACCTGTTGTCTGAAACACGACCGAAATGGGAATTTGGGTGTTATTTTCGACTTTTAGCCACTCTTTTAGCTCAAAATCATTTTCAAATATTATAAACTTATCACACCAGCCTGAAATAGCGGTAACTTCGGGATGGTTTCTTTGTCCGATAATGATTATGAGCCGCCCGGCTTGCGACTCCTTTTGAGCGATGTCGTGTATTTTCTTCACATCGGGGCAGGTCGCGTCAATTACATTGGCCCCTATTGACTTTAGCGCGTCATGCTCCGCTCGGCTCGCCCCATGCGACCTTATTATGACGGTATGATCTTTTTTAACTTCAAAAATATTTGAAACAACGCGCACACCTTTATCTTTAAGGTCTGCCACAACATGCTCATTATGAATGATAGGTCCGAGCGTAACGCAGTTTGAATAACGCTCTGCCGCCATATGGCACAGCGATACCGCTCGGCTAACTCCGTAACAATACCCGGCGGATTTGGCGAGTTTGATCTTCATTGCGCTTTTTTCTCCAAATCATCAATATTGCTCATAAGCTCTGCGGAAAGCCTTGCCCACTCATCGGCTGTACGCTTTACGCTTTGTTTTTCGATAAGGTACGGCTCGCCGAAGACAATGAGCGTTTTCTTGAAGAAAGGCTTCTTTCTCGGCATAAAGACGGGCAATATCGGAACCCCGGCACGTTCGGCAAGTTTTACCGCGCCGTTTTTTGCCGCGCCGCCAACTCCGGCGTTCACCTCTTCTTGCCTGACGCGTGTGCCTTCGGGAAATATTATAACCTTCTCCCCTTTTTTCAGGTAAGCAAGTGTCGTCTTTATTGAATTGACATCAAGCGCACCTCTGTCCACGCTTATCGTGCCGAGCTTGCGCAAGAGCGTGTTGATGACAGGTATTTTGAAAAGCTCCGCCTTGGCAATTACATGAACTTGCGTGCCTATACCCAAAGCAAGGGCGATGAGAAACGGGTCTATCATCGCAGAGTGATTTGCGCAAATAAGCGCCCCGCCCACGGAGACATCCGCGTTAACGGCCTTAAATGGACGGAAAAGGCGAATTATCGGGCCCACCAAGCGAAAACAACCTTTATAAAATTTATAGCTTTCTTTTGCTTTCATAATCAAACCATTTCTAATTCTAACCGATTACCTATAAGTTTGCATAAGGCTTCAAAGCTCTGCTCAAAATCAAGCTGTGTTGTATCGAGCAAAACCGCGTCATCGGATATTTTAAGCGGCGCGATTGCGCGTTCACTGTCGTTTTTGTCCCTTATTTTCATATCGTTTAAAACTTCAAAAAAGGTAGTTTCTATGCCCTTTTCGATAAGCTCGTCATATCGCCTTTTTGCCCGTGTTTTCTCGTCCGCTGTAATAAAAATTTTAAGCCCGGCGTTTGGCAGCACAACAGTGCCAATATCGCGCCCGTCCATTATTACATCGTATTTTACCGCCATATCCCGTTGCGTGGACAGCAAAAATTCGCGCACAGGAGGCATTGCCGAGACATCGGATGCAAATTTAGATACCTCGGGAAGCCTTATATCTTCCGTCACATCAGCGCCGCATAAAAACATATGCTGCGTGCCATGCTCATCATATTTCATTTCAATCTCTATCTTTGGCAAAAGTGAAGCTATTGCCAAAGAATCTACGGATGCGGCCTTTTTTAAAATGGCATATAGGCCGACACAGCGATAGAGCGCTCCCGTGTCAACGTATATAAGGCCAAAATGCTTTGCAGCCTTCTTTGCGAGGGTGCTTTTCCCGGCTCCTGCCGGACCGTCAAGAGCTATGCTTTTAGATTCCATAAAACACCGTGCCCGGCGGCGCAAAATGCCTTTGTACGCGCCGGTACTCCCTTCCTTAATTGTCCATACGAGGTATATTTCATATGATTGCGGCCTGATGAGTCAAATGTGAACTATATCTGCTCATAAACCCCGTATTCTTCCCAGATTTTCTCCAGCCGCTCAAAATTTTCGTATAAGTCTCCCGGCGCTTTTTCGCTGACAGCCACGACCAAAGCATTTACAAGACTGAGCGGCGCGACGAGCGTATCCAAAAAAGAGATCATATCGCTTCTGGCGCACAAAGAAATGTCTGCCAGCTCCGTGAGCGGCGACGCAAGCCCGTCCGTGATCGCGATGATTTTCGCCCCTACGTTGCGCGAGTATTGCATTGTCTTTATGGTGCGGCGTGAATAACGCGGAAAACTTATGGCTATGAGCAAGTCGCCCTGTGATAATCTGACAATTTGCTCAAAAACTTCGCTGTCCGGGCTCTCGCTGATGACCCGTGAGTTGGAAAAGAAGAGATCGAAATAAAATCCCATAAACTTTGCCAAAAATGAAGAGGAACGCAGACCGAGTATATATATGTTTTTTGCCTTGATTATCGCATCTACGGCTTTTTCAAAGTCTGCGCTGTCTGTTTGTTCCATTGTTTGCCGTATTTGCTCTATATCGGACAGTAAAACCTGCCTTAGTATGTCGCCGGTACCGAGCTGGTCTTTTGCCACTTTGATTCTTTGCACCGAGGTCAATTTTCCGCGCATCGCGTCCTGCAATGCCCTACGCATTTCGGGATAACCGTCATAGCCAAGCTCCATGGCAAATCGTACCACCGTTGATTCGCTTACCTCTGTAAAATTGGCAAGCCGTACCGCCGTCATAAACGCGGCTTTGTCATAATAATTTAAAATATATTCGGCTATCTTCTTGTGAGATTTTGACATGCCCGGCAGCGCCGCGCCAATTGCCGATAAAATATCTTTATCCAAATGAATTTACCTCATCTTCGGTTAAATACCGCCATTTTCCTAAATCGAGCGTACCCAGCCTAAGTTCGCCTATTGAGACCCGTTTTAGCGATTTTACCTTAACGCCGCAGGCCGAGCACATCTTTCGTATTTGCCTGTTTCGGCCCTCTTGTATTGAAATCCGCAATATTCCGCCGTTTTGCTCGCTTGTCACTAATTTTACCTGCGCGGCAACTACCTTGCGTCCGTCTATTTGCAAAGGTCGCTTTAGCAAATTCGCGGCGGTGATTGCATCGCCCTGCACGTCCACATCATATGTTTTGCATTTACCGCTTGACGGATGCGCCACCTTGTTTGCAAAATCGCCGTCGTTCGTGAAAATCAGCAGCCCTTCCGAATCCAAATCGAGCCTGCCCACCGGGTATACCCGCGTCCCTATGTCAGATATAAGCTCCATAACCGTTTTTCTGCCCCTGTCGTCGCTCACGGTCGTCAGGTATCCTTTGGGTTTGTTTAGCATGACATATACAAGACGGTCATTTACCAAAACAGGCTTACCGTCAACGCAAATCTCATCTGTGCCGGGATTTGCCGATTGCCCCAGCCTCGCGGTTTGCCCGTTTACCTTGACCCTTCCCGAAATAATCAAAGCCTCCGCTTTTCTGCGTGACGCAATGCCGCCTGCCGATAGTATCTTAGAGAGCCGCATACTTTTCCCTCGCGCTACTTCGCGCTCACGCTTCGCTTGAAGAATCTTTGCTGATAAACTCGCTGACCTTGTCTATCATATCCGGCACGGCATCAATGATTCTGTCAACGGTTGATGTCGGCGGCGGATTTACATAGATGATTTCTATTTTTCCGTCTTTGATCACCAAAAAAGCAACGGGTGTTATGTTTACGCCCGCGCCCGTTCCTCCGCCATAGCCGCTTTTTTGCTCTTTCTTTGAAAAGTCGGTGCCGCCTCCGGCAAATCCAAAAGCAACCTTTGACACAGGTATCAGCATCATTTTGTCCGGTGTTGTGATCGGCTCTCCGACTATGGAGTTTGCGCCGATCATCTCCCTGATTTTTTGCATTGTTGTTTCTAAAAGCTCGCTTATCGGTTGTTTTTCCATTTTCTCTTTCTCCTTTATCTATTGATGTTTAGTTCGGCTTTTTTATCAGTCTTCTTTTCTAATTGTATCATTTTCTGTTTCTTTTGTCTTTTCCATCATGTTAAAAAGCGGCAGCAAAGCGATAAGCACATATATACATTCCCAAATAGCCATTGATATTGAAAGTTTGGCATAGATGCCGGGCTTGTTTGATTCAAAGTCCGCCGCGGCTCTTAAATCTTTTCTCTTGATACGAAAATGCCTTTCAAGTATCGGCATAATGACCGCGTATACGGCGTTTGCCGCTCCATATCCGATTGCCGCCGCCGCCGGATTGTCGCTTGCCGATGTATATATAATGCAAAGTTTCACAATTAGCAGCTTTCGTTTCAGCCGGGCAAGCAAACCCTTAATTACAGCAAGCAGCGCCAAAAAACCTTGCAGATTGCCGGGTTTCATCTTGCCAAAATCCCGCTTTTTCTTCCGTTTTACTTTTTTCTTTTTCGAGTCGGTCTTTATACGCCATTTGATAAAACAAAATTTACACCAAGAATTTAACCCTTCGTCGCAATATTCAATTATGACGCCAATCCGCAAGAGCGCCAAAACCGCAAAAAACGTAAATATTGATGCTATAACCATCAACGCTGTCATTTATTACTCGCTTTCGTTACTGTCAGATACAATCTCTGCGGTGTTAAGCTCTGTTTCAGATATGGCCTCGTATTCGCCCTCTCGCGCTTTCAGCTCGAGTATCGCGTTTTGAATACCTTCTTTTTCGTCGGCTTTTCCTTCAATATAAGGCAGCTCCGGCAGTTCTTTGAGAGATTGAAATCCAAAAACTCTAAGAAAGTTATGCGTCGTTTTAAATATCATCGGCCGCCCCGGCGCCGATAATCTGCCGCACGGCTCGATGAGTTCCTTCTCGTGTAAAAGCCCCACGGTATATGAGCTGTCCACGCCCCTGACTTGCTCAATATACGCTTTTGTGACCGGTCCGAAATACGCGATAATCGCCAATACTTCCAGAGCCGGCTGTGACAGTTGCGGCGGCTTTCTTGTCTCTAAAGTTCGTCTTATTAAGTCCGCGTATTCCGGCGAGGAGCAAAGCTGCAGCTTGTCCTCAAGACACACAAGCCTTATTCCTCTGCGGCTGAAACTATAAGAGTCCCTCAAACGTGCCGCCGCCGCTTGAGCTTCATCTTCCAAAATGCCGAGAGCCCCGGCTATGCGGGATAGCTTGACCGGCTCTCCTGATGCAAATAATATTGCTTCTATTGCGTTTTCGATGTCGTGATTTTCCATTTAAGTATCTATTTCTTCCTTTTCTTTTTTGTGGCAGTAAAGTAAATTCGCAAATTTGTCAGTCTTCCGCCGTGAAATCGGAGATTTCCCCTTCTCTCCCCGTTTGAGTATAACACATTTTCATATCCTCGCCGTCGCCCGTAATGAGTATGCTTCCCACCCTGCAAAGCTCAAGCACCGCGACGAGCGTGGCGATCAATTCCGTGCGGCTCTTGCAGCCGTGAAAAAGTTCTACAATCTTCATATCGCTCGTGGTTTTTAATTTAACGATCACTTCGCTTATTTTTTCATTTATAGGATATGTCAGACGTTCAGGAAATGCAGGCTCTGCCGTATTGATACTTGCGTATCTGAGATTTTCTTTACCCACGACCCTGTATATCGCTTCGAGGAGTTCTTCACCCATGTGGACATATTCATAATTCTTGCCGGTCTCGTAATATTCGGGAGGCCCTGCCATCATAATTTCCCTGCGGGCATACATATCCGACAGCGTTTGCGCGACCTCTTTGATTTGCAGATATATATCATTGCGCTGCAGCTCTTCGAGTGAAATAATCAATTGCTCGAGCTCGGTTATCTCTTCGCCGTCAGAGAGCAGCATTTTTGTTTTAATATACATGAGATGTGACGCCATAGCAACAAATTCGCTGGCAATATCAAGATTTAGTTCCGCCATCTCATCCAGATAGTCAAGATACTGCTTCAAAATAAGAGATATGCTTATGTCTCTTATTTGCACTTTATCACGGCTGAGCAGTTGCAATATTAGGGTAAGGGGACCTTCAAAGTCAGAATTATCCTCTTTTTCCCTGATTATGCCGGGCAGCCTAAAAATCGGAGTTTCCATATTTGATAACCTCTATAGTATAGCTTTTGAGAGCCGAGCCGAATTTATGTAAAGCGATGGCGTTATATCAAAGCGGCCTTTGTTAACTGTCATTTATACGGGAATAATACCGTGCCAAAACTCAATAATGCCGTTTAACGTAACTATGACGGGGCGCGTAATTATAACGCCGAAAATATCAAAATCAAAAAGTATGCCCGATAATATAAGCATAACAAGCAATATCATGCCATAACGCTCATATCTCATCAGAAAATAATATTGCTTTTCAGGCAGCAGCGAAAAAAGCACCTTAGAGCCGTCAAGAGGCGGTATCGGTATCAGATTGAAAAAAGCAAGCGCGATATTTATCATGGCAAGCCGGAATATCATCGAGGTAAGCACGGAAGCGTCACCTTGAATAATATGCCAAAGCCCCGTTATTCCGCCGCTCGGCTCAGGTATCAGCATAAAAATAAGCAGAACTATGACGGCGAGGATCAGGTTTGATAAAGGACCTGCGAGCGAGGTCACCGCCATATATGCCTTTGGATGCTTGAAATTGTCCATGTTGACAGGCACGGGCTTTGCCCATCCAAATCCGACCGCAATTATCATTAAAAGCCCAATGATATCAATATGCCGGATGGGGTTTAAAGTGAGCCTGCCCATCTCCTTTGCCGTATTGTCGCCGAGTTTATATGCCGTAAATCCGTGAGCAAGCTCGTGGACGGTAATGCAAATAAGCGCGGGTATCGCGATTATCAGAACATTTTTTATCATATCAAGGCTAAACAAATCGCTAAACCAATTCAAATCCTGCTCCTTACTATTTAGGCAGCCTCCAGAAACCCTATCGCGGCAATCTACCTGTGCTTTTTTCGCCATACTTCGTTAAATTTCCTTGAAAGAAAGCAATTATTCCTGCGAAAATTTGCCTCGTATGGCAAAAAAATCACTTGGTATCTTGCTCGCTCAGGGTTTTTGGAGGCTGCCTTTACTATATCCGACTATCCTATAGAGCAGTTCGTCTTTGCCCGTGCCCTTTAGGGCGGAAAACCCTATAACATCGGCGTCGTCATGTAAATTGAGGGTTTCTCGGATAAGTAAGATATTTTGCTCCTTTTGACTGCTCTTTACTTTGTCAAATTTGTTTGCCGCCACTATCAAAGGGCAGCCTGTCGCCTTAAACCACTCTGCCATTATACAGTCATCGGATGTCGGTTTATGCCTTGCGTCTACAATCATGCAGCCTAATGTTATATGACTGTACTCTTTAAAAAAGCTCTCCATCAGATTTGACCAGCGCATCCTCTCGGATTTTGAAACCTTTGCGTAACCGTAACCCGGCAAGTCAACAAAATACGCGGTTTTATCTATCAAGAAGTAGTTGATGTGGATAGTTTTGCCCGGAGTGGCGCTCACGCGGGCAAATTGTTTTCTGTTTAATAGCTTGTTGATGACGGATGATTTTCCGACGTTTGATTTGCCCGAGAAAACTATTTGCGTTTTTTTATCTCTGATTATTTCCTCAGCTTTAGCGACCGACTTGATAAACTCAACATTATGAAGATTCATGCACAATACTCCGAACTCCGAAAAACGCGTCATTGCCTGATATGCGCTTTTGCGATCGTCAGCGGCATATCTTCACGGATAGGCATATGTTCGTCAATTGACGATTGTGCGCTGTTTTGTTCCGCACCCATTTTTATCGCCGAAAAATCCAAAGCGATATCAAGTATTTCATCAATATTCTCGGCAGTAATAAAGGTGAGCTGATTTCTGACAGTTTGATCTATCTCGTCTAAATCCGGCTCGTTTTCTGATGGGATGATGACCGTTTTGATACCGGCGCGAAGCGCGGCCATTGTTTTTTCTTTAAGGCCGCCGATTTTTAAGATGCGTCCGCGCAAAGTGATCTCCCCTGTCATTGCAATATCCATGCGGACAGGCGCCCCGTTCAAGGCCGAGATTGCGGCTATACATATTGTTATACCCGCCGAAGGGCCGTCTTTTGGTATCGCCCCTTCGGGAAAATGTATGTGGATATCATGCGTGGTATAGAAATCCGGCTGTATGCCGAGTATCAAAGCCCGGCTCCGAATGTATGAGATTGCGGCCTGAGCCGATTCTTTCATGACATCTCCGAGATTTCCCGTCAGCTCAAGTTTGCCGGTGCCGAGCAGTACGTTTACTTCCACATCAAGCACGGAGCCGCCCGTGGTCGTCCACGCAAGGCCGTTTGCGATACCGACCTCGGCGCCTTCGGAGACTGATTCGGACTTGAATTTGCGAACGCCGAGAAACTCATCCAACATATCCGGTGTGAGGTATATGGACGAGGCGGTATGCGAGGCGATTTTAGCGGCGGCCTTCCTGCACACGGCGGCGATGGAACGCTCCATGATGCGGACGCCCGATTCTTTTGTATACGATGAAATAATCTCTTTTAAAGCGGCATCTGAAAATTTGAGCTCGGCGCCTTTTAGGCCGTGTTTTTTTCGCTGCTTGGGTATTAAATGACGTTTTGCGATGGCGAGCTTTTCATTGTCCGTATAGCTTGTAAGCTCGATGACTTCCATTCTGTCAAGGAGCGGGCGCGGTATCGTTTCGGTTGTGTTTGCCGTGGTGATGAACATGACCTCAGACAGGTCGTAAGGTATTTCAAGATAGTTGTCTCTAAACGCCTTATTTTGCTCGGGATCAAGAGCCTCTAAGAGCGCTGACGCCGGGTCTCCCCTATGGTCGTGCCCGAGCTTGTCTATCTCATCTAAAAGCATCAAGGGGTTGCTGCTTCCGGCGCTTTTAAGCGATGAAATGATTCTTCCCGGCATGGAGCCGATATATGTCTTTCTATGACCTCGGATTTCCGCCTCATCATGCACGCCGCCAAGCGAGAGCCTTGCGAGCTTTCTGTTCAGAGCCCTTGCGACGCTGATACCGATTGATGTTTTACCCACGCCCGGCGGACCTACAAGACAGATTATCGCGCCTTTTATATGCGGGGATAATTGCCTGACGGCGAGAAACTCTATGATACGTTCCTTTACTTTGTCCAAACCAAAATGGTCGTTGTCAAGTATTTTCCGTGCTTTCTCAATATTGATGCGTTCCTTGGTTTTTTTGTTCCAAGGCAGCTCCAAAAGCGTGTCTAAGTAATTGCGGATAACGGATGACTCTGATGATCCAAAGGTTTGCCTTTCGAGCTTGTCAACTTCTCTGAAAATCTTCATTTCGATCTCATCATCAAGTTTTAACCGCGCTATTTCCATTCTGTACTTTTGAGATTCGGCAGAATCATCTGTATAGCCGTCGCCAAGCTCGGATTGAATGACACGTATCTGCTCTCTGAGCACATGGTCTCTGTGATTTGATTCAAGTTTGGCTCGCAGTTTGGAATCGATCTGGCGCTCTATGGTTATTATTTCGGTTTCTTCAACAAGTATATCATTGGTTATTTCGAGCCTTCTCACAGGGTCAATCGTATTTAAGATACGCTGCTTATTTTCGGGCTTTGTGTATATATTTTGGATTATAAAATCGGAAAGCCTGCCCGGGTCTGAAATCGCAAACATACCGAGTATCGTCTCTTTTGATACATTTGACGAAATCGCGGCATATGTGTCAAACAGACCTATGCTCTTTCGCATCATAGCTTCAATCTTGACCGATTTGCGCATCAATATTTTTTCCGGTATGGCCAAAGCCTCTGCGATGTAGTATTTTTTTTCTTCGCTGATTGAAATAAGGCGTGCGCGGCAGCTTCCCTCGACCAAAACCTTCATGCCGCCGCCCGGGATTTTCAAAACCTGCTTTATCAGACAGATAGTGCCGATACTGTGCAAATCGCGCTGACTGGGGGATTCTTTTGATATATCCTTTTGCGCCAAAAGAAAAATCTTTCGCTCACCGCTTGAGGCGGCTTCGAGAGCCCCCGTTGATATGGCGCGTTCAACGTCAAAGTTGAGCAGCATGTTCGGGAAAACGGAAAGCCCCCTTAGCGCGAGCAAAGGCATAAATTCAGTATCGTTTTTATTTAATGCGGTGCGCTTCGAGAGCCCCCGTTGATATGGCGCGTTCAACGTCAAAGTTGAGCAGCATGTTCGGGAAAACGGAAAGCCCCCTTAGCGCGAGCAAAGGCATAAATTCAGTATCGTTTTTATTTAATGCGGTGCGATTCATATACAGCTCCTTCTTGCTCAAGAGATGGCCTGCATCTGCTTCTCATCAAAGCTATCCGTTTTGCTCTTTTTTGTCTTTGTGTGTCTGGATATGACGGGGCCTGTGTCCTCGCTGATACATTCTTTGGTAATGGTGACTTTCTCTATGGCTTTGTCGGAGGGAATGTCAAACATGATATGCAGCATAGCTTTTTCCATTATGCTGCGCAAACCCCGCGCGCCGATTTCCATTTCAATAGCTTTTTCGGCAACTGCACTGAGCGCGTCGTCGGTAAACTCAAGCGTCACATTGTCAAATCCAAGCAAGGTCGTATATTGGCGCACCAAAGAGTTTTTCGGCTCCTTGAGTATTCTTATCATGTCATCTAAGGTGAGCGGGCGGAGCGGGGCTATGACGGGAAGCCGCCCGACAAGCTCCGGTATCAGCCCGAATTTAAGCAAGTCGTGAGGCTGTACCTCCTTTAACGTATCGCCAATGTCTTTTTCCCTTTTTTTCTTAACCTCGGCGCCAAAGCCTATGCTTTTTTTATCAAGCCTGTTTTCAATAATTTTTTCTATGCCCTCAAAAGCGCCGCCGCATATGAAGAGTATATTTGTTGTATCTATGGGTATGAACTCCTGCTGCGGGTGCTTGCGTCCGCCGTGCGGCGGCACGTTGGCGACCGTGCCTTCGAGAATTTTGAGCAGAGCCTGCTGTACGCCCTCGCCGGAAACATCCCTCGTGATCGAGACATTTTCGCTCTTTCGCGTGATTTTGTCAATCTCATCAATATAGATAATGCCCCGCTCGGCCCATTCGATGTCAAACTCGGCGGATTGCAGCAGCTTTAGCAATATATTCTCAACGTCGTCGCCCACATACCCGGCTTCGGTAAGGGTCGTTGCGTCGGCGATTGCAAAGGGCACTTTAAGTATTCTTGCCAAGGTCTGCGCAAATAGCGTCTTTCCGCTCCCGGTGGGTCCTATTATTAAGATATTGCTCTTTTGCAGCTCCGTTTCGTTGTCGCTTTCATAAATAAGCCGCTTATAATGATTGTATACCGCCACCGAGAGCGCCGTTTTTGCGTCGTCCTGCCCGATAGCGTAGTCATCAAGCGTTTCTTTTATCTCGGCCGGTGTCGGCAAAGCTCCAAACTTTGCCGTATAATCAATTATATCGGTTGCTTCATTATGTGTCGGGGCGAGCTCATGACCGAGTATGCCGACGCAAAGCATGGTACACTCATTGCAAATATATGCCGAGCCTTGACCCGCTATCACGCGGTCTACTTGATCTTGCCGCTTGCCGCAAAAGCTGCAGCGCACGCCTTTCAAATCATTAAACTTTGCCATATTAAACCGCCATTTCGCAGGCGAAATAAATAGTTGAAAATATGCGCACTCACCATTTTTCGCCTGTAAAATGATAAGCTGTTTGTGGTTGCCTTGAGTTTTTAATTTTTGACCATAACGTTGTCAATAAGCCCGAATTCTTTTGCCTCGCCGGAGGTCATATAGTTGTCGCGCTCGGATGCAACGCGGATTTCTTCGGTTGTTTTGCCGGTGTTTTCCGCCAAGATTCTTATGAGAGTTTCCTTTGTCCGCAGTATCTGTTCCGCGTGTATTTGAAAATCCGTCGCCTGGCCTCTAAACCCGCCAATCGGCTGGTGAATCATGATCTCCGCGTTTGGGAGCGCGATACGTTTTCCTTTAGCCCCCGATGAAAGCAGGAAAGCGCCCATGCTTGCCGCAAGCCCGATACATATCGTTGATACGTCGCATTTGACATATTGCATTGTATCATAAATGGCAAAGCCTGATGACACGGCGCCGCCGGGGCTGTTGATGTAAAACTGTATATCCTTGTCGGGGTCTTGAGCCTCCAAATAGAGAAACTGCGCGACAATAAGGCTTGCCGTCGTGTCGTTGACTTCCTCGCTCAAAATAACTATGCGGTCATTTAAGAGCCTTGAAAAAATATCATATGACCGTTCTCCGCGAGAGGTTTGCTCTACTACATACGGGACTAAACTCATTTTTTTGTTTCCTCTTCTTTCTTTTCTTTCGCAGGCTTTGCGGCCGTGTCTTTATTTGCCGTTTTCCCCTGCTTTGCCGGGCTTTTTTTACTTGCCGGTTTTGCTTTATCCGCCGGGCTTTTTTCGTCCGCCTGCTCGACTGTCGCAGAATCCGTCACGAGCTTTAAGGCCGCCCGCATTTTCAGCTCACGCACCACAGCGTCGTTATCAACCTCTTCTTTAAATTTATCAAGCTCGACATTATACGCTTTGGCGGCTTTTATATACTCTTCTTCGATCTCGTCATCGCTGACCTTCAAGCCTTCAAGCTCGGCTATTTTTTCAAGAGCGAGGTCAGATTTTACCTTAAACTCGCTTGGCTCACGCATTCTTTCTTTAAATTCATCCGCCGTGATGCCGAGCATTTTTAAATAATCGTCGGTTTTCATGCCGTAGGCGGATATATTCCGAGACAATGTTTTTGCGGTTTTTTCTATCTCTTCTTCTATCATAACCTGGGGAATTTCCGCCTGTGTTGATTTTACTATCTGCTCCATCAAGAGTTTTTCAAAAGTCTCATCAATATCTGTCTGTTTTGTTTTCTCAAGTTTCTCTCTAATGCTCTGCTTATATTCATCGAGCGTGTCAAACTCGGAAACATCTTTGGCAAACTCATCATCAAGCTCCGGCAGGTGCTTTTCCCTCACGTCGCTGAGCGCAACCTTAAAAACAACGGCCTTGCCCGCCAAGTCCTTTTGATAGTTTTCGGGGAAAACAAGGTCAATATCGCGCCGCTCGCCAATTTCCATCCCCTCGACTTTTTCTTCAAAGCCCGGGATGAAAGAGCCGCTGCCAAGCTCAAGGCTATAGCGTTCCCCTTTACCGCCCTCAAATGGCGTGCCGTCTATGAAACCCTCAAAGTCAATAACCGCAATATCGCCGGACGCTGCGGGGCGGCTGACCGATTCCATTCTTGCGTTACGCTCTCTTACGGCATCGATCTCACGCATTATCTCGCTGTCGGAAATCTCGGCGGACGGTTTTGGCGCCGATAAGCCTTTGTATTTGCCGACCGTCACCTCCGGCTTTTGCGTCACCGTGAGCGTGATAAAGGCGCTTTCTGTGCTATCTTTAACATCAATGTCGGTTATGGTCGGAAATCCGGCTATATTGAGGCCGGAGTTTTTGTCAACAAATTCCAGCACCTCGGGCAGCAGACCCTCTAAGGCATCGCTCATGAATATCGCCTGGCCGTACATTTTTTCGATTATCTTGCGAGGGGCTTTGCCCTTGCGAAATCCGGGCACTCCGATACGCTTTCTGTTTTTGAGGTACGTTTTGTTGATCGCTGTTTCTAATTCTTCGGGCGTTATTTCTATTTTCAATTGGGTTTCGTTTTTTTCTTTTTTCTCGCTGCTGATCAGGTTCAAGCTATGTGTTCCTCCATATTGGTATTAATTTTCTAATTCGCCGAATGTATACCTGTTGCGTCCGTCATCTTTCGACTTATAAAGCATATCATCCGCTTTTTGAATAAATGTGTCGGGGGTGTGGTACTGTGTGACCACGCCTGTCGTAATGCCGATTGAGAAAGTGACATAATCTGCCGTTTCGCTGGCTTTGTGCAAAATGTTTGCCGCTTTGATATTTAAAATCATAGCCTCCGCGATCAATACAGCTCCATCCCTATCGGTATTTGGCATAACGACGACAAACTCCTCGCCGCCATATCTCGCGACAAAATCGTCAATGCGATTGACGCTGTCGTTTAAAATTTCCGCAACCTTGATAAGACATTCATCACCCGCGCTATGCCCATAGGTGTCATTATACTTCTTAAAATTGTCTACGTCAATCATCATAAGGCTAAGGCTGCCGCCGGCGCGGGAAAGCGAGCTGATCAGGCGGCTCATTGTCTTATCAAAAAACCTCCGGTTGTTTATACCCGTGAGAGCGTCATAATAAATCTTCAGGTTCTCGTTTTGCAAAGCGTGGCGGCGGACGATATTTGCCATCATTAAGCTCGTGGAACGCAAAATGGCTATCTCGCCTTCCTGCAAGATTTCATCATTGCTCATAGAGTCAATCGTGAACAGCCCCCAAAACTGATTTTCCAAAAATATGGGGATCAAGGTCACGGATTTTGCGCCCAGCGGCTTTAAAAATTCTCTGTATTCGGGTTCCATTTCCGCAATAACACCGCTTATGTATTCATTGGCAAGAAATTTCTTCATCCAACCCGACTTATCGTCATCATGTGAAGAGATGAGATATTTCGGCACTTTTGATTTATGCTTGACGTAGTTGTTGACCCAAGTATATTCCCTCACAAACTGCGTAATGTCGTTTTCGTTTTTTCGGGTATGCCAAAGGTGAATCTGGTCAACGTTCATTGCGCTGCCGATAAGCCCCATGCCCGAAACAAGCGGAGTTCTTATGTCGTCCGCCTCGTCAATTTCAAGGAGTATGACAGATACCGCGTTGACGGCTTCAAGAAGTTTGTCGCGATGTGTCATATGCTTGACAATGTCTGAAAATTGCCTGTTGATTTTTCCCGATACGACAAGCGATATAAAGATCGCTGTTACAAGTAAAACGAGTGTGATAAGCGAGCCCCACAAAGCAAAAAACATGATTTCGCTCACCGCGTCAGAGTTTGGCGTACCAACAAAGAGCACACCCACAATACTATCATTATCATCAAGACCAGTTTGTTCGTACAGCGGAGAAAATACAGACAGGAAGCTGACCCCGTAAAAGTCAAACGGCCCGATATATGTCTGGCCTTTGCCCAGCACATCATCTATGATTATTTCTCTGTATTCGCTTGATATATTAAACGAAGCGGCAATCGTCAGAGTTGTTGATTGGGGCAGCAAGGCATCGCTGCTGTAAATAATAAGGTCGCACCCTCCCGCAAGTTCTCTGAGCTGATTTGCGAAAGGACGGTTATTCATGGACACGCCAAATGTCGCGGTGGCGACAATGTTTCCGTTGGCGTCGTGTATCGGAGAGGTCGCCGTTATTCTCATTACGGCATCGTCAAAGTCGTTTATGGCGGTGTTTACTTCCCCGTCAAGAGCGCGTCTAATCTGCTCTAAACCGGAGACATCTTCGCCATTTCTATCCGTCGTTTGCGTATTGATCAAAACTATGCCGTTTGCATCGGTGATCAGATAATAATCAAAACTCTCTTTTCTTCGTATATCCTCCATCTGCCGAAATAGCTCTCCGGGATCAGCGTCCAAAACGAGAGAATATAAAATGTGCTGATTGTCTGCTTCGGTGGCTGCGATACGCAGTCTCTCTTTTATATTTGAAAACTCAGTGAGGATACCGTTCTTGCTGTTTTCGGTTTTTTCGTATAAAACGTCATAGACCTTATCGCTGTAGAGGATAATAGAGAATATAAGCACGGTGATGGCACAAACCAGAGTTATTGACACCATAGGTATCAACACCCGATATTTGACAGTCATCTTTTTCATCAATTACCTTTCTTCATTTCTGACAACTCATTTGCACTATGCAACTTTTCCTATACACCATGTCCTGCGCGCCTTGTTTTGTGTCGGTTGTCTCTATGCAGATTTTTTTGTGCTTTTTTGCATTCTCCGTCCTGCGCGGCTTTTTCTATGCTGATTGTTTTACACATCGAGGTCGTAATCCTTTATAGACCCCGACGGCTTTGCCCCGCCGGAAGCGTCTACAGGAGCTGCGCCGCGAGGCGGCGCGGATGGATTGGGAACGTCAGCGGCGCTGCGGGCCGCCTGCCTGAATCTTTGCCTTGATTTTTTGATTTCTTCGAGAGCCGCGGCAAGGGCTTCTTCCGTGCGGTGCATCGCGTCGTCAACATACTCGTTTGCAGCGCGCCGCAGTTCGTTTGAGGAAGATTCGGCATATGAAAGCATTTCGTTGCTTTTTGCTCTGGAAATCTTGATGATTTGCTGCTCGTCAATGAGCTGCCTCGCCTGTTCCTGTGCCGTCCGTTTTATTGCTTCGGCTTCCCTTTTTGCGTTGTTTATAAAATCGGTCCTTGCATCGAGCAATCTTTTTGCCTCTGCTATCTCCGTCGGAAACTGCCCTCTGATCTCGTCCAAAATATCGAGGGCTTTATCCCTGTCTATGACACATTTCTCTGCGCCGATAGGCACTCCCCACGCTTCCGATATCATGGTATGGAGCATATCGAGCATTTCAGGAATCCTACTGCTCATTTGAACATCACCTTTCGCTTAAACATCAGCCTTTTATGTATAGCTGCCTTTTTGTTTGAATATAAATTGATTATTTCACGCCAGGCATTTTATTTGAACATTAGCCCTTCGCTTTCGATCTTGTAAATCACGTCCCCGATAATCTCATGCGGCACAAAGGTTTTGAGGTCATCTCCATATCTTGCCATTTCCTTTACCGCCGAAGAGCTGATGTATGTATATTTTTCGCTCGACGGTATAAAAAGGGTCTCAATGGTGTTGTCGAGCTTTCTGTTGATAAGGGCGATTTGAAATTCTTTGTCAAAATCCGTTACTGCCCTGAGACCTTTGATTATGATTTTCGCGCTCCGGCTTTGCATATATTTAACAAGCAGCTCTTCCGATGATTCGACCTTGACGTTTTTGTACCGAACCGCCGCGCGTTCTATAAACCGCACCCTTTCATCAGTGCTAAAAAGAGGTTTCTTATCGGAGTTTTTCATCACGCATACATACAATGTATCAAACAAAGCCGCGCTGCGCCTGATTATATTAAGATGTCCGAGGGTTATCGGGTCAAAACTGCCCGGATAAACCGCAATATTCATTGATTACCGCCATTCCCGGCGCGTGAGTTTAATAATCCAAGTCCCGCCGTATTTATACGTATTTGACAGCTCATACGGCGGCGTTATTTCCGGCATTTTGCCGCCTTCGCGCATTTCCGCTATTATTATACCATTTTCATTGAGTTTGTCAATGCTCGCTATTTTAAAAATCGCGCTGGCGGCTAAGTTTGTATCATATGGAGGATCAATAAAAATAATGTCAAATTTTTCGTCGCGCTCTAAGGAGCGCAGAGCGTCTGACGTGTATACTTTCGCGCTGCCGGAAAATCCGCACGCTTTGAGATTGTCGCGTATAATGGTTGACGCCGCGCTTGAGTTATCAACAAATACCGCACTTTTTGCCCCCCGCGAGAGAGCCTCAATGCCAAGCTGCCCCGTCCCGGCAAACAAATCAAGCACGCTCGCGCCTTCAAGGTCAAACTGTATGATATTGAATATAGATTCTTTTACCTTATCGCATGTCGGCCTGATACCGTCTCCGCTTGGTGTTTTTAGTTTGCGGCCTTTTGCGCCTCCGCTTATGACCCTCATGTTTGTAAAATCCTTTCCGTTTTGAAGTCTTGCGCTGTTTTGCCGTGTTGTTTGCCGCCTGCTTGCCGCATACTTTTTGAGTTTTTTACCCAAGCATATCTTTTGAGCGCAGTTTACGATGATATTCTATGGCAAATCTGTGCGCTTCTTCCTGGATGGAACCGATAAGCGCAAAGACAGAAGGATTGCCAAAAAGTCCGACTTCATCACCATTTTGAGAAACAAGGGCGCGGGTCTTGTGCTTATCATCCTTGACCATGCCGAAAACAGGAATGTCAATGCCGTTTTTTTCGAGCGTTTTGACTGCCGCCCGGGCATGAGAGGCGCCGCCGTCAACTAAGATTATATCCGGGAGCGCCGCAAACTTCTCGTCTCCTGCGGCATGACGCCTGACGCGCCTTGATATTACCTCCGACATACAGGCATAATCATCTTGGGTTTTCTTTGTCTTTATCATAAAGCGCCTATAATCTTTTTTATACGGCTTGCCCCCGACGAAAACGACCATTGAACCCACAATATTGCTGTCTGCTGTGTTTGATATATCGTATGCCTCAATGCGGCTGGGGGTTTTTGGCAGATATAACGCTTTTTCAAGCCATAGGTGAGCTTTGATCTGCTTTTCCTTATATAACGCATCTTCCTCACCGACTGGCTCTTCTTTAAAAAACTGCTTTTGCTCCAAAACCTTTATTGCTTTGATTTGATCCCGCAAAAGAGCCGCCGCTTCAAAATTTAACGCTTTGGACGCTTCGTTCATATCCTTTTCAAGCCTTTTTGAAAGGCTTTTGGTTTTTCCCTCAAAAACATCAATGGCCGCTCTGACAACATTTTTATAATCGGCCGCCAGTTTCGCGTCGGCGCAATATCCCCGGCAATTGCCAATATCATAGTTTAGGCAGGGCCGCTCTTTGCCGATTATGCTCTTTATCTTCTTGCCGCATGTGGGCAGCCCAAATGCGCGGCACACCTCGTTTAACGCTTTGCGCGTATCGGTGCGCCCGCCGTAAGGCCCGAGATACAGTGCGCTGTCGCCGAGCGGGTAAGGAACTATTTTGAAAATCGGATAATCGTCCGTCAGATTGACTTTTATAAACGGATAACCCTTATCGTCGCGCAGCTTGATGTTGTACTTTGGCATCAGTTTTTTTATCAAATCGTTTTCAAGAACCAATGCCTCAAACTCCGACGCGACGGCTATAACTTCAAAGTCATGGATTTTTGATACCAACGCGTCTGTTTTTATGCCGCTTGCTTGAGCTTCGGCAAATCTGAAATAACTTACTACTCTGCTTTTGAGCCTGACGGCTTTTCCGACATAGATAACCTCGCCCTTCTCATCTTTCATAAGATATACTCCGGGAAGCTGCGGCAAGCTATTTGCCTTATCTTTAAGATTGTTGAGTTTTGAAAAATCCGGCATAATCTTCACTCCGATAAAATTTGCTCATTTTGCTAAATCCCGTATATTTCTACCCGCATATGTCGCGCTCTTGCATATGTTTTTATCAAAATCATATGCTCCCCGCTTCTGCAAGCGGTGTCTCAAAAGAGCTTTCTAAAACAGACTTTCTTCCTTGCCTTCCTCGCGCAAAGAGACGAATACGGGAAATTGCAGACTAAACCGACTTATTTTTTTATCGCTGCCCTCTTTTTTGTCTTCGACCTCGATTACGCTCTCTTCTTTATATTTGACCTCGATTACTCTCCCTGCAAGCTCATCTCGGATGCGCCAAAAATCGACGCGCTCTTCGTCTGTCATGCCCGATCCGACATTGAGCGCATTGCCTTTATACTCTACTACAAACGCGCCGAGCTTTCCGGATAGCCTTCCCGAGCCTTCGATTAAATCCGTCACCACAAGATCAACCGTGTAGAATCTTTTAACCTTTAGTATGCCGCTGTGCCTTTTGCAATAATATTTGCTGTCTCGGTTTAACATCAAACCCTCTTTGTCAAGGCTCACCATTTTTTCAAGAAAATAATCTATCATTTTGGCGTCGTTTCCTGTATACAGCACATCAACCGTTTCTACCGACCTTATGCCAAGCGATTTAATTTTTACGCCCAGACTCTTTATCGCTTCGAGCCTTGCTTTATAGGTCAGCTTACTTTCGCCCGATGAAAATTCGTCAAGCGGCAGAAAATCGAAGATAATAAGTTTCATTTTTCCTTTATCGGCATCTTTCTTGCTGAGCAGCCCCGTACTGTTTCTAAAGTTTTCATTATCCGATAACCCTTCGAGGTTTTCAAGTATGAGCTCGCCGTCAACGACCCAGTTTTCCGCATTAGGAAAGAGCTGTTTGATATCCCTAGTAATGTGATCAAGCCCCGTGATTTCCTTACCTTGTCGGCTTAAAATTTTACCGCTGCAAAATGTTCCGCGCACACCGTTTAGTTTTTCTGACAAGGAAAACCATTCATTTTCCGCAATCGGCGACTTTTCTATGTTGTATGACTGCTGGATTTCCCATTGCGGGATAAATTCCTTACCAAGAGCCTTGTTTACCGACTTTATATCACATCCGAGTTTTGCGCTTTTTGTTATAATCGAGGCATAAAATTCGCTCATATCTGTCTCTTGCTTATCTAAAAAAGCCCTGATATTTGTTATAACCTCGTCGCTGCCTGTGTTATTTGAAATAATATATTCCATGAGTTCATTAAACGATGAAAACTCCTGTGTGGGCGGCTTTTGGGTATTCTTTGATATCTTCTTTTCGGAGATTCCCGTTATGATAAATGGATTGAGCAAGTAATTTAACATCTTGGTAAACTCGTCATTATTGCTGTTTTCGGCAATAATGGCGCGCTTAGCAAGGCTCGACGCGTCCTTTGATATTTGCTCAAATAAATCTTTTACCTGCCTTTGTTCGATGCTTGTCATTTTCTTCCCCTGCCTTTGTGATTAGTTTTTTTTGTTGATAAATGCGAGTAAATCTTCAAATGATACATTGACAATTTTGATATTTTGTTCCGTTACGGAGCAATAGAAATCCTTCTCCTTGAAAATTCTTATATTTTCGAGTTGACACGCCCTCAAGCTATTTAGCCGCTTGCCGATCCCATCTCCTGTTTTTTTTAAGTAACTTTCCTTTATTGTCCAAATCTTACAAAAATATTCTTCTTTGTTTTCCCGCAAGTTTTGCAAGCTCTTGTTTTGGCTCTCGGGCGGTAATGCGCTCCTTACATTTTCAGTGTCTCTTTCCGGCGCAAAGCTCGATAAGCCTTCAAATATTGCATATTCTTCGTCAGAGAGCGCGTATCTTGCCACTTTATCGGAGACCGGCACGATATTTTGCACATCTACGCCTATCTGACTTTCAAAAACAGCACAGGCCACGGCGCATTTACAATGGCTGATATTGAAGTGAATATCCGGGTACTCAACGAGCGTCGGTTTGCCTTTGGCGCAGTATTTAAAATCTACGGCCTCTTCTATGCCATACTCGGACGACAGTGCCATGCGCAGCAAAATATACGAAGCCACGGATTGTATCTTGCATGGCATAGCCGCAAGCCTTGCCGTTTTATCTTTGCGCTGGGCTGACAAAAGCCCGTCGGCTAACGCAATAAACTTATCGTCTAATCTATGAAGCTCACCAAAAACATATAACATATTTATATTATAACAGCCAAGCCGCATTTCAGATAGTTTATTTTAGTTGGATAATTATGCTATCAGGAATGTAAGCCGTTTTTAGAGAAGTCTCGGAGAAAAAGCTCCACGCAAAAAGACTTGCAACTATTACAATTACAAGTCTTTTTACATGGAGCTTGTGAACGGACTCGAACCGTTGACCTGCTGATTACAAATCAGCTGCTCTACCAACTGAGCTACACAAGCATTTTATCTTGCGCGATGCTTAACGTGCATTGCGCACACTTTCAGTAACGTAGAATATATCAAACGTCCGCATTTTTGTCAACACCGAACTTACCTGTCGAACTTTTTGCCGTGCGATCAACCCCGCACCCCCGCACCCGTTTACCCGCACACTCAATCATCAATTCCTTCAAAAAGCGACAACTGCCTCTCTTTTGTCTCGAATTCACGCAGATATGAGAAAACATCTTTCAGATTACATATTATACCGTGCCGACTGCACTCTTTTTTGAATATATCCATCAAACGATTGTTATCCGGGCTTTGACATTCATAACTGCCGCCGAATGTCTGTATATATTTTTGCTTCATTCCGGGAAAATGCTCGTCCAATTTTTTGTAGAAATAATCCCGGCTGCCCTCCCGCATGGTCATGCCAAACCCAAAGCATATAATCCCCCGCACTTTAGCCCGGACGCAGTAATCGAGCAGACCTCGCAGATTTTCTGCCGTGTCGTTGATAAAGGGTAAAATTGGGTCAAGCCAAACCACAGTCGGGATTTTTGCATCACGCATGGCTTCTAAAACGGCAAAACGCTCTGCGGTGGTTGATACGTCCGGTTCGATAATGCGGCATAAATCCTCGTCATATGTAGTCAGAGTTATTTGCACCACGCATTTCGTTTTTTCGTTGATAGCTTTCAGAATATCAATATCTCGCAGGATTCGGGAGGATTTCGTTTGGATTGCAAGCCCGAAACCGTACCGCTCTATCAACTTCAGACATTGCTGGGTGATTTGCGTTTCTTCTTCAAGATGGATATAAGGATCGCACATTGAACCGGTGCCTATCATGGCGGGCCTTCGTTTTCGTTTTAATTGCTCCTCAAAAATCCGCACGGCGTCCCGCTTGATTTCAATATCCTCAAAATCATGCTTTATTTGATAACACACGCTCCGGCTGTCACAGTATATGCAGCCGTGGGTGCATCCACGGTATATGTTCATCCCGTTTTGCGGCGAAAGGATTGTTTTATAATCGGCGTAATGCATATGCCGCTCCCCTTTTGTACTTATAAGCCCGATTACGATTATATCGTGTTTTGCAAAGTGTTTTACAAAGTATTTTTACGCTTTTTAAAATAATGCTTTATTTTTGGCGCATGAAATAGTATACTTGTTTCTGCAAGTTTCTGCAAAAAAATAAAATACATTCGGAGGAATAATTATGGGTTTCAAAATAGGTATCACGGGATTTGGAAGAATCGGCAGATTAGTTTTCAGGGCAGCTATCGAAAGAGGCATTGAAGTGGCGGCCATCAATGACGCAATGGATCCGAAATACATGGCTTATATGCTCAAATATGACACTCTTCACGGAACATTCAAATATGACGTATCTTACACCGCCGACAGCCTCATTGTTGACGGAAAAGAGATAGCGACTTATTCAAGTTTCGACGCCGACACCATACCGTGGTCAAAGTGGGGCGTTGAATATTTGGTTGACGCCACCGGCGTATTCACAAAAAAGGAAAAAGCCGAGCTTCATCTCAAAGCCGGCGTCAAAAAAGTCATCATCACATCTCCCACCACCGATATTCCCATGTTTGTCATGGGCGTCAACGAAAACACATACGATAAGTCAATGCAGCTTATCTCCAACGCTTCTTGCACAACAAACTGCCTTGCTCCAATCGCCAAGGTCATCAACGACAAATGGGGCATCGAGTCCGGCCTTATGACGACCGTCCATGCTACGACCGCCACGCAAAAGACCGTTGACGGCATTTCGAGCAAGGATTGGAGAGGCGGCAGAGCTGCATCCGGCAATATCATCCCCTCGTCTACCGGCGCCGCAAAAGCTGTCGGCGTTGTAATACCCGAGCTCAACGGCAAATTGACCGGTATGTCAATGCGTGTGCCGACCCTCAATGTTTCGGTCGTTGACTTGACGGTAAATCTCAAAAAACCCGCAAAATATGACGACATCTGCGCCGAGATGAAACGCGCTTCCGAAAATGAATTAAAAGGCATACTTGGCTACACCGATGAGGCCGTCGTCTCCTCCGATTTTAACGGCGACTCGCGCACATCCGTTTTTGACGCGACTGCCGGTATTCAACTAAACGACACATTTGTTAAGGTTCTGGCATGGTATGACAACGAATGGGCTTATTCAAACAAGGTGCTTGACCTCGCTCTTCACGCTTACAACAC
Organism: Oscillospiraceae bacterium; assembly: GCA_009777235.1. Lineage (GTDB taxonomy): Bacteria > Bacillota > Clostridia > Oscillospirales > Oscillospiraceae > WRMH01. The sequence goes on from WRMH01000009.1 coordinate 27,290, forward strand.
AGACAACGCATAATTTACTTTACGCGCCGGATAGGGGCTGTTACAAAAAGAAACAGCCCCTAATCTGTTTAATCGGGATGTTTGGAAGGAATATCATAAAATGAGAAAAACCAAAATCGTCGCAACTCTCGGCCCCGCCACCGATCCGCCCGACATTTTGCGTTCACTGCTGCTGGCCGGTCTGAATGTTGCGCGTTTTAACCTGTCACACGGTACGCACGAAGATCACACAATTAGGCTAAACCAACTGCGGGCAATGTGCGAAGAAACAGGTAAATCCGTCGCATACCTCGCCGACACTAAAGGACCTGAAGTAAGGATAGGCACTTTTGAGGGCGGCGGGGCGGTTCTTGAAGAGGGAGACACATTCACCCTCACAACCGATTCTGTTGTCGGCACTTCTTCTATTGTCAGCGTTTCATACGAGCCTCTCCCCTCAAAAATCAAATCCGGCACAAGACTGCTCCTCGCCGACGGGCTGATTGAGCTTATGGTAGAATCTGTGACCGCCACGAACATCCTCACGCGCATTATTAACGGCGGCTATATCTCCGACAGGAAAAGCGTCAATGTGCCGTCTGTAAGTCTGGGTATGCCATATATTTCCGCGAGAGATCGCTCCGATCTCAGATATATCGTTGAAAGCGGCTTTGATATAATCGCCGCCTCATTTGTCCGCACGGCGGAAGACATCAAGCAAATGCGCGATGAGCTGTATCGTATTGACAATACAAACAAAATCAAGATTATCGCGAAAATAGAAAACGCCGAGGGCGTGTATAACTTAGATTCAATACTGTCTGTTTGCGACGGCATCATGGTGGCTCGCGGAGATTTGGGCGTGGAGCTTGAGTATGAAGAGCTGCCCGTTATACAAAAAGATATGATAAAGCGCACATTGCAGCAGGGCAAGCCCGCTATCACGGCAACGCAAATGCTTGAATCCATGATAGATAATCCGCGCCCGACCCGCGCAGAAACGTCGGACGTGGCAAATGCCATTTATGATGGAACCAGTGCTATTATGCTCTCCGGTGAAACCTCTGTCGGCAAACATCCGGTCGAGGCTCTTAAATCCATGGCAAAGATTGCCGAGCGCATCGAAAAATCCATTGATTATCAAGAACGGTTTAAACACGGTGAATATTTGGCAAAGGCGTCCATCACAAACGCAATATCTCACGCCACAGTCACCACCGCGCACGACTTAAACGCCTCGGCGATTTTAACGGTGTCCTTATCCGGCAATACCGCTCAAAATGTCTCCAAGTTTCGTCCCGACTGCCCGATTATTGCCTGCACTCCCGATCCGGTTATTCAGCGGCAATTGCTCCTAAACTGGGGGATAGTTCCGCTATTGACCTGCCAGGAAAGCGATAAAACGGCTTTGTTTAATCACGCGCTGGAGGCAGCCCAGAAGGCCGGATATATCAGCGAGGGCAATCTTATTGTTCTGACTGCCGGCGTGCCCGTAGGACATTCGGGTACTACAAATATGCTCAAGGTGCATGTCGTCGGCGAAGAAATTCTGGTTTAGAATACTTTTTTTGTTGTATTTGTTGTAATTATAACATTACTGTGCCGCTTTAAACACGACGGTAAAAGTCATGCCGCCATTTTTGCGTCTGTCCGCGCTGACCCGGCCTCCGATACGCTGCACCGTATCTTTGACAATCGCAAGCCCAAGCCCGCTGCCGCCCGCGTCCCGGGAACGCGCTTTATCAACCCGATAAAATCTGTCAAATATATGCGGTAAATCTTCGCTTGGAACACCCACTCCCCTGTCTTTTACCGTAAAAGCAACATAGCTGCCGCGATTTTCAAGCCTGATAAGCACATTGCCGTCGGGCTGGTTGTATTTTATCGCATTTTCGATTAAGTTAAAAGTTATGTGATGAACCGCGTCTTCCGTGGCGAGTATGAAGCAATCATCGGTCAGCTCCGTTTGCAGATTCATCCCGCTACGCTCCGCCAGAGGCTCCAACATTCTGACCGTTGCCGTGACCGCTTTTTTCATATCTACGCGTACTGTCTCATCGTGAATTTGACTGTCAAGCCTCGTAAGAGCCATAAGTTTGCTTGTCGTCCTTGCGAGCCTCTCCGCTTCCATACCTATATCTCCGATAAACTCTTGAACCGTTTCCTGCGGGGTATCTTTGTTTTGCAATATGCTGTCCGCCAGCAGCCTGATCGATGCAAGCGGCGTTTTCAACTCATGCGAAGCGTCGGCAACAAATCTGCGCCTTACCTCCTCTGTTTCCCTGAGCCTTCCCGTGAGGGAGTTAAATTCGTCGCCAAGGAGCGCCAGCTCGTCACTGCCGCTCATGTCAATAGTATAGCTATACTCCCCTTCCCTCACCGATTTTACGGCTTTAATGATGCTGTTGACGCGGCGCATGACAGACCATAGGACGAGCGTTATAAAAACAACCGAAAAACCGGCCACCACCAACGAAATGTTTCTGATAGTCGTCTGCATTTCAAGCAGCAATGAACCTTGATTTGCGTCCTCTTCGTTAAAATATACGGCGCCTATTGGCAAGCCTTGGCTTATGACAGGAGTAAATGCGCTGCTCGAAAATTTACCGCCGTAAAATTCCGAGTAAAACACATTTTGCTTCTCCAATGCGTTTTTGATATGGTGCAGCGGAAAGTTTTCCCGATGAAATCTATCGGTTGGGTCGTAAATGACATTCGCTTCGCCATCGGTTATGACTATGTGAGTGCCGCCCGCTATCTCAAGCTGCGACACTATGGCCGTGACACGCTCCTCATCGTTGGCGGACAATGTCTCAAATGTTTCCTCAAGGTGAGCGGCAATGAGGGAAGCCTGACTTTGCACAAATTGTTTCTTTGACGAAAAAATTATGTCACGGGAAGCCACCAAAAAATAGGTGTTAATAAGCAGCAAAACAACGGCGACAACGGCAAAATACGTAAGAGCGAATTTTGTCCGTATGCTGCTGAAAAACCTTAGTTTTCTGACTTTAACCTCTGATATAGTACCCTACCCCCCATTTCGTCAAAATATGCTCCGGCTCGGCAGGGTCTCTTTCGAGTTTCTCGCGCAAACGCCGTATATGCACATCTACCGTCCTGATATCGCCCTGATACTCATAGCCCCAGACAATGTTAAGGAGCGATTCCCTGCTGTACACTCTGCCGTTGTTCTTTGCAAGTAGCTCAAACACGTCAAATTCTTTTGCCGTCAGCTCAATTTGCTCATCACCTCTTACAGCGGTGCGCTTTTCCGTATCAATTGCGATTTGGCCGACACACAGTACAGTCGCCGTATTATTGCTGACAAGCGCGCTGCGGCGGAGCAATGCGCGTATTCTGGCTTTTAATTCAAGAATATTAAACGGTTTGGTGATATAATCATCCGCCCCATGTTCAAAGCCCATGATTTTATCCGTATCTTCACCGCGGGCAGTGAGCATAATTATCGGTATTGTTGAAAACTCGCGGATACGCATACAGGCTTCCAAGCCGTTTAGCTCCGGCATCATGATATCGAGTATGATCAGGTCATAGCCGCCGCCTCTGGCGAGTTCTACGGCTTCATGGCCGTCCTGACCCGTATCAACTATATAGCCTTCATTTTCAAGATTAAATTTAATGCCTTTGACGAGTAGCTTCTCATCGTCCACAACCAATATTTTCATAATCGCCCCCAAAGTATGTGTCGCCACAGTTTTTGTTACTAAGCAAACCCTTGCTCTCAAACCGCCCGCTAATTGCCGACGGTGATCAATTCCGCAATCGCTTCAAATTTGCGCTCTCCTATGCCCGAGACCTTCATTATATCTTCAACTATCCTAAAGTTGCCGTTACTTGTTCTGTAATCAACGATCCGGGCGGCTATTACATTGCCTATACCCGGAAGATTTATAAGCTCAGAGGCGGCCGCGGTGTTGATATTTATCTTGCCGTCGCCGCTTTGAAAATCGGTTTGCGGTTGCTCCGTGTTTGCGTTACCTTGATTTTCCGGCGTGGTCTGCGCAAATCCGCCGCTCACCTCTCCCGCGTTATTTGGCGTCGCCCCTGTTTCTGGCTGCGCCGCCGATGATTGCGTACCGGAGACGCCTGCGGATGCACCGTTTGATAAACTGCCGGCTTCGGACGTCGATATCACATTTACGGTACGTGAGCTGCGTCCGGTAAAAAAGCCTCCCATGAAAAAAGCAAATGCCAACGTAGCTATCAAGATAGCAAATTCTAAACGCCTCAGTCTCATAATATTGCCCCCTGTTTTGTAAAATGTATAAATATATAACTTGGGGGCAAAAAAAGTTGGAACTTTTCTACATTTGACCTTTCTCCCTTAAAATTGTATCATACCCGGAATGTTTTTTCCACTATTTGCATAATGTTTTTTTGTTTGATATACTATTGACGGTAACACCGCGTCATATAATTTCAACGGAGAAAATCATGTTCAGAAAAACAGCTATAATTTTGGCGCTCATATCGGTATCTTGGCTGCTTGCCTTTTTACCCGCCGACGCAAATATATCTCCCGATGGGCTTGTGGCAACCTCTGCTATATTGGCCGAGAGCGGCACCGGATATATTCTGTATGAGCAAAATGCCTATATGCGTCATCCGGCGGATTCGCTGACAAAAATAATGACGCTTTATTTGGCTTCTATCGCCGTCGAGGGCGGTGTGCTCAGCGACAGCGAGCCGGTGGAAATGACCGAAACCGCATGGCTTGATTTGACCGAAAGCAGTACCACGCAGGCTATCGTGCCCGGTCAGACCATGACATTTATAGACCTGATGTATAGCGCTTATGTCGGCAGCGCAAATGAGGCTTGCAATATGATTGCCCTGCGGCTTGCGGGGAGCATAGACGCGTTTGTCTCCATGATGAACGATAAAGCCGCCGAGCTTGGTTTGAGCGATACAAACTTTGTGAACGCGCACGGGCAATATCACGAAAATCAATATACGACGGCATATGATATGTACATATTATATAACGAAGCCGCAAAGAACAGGCTGTTTAGCGAAATATCCGGCACATACCGCCATGTTTTGGAGCGCGAGGAAGAAACGGTTTCGCGTACGCTCGTCAGTTCAAACCATATGCTCAATCAAAACAGCAATTATTACTACAGATATTGTATGTCGGGCATAGCCAGCGCGACATATGAGGGCGGGTATTCTCTTGTTGCGGCGGCATTGGAGGAAGACCTTTCTCTCATCTCGGTCGTGCTTGGCTCAAGGGCTGTCATAAATGACGACAGCTCTACCACTATGCTAAATTTCACCGAAACGCACAGGCTGCTCCTATGGGGATATGCAAATTTCGGTTGGCGCGATATACTCAAAACAACGGATTTGCTTACAAAAGTGCCGATTTTGCACGGAAGCGGCGCGGATTATGTCAATGCCCGTCCCGAGCAATCCCTTACGCTGCTGCTAAATCACAATGTGCCTGACGAGGCATTTCAGATCGACTTCAAAATATACTCCGAAGAAACAGATACGCCGCTTGCCGCGCCCATCGAGGCCGGTGATAAGCTCGGCGAGGTCACTGTCTCAAGGAAGCTAAACGACGGCACAGTGGTCAGCTACGATCCTATAGCCCTTATCGCAAACACAAGCATAGAGCTAAATGGCGTTGAGTTTATGCGAAGAAAGATAACGGAAGTCTTAACAACTCCCATCGCTCAAGGCATTATTGCCCTGCTCATCATCATTTTGGTGATTTATCTGATTTTAGTAATCCGCTACAATATAATGAGAATAAACCGGCTTCGCAGGATAAAAAACGCCAAAAACGACATAATGCGCCAAAGACACGAAGGTTTCAGAGAATAGCCGCCATAGCTTCATCTCTCGCTTCTCTTGATTATAAAGCAGTCATGAAAATCATTCCGAGAGCGGAGCATGGATGCGGAGCGTCCGATCGTTTGCGCACGGATGACGCAATTGATCGGGGAGGAATGATTTTATGACTGCGTCACTATACAACAATTGGTGATTGCCGCCATTCACTGCCGCCTGCCCGGCAGCTTTCTTTTTGATAAGCGAGCACATAAAAATCTGTAGCCCTGCTTTCCGCTTCAAATAAAGCTATTGACTGCTTGCATAGCTTTTTTACCGATGCGGGCTTGGTTATTATCGGCAAGCCCGCGCCCTTTGAAGAATCGTTCAATATACGCATACCCGTTTTGTTCATAGCCAATACACGTATATACGGCGGCGGGTTTCTTATATGCTCATAAGTTATGCCCAAAACAGCGCACATGAGCATACGCCGTATTCTGGACATTGCAAAGCGTTTTGTCTTTATCTCGCGCAATATTTCCTCTATCGAGGACGCTTCACTCGCAACACGCAAAAAACGGCGGTCAAGCCCGTCTGTGCCGCCGGGCACAGCGGCAAAATCGCTCACAGTGCGCAGCCGTGACAAGATGGCTTGCTCAACGCTTTTTATACTGACCGGACCTTTGCCCGATGCTATTTCTTCCATACATACGTCCGCTGCAGCTTTTGGCATTTGCTTTTGCGGTATCTGCCCTTTGCCAAAAGCGCGGCGCAAAGAGAGCGCGCTGTATCCGGTATCGCCATCATGCTTGCCGCCCGTGCGCGTCACGGTTATAGGCTTCATTTTTGAATCGCTCTCTCTCAAAGCCTTTATATATTCGATAGCAAGAATATTATTTGGCGACCTGAATATATCGGATTTCTCGCCCAGCAAGGCATCCGCCGCGCTCTGTTGCGCCAGCGCATAAGATAAGCCTCTGCCGAGCGCGTCTTTTAAAAGCGCTCCGGCTTTATCATACATGAGCATATCGGCGGCTATATTAAGATCGTCCATATTCCCCGATTCGCTGCCAAAAGACAGATAGCCGCAAATGCCGAGCGAGTCTATCAAATGCACTCCTGCCCGCGCAAAACCCTCCGCCGATGAGAGCGCGTAAGGGGCAGCGATCTCAATAACCAAATCGGCTCCGCACAGCACTGCCATTTTTGCCCTTGCGTGTTTGTTGAAAATAGCAAAATCGCCGCGCTGCGCGAAATTTCCGCTCATAGCGCATATAACTCCGACGTCGCAATCGTCCCCATGCTTTTGCTTTATGATTTCCTTTGTTTTGCTTATATGCAAAGCATGTCCCAAGTGAAATGGATTATACTCACATATAATGCCTATGTTTATCATAACGCTCCCTTTTTTGTACTTGTAATAAATGTAATTATACATTAAAATAGAAGTATCACAAACAAAAATATCTTTATAAGGTGGACAATGCAAATGAACGTTCTTGTTATCAATGCCGGCAGCTCCTCGCTCAAATACCAGCTATTCAATATGAAAACTGAAAGTATTCTGGCAAAAGGGCTTTGCGATAGGATTGCCTTAGACGGCCACTTAAAGCACACACCCGCAAACGGAAAACCCGTGTATGACAGCGACATCCCCTTGCCGACACATGCCGAAGCCATCAGCGCGGTCATAGACAAGCTCACATCGGAAGATTACGGCGTTATCGGCGACTTGTCGGAAATAAACGCGGTTGGCCATCGGGCTGTGCACGGAGGCCGTAAATTTTTCGGCAGCACACTGATAAATGATGATGTCATCGCCACGCTCGAAGATTACATCAGGCTTGCTCCCTTGCATATACCGGCCAATCTCATGGGTATTCGCGCCTGTCAGTCGGTCATGCCAAACATACCGCAGGTTGCCGTTTTTGACACGTCATTTCATTACACTATGCCGGAATATGCGTATATCTATCCCATCCCTTACAAATACTATGAGCTTAACGATATCCGCCGCTACGGTTTTCACGGCACATCACACCGTTATGTCTCGGCGATAGCAATTGAACATCTGAATTTAACAGGCAAGGAATCTAAGGTCATTACCTGCCATCTTGGCAACGGTTCGTCTCTTGCCGCTGTCCGCGACGGCATAAGCATTGATACAACTATGGGCGTTACGCCGCTGGAAGGTCTCCCTATGGGCACGCGCGCCGGAAGCGTAGACCCCTCGATGGCAGACATAATCGCCACCACGGACGGCAGCTCTCTAAAAGAAGCAATCAACATACTGAACAAAAAATCCGGCGTGCTTGGCATATACGAGAAGTCATCCGATTTCAGAGATATTGAGCTCGCCGCCGGAGTTGATGGAAACACAGGATTTATAGACAGCTCCAAGGAGCATGACAAACGGGCGATGCTCGCGCTTGATATATTTTGCTACCATGCAGCAAAATATATCGGAGCTTACGTCGTTGCGCTCGGAGGGCTTGACGCCATCGTCTTTACGGCAGGTATCGGAGAAAATTCCCCATATGTCCGCAAGGCAATATGCGACCGTCTTGGCGGGTTGGATGTATGTATTGATGATCAAAAGAATGTCGGCAGGGTGTCCGGCTTTAGGGACGTAACCGGGATAGGCTCAAAAGCAAAGATTTTTGTCATCCCCACAAACGAAGAGCTTGTTATCGCGCGGGACACGATAGAGCTCATAAACAAATAGAAAGCCTAAGCAAACTTATGACATTGTGCGAAAAATCACTTAAACTACTTGAACTCCCCGATATATTAGACTTACTGGCCGGGGAGACCGCGAGCGCGGCGGCGGCGGACGAGGCAAAAGAGCTTCGTCCCGCTTGTGATTTAAGCACCGCGCAAACGCGCATTTTTGAGACCACCGCCGCTAAAAATATGATGGTGCTTAAACAAAGCCCCCCATTTTCCGGCGTAAAAGACATCCGGGCCATCGTCCGGCGCGCCGATATTGGCGGGCTCTTGAATACTAAAGAACTTCTTGATATTGCCGAAGTGCTCCGCGCCGCAAGCTCGTCAATCTCGTATTTTAAAAACGGCAAGACTGATCTGCCGTCCGCCATTGATTATCTCTTCTTGTCGCTTTCTTCAAATAAGCCGCTCCAAAACACAATATCAGAAACAATTATTTCCGAAGATGAAATATCCGACAACGCGAGCAAAACGCTTCGCGATATACGCCGGAGCATTCGTTTGACGGAGGAAAAAATCCGTGCCGATCTGAACAAGATCATAACATCTCAAACTTACGCAAAAGTGCTGCAAGAAGCAATCATAACAATACGCAACAACAGATATGTTGTCCCGGTAAAAGCGGAACACAAGCATAGCTTGCCGGGCATGGTGCATGATATATCTTCATCGGGGGCGACGCATTTTATCGAGCCAATGAGCGTTGTCAATATGAATAATACCCTCCGGGAGCTTGCAAGCGAGGAAAGCGACGAAATCGAGCGGATTCTTATGGAACTTTCCGCAAGCGTAGCGGATGCGGGCGATAGCATAATAAGCGACTTTGAAATACTCGCCAAACTTGATTTTATTTTTGCAAAAGCAAAGCTGTCTTATAAAATGAACGCAAGCCCGCCCGAGCTGGTTTCATGCGCCCCATCCCCGTTGAGCGAAAAAAATAAAGCCGAATCCGTGTCTCGCGATCAAACCGGCATAATCAGACTTATAAAGGCAAGGCATCCGCTGCTTCCCAAATCTGACGCCGTTGCTATCAATATCCATGTCGGCGGTGATTTCGACACGCTGATAATAACCGGGCCGAACACCGGCGGCAAAACGGTCGCGCTCAAAACACTCGGCCTTTTATGCGCGATGGCAAGCTGCGGCCTGCACATACCCGCCGATCACGGCAGTATTGTACCCATATTTGGCAGTATTCTTGCCGATATCGGCGATGAGCAGTCAATCGAGCAATCCTTATCAACCTTTTCATCACATATGACCAATATTATCGCCATTCTCGAAGCATGTCAATTTGACTCTTTGCTCTTGTTTGACGAGCTTGGCGCCGGAACCGATCCTGTCGAAGGCGCGGCGCTTGCTATGTCAATAATCGAGTATGCCCGAAAAACTAAAGCCCTCGTCGCCGCCACCACTCATTATCCCGAGCTCAAAAGCTATGCCCTCACGTCCGACGGTATTATGAACGCTTCCTGTGAATTTGATATTGAAACGCTAAAACCCACATATAAGCTGATAATCGGGATTCCCGGAAAATCAAATGCCTTTGCCATATCAAAGCGTTTGGGCCTCCCCGATAAAATCATAAACGACGCAAAAGCGCGTATAAGCACTGAGAATGTCTCTTTTGAAGACGCGCTAAAGGGTTTGGAGCAAACACGCGTTATGCTCGAAAATGAGCGAAACGAGACCGCTCTTCTTCTCGCTCAGGCAAAAACGGAAATGCAAAAAGCAAGCGAAGCTCGCGCAAAGCTCGAAAAAGAGCAAGATATCCAAATCGGCAAGGCAAAACGCGAGGCCGCAGATATAATAAAAAACGCCCGAAATACCGTAGAGTCCGTCATAGAAGAAATAAACACGCTTCACCGCAGCGCACTGTCCAATACTTATTCGGAAAACTCCAACGAGGATAAGGCAAAGCTGCTCGGCAAGCTAAACAAAGCGGCCGACGCCGCCCTTGCGACGGACGAGAAGTCCTTGGATACTACTCCGCCGGAGCAAACCATTGTCCCCGGCGATAAAGTAAAAATCCGCGGTATTGATACGCTTGCAGACGTTATTTCCGTAGATTCCGGCATCCTGACATTGCAAGCCGGCATAATGAAGGTTACGATAGAGGCAAACCGGGTAGTTCTGGCGGAGGATGCCAAAAAAGCTCCCGCCAATATTCACGGCTCGTCCAATCGCCGTGAGCCGCGTCACGCGGCGGCAAAAAACGAGCTTGACATGCGCGGCATGAATGTTGATGAGGCTCTCCCCGTAATGGATCAATTTATTGACAACGCAATCATGGCAAAATTAAACTTGGTAACCATCATTCACGGCAAGGGCACCGGTGTTTTGCGTAAGGCTGTACACAGCAGCTTGAAAAAAGACGGCCAGAGGATAAAATCATTTCGCCTCGGCTTATACGGAGAGGGCGAAAACGGCGTAACAATCGTGCAATTGTAGGCAGATAAGCGGCGGGCTAAAAGTAAGGTTGCCCACTTATAAAGAGAGGGTCTTATGATTTTGGTAAAACAATGCTTGACGTTACGCCCTGCATTTGATAGATTATATATAGAGCTGTTTAAAACGCCGTAGGAGGAAAAATACCGATGTACGAAAAAAAAGCCACAATCATGAAACAGGTAGGTCTCCATGCAAGACCGGCCACCTTTCTCATTCAAAAAGCCCATGAGTTTAGAAGCAGTATATGGATAGAAAAAGATGAGCGCAGGGTCAACGCAAAAAGTCTGCTCGGCGTCCTCTCCCTTGGCGTGGCACAAGGGGCTACCATTAGCATCATCGCGGACGGGCCTGACGAGAAAGAAGCGGTCGAGACCCTATGCGAGCTTATTGATTCTGACTTTGAAGAGTAAATTTTTGCAACTTGGCACATCGTGACTAAAGAGGGGCTGGCCTTTTGGCAACCCCTCTTTTCTTGGCGAAATTTAGATTTTCATCGGCAGGAGGTCATTATGTCCGGCAAAACAAAATGCCCACGCAGACCGGCCCGCAGTGATTGGAAATGACACAACCTGCCTGACAGGGTATTATTTCCTCAAAATCCTTTAACGACTTTATCTTATCTATAACCATAGAGATAAGGTCGTCTGTCGTGGTTGGCGGATATGTGACAAAAATCCGCTTTGTGTCAATATCATTTCTATCTTTTAGCCTGTCCTCGACATACTCCAAAATCGTTTTCTCAAAGACACCGCGATATTTCTTTGTGACCTCCATTTTTCCGTCAATGACGCCAATGCAAGGGTTGAGCTTTAGTATGTTTGCGCCAAGGGCGGCAAGGCTTGAGCAACGCCCGCCCAAGCGAAGATATTTTAGGTTGCCGATAACAAAGCTCGTCTCAACCTTTGGCACAAGAGCTTCGAGCTTTGCGACAATACTCGCGGCGTCCATGCCCGACTCAGCCATAACAGCCGCATTATAAACAACGTGGCCGCTTCCGGTAGACAGACTGAGCGAATCCACGATATATACATTGTCAAAATCCTCTGCGGCAATTCTGGCGCTTTGATTGCACGCGGAAAGGTGACTGCTGATGCTGATATGTACAATTGCATCAAAGTCACTGCTCCACTTTGAAAAATACTCCTGATATTCGCTGATGTTTATGGCATTGCTGCGGGTTATTCCCTTGCCGCTCTCAACATATTCAAAAATATCACTGACATTGATCTCCTCTCGGTCTTTATACGGCTTTTCATCCATTATAATATAAAGCGGAGTAATGCCTATGTCGTATTTGTCAATGATCGTTGCCGGCAGATCGCATGTGCTGTCGGCAGATATTTTAACTCTCATGAGCTATATCTCTCCCGCGTTTTCTTCATAAACACAAACGCGTTTTCTGTCACGCCCAAACGGTTCAAATTTAACACGCCCGCTCTTTTGCGCGTATAAAGTGTCATCACTGCCTCGTCTGACATTATCGCCGGGATGTATCTTTGTGCCCCGTTGGCGCACCAAAATATTGCCCGCCAAAACAAACTGCCCGTCGGCTCGTTTTGCCCCAAGTCTTTTTGACTTGCTGTCTCGTCCGTTTTTGGTTGAACCTACACCTTTTTTATGTGCCATAATTATTTCATTCCTTCCTGATTTGGGGATTGATAAAAAATCAAAATTGTCATTTGCGGAAATTGACGCTCCCTGTCACAAAAGACTGCCTTAACTTTTTGCTGCCTTTTGCGTTATCTTCTCAATCTTAATCTTTGTATAGGGTTGTCTATGACCTTGTTTTCTGCGATAGCCTTTTTTTGGATGCATCTTGAATACGATTATTTTCTTTGCTTTTCCTGTTTTGACTATACCGGCCGTTACCGTCGCTCCCTTGACATACGGGTCGCCGATTTTCGGCTCTTTGTCGTCAAGTATCGCGAGCACTTTGTCAAACACAACCTTACCTTCTGAAGCCTCGAGCTTTTCAATAAAAATCTCGTCGCCTTCCGTGACCCTGTACTGCTTTCCTCCGGTCACAAAAACTGCATATGCCATATTCACACCTCAAACTTACTGTAAGACTCGCTGTCGTGGGCGGTGCAAGGTTTGCACACTTAAAAAGCCCATATCAAGGCGGCTCGACTATAGTAGCACCGAAATTTTCAAAAGTCAAGCACTTTTTTATAGTAGTCGAGGGTTTTAAAAGTTCTGTCAAGATGTGTGAGGAGGTAATTTTCCGTTGCCGAGGCCAACTCATTTATACTATTATCGCTTAGCTTGAACGAAAACAACTTTTTTGGATTGCATGTCAATATGTATTTTGCGGCCTCAAGAGCTTTCCCGTCAAGCGTCAGGATGCCCTCTTTTGTCTCAAAGCCGCCCTCTGCCTTCGGTTTTTCCAATATCGGCTCAAAACCCGATATTGCCATTAGCCGCAATTCAAAAACCGGCTTAACGAAATTTGCCGGTCTCACTTTCTCGCTCAACGCATAGATCGAATTTAACATAAGGGGCAATAGCTGTGTGTTTAAACTGTCTTCATCGGAGATTGCCTCTGTAAGCTCGGCGATATAAGACGCAAGCGACAGCAATTTTAATTCTTCTCTCAACCCGAGAAACTGCTCTATCGGTTCGGCTTCCTTGAGTGTCCATCGCTCGCCCCGGCGTGTGAGCGTCATATGCGAGAAAACAAGCAAGCCCGTGCTTACCGCGAGCTTACTGTTCTTGCGGCCGGAGCCATATGCCGACACCGTGAGCTTACCCTCCGTGCTTGTCAGCACAGTCAGTATCTTTGCGGAATCCTTATATGCAACCTCCCGCAGCACTACGCCTGTCGTGTTTAAATACGTCACTCGATATAACCTAAATTCCTCATTGCTTTTGGGCTTTCACGCCAATTCTCTTTAACCTTTATCCATGTCTGCAAAAATATCTTCGCTCCCATAAATTTCTCAATATCCGTCCGGGCATATTCACCGATTCTCTTTAGCATAGCTCCCTGTTTGCCTATTATAATACCCTTGTGGCTTTTCTTCTCGCAATAAATCACAGCGTCAATATCAATCATGGCATTATCGTCTTCACTGTCCCCGCCATACCCGGCGCGTTCGGAAAACTTGGTGATCTCGACCGCTATGCCGTGAGGTATCTCTTTGTCGAGGCATATAAGCAGTTTTTCGCGAATGATTTCGCCAATTATCTGAATTTCAGGCTGATCTGTTGTCATTTCTCCGCCAAAGAGCTGCGGCCCCGGTTTTGCATATTTTAAGAGCATCTCCGGCAGCTTTGAGACACCTTCACCCGTTTTTGCGGATATGGGTATTATCGCGTCAAACTCGTAATGATTTGAGTATATGGAGATAATCGGCAAAAGGCTGTCGTATTTGACCGTGTCTACTTTATTTACGAGAAGGATAACAGGCACTTTTATATTTTTTATATGTTCAAGCAGCATTCTCTCTTGCGTGCCGACATTATCTATAGGTTCAACCACGAGCATTATGGCGTCAACATCGGCGACGCTTTTCTTAATTACTCCAACCATATAATCGCCTAAGCGTGTCTTCGGTTTGTGAAATCCGGGCGTATCAAGCAGGACAAATTGCGTGTCGCAATGCGAGAAAACCCCAAAGATTCGGTTGCGCGTCGTCTGCGGCTTTGGCGAAACGATCGCGACCTTATCCCCCGTCAATTTGTTTGTGAGGGTTGATTTGCCGACATTTGGCCTGCCGATTATAGCTATCATCGCCGTTTTATTTATCATCTGTAAACCCCATATAGCGCATCAGCGCCAACTCCTTGCTTCGCATTTCCCTGCCGTGATCGTATCCCAAAAGATGCAGCGCGGAATGAATGATCATACGCGTGGTCTCTTGTTCTATGCTATGCCCGTATCTGCGGGCGTTTCGCTTTATGGTGCTTATGGAAATAACTATGTCGCCAAGCTGCACTGTTTGCGTATCCATATCTATATCCAAATTTACGATATTGCTCCATCCGTGCCCGATAAAGTTATGCATCGGAAATGATAAAACATCCGTAGGCTTGTTTACTCCCCTATAGTCATTGTTGTATTTCTTAATTCCTTCATCGTTTGTAATCAGCACACTGACCGCGCAAGGCATATCAACATGCTCGCTCTTCAATGTCATCAATATAGCTTGCTTGATAAGATTTGTGTATATTTTGTCGGTCGGTAAAACGCCTATATGCCGCGCACAAAGCCTGTGCTTTATTTTTTTTATTTCGCTCATGGTTATTTCCTTTTATCGGCGGTCTGCCGCTTTGCGCTTTTTTTGTCATACGCCTCAACTATCCGGGATACCAGCTCATGGCGCACGACGTCTGATGTATCAAGCCTGCATATTGCTATATCCTTTACATCGTCAAGTATGCGCATTGCATCACGAAGTCCGCTGGTTTTGTCTGGCGGCAAATCAATTTGCGTTATATCCCCTGTTATGACGATTTTTGAGCCAAAGCCAAGCCGGGTAAGGAACATTTTCATTTGCTCCCTTGAAGTATTCTGAGCCTCGTCCAAAATAATGAAAGAATCATCAAGGGTTCTGCCGCGCATATACGCGAGCGGGGCTATTTCAATGTTTCCTTTTTCCAAATACTTGCTGTATGTCTCGACGCCCATCAGTTCAAAGAGCGCATCGTATAAAGGCCGCAGATATGGGTCTACCTTGCTTTGCATATCTCCCGGCAAAAATCCAAGCCGCTCCCCGGCTTCAACCGCCGGGCGGGTGAGTATTATTCTGCTTATGCTTTTCGCGCGAAAAGCGGCAACGGCGCACGCGACGGCCAAAAATGTTTTACCAGTTCCGGCAGGCCCTATTGACAAGGTCACGGTATTATTCCGGATGGCTTCCGTATATCTTGTTTGCCCCAGAGTCTTTGGTTTGATCGGCTTTCCCTTTGCCGTTATACATATCAGATCGCGGTATATTTCATTAAGTTTGCCCTCATGCCCGTCTTTGACTAAATTCAGTATATATTTTACATTTTGCGTGTCAATCGTCTCGCCTTTTGCCGCAATAACAATAAGCCCGTCTATGACCTTTTCGGCGCGTCTGATATCCTCATCATCTCCGCATATGCGAAGCTCGGAATTTCTGTCAATTACTTGCACATTCAGTTCGCTTTCAATGAGCTTTAGATTCTCGTCAAGCGAGCCAAAAACATTTATTATATTCTCTAATTTGTCCGTACTGATTGTTTTCTCGCCCATAACCTCTCCCCTCATTATGCAGTTATTATATCATATCTGCATGATATGATGTATCATATTTTTCGGAAAACATGACAGACAGCAGGAGGAATTGTTTAATAATTAAACAATTCCTCAAAGCGTTGCAATAAGCGGGTGCTAATGTGTAAATAACGTAATTTTCAGAAAATCAACAAGTATAGCAAACGCAAATCATGATTCAATTTTCAAATACAATTTCGCACCAAGCGCACAAACGCCTCAATCTTTGCCGCGTCTTTCACGCCGTCCGTTTCCACGCCGCTGCTCACGTCAACGCAATAGGGAGATAGCGTTTTTATGGCTTTGGCGGCGTTTTGCGCACTAAGCCCTCCTGCCAAAAAATACGGCAATCCCGCGCAGCTTTTCAGCAAATCCCAGTCAAAAGAAACTCCCGTGCCGCCCCTATTCGGCGATAATGTGTCAAACAAGAGGTAATCGGCATTTTTTGGCAGCGGCGGCATGGTATCTCCCACACTCACCGCCTTGATGATTTGAAGCGGCGGCCTTTTTTGTCCGCCTGACCGCACGCTCTTGCCCATCCACTCCCGTCCGTCCGCTCTCCCCTGCTTTCCGTCCGTCCGCTCCCGCAATCCGGCGATATACGCCTCGTCCTCATCGCCGTGCAACTGTGCCAAATCAATCACTCCGCTTCGGTAAAGGCTCTCAATCAAAGATGCTGTCTCATTGACAAAGACGCCCACGGTTTTGATTCGCGCGTCTATCCGCGCTTTTAGCTCCGCCGCCGTTTTTATATCCACCCGGCGACGGCTCGGCGCGAAAACAAATCCGATATAATCCGGCAAGGCGCGGTTTACGGCACATATATCCTCCGCACTACACAGTCCGCAAATCTTTACCTTGCTCATAGCAAGCTCCTTAGCTCGGCAAGCGCCGCCGTCTTATCCGGCGCGCGCATCAGCGTTTCGCCGATCAAAACCGCCGAGGCTCCGGCCTCATTTGCCGCCCAAACGTCCTTTGGCGTTTGTATGCCGCTTTCCGAAACAAATAAAACCTCAGGCGGGATTTTGACCGATAGTCGCTCACAAAGCGATGTATCTACCTTAAAAGTTTTCAGGTCTCTGTTATTGACTCCGATAATCCTCGCTCCGGCGGCAATCGCCATATCCGCCTCTTTCTCATTATGAATCTCCACAAGGCAAGAAAGTCCAAGCCCGTCGGCTTTTTTGATATATTCGGCAACTTGCGCCCGCGTCAAAATGGCGCAGATTAGCAAAACCGCGTCCGCGCCGAGCTTTTTTGCCTGCTCTATCTGAAACGGGTCAATAATAAAATCTTTCCTTAGCAGAGGAATATCAACAATCTCGCGTATTTGCGAAAGATAGCTGTCGCAGCCTTGAAAAAACTCCGGCTCGGTCAATACCGATATGGCAGAGGCTCCCGCTTTTTCATACGCTCGCGCAATGTCAAGATGGGGAAAATCCTCCGCAATCACCCCTTTTGACGGCGACGCTTTTTTGACCTCGCAGATAAAGTGAAATCCCGGACGGCGCAGGGCTTGTTCAAACAAAAACGGCAAACGTGAAGATACAGCCGCGCCCAATTTCGCGCTCCGGCTTTTGTCCCGCGCCACCCGTTTTTTGGTAGCTTCAACGATTTTATCAAGAACGGTCATAGTTACACCTCATTTGAGCGGCTTATAAACTCTTCCAGCTTGCTTTTAGCAGCGCCGCTGTCTATCACATCTTCGGCGGCCTTTACAGCCTCGCCGATAGAGTCATACTTGCTCGCCACATAGAGCGCGGTGGCGGCGTTTATGACGGCAGCACCGCGCTTTGCCCCCTGCTCTCCGCTCAATACCGCGCGGAGTATTTGCGCGTTTTCCTCCGGCGTGCCGCCTACAAGCTCGGACTTCTCACACCGCTCAAAGCCGAACTGCTCCGGCGTTATTTCATACGTCCGCACCCAACCGTCTTTAACCTCGCACAACGTCGTGGACGCGCTCATGGATATCTCGTCTATCCCGTCGTTTCCATGCACCACCATCGCGTTTTTCACGCCGAGATTCATCAAAACCTTTGCGAGGGGTTCTACCAATTCCCTGTCATAAACCCCCATCAGCTCCATGTTTGCCCCGGCGGGATTTGTGAGCGGCCCGAGTATATTAAAAACGGTCCGTATGCCAAGCTCCTTTCGCACCGGCGCAACATATTTCATGGCTATATGATAGTTTTGCGCGAACAGAAAACAGATACCGATGCTATGAAGAAGCTCGGCGCTCTTTTCGGGCGCGATATGAATATTCACGCCAAGCGACTCGAGCACATCCGCCGCGCCGCATTTGCTTGACGCGCCCCTGTTTCCATGCTTTGCCACAGCAACTCCCGCCGCCGCCGCGATAATCGCCGCGGTTGTGGAAATATTAAACGTATTGGAGTGGTCGCCGCCGGTTCCGACAATTTCCAGCGCGTCCACATTGTGCAAGAGCCGCACGCAATGAGAGCGCATCCCAAACGCGGACGCGGTGATTTCGTCGGTGGTTTCCCCTTTTAGGCTGAGCGCGGTGAGATACGCGCTCATTTGCACGGGAGTAGCTTCTCCCGTCATGATCTCGTGCATGACCGCCTCCGCGGTTTCGTAAGATAAATCCTGCTTCTTTGACAGGGATATAATTGCTTCTCGTATCATGGTTTGTTTCTCCTAATTTCTAATTCATAATGTATAATTGTCCGGCGGTTATCCGAAAAAACCAAAAGAGTTCCAAAGCGGGATCGCGGCAAGCAAAGAGAGCAGACACGCCGCAAAGTATATAAGACCGTATACGCCAAGGTGCTTGTTTGTCCAAATCCTGTCGCCCGCCATAGCTTTGCTCATCATCGCCCAAACATTTTGATAATTCATAAAGAAAGCGTTGCCCGCGAACATAAACACCGCTATCCAGACCAATGGGCTGATATTATACGCCTGCGCAATTTCCGGGAGAATGGGCGCGATGACCGCAATCGTCGGAAGAAAGATGGCCACATCCGCAAATCTGATTATAAACATGATCGTCATAATCACGAACATAAATATCCAAGGATTGCCCGCAATCGGCTCTAACGCGGGAACTATAATGCCCGAGAGCCATACAGATATTCCCGTCGCGTTTAAGATTCCTCCCAAGCTCAATGCCATCGCTATAAATATAATCATATCCCAATTGACCCCGGTGTTAAAATCTCCGGGTTCCAAAACTCCGAATACAAAAAACAAAAACACGGCGGCAAGGCAGAGAACGGCTGAAGATATTCCGTGCAAACTTGCTGTCACAAAAAATCCAAATACAACGACAAGGATCAATGCTGTAATGATTTCCTTCGCGCCCATCTTTCCGAGCTTTTGATTTTTGATGGCTCCGGCGGCCTCCGGGGGGATTGCTTCTTTTGGCTTTAAAATCAAAAGGCTTCCCAGCACAAGCAAAGCCGCCGCAATAAGCGTGGGTACAAACATGACCATAAACCAACTGTTGAAGTCCACAAGAGGGCCGAGTCCCGCCGTGCCTTGAATGAACGGCCCCCATACCACACCGGTCAGCCATCCCGCGCCGGGTATCAACGCCATCGAAAACGCGGTCAGCATGATCAGTGAATTGCCTTTTGATCCTTTTTTTAGCTTGCACAGCTCACAGCACTGCATGGCAATAGGAATGACGATAGCTACCCTTACCGTGGTGGCCGGGGTAAGTACGCTAAGTACAACCCCTATTATGACCCATCCGAGTACAAGGGTCGGGTACGACGGTTTGAAAACTTTGATAATACCCATTGCTATCCTTTTTCCAAGCCCGGTTTTAGCCAGCGCGAAACCGAAGAAAAGCGCAGGGACAAGCGTCCACATGGCAGAATGTGTGAAGCCCGAAAATACGGTGGCGGAACTAAGCCCGCTTTCTGGCATAAACCCGCCGATGGCAAGGGCAAATAGCGCCAAAAACAACCCGCCTACCGCGTAAGGCAGGTCAAAAGGCTTGAAAATCCAAATCCCGAGCGTAATCAGTATACCGCCGAGCATGAAATGCGCGGAGGAATTTAAGCCGGCCGAAAAAGGCTGCGCTATCATGACTGCGGCTGCGAGCAGTAAAATAAGCCCGCTCCCTATAACAGATATTTTAATTTTATTCATGTGTTTTTATACTCCTTTTCATTTCTTTTGCAAAATCGCTAACCGGTTTTACGCACGCTCGCCCATGCTCCGCGATAATGCGGACAATGGCGCTTCCGACAATGACGCCGTCCGCAAAACCGGCGATCTCCCCTGCCTGCTCCGGCGTGGAAACGCCAAAACCTACCGCGCACGGAATATCGCTGATTTTCCGCACCCGCTGTATCATGTTCCGTGCGCTGCCGCCCAGTTCATTTCGCGTCCCGGTGACGCCGAGCGACGAAACGCAGTATAAAAACCCGCTCGAACGCTCAGCTATATATGTGATTCTCTCATCCGATGTAGGGGCAATCATCGAGATTAGCTCTATCCCGCATGCGGCGCACGGCGCCTGCAATTCCTCCCGTTCTTCAAACGGCAAATCGGGTACGATCAATCCGTCAACGCCGCTCTTTGCGCATCGCAGCGTAAATTTTTCGGCGCCGTAGGCAAATATGGGGTTGTAGTATGTCATAAGTAAGATGGGAATCTGTATGTCCGCTCTGACTTGCGAAACGAGGTCAAACAGCTTATCCGTCGTGCAGCCGGCTTTTAAGGCGCGTTCATCCGCCGCCTCAATGACCGGGCCTTCGGCGATGGGGTCGGAAAACGGGATACCTATCTCAATTAAGTCAGCTCCTGCCTCATATAGCGCGTACAACAGTTTTTTTGTCGTTTCCAAATCCGGGTCGCCGCCCGTTATAAACGGGATAAACGCTTTTTTTGACGAAAACGCTTTAGAAATCCTATTCATGAATCTTCACCCCCCTGTATTTGGCGATGGACGCTACATCCTTATCACCGCGCCCGGACAGTGTCACCACAATAATTTTATCCTTGCCCATAGCGGGCGCGATTTTCATTGCGTATGCCACGGCGTGGGCGCTCTCGATTGCCGGAATGATTCCCTCCGTCCGGGTCAGGTATTCAAAGGCATCCACCGCCTGTGCGTCCGTGATTGCTTCGTACCGCGCCCGTCCCCGATCAAAAAGGCAGGCGTGCTCCGGGCCTATGCCGGGATAGTCGAGCCCTGCCGAAATTGAATAGACCGGCGCGATTTGCCCGAACTCATCCTGACAGAAGTACGATTTCATACCGTGAAACACTCCGACCGATCCGTTGGTTATGGTGGCGGCGGACTCTTCTGTGTCCGCGCCCTTGCCTCCGGCTTCGCATCCGATCAGCTCCACGCTTTCGTCGCCGATAAACTCATAAAAAGAACCTATGGCGTTGCTTCCGCCGCCCACACAGGCGATGACGGCATCGGGCAGCCTTTTTTCAAACTCCGCCGTCTGCTCTTTGATTTCACGCCCGATGACGGCTTGAAAATCACGCACCATGACCGGAAAAGGATGCGGACCCATCACCGATCCGAGACAATAGTGAGTATCGTCCATGCGCCCCGCCCATTCACGCATCGTGGCGTTTACCGCATCCTTTAGCGTCGCCGTGCCGGAGACGACGCGGTTTACCGTTGCTCCCAAGAGCTTCATGCGATACACATTCAACGCTTGCCGCTCCATATCCTCCGCCCCCATGAATATCTCACATTCCAAGCCGAGCAGAGCGGCGGCGGTCGCCGCGGCAACACCGTGCTGTCCCGCGCCGGTTTCGGCGATCAGCCGGGTTTTTCCCATTTTTACCGCCAAAAGAGCCTGCCCCAATACGTTATTGATTTTATGAGAGCCCGTATGGTTCAAATCCTCGCGCTTGAGATAAATCTTCGCCCCGCCCAAATCGGCGGTCATTCGCTCTGCGCAGTACAGCAGCGACGGTCTTCCGGCGTATTGCCGCAAGAGCGTACTATATTCGCTCACAAAGCCCTCGTCGCTTCGCCATCGTTCATACGCCCGTGCCAGCTCCAAAACCGCACTCATCAATGTTTCGGGGATATACTGCCCCCCGTAAGCGCCAAACCTTCCGTTTTCCATGTTTTCATCTCCTTGCATAAAAAATCCCTGACAAAGTCAACGGCCTTGTCAGGGACGAATATCGCAATATCCGCGGTGCCACCCTGTTTCACGGTTATAATCGGTGTCGGCCTGCCCTGTGGATTGAGCCAATCTGCCCGAAAAACCCGTGCGCTCTGCGAGGTACAAACATACCCCCGGCAACTGACGTATGCCCACACGTCACTGAATACTCGGCAGTCTCTTCCTGTGCCTTTCTTCCGTGCCCTCAACGGCCCATTTGCGCTCTCCGAACGGACAAGCCCGCCCTTCGTGCTGCAAACCGCTTCTCCTGCCCGGCTCTCATCTGCCCGGGCTCTCTGTATGGCGCGTATTTGCCTTTACTTCCGTCTCAACGGTTTTGCTAAGTATATAGCTGTCTCTCATCGTTGTCAAGCATTTATTTTTATTTGAGTTTCCGCGGGGGATCAAACTATCTTACGATAAATTATCTTTAGGCAACTCATTTTTTTCTTCGCACTTAGGACATGAGTTTTCTTTTCTTGTGATACAACGAAAAATCTTATAGATAAAATAACATATAAGAGCAACAATCCCTACGTTTATAATGAGTGCGGCCGTCTGAATGAAAGTTTGATAATCCATACTGTCACGCTCCTCACCAGCCCACGCTTCCCGATAAATCTACCGGGAACACGGAAAGTTTATTTTCTAATAGCCTTAAGTAAATATAGCACGCACGCTCTCATTTTGTCAATGTTATTACCCGAAAAAGTTTACTGAATTTCCGCCAAAACAACTGATTGCATGGGATAGTGGGATATGCTATAATTGGAAGAGGCGTATTGTTACGTCACAACGGGAACACGTTAATACCTGTATTACCGGACGGAGAGCTAAAATGTTATCAATAGAGGAACTCAAGTCATATATTATACCTGTGGTTGAAAAGCATCCTGTTGAGAGAGTTATACTCTTTGGTTCTTATGCGCGAGGGGACGCTTCCGAGACAAGTGATGTTGATTTGGTCGTTGAAAGCGGCGGTAAAATGCGAAACAGTAAAATATTTACTTTAGGCGGCGATTTACTGGCTGCTTTACCGGTTAGGGTTGATGTGTATGACATTCTTGAAATTAAAGAATCTTCGCCTTTATACAATAGCATAGTAGAGGATGGGATAACAATATATGAAACAGCAACTCAAAGAGCAGTTTAGCAAAATGTTGAAATTTTCCAACAATGCCGCCGAAATAGCTGCGGATATTTCGTTAGATAAGTTAGCGTCTGATATTCCATACCAGTACAGCTTATTATACCCTTTAGGGCAAATAGGTGAATTAGCGGCTCACATGACCCGCAATAAGGACATCGAAGAGGTTTATCCGAATATAGAATGGTCTAAATGGCGTGGATTTAGAAATAGAATTTTTCACGATTATGATATGATAGATTTTTCGATTGTCTTGGAAATGATTTCCGAAGCACTTCCGTTATTACGGGCAGAGTTGAATACTATTATCGTGGATTGCCAAATCGAGTAAGCACGGTATCGCCATTAAAGCATATCGCCTGTTTATTCTGCTTTCTATATACTCCATTGATTTATTAAAATCATAAGACCCTCGCTTCTATAAGCGGTGGGCTACATTATAGCAAAAATCAGTGGTGAGTACAAGCTCCGATTGATTTTGATAAAACATCACGCGCATCTGCGCGGGTGGCTTCGCCGAATTCATTTCGGCGAAGGCGATATATTTGACTATGATGTGTTAAAAGACCGTCGCCCATAGTTGTGAAATGCCGACGGTCTTTGTCATATCATTGATAAAAATTTAGCGCAGGCATTTGCTCTAAGTAATCAAACCGGATGGCTGCGCAGCCCGCTATGCTGACTAACGCTATAACTCACAAAAAAACGCCGCCCCCTCCCACTATTATTTACAAATCCTATTGCAAAATCTTCAAAAATACATTAAACTGTCCGTGCGGGAATATGAAGAGGCTGCCCAAATAATCGGGCAAAGGAGAACACTATGAGCACAAAAAAAATAATCTGCGCCTTACTTTGTGCTGTTTTCTTATCATCGCTGTTTTCAGGCTGCCAAACCTCAGTCCCGGAACCGCCGCCGGAGGCTCTGCTTTCTTCATACCGCGACATACCCGGCATAACGCAAACAGAAATTGACGCCATCGAAGCATATCAAAAAGATAACGCTTCCTTTACGCTGATAGCGCCAAACAGCACCGAGCTATACACAGACAATACAGGAGAGCTTCGCGGCTACACGGTTTTGCTCTGCCAGTATCTGTCGTCGCTTTTTGAAATACCCTTTACGCCGCAGATGGAAGCGCTCGGCATTATCACGCAGTCTCTCGACGACGGCGACGCCATCTTTGCTCTATCGGTCATCAGCGACGATCGCGCAGAGCGTTATTTTATGACAGACACCGTTGCGCAGCGTTCGGTCAAAACCATGCGCCTTTCGGAAAACCCCGCCCCCTCTGACATAGCCCAGTCAAGGCCACCGCGCTACGTTCTGCTCACGGGCGCGATGATGATAGATTTATTTCCCGAAATATTAGAGCCCGGTTCATACGAAATGCTTATTGCCGAAGACTATGAGATGGCCTACAGGATGCTGCAAAGCGGCGAGGCGGACGCCTTTGCCGGAAACAGCGCGATGGAGATCGCCTTTGACGTTTACGGCGGCGTAGTCACCGACGACTTCTTCCCCCTCACCTTTCTGCCCGTATCCATCGCGACGGGAAACCAAAATTTTGCGCCAATTATCTCCGCGATTGACAAAGCCCTGCAAGGCGGTTTGCATAGCCATCTGACCGAACTTTACGCACGGGGCTACTCCGACTACCGCAAGTACAGATTTAATGAATTTTTGACCGACGAGGAAAGGTCGTATTTGAGGGATAACCCCACAATACCTTTCGCTTCCCAATATATGTCCTATCCCGTGAGCTTCTACAATACGGTAGAAGAACGCTGGGATGGTGGGGTTTTTGATGTACTTAGCGAAATGCAGCAGCTCTTCGGCGTCGTTTTTGAGCTTGTAAACGACACCGGCGCGGAGCTTTTAGAGCTAATGAATCTTTTAGAGGACGGAACGGCGTATTTCATGCCAAACCTAATCTCAAGCCCCGAACGCGCACCACGTTTTCTATGGCCGGACACTTTGTACATAAAGGACAGGTTCGCCCTATTATCCAAGCAGAGCTACCCAAATATCTCGACAAACGACATTCCCTTTGAGAAAATCGGGTTTGCCAGAGGCAGCGCCTTTGCCGATATGTTCAGAAGCTGGTTTCCCAACGCCATATCCGCAACGGAATACCCCAACACCGACGAGGCTTTCGCGGCCTTGGACCGGGGCGAGGTCAACCTTGTTATGTCGAGCCAGTCAAGGCTTGCCTCCTTGACCAACTATTATGAATATTCCGATTATAAGGCAAATTACCTCTTTGACGCAGCCTTTGAATCCACCTTTGGGGTAAACAAAGACCAGCAAGTTCTCGTTTCCATCATTGACAAGGCGCTTAAATTTATTGATACCGACAGAATTTTTGAGCAATGGAACACCAGAACCTTTGACTATCAGGCGAGAGCTTTAAGAGACAGAGAGGCTTTGATCTTTGCCCTATACACCACGGGAATGATCGCGCTCGCGCTGATAGTCTGCATCCTTTTGATCATGTTTTTAAAGAGCAGAAGAAACGCTAAAGTGATTACGGCGCAGGCTCTCACATTAGAATCCGCAAACGCGAGAATTGAAGCTATCGTCAAAAATATTCCCGGCATGGTTTTTCGGCACATCTATGATCCTCCGAATTTTAGCTGCCTGTTTGTCAGCGACGGCTGCCGCGATCTCACAGGGTATGAACCGGAAGATATGCTAAAAGGAAAGATCAAGTTTTATGACTTTATTCATCCTGACGATATGCCAACCGTCATAAGTTTAAGTTCCGAAACACTTGAAAATGGTCTGCCCTATGAAAATACATTTAGAATCACGACCCGCGGCGGCACGGAAAAATGGGTTTGGGAGCGCAGCCGCGTAGTAGAGAAAAACCAAGACGGCACGCCGCATATCATAGAGGGCTATCAGACGGATGTGACCGAACGGGTAAAACTCGAAACCGCGGAGCTTGCGAGTCGCGCAAAATCAGACTTTTTGGCGACGATGAGCCACGAAATCAGAACGCCGATGAACTCTATAATGGGCTTTGCGGAGCTTGCCGCCGACTGCGAGGCGATGCCGCAGATCAAAGATTATTTACGCAAAATCAGCGACGGCACAAAATGGCTTCTAAACATCATAAATGATATACTTGATATTTCCAAGATAGAAGCCGGGAAAATGGAATTTGAGAAGATATCTTTCAGCCTGAGCGAGGTTTTCTCGCGCTGTCAGTCTGTCATTTTACCGCCCATCAAAGAAAAAGGGCTTGACCTGCGCGTCTATGCCGAGGCGATAACCAACAAGCAGCTCATCGGAGACCCCTTGCGGCTATACCAGATACTGATGAACCTTTTGTCAAACGCCGTGAAGTTTACAAGTGCCGGAACGGTCAAACTTTCCGCGCTTATTAAAAAAGAGAGCGCAGGCAAAGCCGCGATACATTTTGAAGTGTCCGACACGGGTATCGGCATGAGCGCGGAGCAGATAGAGAAGATTTTTGACAAGTTTGTCCAAGCCGATTCAAGCACAACGCGCAACTACGGCGGCACGGGGCTCGGGCTTGCGATAGTACGCAATATGGTAGACCTCATGGGCGGAACGCTGACGGTAGAGTCCTCGCCCGGCGCCGGCAGTAAGTTTTGCTTTGAGATTACATTTGATACAGTGGATTCGTATTCGAAATCATCTAACCGCAAAGATTTTGCCCCGTTCGAAAAACCATGCTTTGACGCTAAGATTTTGATTTGCGACGACAACCCCATGAACCAAGAAGTAGTCTGCGAGCATCTTTCCCGCGTGGGGGTACGGACAGTCGTAGCAAATAACGGCAAGGCGGGCGTTGAAACGGTTCTTAAATGTATCGAAAAGGGCGAAGCTCCGTTTGATTTGATTTTGATGGATATATTCATGCCCATAATGGACGGTATCGAAGCGGCGACGAAAATATCCGAGCTCAATACCGGCACTCCCATAGTCGCGATGACCGCAAATATAATGACCAGCGAGCTTGAAAAATACAAAAAGCATAATATGCCCGACTGCTTGGGCAAGCCTTTCACGGCGCAGGAGCTATGGCGCGTTTTATTAAAATACCTCACACCCATAGGCTCTTCTGTCGTAGCCGAGGACGACGATGTGAATGAGGAGATTTTAAACAACCTGCGTGTCAATTTTGTAAAAAGCAACCAAACAGTCCATACCGACATAAAAAACGCGGTCGCCTCCGGAGATATAACGCTCGCGCACCGCTTGGCGCACACACTAAAAGGAAGTGCCGGAATAATCGGCAAGGACGATCTGAAAAATGCCGCCGCCGAGGTCGAGGCGCTTTTGAAAAACGAGATCGATTCGATTTTAAGCAGCAAAATAAATCTGCTCGAAACAGAGCTGTCTGCGGTGCTCGGCGAGCTGGAATCGCTCCCGGACGGCTCGGCAGCAGATATCATGCCGCAAGCGCCAGAGCCTATGAGCGTAGAGCAGAGCTTGGCGCTGCTCTTACAATTAGAGCCCATGCTCGAGCAGTCAAATCCGCAGTGCGTAGAGCTGCTGGAAGAGCTTTTAAAGATTCCCGGATCGGAAAAGCTCGCGGAGCAAATAGAATCCTACGAGTTTGAATCCGCGCTGGAGATTCTTTTTGTGATAAAAAAGAAATTAAAGGAAGACAATTTATGAAGTGTCTCCTACGGAGCCACATTAAATTTCAAACAGCGTTGGTCTTTCTCACTGCAAAGGCCATATACATAAGCCTTCACGAACCGGAAAGGATTGTATAAATTTATGAGCAAATCCGCAAAAAACAGCATACTCATTGTCGGCGGCGAAAGTTCCGATGTTTCATCTCTTTTTCAGTTTTTAAGCCCCGTCTATACCGTCTACACAGAAAAAAGCGGGGCGGACGCCCTTAAATCCGCGCAAAAGCATCTGCCCGACGTAGTTTTGCTCTGCACTGTCTTACCCGATACCTGCGGATATGCCATACTCGCCGCGCTGAAGGCATCCGAAAGGACGCGGGATATACCCGTCATCCTCACATCGGTCTGCTCAGCGTCTACTGACGTAGCCGCAGCGTCTGCTGTAACAGCTACAGCGGACGCAAGACGTGAGGAAATAAAAGCCCTGACCTTGGGGGCGGCGGACTATATTACCCATCCGTTTGACTTAGAATTCGTAAGGCTGCGAGTACAAAAGCAGATAGACGCGCTAAAAAAACTTCGCACGGCAAAAAACGAAACTTTAAACTTTCGCTTAGCGAGCGAGGGTATGAAAATCGCGCTGTGGACTATGGACGTTGTCACCGACGACCCAGTCAACCCGACCAACAGATTCATGTGGTCACAGGAATTTCGCCATATGCTGGGCTTTTCTGACGAAAACGATTTTCCAAACGTGCTCGGAAGCTGGATTACCCGCCTGCACCCCGACGACAAAGAAAAAAGCATTGCGGCCTTTGCCGCGCACATGAACGACTACACCGGAAAAACGCCCTATGAAATAGAATACAGATTAAAGGGCAAGGACGGCGTATACCGGCATTATGACGGGATAGGCACTTCCTTGCGGACGCCGCAGGGTGTTCCTCTTCGGGTATCGGGATATATCAGGGACATTACCGAAAAAAAGCTGATAGCGGAGGCTCTTGATAAACATGAGCAGCTTTTGCGTGCGGTAAACCAAGCCGCGGGTCTTCTGCTGACGGATGCGGACGAAAAACCTTTCAACGATTTGATTTTTGACAGCATTAAGCTCATCGGCCAATGCGTCGGCGCGGACAGCATAGAGGTATGGCAGAACGAAACCTGCGACGGGGAGCTAAACGCCGTTTTAAAGCACCACTGGAGCTCTGACGCATACGCGGGTTCTTTATCCGAGCTGCCTGTTTCAAGATTTGCTTATAAAAATACGGATCGCTGGGAAGAGCGGCTGTCAGGCGGGGATTTTATACAAGGGCCCGTGTCCCGCCTCTCTCCCGAGGATCAAGCGTTTTTGAAGGTTTTTAATATAAAGACCGTTCTGGTCATACCCATATCCATTCAAAATAAGTTTTGGGGATTTTCCTGCATTGACGATTACCGCTTTGAGCGCGACTTTACAAAAGACGAGACCGCCATACTTCATTCCGTGATTTCCATGATAGCAAACGCAATAAATCGCAATGCTTTGGCCGCGGCGATAAGCCGCGCCGAAATCGCCGAAGAGAGCAGCAAGGCAAAAAGCAGATTTTTGGCGGTGATGAGCCATGAGATCAGAACTCCCATGAACTCTATCATGGGCTTTGCGGAGCTGGCGCTTGACACGCTCTCGGGTACTAAAGAGCAGCAAGTCAAGGACTACTTGGATAAAATCAAAAGCAGCACAAAATGGCTGCTCAACATAGTTGACGATATTTTGGATATATCCAAAATAGAATCGAGCAAAATGTCTTTTGAATATATGCCCTTTGATTTGAGCGGCATAATAGCGCACTGCGAGTCTGTAATGATACCGATTGTCAGAGAAAAGAACCTTTCTTTCAAAATTGACCGCGGGCCGCCGCTCGGCAAAAAGCTGCTCGGCGACTCCGTGCGGCTCTCTCAGGTGCTGATGAACCTGCTCTCTAACGCCGTAAAATTTACAAATTCCGGCGAGGTCAATCTATCGTTAAAAATTAAAAGCCCGGACGATAAGAGCGCGGCGGTGTATTTTGAAATAAGCGACACAGGGATAGGCATGAGCCCCCAGCAGCTTGATAAGATATTCGACCCCTTTATACAGGCCGATTCCGGCACGACCCGCAACTACGGCGGCACGGGCTTAGGGCTTGCCATTACAAAAAATATAGTGGAAATGATGGGCGGCGAGCTCAAAGTAAAAAGCCAAAAAGATGTCGGAAGCACCTTTTCTTTCGAGATAACTTTCGATCTGGCAAGCGCATCCGAGTCTCTGGCAAGCGGGGCTGCGCCTGACGTCGTCAAAAAACCGCGTTTTGACGGCCTTGTGCTTGTTTTTGACGACAACGCACTAAATCAACAGGTTATCTGCGAGCATCTTTCGAGCGTCGGGCTTCAAACTGTGGTAGCCGAAAACGGGCAGATAGGCGTAGATTTGGTCAAAGAACGCATAGAAAATAAAAAAGCGCCGTTTGATTTGATATTTATGGATATGTTTATGCCCGTCATGGACGGCATGGAAGCCGCGTCAAAAATAAACGCCCTGAATATAAAGACCCCCATCGTGGCTATGACCGCAAACATTATGGCAGACGAGCTTGAAAAATACAAAAACAACGGGATGCCTGACTGCTTGGGCAAGCCCTTTACGTCGCAGCAGCTATGGCGCGTGCTCTTAAAATATCTTAAACCCATAAGCTCTGATGCCGGGCAAGGAGCAAGCGCCGAGCAGGAGTCGGAGATTTCCTCTTTTGAAGATGAGCTGCAATTAAAATTGATGGTCAATTTTCTCAAAAGCAACCGGGACACATACGCAAAGATAACGCAGGCTGTCGCCGACGGAGACATAACGCTGGCTCATCGCTTGGCGCATACGCTAAAAGGCAACGCGGGTCAGATAGGCAAGACGGGACTTAAAGACGCGGCGGCGGATGTTGAGACCCTTTTGAAAAACGCGGGTGAAAGGCGCGCGAAGTCACAGGCAGGTCGGGCGGCAAATGCTATGCCGGCGCCGCAGGCCGGGTCGTCTTTCATATTCGAAAACAAGATGACCACACTCGGCGTCGAACTGGCGGCGGTGTTGGATGAGCTCCGGCCGCTTCTTGACAAAACGCAAAAAACCGCCCCGCCGCTCGGCAATGACGAGATAAAAGAATTGTTTGAAAAACTTGAGCCCATGCTTGACAATATCAACCCCGAGTGCGTAAATTTTCTCGACAGGCTAAAGTCCGTCCCGGGCGCGGAGGAGCTTGCTTCGCAAATAGAAAATTATGATTTTGAAACAGCGGCGGGTACGCTTGCGAAGTTGAAAAAGCAATGGCGTTAACCTCGCAATGCAACTGCCCGCATAGAGAGACTGTTGACTTATGATTTTGTTAAACCCTCTAAACTCTCAACGAGGCGCGGTGAAAGGAGCACAGCACGCATGAAAACCATTTTTATTGTTGATGACAACGAATCCAACCTATTTTCGGCAAAAACCGCGCTCGAAGGCATATATAAAACATATGCTTTGCTCTCTGCCGAGCGAATGTTCAAAATGGCGGAGAGGATCATACCCGACCTTATTTTGCTTGATATTGAAATGCCCGATATGAACGGTTTTGAAGCCCTGCGGATATTAAAATCGGACGAGCGCTGGAAATCAATCCCCGTTTTGTTTCTTACTTCAAGAAATGACGCCGATGCGGAAATAAACGGATTT
This sequence comes from Oscillospiraceae bacterium, assembly GCA_009777235.1. Taxonomy (GTDB): domain Bacteria; phylum Bacillota; class Clostridia; order Oscillospirales; family Oscillospiraceae; genus WRMH01. The sequence goes on from WRMH01000009.1 coordinate 59,077, forward strand.
GAAATGGGGGCGCTTGATTTTATAAGCAAACCTATCTCACCGCCCCGTCTGATAAAACGCTTAGAAACGCATCTTGAGACGGACGCTTTGATAAAGGAAAGTCAAAAAGCCCTGCGTGATATCCATAACGCAACCATAAACGTCATAGCGGATTTGGTGGAAACGAGAGATGAAACAACGGGCGGGCATATTGAGCGAACATCCGTTTATGTCGAGCTTTTGGTAAACGATCTTCTTCGCACCGGAGTTTACAAGGATGAAATTTCCCTTTGGGACATCAGTATTCTCCTGCCGTCGGCGCAGCTCCATGATTTGGGCAAAATCGGGATAAGCGATTTGATACTAAACAAACCGGGAAGGCTCACCCCCGAGGAATTTGACATAATCCGGCAGCATTGCGAAATAGGACGGCGGGCTATCGATCGAATTATTGAAAAAACAGGCGACGACACATTTTTGCAGCACGCAAAACGGTTTGCGTCTTATCATCACGAAAAATGGGACGGCTCGGGCTATCCGAGAGGACTTCGCGGAGAGGAAATCCCGCTCGAGGGGCGGATAATGGCCATAGCCGACGTTTATGACGCGTTGGTTTCCGAGCGTCCGTATAAAAAACCTTTTACCCATGACGAGGCCGTACATACTATACAAAAGGACAGCGGCACACATTTTGACCCAAAAATCGTAGAGGCTTTTTTGAATGTAGCGGATGATTTTTGCGCCGAGCTCACGCGAGAGAGCGGGAGCGCGGATATGTGATGGCAAAGGGTACTTCTAAAGGAGACTATACGAATATGGAAAACAGCTTGCCCGAGCAAAATAAAAATGCAAACCCGTCCCGGCGAAAATCATTAAACTTTCGTATGAGGCTGATTCTTGTCGGCCTGTCGCTTTTTATCGGAATTGTCATGATGATTTTTTTGTCTATTATCTATCAAAACCGCATCGAATCAGAATACACGAACAAAGCGATCATGCTGTCTAAAATCGCGGCATCCATGATGGACGGCGAAGATATTGACCGCTATCTGCTGACTCTTGAAAAAGACGACGCGTATTACCGCATTTTTCGGCAGCTACAGCTTTCACAGCAGGAAAGCGGCGTCACCTATGTCTATATTTCAAGAATAGACGGACTGAATGAAATCATTGTTTTTGACGCTGAGCTTGATTTAGGCTCTGTCATTTCAATCGCCGATGAGCAGTATGACAACATATTGGCGGCTACGCAAAGCGGAAAACTGATTGAGCCGTATATCTACGATACAAAATGGGGCAGCCTCTTTACGGCAATCGAGCCGATCTACCGAAAAGACGGCAGCGTGTCCGGCTACGCGAACGCCGCCATTGCCTTAGAGCAAATAATCACAGAACGTATCTTTATATTTACGCTGCTGGGCGTCATCATCTTGCTGACCTCTCTGGCTTTTGCGACGGCGGGCTTTTACGCTGTTCAAAGAATCGTCCTCTCCCCTGTCCGCGATCTTACAAACAGCATATCAGCTTATCACCCCGGCGAAACTCTCCCGGATTTGTTCAACCCGGAAAAATCAACGCCAAAAACACATTCAAGCAATGAAATTGATATTTTGGAACGCAGCTTAACCCAAATGACAGCGCGGACGGACAAAATGTTTGCCGAGGTAAAGCAGCTTGAAGCCGTAAGGCTTGCCAACCGCGCAAAATCTGATTTTCTCGCGAGAATGAGCCACGAGATACGCACCCCAATGAACGTAATCGTCGGCATATCTCAAATGCAGCTTCACAAAAACGGACTCTCACAGGAAAGCGAGCAGGCGTGGAATCATGTCTATGAAGCGGGAAACAACTTGCTTGCTATAATCAATGATATTTTAGATATGTCAAAAATTGAAACGGGTAAAATGGCGCTTGAGCTATCGTCATACAGCTTGCCGAGCCTCATAAACGACGTGGTGACGCTAAGTATCGTGCGCATTGGCTCAAAGCCTATCGAATTGCGGCTTGACATCGCCGAAGACCTACCGCTCAAAATGCGCGGCGACGAGGTGCGGCTTAAGGAGATTTTGACAAACCTTTTATCAAACGCCATAAAATATACGGACGCCGGGAGTGTAAAAATATCCGCAAACCACTTTTTGCAAAACGGGGCTTTAATGCTGCGCTTTGTCGTAGAGGACACGGGGCAAGGCATAAAACCGGAGGATATGCCAAATTTATTTACGGAGTTCATGCGCTTTAACGCATCCACCACGCGCTATATCGAGGGTACGGGGCTTGGCCTTAGCATAACCAAAAGTCTCGTTGAGATGATGGGCGGTACGATAAAGGCCGAAAGCGAATACGGCGTTGGCAGCAAGTTTACCGTAACTGTCATGCAAGAATCCGTAAACGGTGAGGTCATCGGAAAAGAACTTTCGAAACGGCTTTCTAATTTCACCTTCAACATAGACAGACGTTTTCAAAACAAACGAATCGTCCGCTACCCCATGCCCTACGGAAAAGTATTGATAGTTGACGACGTACGCTCAAACCTCTTTGTCGCGCAAGGGCTGCTGCTCCCATATGAACTGCAAATCGAAACCGCCGTCAGCGGATATGAAGCGATAGAAAAAATCAGCGCGGGCAGCACCTATGACGTTATATTCATGGATCATATGATGCCGCAGATGGATGGGATAGAAACTACAAATAAGCTGCGCGAAATAGGATATAAAGGCACAATTATCGCGCTGACGGCAAACGCCTTGGTCGGCAACGAAGAGATGTTCATACAAAACGGCTTTGACGACTTTATCCCAAAGCCCATTGACATACGTCATTTAAACACCGTCTTGAATAAATACGTGCGCGATAAATATCCAAAAGAGGCCGCAAAGTATAAGATGACGTCAAGCGAAGAGCCGAGCGGCGAAAGCCCCGAAGTTGACCGCAAGCTCTTAGAGTTATTCTTGCGCGATGCACAAAGAGGCGAGGCAAACTTGAAGAAAGCTCTCGCAAACGACGATATGAAATTATACATCATCGCCGTACACGCCATGAAGTCCGCTCTCGCCAACATCTCAAAAGACGAGCTTTCCAAGTCCGCCGCCGCTTTGGAAAACGCCGGGAGAACGGGCGATACGGCGTTTATCAAAGCTAACCACGAAAACTTTATGACCTCACTAAGAGCGCTGATAGACAGTTTGACCGCACTCGGGGATGCAAGTGACGGCGGTGCGGCCATTGATACGCAAATACAGGAAGATACGCCCTTCTTATCAAAAGAGCTGCTTGTCATAAAAAAAGCCTGTGAGGATTACGACGACGCGGCGGCATTCACGGCGCTCGGCAGGCTGAGGGAAAAACAATGGAAGCGGGAAACTTCCGCCGCCTTGAAAGAAATTTACGACATCTTGTTTATAGACAGCAATTTTGAAAACGCCGCAGAGCGGGTAGTCAAATTAATGAAATCATAGGTAGCGGGCGGCATTAATGTAACCCACCACAAAGCGGGCATAAAATTCATTCCGAGAGCGGAGCATGGACGCGGAGCGTCCGAACCGTCTGCGCAAGGATGACGCAGTGGTTCGGGGAGGAATGATTTTATGACCGCGAAAGAATAGAAGCGCGCTGTCGCCGCCGCAAAACTATTTAAAGACGGAACGGATCATTCGCCGCTTGAGACAATCGCCCAATTGCGCCGCTATTTTCTCACGCAGCAAAGCCGCGTCTATTGGCTTTAGTATATATTCGCTGATTCCAAGCCCAATGGCGGCATATAAGGCGTCCTTGTTGCTCTCGGATGTCAAGAAAACGATGGGCGTATCTTCATTTGGCGGGGTATTTCTGATTATTTTTACCAACTCAAATCCGCTCATATTCGGCATATTGCAATCCAACACGAACAAATCAGGCGTCACCCTTTTTAAGACCTCCGAAATCGCCTCCGGTCTCGTAAGCGTATATACTTTATACATATCATTTAGCGTCTCATTGAGTGCCTTTAATATACTCGGCGAATCATCAACGGCAAGAATGATTGGCTGTTTATCTCCATAGCTTTCGGGATTAAACTGATAATCAATCCGCTCGAGCAGTTCTTCCTTGGTGATAGGCTTGAATAAAACATCAACCGCCCCGAGTTCAAACGCTTGAACCACACTTTCTTTATCCCGGTTGCCGGTCAGAAACATAATCGGTATAGCCGCATACCGCTTATCACCTTTCAATCTCCTGATGATCTCGTAGCCGTCAACATTCGGCATATTTATATCCAATAATATTAAGTCAATATCCTCCGTTTTCTCAAGGATTTCAAATAATATTTCGTCGCTTTGCGCCGGATAGACCTTGTAGTAGTCTTTTAGCCTGTCTTTTAATGATAAGAGCATAAACTGAACGTCGTCAACGCAGATTATCTTTTTGCGATCATCTTTTTCCGTCTGATTTACCTCTTTGCCAAATTCAGCGCCGCTCATAATCGCGCCCTCCTCTTTTACAATTCATAATTTTAACAAAATCATACGTCTCCCGCTTCGGCAAGCCTCTTTGCCATTTGCTCATAGTTTATCAAATCGGCATTTTCCCTAAGCCAGTCCGTCAAACCCTCGTCATTTTCGTACTCGTATTTTTCTATCTCCGCCATAGCCTTATCCACGCCGTCCATGTCATAGCTCTCGCAGGCAGCCAAAAGGCTCTCGAGCAATTTTCCGTCGGGTCTGTCTTTTTTTTGTTTTACGGCGGCGGCATTTATTTCATGCAGCATACCGTCAATGCCGGAAATCAGCTTCCAAGCCGCGTCAAGAAACGCCGCGTTATGCCCTTTGATATAGCTCATATCGCCGGATTTTGCCGCCATTTCGAGAGATTTCGCCGCGTCGCCGACATTATCCGCAAAAATATCATAGCTTGCGCCTTTTATACCGTGAACGGTGATCTCATACCGCTTTATGTCAAACCCATCCGGGGCTTTTCCCGGCTCCTCCCCTGCCGTTGGCACAGTGTCCATTGAGCTTAGCATGGCGCGGACGCTTGCCGCGTATGAGCGCAATATCTTTAAATATGACTCCTCGTCGCCGTTATATCGCTCCAGCCCCTTTACAATGTCTATCCCCGCGACTGTTCTGTCCGCGATTTTTGTTTGCTCCGGGTTTTCGCATATTTGCCCGAGCGTTGTTGCCGTATCATCTTGCGTGACCTCGCCGGCGTGCGCATCGTGTATATAATGATTTAAGATACTGTTCAAACGCCGTATATCTATGGGTTTTGAAACGAATGCGTTAAAGCCGTTTTTTAGGAACATATCCGCCTGACCGACAAGCGCGTTTGCGGTCAAAGCGACTATGGGACGGTCATATCCCATTTTGCGCAAGATTTGAACCGCTTCGATTCCGTCCATTTCCGGCATCATGTGATCCATAAAGATTATGTCATATACGCCGCCGTTTTTGACTTTTTCGATAGCCTCCGCTCCGCTCATAACTGCGCTGATTTTCAGACCGTAAGGCTTCATAAGGCCCTCTGCGACATATATGTTGGACTCCACGTCATCTACGACCAAAACGCTGCCATAGGGCATATGATGGCGGATAATCTGCGAATTTTTTATCCCTTTTGGATAATTTGCCTGATCAAACTGATGATAGTTTCGCATCTCATCGCTCAATTTCCTGCCTATCACGCCATCGCCCACGACAGCTTGCGGAATATGCACGGTAAAGACGGAACCTTTGTCCGGCTCGCTTTTTACCTTGATCTCGCCGCCCATAAGGTGAAGCAATTGCTTAGTGATCGCCATGCCCAGCCCGACACCCTCAATAGTGCGGATGCTCTCTTGGTTAAATCGCGAATACTCGTCAAAAAGCCTGTCAAGCTGCTCTTTTGTCATGCCGCGCCCCGTGTCGCTCACTCGGAGTACGAGCATCCCGCCTCCCTTTTTGTCCCCGCCGCTTCCTTTATCCTTATCGTATTTAAAAGAAACCGCCACGGCGACATTTCCGGCATCCGTATATTTAAAAGCATTGGAAAGCAGGTTGTTTAGTATTTGCTTTATACGCATTTCATCGCCGCACAGCTCCGCCGGGGTGTTTTCATCAATTGAAACATCAAGCTCTATATCTTTGTCGCCGCGCCGCATGAGGTTTAACGCTATCGCGTCATTGAGCAAGGATGCGACGTCGTACGCAATCGGCCTGATTTCTAATTTTCCGGCTTCTATTTTGGATAAATCCAAAATGTCATTGATTATGCCAAGCAGCAGGCCGCAAGCGTTGCGTATCCTGCTTAAATCTTCCATTGTCTTTTCGGGAAGCTCTTCGTCTTGCATAAGAATCTCGATAATGCCCCAGATCGCGTTCATCGGCGTTCGTATCTCATGGCTCATGTTCGCTAAAAACGTGGATTTGGCGCGGCTTTGCATCTCGGCTTCCGTTTGCTGCTTTGTGAGCCTTAGTATATTGGTTATATCCTGTATGATTTCTACATATCCGGCGACTTCCCCCGCCTTGTCAATAAGCCTTTCGACGTCACTTTGATAAGACAAACCGTTATGCTCAAAGAAGGTCTGCTTTAATGTATGCTTTGCGCAGGACGCTCCGCATTTTTCGTTGCCGCACGCGCCGATTTTATACTCGCCGCACGCTTTGCCCAGCACTTTATCAACCTGTTCTCCCAAAAACCTTTCGACGGCTTTGTTGACAAATGTAAATTTCAGGTTCTCATCGGTAACGATAAGCGGCAATGAAACGGCGTCAAGGATAGATTTGTACCAATGGGCATCATTTTCGATTTTCTCTACAAATTCGGCTATTTTACTTTCCGCTTGCTTTTTGTCGTTAATATCTAAGAGCGCTCCGGCAACCCTGATTGGGACACCGTCTCTGTCCCTAAAGGTAGTGCCCATCGCGTGAAAATACCTGTAGCTGCCGTTTTTTTGCATCATCCTGTATTCGATATCAAATGGCGTCATCCCCGTATAGTCATTCAAATGCGCCGCAAAAGCGTCAAACGCCATTTGCCTGTCTTCGGGATGCACCCGCTCGCCCCAGCTTCCGAGCACGTTCGGAAAATCATGCTCGTCAGAAAAGCCCAGCATATGCCGAAATTCCTGTGACCAGATGAACCTGTTGCCCGGATTTACCGGGTCGGTGCTCACGACGTCCATATCCCATAGCCCGACGCCAAGCGCGTCATTTGAGAGTTTATATTTCATAATGTCGTATTCATTTGTGATAAACTGCTCGATCAGTTTTATTTGGTTTAAAACCCTAAGTTTGACGAGAGCCGGGGAAAACGGCTTGATGAGATAATCCGCCGCGCCCAGTGCCAAGCCTTTTTCTTCATCATCGGGATCGCTAAGGCCGGTGATAAAAATAACGGGGATATTGCTTGTTTTTTCTGACGCCTTTAGCTTTGATATTACCTCATATCCGTCCATATCGGGCATGATGATGTCAAGCAATATGAGGTCAGGCAGATATTTCTCCGCCGCGGCAATCGCTTTTCTTCCGCTTTTTGCCGCATAGACGGTATAATCGGCGCTGAGTATATGCGTGAGATTTAGTATATTTAAGTTTTCATCATCTACGACAAGTATTCTATACTTTTGTGCCCCAATCATGATTTAAAAATAATTCCCCCTCATCGCTTGAAATTCGCCGCGCCTAAAATAATATCATAGTTTCCCGCCGCAAACAAGATTGTTTTATTTTCTGTAAAATTACTGTTTTGCGACCAGTATATTGCGACCCGGTGAGGAAGGTTGCATTTTTGACCCGTAAGCGGAGCATGGACGCGGAGCGCGCGAGTTAGGCGCATGGATGACGCAGTGGTTCGGGGAGGAATGATTTTATGACCGTGAGTAACGTGAATAAATAGAAGTGGGGGAATTATGATTTTGTTAAAATTTTTCACTATCTTTTAATCTATCTATTGCTTTTTGCCGCGACTTGCTTTAAAATTGAGAAAGTAAACAAAAATATCTTTGGAGGAAAAAATATGAAAAAGTTTAGACATGCAACCCTAATTATCATGATCGCCTCTATGCTCTTGCTCATGCTTGCGGCTTGTGGCAACGGCAACGGCAGCGGCGGCAGCGACGGCGACGGCCTGAAAATCGTCATCGTAACATCCGGTTCGAGCGTTGACGACGGTTCGTTCCAGCAAAACAACTATGAGGGCATACTCGACTTTATTGCCGACTCAAGCCCCGAATCTGCCGTGACGGCGGTCACTTCAAACGACATTGCTACCTCTCTGCAAGACGTTGAAGCGGTCGTTGCCGATTATGATGTAATCGTAGTACCCGGATTCCAGTTTTCCATCATATCGTCAATCGCGCTCGACAACCCCGACAAGTTCTTCATTCTTGTTGACTCCGACCCCGTAGAGATTGACGGTCAGACGGTATTTGACAACATCTATGCCATGACCTTTAAGGAGCACGACAGCGGATTTTGCGCGGGCATTGCGGCGGCAATGGAAACAACCACGGGTAAGGTCGCTTTTATCGGTGGTATCGCGTTCCCAGCCGTTGTCAACTATCAGTTCGGATTTGACGCCGGCGTCCGCTACGCAAATGAAAATCTCGGCACAAACGCCGAAATAGTCGAGCTTCCCGCCTTTGCGGGCACTGACGTCAGAGACATAAATGTCGGTGGAAACTATATAAACGACTTTGGCGACCAAGCTCAGGGCAAAGTCGTAGCCGAGGCACTTATTGCCGAGGGCGTTGACATTCTGTTTGTGGCTGCCGGAGGCGCCGGGCTCGGCGCGTTCACAGCGGCAAAGGAAGCCACGGGCGTCATGATTATCGGCTGTGACGTTGACCAATACAACGAAGGCGTATACGCGGGCGGCAACGTCGTTCTCACTTCCGGCATCAAGAATATGCGTATCAACGTGACCCGCCAGCTCAACGCTATCGCTGACGGCACATTCAAGGGCGGCAACTACCTGCTCGGCGCCGACACCGACTCCACCGGCTTTATCTCCGCCGCCGGCAGACATCAGCTCTCCGCCGACACCCTCTCCGCTCTAAATGACGCTTTCGCCAAAGTAAAATCCGGCGAGATTCAACCGCCCGGCAACTTCGACCCGGGCAACATGGGATAAATTCTCAAAATAGAGGCTGTCGCAAAACGATTTAAAGAAATCGTAAGCGACAGCCTCAGGCAAGCCGTCCGGCGGCGCGGCATACCAATTATACGTCTTGTAAAGTGGCATATCATTTATGGAAAACATCATTGAAGTAAAAAACATAACAAAAGCCTTTCCGGGGATAATCGCCAACAACGACATATCATTGGAAATTCGGCGCGGTGAGATATACGCGTTGCTTGGCGAAAACGGCGCGGGCAAGAGTACCTTGATGAACATACTCTTTGGCCTGTATAAGCCCGATCGCGGAGATATTATCCTGCGCGGAGAACGCGTAATAATTTCGTCTCCGGCTCACGCGGCATCCATGTCAATCGGAATGGTTCATCAGCATTTTCGCCTTGTCGAAGACTTTTCGATAGCCGAAAACATCGTGCTCGGCATTGAGCCGAAACATCGCTTTCTCGGCATACTTCCGTATGTTGGCATGACCTCCGTAAACCGCAAAATCGCGCAGTTGTCACGGGATTTGGGACTCGATGTTGATCCCGAAATGAAGGTTTCGGATGCCGGGGTTTCCATCCGTCAGCGCGTGGAGATACTAAAAATGCTCTACCGCAACGCGGAAATATTGATATTTGACGAACCGACCGCGATGCTGGCCCCGCAGGAAATAGCATACTTGCTCAAAATACTCAAAAACCTCAAAGAGCAAGGCAAGACCATCATCTTGATAACGCATAAGCTAAGTGAGGTCAAGGAAATAGCCGACCGGTGCGGCATCCTCAATCGCGGCAGGCTTATCGGAGTTTATGATGTCGCAAGCACATCCGCCTCGGATATGGCGGCCTACATGGTCGGCCGTGAGCTTGACGACGAGCTGCCTCCTCCGCCGCAGGATTTCGGAGATGTGGTGCTTGATGTATCAAACATGAGCGTGGCGCAGCGAGGCTTGAAATGTGTTGACGATGTGTCTTTTTCCGTGAGAGCCGGAGAGGTCTTTGCCATTGCCGGTGTGGATGGCAACGGACAAAAAGAGCTTGCCGACGCTCTTGCCGGTCTGATTGATGTCTCGGGCGGCAGCATTATGTTATCGGGGCAGGATATGACCCGGGCCTCGGTGCGTCAGCGCATAGAAGCCGGGCTTTCTTACGTGCCGGAGGACAGGCACGGCATCGGCTTGATATTGGATTTTCCGCTCAGGCATAATTTAGCCCTCAGACGTTACTATGTTTCGCCTTTTTGCGTAAACGGCGTTTTTAAAGAGTCTGTATTTGATGATTTTTCAACCGGCCTTATAGAAAATTTTGACATACGCTGCGGACAGGGCGGCCATACCGTCACACGCTCTATGTCTGGCGGCAATCAGCAAAAGGCAATAGTGGCGCGTGAGATCGAGCTTGCTTCCAAGCTCATGATTTTCGTACAGCCGACGCGCGGGCTTGACATCGGCGCCACACGCGCAATCCACAAGCATATCATGCGCCAGCGGGAGGCGGGTCACGCGATATTCCTTATCTCTATGGAGCTTGACGAGATCAGAGTGCTTGCCGACACGATAGGCGTCATTTATGACGGGCGCATAAATCGTATCGCTCCGGCGCGTGAGCTGTCTACCGAGGAGATCGGCGAATACATGATGGGCGTTAAAGTTTAGCAGCCACTGATTTTATGAAAACTATTAAGCGTTCATAAAATTCATTCCGAGAGCGAAGCATGGATGCGAAGCGTCCGAACCATCTGCTGATAGAGGCGTAGGACTTGTGATTTTGTTAAAATACATGATAGGTAAAGGGTTATATTTTTGAAGATTAAACGACTACTTAGAAGCATAATAGGAGGCGAAAAAAGGCAGGCTTTCATTATTCCGCTGCTTGCTATTTTTTGCTCGCTCGTGGTGTCCGCCTTGCTGCTCCTTTCAATGGGTCGAAACCCGTTTGTAGCTTTTCAGTCAATTCTCGCGGGCGCGGGGGTACTCGCAAAGCCGAATTATGCCGGAGGCAGAGGAATGGTCACCGATATCATGATGACGCTTGCCGCGCTTACCCCGATGATATTTGCCTCGCTTGCAGTGACCGTCGCGTTCAAGGGCGGGCTGTTCAATATCGGAATTTCCGGGCAAATGTTATTTTCGGGTTTTCTCGCCACCATACTCGTTGGATATTCTGACCTTCCCTCATACGTTGCCATACCGCTTGTACTTATCGTCGGAGCTGTTGCCGGAGCGCTTGTCGGCGGCCTGATCGGGATATTGAAATCAAAATTTAACATAAACGAAGTAGTCTCAAGCATCATGCTAAACTATATAATCATGTATGTTATCAGCTTCTTTATACTGACACGCTATGTTGACAGCATCACCCGAAATTCTTCCGCGATAAACGCTTCGGCGCGGCTTGTTTTTCAAAATTTCATGATCGGCCCATACAGGGCTGTATTGCCCGTTTTCATTATCCTTGCCATCGGAGCGGCCATCGCGATCAAATTTTTCTTGGATCGTACAAGGATGGGCTTTGATTTGCGGACGGTCGGATTGAACACCCAAGCCGCGCGTTATCTCGGCATAAGCCCGCAGCTCAACATCATGTTTGCCATGACATTTTCGGGAGCTCTGGCCGGGATTGCCGGAGTCATGCACTATCTCGGATATAACGACATGATTCCGCCGGGTTCTCTTTCGTCTATCGGATTTGATGCCATCGCCGTAGCTTTGCTCGGCAATTTAAACCCGATAGGGACGATCTTCGCGGCGGCTTTGATAACGGTCATATCTCAAGGGACGACCTATATGAGCAGCGTTTTGGATATTCAGCGTGAAATCGCCCAGGTCATAACGGGACTTATTTTGCTGTTTTCGGCATGTGGCGCGTTTTTGAGGCAGCTTCTCAGCCGCACGGGAGAGCGCACAGAATAGTAATGCTCACAGACTATGGACTATGGACTATGGACTATGGACTATGGACTACGGAAAGGTAAGGCAATAATATATGGACACTGTATTTATTGATGGCCTATCATACGGTATACCGCTTCTTTGCATTGCAATCGGCGGTATATACAGCGAACGCTCGGGGATAATCAACTTGGCTCTCGAAGGCTTGCTCGGCATGGGCGCATTTACCGGCTCTTTGTTTGTGGCTTTCTTTGGCGGATTTTTTGTCCAACATTCATCCGTGCCGATGTACTTTGCTTTTCTCTTCGCAATGATTGGCGGCGCTTTGTTCGCCATGCTGCACGGCCTTTTATGCGTCAAATTGAAAGCAAACCAAGTAATATCCGGCGTTGTCATAAACATACTTGCCATAGCTTTTACGGGATTTTTCACACGCCAGCTCAACTCACAGGTTTTCGGCCAGCCCTCCGACAGGATCAACCTCGGTGTGTCGGTTCGCTTCGATATCCCCTTTTTGTCCGACATACCCATTATCGGCGCGGCTTTTCAGCGGGTTTATCCGTTCCAGCTCGTTATTATCGCCGTTGTTGTCCTCTCGTGGTACTTGCTGTATAAAACCCGTTTTGGCATGAGGCTGAGGGCATGCGGCGACAATCCCCACGCGGTGGACGGCGCCGGAATCAGCGTTGCAAAAACACGTTTCGTTGCCGTTATGATATCTGGCGCGCTCGCCGGGCTCGGCGGCATGTCTTACGCATACTCCATAGCCGCGAGTTTTTCACCCGGTATTTATATGGGTACCGGATATCTCGCCATTGCCGCCCTCATCTTTGGAAATTGGCGTATCATGCCCACCGTGGCCGCCTGTATGCTCTTTGGTTTTGCGCGCTCCGGCGGACAAAGGCTCTCTCATCTGCTTGAGCTGCCCGCAAGCTATTCCGATCTTATTTTTACGTTGCCTTATGTGGTGACGCTGCTCGTTCTCATATTTTTCTCAAAATCAAACAAAGCCCCCCGCGCTCTCGGCGAAATATACGACAAAGGCAAGCGTTGAAATCAGTGTACGTGCTCTTGTAAGAACCAGCTTTTGAATTTATTTAAAGATGCTTCTATCAGCCGCCAAATATCCGATGGCAGCTTAGTATCGTCGCGGTGATCGGACACCACGCCGTCTAACCTGACGCGGATAGTACCGTCTTCCATCGCCAAGAAGCCGGGGTTTTCGCTTGCCAAAAAGTCTTGCTCATAGATGAAATAGGTAAACTTATCAAACTGCGGCGCGCTCGAATACGGGCAAAACACCTCGCAGTTTCCGCATTCATTGCACATAAAATCAATATGCACGATCTGTGTGCGCCCGTCTATTTTGACGCCGATGTTCGCCCTGTTCGGACATACGTCAACGCATAGGCTGCATACCGCCTCACACTCCAAGCAGCAAGCCGCTTCATCCGGCCTGCATTCATTGCAGTAGAGGATGCCTTTTTTTCCGATTGCGTCAGCTTCGTTTGTCCTGACATTTAAGTGCTCGTATTTATTAAATTCCGCTCCGGCAATGGCGGCGGCGCACTTTGCGGCATCCGCGATGGCCTCGGCAACCGTGGCCGGTCCTCTCTTCGCATCGCCGATTATGTGTACATTTTGCTTATCGTATACGGCGAGCACGGCATCAACAATGCGGTTATCCGCAATGCTTCCGATTGCGGATATTATCGTATCTGCCGGTATTTCGACGCTCTCTCCCGTAGAAATCGGAGAGCACCTTCCCGATTCGTCCGGTTCTCCAAGCTCCATGACATTACAGGTCAAAACTCCGTTCACATGACTTGCCGGCGCCAAAAGCTCCAAAAGCTCTACTCCCTCGTTTTGCGCCAAAATAAGCTCTTCGCTGTCCGCGGGCATATAACGCTTTGTGCGGCGATATATGATCCTGACTTTTTTGACATCCTTTTGGCGCACAACGGCTCGCGCCACATCTATGGCAGTATTCCCGCCGCCAATCACCGCGATATTTTCTCCGAGCTTTACGTTTTCCGGCGTTTTCTTCAATCGGGCCAAAAATGGTATGGCGTTAATGGCAGTTCCCCTTTCAAGCTCGACCGAAAGCGATTTCCAAGCTCCTGTGGCAATTATTACATGCTCATATCCATAAGCGCGGACCTTTTCTATGTCAACAACCCTCAGGCCGAGCCGTAAATTTATGCCCGCCGACAAAACAAGCTCTATATCTTTATCTATCGCGCTTTGAGCAATTCTAAACTCCGGTATGACATGGCGGACAATACCGCCCAGCGAGCTTTTCTCCTCATGTATAGTCACCGCGTGACCCGCCCCGGCGAGAAAATACGCCGCCGCAAGCCCTGCCGGGCCGCCCCCGATTACGGCGATTTTGCATTTTGATTTCGGCATACCTTTTTTGCCTATCCTCTCGGCCAAGACCGCTTCAAACGCGCCCTTTGCCGCCGCGAGCTTTTCCGCCCGGATATCAACGCTGCTGTCATAGAAGCCGCGCACACACCGGGTCATACAATTATGTGAGCATATAGTTCCGGTAATGTGGACAAGGGGATTTTTTTCAATGATGACACGCAGAGCTTGGGCGTATTTTTTTTCTCCAATCAGCCGTAAATATGCCGGTACATCCTGCCCGAACGGGCAGCCGTCGCGGCATGGCGCTCTAAAGCAGTCTATCAGCGGTACTTTATCATCTATCTTCCGGCTTTTTTGTATGTTCTCCGGCTTGGCATACATGGGGTTTATAAGCGTATTGTCAAAAAGTTCCTGAAGTTTTATGAGATTTACAAAACCGCCCGTTGCATCATTTTTTCTGAAATTATCATAGCCTGTCTCGCCGCTTTCCTCTTTGCAGCCCTCGCCGTCTGTCTCGCTCAATGCGCAGGCTATTTGATGAAGCCTCTCATAGCCTCCGGGTTTGAGTACTGTCGTGGCAAGGGTAATAGGCCATATGCCCGCTCTTGCGATGTCAAGAATATTCCTGACGTCCGCTCCGCCCGAGTAACTGATACGGAGGTCTCCGTCAAAAGCCTTTGATAATCGGTTTGCCACAGCCATAGACAGCGGAAATAGCGCACGGCCGGACATATACATTTCTTCACCTGAAAGTATATTTTGATCGTTTTGCACTGGAAATGTGTTTGTCAGCTTCACGCCAAACTCAAGCGACAGGCTGTCGGCAAGAGATTTTAGGCGCCGGAGCATCAAAACGGCATCGTCAAATTGCAAATCGGCCAAAAAATGCCTCTCGTCAAAACTTACATAGTCAAATCCGAGCTTATTGAGCAAAGAGCGGGCATCTTCATACCCGAGCAGCGTCGGATTGCATTTAATAAAGGTGTGCAAGCCTTTTTCGCGGAGCAAATACGTTGCTATGCGTTCTATTTCGTCGGGCGGGCAGCCATGAAGCGTAGAGAGCGTGATCGAGTTTGAAATATTTGGTTTCAGGTTATCTATAAGCTGCTTGTCAACATATTTAAATCGCGTGAGGTTGTCTTTTGCCCATTGCGTACATGTTTTCCAATAATCCGTGTCCCCCGCATTTTTCAGACCCTCGATAAAACTGTCTATCTTTGCTGTTTGTATGCCTTCAAGGTCATAGCCGACGCTCATGTTAAACACAAAACCCTCGTCGCTGCCAAGCCCGAGTTCACGGCCCAGCAGAACTATGGCAAGCCATCCCTTAATATATTCATCCAAGGCTTGCGGCACATATAGTTCTGTTGACCACTCTATATTATATCCTTCGTCCCCGGCATATATGCACGGTTTTGACACAGGCAAATCTTCCCCGTCTAAGACCTGCACGGTCTTGAGTTCAAAGAAGCGAGCCCCCGCCGCATAGCTTGCCACTAAGTTTTGCGCGAGCTGCGTATGCGGCCCTGCCGCCACGCCAAACGGCAGCTCAAGCCCTTTTCCAAAGATACTGCGCATCCGGCTTGGCTCATGGCTGTACAGCTTGTGAATACCAAATACTGTTTCGTCGGTTTCATACTCATTTAACGCCCATGTCATGAGCTGCCCGAATGGAATCTGCCTCATTAAATCACTCATTTATTCTGCTCCATATCTTCTGAGCCCTTTCGCGGCACAGCGCGTGGATTCTCTCCTCGTCAATGCCGATAAGCTCACGATTTTTCATTTTTACTTCACCGTTTATTATTGTGGCCGTTATGCTCCGTCCGCTAATGCCAAAAAGCACATGACTGTCACAATTGCCGGCCGTCATAGGGGTATGTGGTATATAGTCGCTGACCGCAATATCTGCGGCGGCGCCGGGCTCAAGTATGCCGATTTTGCTCTCAAAGCTGCGGGCGCACATTTTGGCATTATTGTAAAACAGCATTTGAGGCACTTCGCTCCAAGCGGCTCCCGGGTCTTTGAGAACGTGCTTGTGTATAATACCCGCGACTTTTTCAGACTCAAACATATCGTTTGTATAACCGTCTGTGCCAAGCCCTATCAGTATGCACCGCCGCATCATTTCCATACAGGGCGGTATGCCTACGGCGTTTCCCATGTTTGACTCGGGATTATGCACAACCATTGTATCCGTGTCCTTTATTATCTCCATTTCGGCTTCGTCCACATGGATGCAATGACCAGCAATTGTCTGCTTACCCAGTATATCATGACTATGCAATCTGTCAATTACACGTTTTTTATATTTTAACAAGCAGTCATTTTCATCTTCTATGCCCTCCGCGACGTGAATATGAAAACCTATGCCCGCAGGGGTGTTTTCGCGGCAAAGCTCAATGGTGCTTTGCGAGAGCGTAAAGGATGCGTGCATACCCATCATAGCTTTTATCATATCTGTTTTATCGGCAGCCGCGTATTTGATAAATTCGGCGTTTTCGGCTACGGCTTCGCGCATCTTTGCTTCGCCGTCCCTGTCCGATACCTCATAGCAAAGGCTTGTCCGCACACCAAGCTCACTTGCCGCCTCCGCGATTTTAAACAGGCTTCCCGCTATTTGACCATAGCTCGCGTGATGGTCAAATACTGTTGTACATCCATTTTTTATGCAGTCAACATATGTGGCCATCGCGCTCATATATGTGTCTTCAATCAGCAGATTTCGGTCAAGAGTCCACCACAGGCCATCTAATATTTCGGGAAAACTTTTTGGAGCGTAGCCTTTTATAAAAAGCCCTCGCGCAAAAGCTGAGTATATATGATTGTGCGCGTTGATAAGTCCGGGCATTATAACGCCGCCTCTCGCGTCAATATATTCGGCGTCTTTGCATTTTTCGCGAAGCGCCGCGCTGTCGCCCACTTGCGCTATTTTGCGCCCGTCAATTAAAACAGCCCCGTTTTCTATAAGTCTGTTTGGAGTACCTCTTGTTATAAGACGCCCGTTTCCCACTATTAGCATATATGCCTCCCCCGCTTTTTAATTCATAATGCGTAGTTCGTAGTTATCCTGTATTGACTGCCGTATTTAAAATTATCGCTTAGTAAGGATAATTTATTGTTTTATCGAGTCGAAGGCTTGAATTAGACTAATCACCATAATGCCCTTTACAGGATAAAATTTCAAGTATCCCGTCTCTGATTCGGTAGACAAATCTATTAACATCATCAATTCGCTTGCTCCAAAAGCCGCTAAACTCCCCCTTTAACGGCTCCGGCTTGCCGATTCCGGAATAACCGTTTCGCTGTGAATCTTGAATTAGTTGATTAATTCGCTTGATGGTTTTTTTGTCTTGCGACTGCCAGTAGAGATAATCGTCCCAAGCCTCCTCAAACCAAATTGTTTTCATTCCGACACCTCAATAATATCGCGTTCTATGCCTTTACCGCTGTTTAGGGCATAGACGCCGCGTCGAAGGTGAGCGAGATTGCTTTCGCTATAAAATGGGTCGAATTCGGTCGTTACTTCAAAAGGCAAACGTCTTTCGCGCAGCACAGCGCGAGCAAACATATTAAATGCCACCGTTGTGTTCATTCCGACTTGTAAGCAGAAGTCATCCAATTGTTTTTTTACGTCCGAATCCATACGAACGCTAAATGTTGTTTGTGACATAAACAAGACCTCCTATAAAATATGGATTAGACTATGCTACTATTATAACCTATTAGGTTCGTTTCGCCAATAGTTATTAGTTATTCGCGCCGCTTTTAATCAATATCCGCACCGCTTCAACTGCCGCCGCTATAGCATGGCTTGTGTCGTGCACTTCTTTGCCGCAAAGCCCCTTTGCCGCGTTTTCCTGATTCCAAACAACGCTCAATATACACCCCGCTCTGACGCAAAGCGTCTGCGCGACAATGTAAAGGGCGGCGCTTTCCATTTCGGAAGCCAGACAGCCCGCCTTGATCCACGCCTGCCACTTATTTTTGAGCTCATATGAAACGGGCATCCGCTCGGGGCAGTGCTGCCCGTAGAATGAATCCTTGCATTGGACTACGCCCGCGTGCCAAGATAGATTGGTATTCTTTGCCGCCTGTATAAGGGCATTTGTCACATCAATACTCGCAATAGCGGGAAATTCAATGGGGATATATTCCCGGCTTGTGCCCTCCTGCCTTATTGCGCCGGTAGCTATGACCAAATCTCCGGCGTTTACTTTTTCGGCCATACCCCCGCAAGTACCTACGCGGATAAATGTATCAACTCCGAGCTGTGCCAATTCTTCAACGGCAATAGCCGTAGACGGTCCGCCCATTCCGGTTGACATCACCAAGACCGGCTCACTCGCCGCCTCGCCCATCCATGCCGTATATTCCCGGTTTTGCGCGTGAAAACGAGGATTATCAAGTTTTTCTGCAATGCCCTGCACACGACCGGGGTCTCCCGGTAAAATAGCATAGCGCGCGCCGCTTGCGTCCGCAAACCCTAAATGATATTGCGCATTTGGCATACTAATAGCCCGCTCCTTTCGCCGTTTCTGTGCATAGGATTTTGACAGCGGAGCTTGTTCCCAGCCTTTTTGCCCCGTGGTCTAAAAATGCTATCATGTCCTCCCGGATGCGAATCCCTCCGGCGGCTTTGATTTTTACGCCCTGTCCCACATTTGCTTTAAAGAGCTTGATGTCGTCGAGCGTCGCTCCCCCCGTGCCGAAACCTGTTGATGTTTTGATGTAGTCCGCCCCTGAATCCGTAACTACCTGACATAGGGCGATCTTCTCCGCCTGCGTCAAATAACATGTTTCGACTATGACTTTAAGTATCTTTACACCCACAAGCTGCTTTAGCGTATAGATTTCTTCCCTCACTTTGTCAAACTCACCGTTTTTTACGTCGGCAAGGTTTATTACCATGTCAAGCTCGTCGGCGCCGTCGCCAAGGGCTATTTGCACAGCGGCGGATTTTGTGTAAATGCTGTCATAACCGAGAGGAAACCCTATGACCGAGCAGATATTGAGCGACGGAAAAAGTGAGCGGACGTGTTTTATATAGCAAGGCGGAATACAAACGCAGGCCGTTTTGTAAGTGACAGCCTCGCCGCATAATCTTTCAATATCCGCCTGCGTTGCGGTCATAGTGAGCAATGTATGATCCACATGACTAAAAATCGTCGAATTATCCATATGGTTCTCCTTTTGTGACTGCTATATACTGCCATATGTTGTATATAGATTACCATATTTTATCCGTCATAGCAACTATATGTTGATATATGACGAAGTTTTATGAATTTTTTAATATTTTTTTGAATATTGTTGACAGAGTAGATACAATGTGTTACAATTTGGTTACAGTTATTTTTAAGTCTTATTTAAAAGGAGTCAGACAATGCCGGTTAACGCGAAAAATAAAATGCTTACATATAAGGGCCGCCCTTTGAGAAGGAAAGATGACATCGTGTATTACGGAAGTATGTCCGACAAATATATTATAATGCTTCAAATTACCGAGTCTGAATCTATGGAAGACCTCTCTCTCGCAAAACGCATAGTTGTTCAACTGCAATATACGGACCCGGAACTAAAATCACGCGACAGAGTTGTAAAAAAGAGCGAGAAAGAAAGTTTCTTTGAGGCAATGGATGTCGCCGCGGTCTGGCTTGAACGCGCACTCGCATCCGGGTAAAAGAGGTGTAATTATCATTATGAAAATCATTAAAAAGTTAGTTGCATTACTTGTCCTTGTATCCATTATATCGGCAATGTTTACCTTGTTCGCTTCCGCAAACTCGGGCACAATTGCCTGGGGCGCGGCAAATGCCATCGGCAACGGAGTCCGCATACGCTCCGGACCCGGCACCAACCATGATATCCTGACGCAGGCTGCCGCCGGTGAAGCGATGGTCATACTTGAACGCACAAACAGCCAATGGTATAAAGTCAACTACAACGGCACCATCGGATATGTCAGCGTTCCGTTGCTCGACAGGCCCCGCGTCGTTGCGGATTTTAACGCGGTCGGCACTATCACCGGCAGCGGCGTAAACCTGCGAGACAAGCCAAACACCAATTCCGCAGTGCTCGGCAATTACCCGAAAGGCACAGATGTTGTCATTGTCGGCATCAACGAGGGTTGGTATAAAATAAAATATGACGGCAAAATCGGCTATATGCGCTCCGATTTTATCAGTATTTTCACCTCCGGCATTGATGACGAAGACGGCCCGGATTCCATTATTACCGGCACAGTGTCCGCAAACAATGTAAATATGCGCGCCGGAGCAACCACAAGCTCCACCCTTCTCGGCACTTATTCAAAAGATACGGTAGTTCGAATAATCGGGGCTGAAGACATCTGGTATAATGTAATGCACGACGGAAAAACCGGATACATTCGAGCCGATTTATTAAACGTCACACCGGAGTTTTCCATTTTCTCCGATACCTCATCGGCAACTTCCGGTTCTAATACCGTACCTCAGGTCGCCCCCGTTGTTTCCGCTCCCAATCCAAACGCGGAGCTAAGTCAGCAAATTGTGGATTTGGCTGTCAGCTTTGTCGGCACAAAATATGTTTACGGAGGCTCCTCCCCCGCGGGATTTGATTGCTCCGGTCTTACGTCATATGTCTATAAGGCTTTCGGCATCACCTTGACACGCAATGCCGGCGGGCAGTACCGGGATAACGGCGTTCACGTCAGAAGAGAAGAGCTTGCCCCGGGCGATTTGATTTTCACGTCACTAAACGGAACGACAATCAACCATGTGCTTATATACATGGGAAATAACAAAGTGGTTCACGCTTCCAGTTCAAACGGAAAAGTCATCATCGGTAATTTCGACACCGAATATTATGCCAGAACATTCTTCGGCGCCAAACGCATAGTATAGCAAAACCTTTTTCCATCAGGTTTAGTCACAGCCGATGCCGGGTATTTTCGCAGGGTCGCTTAGTTTCCAATGATCTTTACATAAAACTTCCGATTTCTCGGCGGGTCAAACTCGCAGAAATATATCCCCTGCCACGTTCCGAGAAGCAGCTTGCCGTTTTCAACAATGACAGTCGCGCTCGAACCCATCGCCGACGCTTTGAGATGTGCTGATGAATTACCCTCGCCGTGCCGGAACTCCGCACGGTCGGGGAACGCTTTATCAAGACCAATCAACAGGTCATGCACAACATCAGGGTCGGCGTTTTCATTTATTGTAATACCCGCCGTGGTGTGAGGGCAAAATACGACAGCTACGCCGGCCGATACACCGCTTTTCGTCACGGCTTCACGAACTTTTGGCGTGATGTTGTAAAAATCCTCCCGCTGCGCGGATAGCGTGTATTCATAGAGCATAGCCAATCACCTCACTGATAGATTTTGACAAAATCATAAGTCTCCCCTGCTTCTGCAAGCGGTGATACGGGTATGTACATTATTTTGTACCCCTGTTCAATTTGTAGCCATTAGTTCCATAAAGTAAGTGCCTCAGCCCTAACCTCATTTTTTTCTAACGGCTATCTTCCGCTCCCTCTCGTAACGAACTTAAGCGAACTGACAATTGCATATATTACAATAAGCCCGCAAAGAATCCACATGGGGTATAGCGGCAAACGATATGAAAAAATGCAAAAAGCTGATAAATAGCCAAAGGCAAGAGCAAGACCGCCGAACACAATAGTAAGTTGCCTATACTCAGCCTTTATGTCTACTTTCGCCAACTCTCTTATTTTTTCTTCTTTCCCCATCCAAATCCAAGGATTCGACAATATAGGGCCTTTGCACCTTGCTGTAAAAGCAGTATAGCCCCCGAGCGCGGCGGCGATAACTGCAAAAATAATGCACAATACGATATTTGTAGTTGCCATAACTGCGTTACCTCCAAAAACAAGTCGTCTGTTTAGCAGAATAGATTAATAATACTTGCTTGTCAATAATTTTTTAGAAAATCTTAGACGGGCGGCAAAAACTGAGAAACATCCATAGGCACATTTTCCCAGCCGACGGTAACATCCAGCTCGGCAAAAACAACGTCCAAATCAATTGCTATTATCCAGCCCGCCATATCTTCTGTCCCTGCTTCCGGGATGTGTCTTTCAGCTTGAACCCGCAATACGCCTTCTTTTTCTGTTAATGCAGTAACTTTATGGCGGATAGACCCGCTTCCCTCGGGAAAAACGATGAAAACCAAAAAACGGTTTTCAAAAAAGACCTCGCCATACTGATCGTCATTGAAAAAAAGCTCCTCAAATACCCTGCTTAAATTCTGCGGCTGTATTATTTCATAACTCTCCCGCAGTTCTTCGACAGACCGTATTTTTACAACATTTTCTATATAATCTTGATGGTCAACACGATAGTACAAGTCAGTCCAGCCTTCAACCGCTGTATCTGCTTGTGTCGCAGCCGGCTGCTCACTTGGAGTTGCTGTGTCTTGATTTGAATCAGAAGTTAGCCCATAGTCGGCTTTTCCGCCATTTGATGGCTCACTTTGAGTATTTACTGTTGGTTGAGCAGTTTGGCAGGCTGTTAATAAGAAAACTGAAATCAATAACAATAGTATAATCAGGCATTTCATTTTCTCTCATCCTTTCGGGTATGGTTATCAAAATCATAAGACCCTCGCTTCTTCTGCCTCCGGCAGCGTTCGGGTTCGGTCATTTCGGCGAAGGCGATATATTATAGTGATCATTTAGACGAAAAAAATCACTGTTTGTTTCATAAACTCATATGACGGGGCTTCGCCTCGCCATTAATAAGTACATTATATAAGTCATAATGAAATATATACTTGACAATGTAATTTGTATATGTTATATTGTTCGTGGAGGTGAGATTTTGGCAAAGAATCTGAAACTAAAAGCGGCAAGGGCGGCGAAAGATATGTCGCAAAAAGAACTGGCTGAGGCTGTGGATGTTGCTCGCCAAACGATTAACCTGATTGAGCTTGGTGATTACAACCCATCAATAAAGCTATGCAGAACCATATGCAAGGTTCTCGGAAAAACTCTAAATGACTTATTTTGGGAGGAAAACGAAAATGAAAGCGAAACTTGATGAACGTCAAATCCTCGAAAGAGGCAAAGTATTTGAGCACGGAGTAATCGCTGCTGTTATTCTGCTCGTTGGAAACGCCGCATTGCATAGCAGCGGAATAGTGTGGGCAAGCGGCTTCGCACAAAGTATTATTATCATGTTTGCGATTGTCACAATTATATCAGTCGAAATGGTGATTCGTGATGTATATTTCGGGTTTAATCAATTTAACAAATTGCCCGTTACCATTATTTTTATACTCATAGCCTTGATGTTGTCTATTTTTTCAATGAAGCATATAGTTGATGGCGATGTGTTATTTGAAAATGGCACGCTTACGCCAGACGGCGAATATATTCCAACAGCAATTATGGCACTCATTATTGCTGTTTGTATGACAATAACTTTCATAAAAAATCGTCGCAAGCCGGAGGACTAAAAACAATAAAATCAAATTAGAATATAGCTTAGTGCTTCTACAGGATAGCCCGGACGTGCGGCAGCATACGATTGTGCTTTGCCAGTAAAACTCTCTGTGTTCACTTTACTCCCCAAGATTTATTCGTAATCAGTTACCTCATAGTGATCATTGATTGAAGCCCCCAATACGCTTAACTTCCAAATCAATCCATTGATAAATTATTGCTGATATGTTGCTGTATTTTAAGTCAGAGGCATATTCAACACAACGAATCAATTCCACTAAAATCAGATTTATGCGATCAACAACTTCTTGCTTGAAGCGCATACGGTTAAAGACATTGATTATCAATACATATAATATCACAAAGGAATAGACTGTGATAGTCGCTGTTTTCCTTTCGGGTGAAATATCGCCATTGGTGTCCAACTGACAACCTTATTATAAACCTTTATTCGTCATTTCTCAACTCAATCTGCATATCCGCATCATACGCCAAATCCCGAAAAAACGCCACTATCCAATCATACGGTTCGGCATATTCCGGCTGCAAACTCATATTCATCGCCATCGATTCGTTGCCAAATGTCATAGCCAACGCTTGCATATTTCTGTTCTCCTTGCGAACAGTCCATTGCGCTGTGCGTTCATCTTTGTAGACATCCGTCACATCGAACAGGAAAAAGAGCGCGGTTATAGTCCTGCGCGGTCATGGTTTCTTCTTTGATGAAGTGATTTTTAGGCAGATATACGACGGTATAGTCCGTAAAATCCGCTGTTGTGGGTAATGCCGTCATAAATCCGAGCAGGCCATATTTACTCTTTCCGTTTAATCACAAATGTTAGTGGACAAGTAAACAAAAGTCTGCTAATATTAAAAGTTATTATAGGCTTAATAACTAATTTATATTAAAATAAAGTTGGGGTGAGTTTATGGCGACTATTACGTTGTACGCAAATAAAATTAACCAAATGCCAACATTGATTTCAAATATCAAACAGTCTGTGGTTGATTATAAGGCAGAGCTAGCAGCACTTAGTACAAAAACATTATCAATCAACCAAAATGTATGTAATTTAGATGATGTTATCAACTCTATTCAAGCATCTACACAAACACAAGAAGAAAGAATCGCTTCGCTTGATACCTTTCAAGCAAGCATGGAAGATTTTATTGTCGATGTTGTCCGTATTGATGGCGAAGTTTCCGAACTAATCAAACAACGCAAAGATGAGTTTTATTCTCGACATTCATATCTTAAACCGGACATTGAAAAAAACGGCTGGGACAATTTCGTGGATGGTTTAAGTTCAGCCGCAGACTGGTGTAAAGATAATTGGAAAGCAATTGTTACGGTAGTTTTAGTCGTTGTAGCGGTTGTGTTGATATGTACCGGTATTGGAGGAATATTTGCACCTATTCTATTAGGTATTGCTAATTTAATTATATCAGGTGCAATTGTAGGAGGTGTCTTGGGAGGAATCTCATGCTTGATTGCCGGAGGCTCGTTCTGGGAAGGTTTTATCAATGGTGCCTTTACCGGAGCGTTGATGGGTGGATTATTCGGCGGTCTTAGCGGTTTGGGTTTTGTTCTTGGGAGTTCATGTAGACTATTTGGTAATTCTACTCTACTGAACCAAATAATACCGTACATTGCAAAAACGACTACCGCAATTTCTTTGAGCATGGCAGGATTTGATTTGCTCGCATGGGGTGCAGGATTGTTTAATCCGGATAATGCTTTAACTGCTTTTAACCATCGATTACATTCCAGTAAAACATATAACACATTTCAAATATCAATAAGTGCACTAGCAGCTTTCACAAGCGGGTTTAATGTAGGTTTGCAAAATCAAGTCTGTTTTGTGGCAGGAACAATGATTTTAACTGCAACAGGAGTTGTTGAAATAGAGAGGATAAGAGCGGGCGATAAGGTTATTTCAACTAACATTGAAACTGATGAAACCGCTGAGAAAAATGTAGTTGAGACTTATATACGTGAAAGCGGTTCGCTTGTGCATGTTTGGGTTGACGGGAGCGAGACATTAGTTACCCCCGAGCACCCATACTGGGTGCAGAGCAAAGGCTGGGTCATTGCTCGCGAACTGGCCGCCGGAGATCAACTGCGCAAATCGTGCGGCAAGCTGGTTACTGTACAGGAAATTGAATTAGAGGAACTGGAAAAACCGGTTACTGTATATAACCTCCAAGTCGAAGATTTCCATACTTATTACGCAGGCAGCGTCTGCGTATTGGTGCATAATGCAAATAATACTTATAACCGTCCTTCTGGACATCGAAAGGGTGTACGAGAGGAGTCATGGGAAAATGCTAAGAGTTCAGACGGCATTGTAAGAGATCCTTTAACAAAAAGACCAATAGATTCTAACAATCCTTGGGATATGGGTCATAGACCAGGATACGAGTTTAGAAAACATCAGGCAAGTGCAGCTGAAAGAGGAATAAGCAGAAGACAATTCTTAGACGAGCACAATAACCCAAACCACTATCGACCCGAGTTACCAAGTTCTAATAGGAGTGGTCTTGCAGAAGACCCAACAAATCTATACCTTGGACCATAATTAAATTCTTGTACATTAAATAGATGCAATTTAAAATTAAACTGCAAAGGAGAGTAAAATGATTAGCATACAGAAAAAAACTTTATTTGAAAAATTACATGAAGCAATAGGGTTTACTCCTAAAGTCGCTACATATCATGATGCAAGCAATACTTCCAAAATAGATTTGTATGTTGGCGTTGATAGACCTGATTTTGGGATTACGACTTATTCGACAATTGGGTTATCAGAGTCCTCAATTGACTTAGTAGATAAAAATAATAAAGATATACGAGTTGAATTTATAGGGATTTGTAATAGTGACGTTCTAGAATTTCCGAATATCATTTCTTCATGTGCATTTAATATAATTAACAGCAATTATTCTTGTGACCCTGGAACCGTATACCCTAACGTTGTAAAAGCCTATTACCCTAACATTGATTTAAAACATATTTTATTCACACCGCCCTATTTATGGGAAACCCTTGGCAATTTAGAGTTAGAAAAATTTCACATTAATTGGCTGATGACAATACCTATTTCCGACAACGAGCTACAATATTTAGAAACTAATGGTAGCGATGCGCTTGAGGAAGCATTGGAAAAAAACGATGTATGTGTTTTTGACATATATCGCAAATCTATACTATAATAAGAGATTATTTACCTGGACGAAACAACTGAAAGTGATGACTTGAAAAGAGTTGTAAACTGTCAGTAGTTTTAACCCAAATCGGCAAATAAAATTGAGTCATAAAGAGAGATTAATGTTGAAAATTATTGACAAAGCGGCATGGCAGATTGATGGTGGGATTCCTGAAGTATTTGTTGTTAAACACTTTAAAACTTTATTTGAATGGCTTAATCAGCATGATATGCTATCTGAAGAAGGAAAAGAAGAACTTTTTGATGGTATTGATAATTGTGCGTCATTAAATGAGAATCTTGTTACACCTGATGCATTAATTTTTTGGGAGATGTGTTATGATGAATATTTGAAAGCACTCGAAGATGGGAAATACAGAGCCAACTACTCCAAACGGCAGGGATCATCATAAAACTCAACTATAAAGTTAGTGGATGGTGGAGAAGCTTGCAACATCAATTAACAGGAAAATAGTTTGGAGATTAGTTATGAATAATCAAATAAAAACATACATAGAAAAACTAAAGCTGAAGCCTCCGACAACTAAAGAGTATTTGGAAAGTTTTGAACGGAAAATTGGAATACAGCTTCCTATTGAGTATAGGGAATTTATGTTGTATTCAGATGGAGCGGAAGGTATGGTAGGAAACTCATATCTGTTCATTTGGTCTATTAGAGAAACTATGGAAATAAACCTACTCAGTGCAGAAGATAAAACAATGTGCCTTAATAGTGAGTCACCACCAGTAATATGCTTTGGTTCGGATGGTAGTGATACAACCTATGCTTTCGATAAAAGAACAAAGGATTCTTCGATAATAACCTTTCCATTAATATCTATTATAAGTGAAGAATATAAGTTATGTGGTAATACATTTAATGAATTTTTGCATAATTTATATCTCGGATTATAATTTTTGTTACACATTTTCAGACATTTCACCTTTTCTTCCCCAAAATTGTGTCATTCCGGCACCGAAATATTCATTGGGTCTTTCTATAAACCCATATTTTGAATAAAATTTTTCCAATCCCTTTGCGGACATTAATCCAATATAACTATTAATTGGGGCATTTTCCTCCAGAAAGTCCATTAACAACTGAACTATTTTAGAGCCAATTCCCCTTTTTTGAAAAGTTTTTAAAACCATTATATCCTGTATATAAAAACAAAGACCTCCGTCTCCAACGATCCTGCCGGAACCAATAATGTTATTTCCATTATATACAGATATTCCATATATAGTCCTTCCAAAACTTTTTTCCACAATATTTATCGGCATTAAACCCCACCCGACATTTTCCCTCAATTGGTTATATTCTTCTGCGGTGGGTAATATCTTTTTATAGATTAAGTCCATATTAATTTCTCCAATATTTTATTGAGTATATACACAATTATACCTGATTTTTTTATATTTTTCTTCATAATACGAAGTATATTTAAACCCATATTTTTCATAAAATATTATTGCGTCATCATCGGTTGATAATATTATTGTTTTCCCCTTTTCTTTAATATGATCCATTAATTCCGTTCCCAATTTTTTGCCCCTATATTCAGGGTGTATCCCAAAATGTAATACTTCAATATTTTCAAAATTATTTTTTACCCCTATTATTCCAACTAATTTTTTGTCTAAAAAATAACCATACATTATTCTGTCTTTATCCTGCTTATATTCCATAAGAATATTGTTGATATTATTTTCACTTGGATCATATACAATATCCCTAAAAACATCTAAAACTTCAAAAGAATCATAATTCTTTCCAATTTCTTTGAATTCTTTTTGAATATTATTCATCATATATCCTTTGGCAAACTTGCGCATAACGCCCGGCAGCTTTTTTTTTGCACCTTTTGGCTTCTTGGTAAATACAACCAATTCATTATTCAGCATGGTTAGTAGCTATTCACGTTCCAAGATTATATCACGCAATTGTGTATCGTTCATATTTCCAGATGCAAGTTCTAAACCAATACGAATTATATCATCATCTGTGAAAGCAGTTTCAATGTGATTTAACTCCAAAAGCACCAACATCACATATGTACCTATACGCTTATTCCCATCTGCAAACGGGTGATTGATGACAAGGCCATATGTAAGACGGGCAATTTTAGCTACAGTAGATGCGTATAGCTCAACACCATCAAATGTTTGAAATGCCGCAGACAACACCGAGTCTAACAAGCCTTCGTCGAGTATCCCTTCTAAACCACCCGTGGCTTCCAACAATTTTCCATGTAGGCGTATGATTTGCTCTTTGTTTAACGTAATCATTTAGCCAACGCCTCAAATGCTTTAATGTGCTTAATCATAATACGAGAGGCAATTTCATCCACATTCGCATCATCAGCAATATTACTTTGTCGGAAAAAATTGTAATCCAACAGCACATATCTCGGAACACTATTTTTCAAAATGATAGCTGTTCCTTTCTCATCAACAAGACGGGCTATCCTTGAAAAATTTTGATTTGCTTCTGAGATTGAGACAAGGTTATCAATATTTATGGTCATCTTCTCACTTCCTTTCAAAAAAGAATAGCATACTATTAGGATATATGCAACCTAAAATATATCATAGTAAACAATTCAAAACATCAGTTTTCAATTTGTATTCATATCCATCTAAAAAACTTGCGTATTTTTACAGAGCGCGAACATAACGCATTTCTGACATATTTTCCAAATACTCGTCCGATATGATGCCTTTATATGCCGCTTTCCAACAAGCGATATGGTTTGCAGCGTATTCATATGCGTCTTTCTCTAACGCTTTGCGAATCTGCATTTTTCCAATCTCCCCCTCTAATATGTTTTGCTCGACATTTCGCTAAACTGCTTGTTATGTGACGTTTTCGCGGACTTAAATCCGTCTATCTTAACATTATGCTTATTGACTCAAGTCTATTTCAAACGGAGCGGAAACCTCTCCGTTTTCGCAATTATACCAATAATAACCAGAATGAATGTTGTTATTTGCATCCAAAAATGAA